>NZ_JABXKJ010000261.1 GCF_017115085.1 Nostoc sp. NMS7 | reverse complement strand
ATTTTATCAAACCCTTTCTACATAAGCTTTACGTCAAGTGTTTCTTGAAAGAGGGATATGTTATGGAATCAATTCATCAAGTATAAATACTTATAAAAATAGACAATCTTTAGCGAGTAGTCCAAGCTTTTAAAAAGATTTAACAGTGATTTAACATTGGCAGGTTATCGACTAAAAATCGTCAAAAAACAGAAGAAATGACATTTTTTCCTTCTCTAGGTTCGCTGTTTGCGATCGCAACCAATTTTTCAGCGCATAGATAGATTGACCTCACAAAGTTTAGTGAGATAATAGACTGGTGAGGGACAGAACGGACGCAACTTGATTATTAAGGGGGAAAATTATGAAACTCCAGCTATTAGCGGCCATTGCCTTAGCAACTCCCCTATTTTTCACTAGCTCGGTTAGAGCCGGGAATCCGCAGGACTTACAAAAGCTGCTTTCAACTGGGGAATGTGTCAAGTGTGATCTATCGGGAGCTAACCTCAGTGGCGCTCATTTAATTGGTGCTGATTTGAGAGGCTCGAAGCTCCAAGGAGCCAACCTTGTAGGGGCTAACCTCGAAGGTGCTGACTTAACTGGTGCAAACTTGGCAGGTGCTAATCTAACATCGGCTTATGTAACCAATGTGAATTTGAAGCAAACCAATCTCAACGGGGTAAATTTTACTCGCGCTACGATTAACGATTCTAATGTGTATCAAGCATCAATGAATGATCTCAATCTGACTGATGCAAAAATATATAATACTGGAATCGGTATTGGTGGAGAAGGAGAAGGTGACGTGATTCCTGATTGGAAATAGATTTAACTGAGTAGGCAAGTTAAAATAAACACAACATAGGTTTTTGCAGGCTTTAAATCAGAGAAACTGGTTTTTTGCCAGCATTATCCTTAAAATTTGCCTATACAAAAATAAAAAATGAACCCTCTCTGTTTTGTAATCACTTTACTATGACCAAAGCAGAGGGGGTTTTTTATGGGAATTGATACCTGCTGCCATAATAGAATTAAGCTGCTATCCCCAGAATTCCTTATGAGTGAATCTATCACCTTGACAGACGCTGGCTTATTACCAGAAGATTTGTTACCCGGTGTTAGTCATTTGGTAACAGAGGATGATGAACCTTTGGATAATCTACCATCTGAGAAACAACAAAGTTCTACAGATGTACGAGTTGCGAGGGCGGCAATACATACCCATGAGTGAGCAATGGCTGACTGAAGTTGAGCTAGGTTTATGTTTGTGGGAAGGTGCGTATGAAGGTAAGCGGGATGTTTGGCTTAGGTGGTGTGATGCTACAGGGAATATGATTCCGACTGGTGCAGAACGATCTGAACAAGAACGTTTACGAGCTGAACAAGAGCAAGAAGCCAAAGAAACTGCCCTGCAACGGGCTGAACGCTTGGCAGCACAGTTACGAGCATTGGGTGTTGAGCCGGAAGTGTGAGGATGGGGAGTGGGGAGTTGGGTAATTCAATTAATTGAAAAATGCTTTTAGAGCGAAATTGCTAGGAAACCCCATAAAAACGAAAAACCCGCCGTAGCGGGTTACACAACAAAACTATGAACAATGAAAACTTGATTTAGCTGAAATGTGTCATCTCAGCTTCTAGTTGACGAATCAGTTGTTCGTCGCCCTTTGCTCTGGCTACTTGCAAGCGATGCTCTAGGCTTTTTTGAATATTCGCTCTGTGAACTTCTTGTCCTTTGCTCACACTTTGTAGTCTATTTTGACTCATAGTGATTACCTTTTTTAATTTTTCGCTTTATGTCTTGTCTTCTTAACATAACACACATTTTGTAGCTGTTGCTACAGAAAAATATTTTTTTATGTAATTAATTTGATTAAGAATTATGTACACAAATCAGATAAATCAACAACCGCTTGTGACTTTACTGAGCGATTTCGGCGATCGCGATGTTTATGTGGGCATAATGAAGGGAATCATCGCCCAAATCAACAGAAGACTGACGGTGGTAGACTTAACGCACCAAATTGGACCGCAAGATATCAAAGCAGCCCGGTTTTGCCTGATGAATGCTTATCCCTATTTCCCAGTTGGGACAGTGCATGTGGCAGTAGTAGATCCGGGTGTGGGAAGCAAGCGACGAGCGATCGCAGTAGAATTTGCTCAAGGGTTTCTCGTCGGCCCAGATAATGGTATATTCAGTGGGGTACTGAGTCAAAGCCCAGCGACCTGTGCCGTCGAACTCACAAATCTTAACTATTGGCGAACTCCTCAACCAAGCAAGACTTTTCACGGTAGAGATATCTTTGCACCAATCGGGGCTAATCTTGCTAGTGGCGTCTCCCTCAAACAGCTAGGACAAGAAATTGATCCAGCAAGTTTGGTAAAACTGGATATCGGCGAGTGCAAGCAGACAACCACAGGTGTAGTGGGTTGCATTCAATATATTGACAATTTTGGCAACTTAGTGAGCAACATTCCAGGAAGTTACGTACAAGGCAAAACTTGGTGTGTGCAAGCCGCCGGGTTAAGTATACTAGGCTGTGAAACTTACAGTGATGTCAACGTGGGAGAGATAATAGCTTTAGTTGGCAGTCACGGCTGGGTAGAAATTGCCATTAATCGCGGCAATGCTAATTTACAGTTGCAGTTAGATTGGCAAGAACCGCTGCAAGTTATGCTAACTTAAATACCGCACCTCGTAAGTGCCGCATCAAGAGTCTTTGCCATTTTTGGATGCTTCTAATGACTTGGAATGCCCCAGGTCGAATTTAGTTTAACCACTACCACATAGATGTATATTTTAGCTTTTTTTGATAATTGTCATAGCATTCATAAAATCGTCACCTGTAGCGAATCATATTCTCCAGACTAATTCTTGTGGAGTGGACTTTCCGCCCCATCAACCCGCACCCGGACAATATAAGTTGCTGACTTGACGTTTACCTTCATTGAGCGTAGTACTGATAAATCTGATCGGAGTCCTATATTTTTGAAATGCACGTAGTGGACCCTCTAGGCTAAAGTAGTGCATTAGACGTAGACGTAGGTTGGGTGGAGCGGAGCGCAACCCAACATATATCATGATGTTGGGTTACGCAAAGCCTCCAACGCCACTTGCTACAACGCGGGAAACCCGCGCAACGCAGTGGCTCCCCAACCTACAATTTTTTTGGAACATTTTAGCCTAGATGGTTCACTGATAAATCTGATCGGAGTCCTATATCTAGTACTTACGCACTGTACAAATTCATCATGATCTGCGTTAACAAAAATAGGTTGTTTCAGGCTTTTCTTAATTATCCTTTGGTCGTAAATAGACGATGCTGTAGGGGTTTAGCATGCTAAACCCCTACAAAAGATGTGGTTTTTCACCTGATATATATTTGGTATTTATTGTCAACGCGTAAGTCTTGATATCATTTCACGAAATACCTAATACGGATACATAGGTAGGGGCGTACAGTTGTACACCCCTAGAGCCAATTCATCTGTTGCAAACGACATTCCTTAACTATGTTCATCCCAAACCACGGGAAAGGAATAATCTGAAAACGCCGAGAAATCATGATTATTGCTACGGGTTTCTTCATCCAGAACTTTGACAACTTTGTTATAAATGTCTTGTGCTTGTTGCGGGGAATCACCGATGCTGGTTAATCCCAACTTGCCAAACTGCGAAAGGCAACCCATAAGATGAAAGACTGTACCTGTTTCAGTACCACTGTCAAAGTGTAGTCTCTGGTGAGCGATGATATCCATCAAATCATTAGGTAATAATCCCTGATAGCGCTCTTTTTGGAGATTGTCAGTGGCAATGTAGTATTTGGGACGACCTTGTTGACTATAAAATAAGCCCGTGGAAAGGTCATAACGACCGTTCGTTAATAATTTCAGGGTCATGAATGGATGAGTTGTGCCGCCTTTACGCAGGTTAATTTCGATCGCCTGAATATCCCACTCTCCATTACCCTTGTCAACAGCGATAAAATCTACACCAAATCGCTCTAAAGTGCCTTTTTCTGCTAGCTTTCTGCCAACTTGTAATCCCAATTGCTGTAATTGCAACCGATAGCTTTCATCAGCCGGAAAGCGACAACCAAGATAAATTTGACCGTCTGGACCTCCAAGAATTTGGTCGTGGGTTGAAAGGATTTCCACTTCGCCAGTGGGTGTGATCCGCCCTTGGACACTGGGCGATCGCTTAATTTCGCCTTCCACAAATGCTTCAGCGATCGCCCCTAATTCCCTGATTCTTCCGGAAAAATTGTCCCAACTCTCTTGCTTTGCTTGAAAGCGCATTGTTGAGAAGCGATCGCTAATTGCTGCTACCCTTTGGGCATGAGTACCTTTACTTGGTGCTAAATTCTCAATCGGTCTAAAGTCTAGCAAGGCATTCCCTTCTCCAGAAATGCCTTCGTTGAGTTTTACCACTACCCGTTGTAATGTTGGTTGTCGTTCCCACAAATCACCGGTAGCTTCTGCCAAATCTGTATGATTCCAAACTTTTTCGGTGCCATCTGGATGCGGTACTCCGCTTTCCTTGAAGATTTGCCGACTCCCACTTTTTGTCCCCCAAATCTGTAAATCTGGTGCGGCAGCATATAGTGGTACACCTAATTTTACAGACAATTCGCCTTCCCAGTGCGAAGAGTTGTAACAGATCATAAATGATTTCTCTAGCCTCAAAGATTGATGAATCCGCTCTAGCAGGCGGGGGCGTTCTAAAATCTTTTGGCTGAGGGGCTTAAGAGAGGAATCGTAAGTTGAAAGTAGCAGCAAGCGATTCCGAGCATGAGAAAAGGGAATTCCTGGCAACAGTTGCAGATAATAATCAATGATACTAGGATGCAACGGTACTGATGTTACATAAACTAGCCGAGTCCGGGGATTTTGTAACCGAATTAAGGAAAATAGTAATCTTTCTTCATAATGTTCGCAGCCTTCAATCTTTTGGAGTTCGCGCTGGTCGATACTCAGGGAGGGAATAATTATAATATCCGCTTCACTATTGTCAAATAGCTCAATCGTTTTCCAGCGATCGCGCAGAGTTGATTGTAAATGGCGAAACTTTTCAATCTGTTCTAACTCGGAAATATTTAGTGTTGCCATAACCCCTGCTCTCTAATGATCTCAATGTAGCGCACCACGCAGACTTTTGGACGTTTAGTTTAAAGGTATAGCCCAGGTGTCAGGATTCAGGTAGTTTTGCAATAATTTTAAGAAAGTCGGCAAGAATAAATCAAACTATAGCAATCCTACTTAATTTGTGATAATTGCAACCCCCAGATTCCCGACTTATTTAAGAAGTCGGGAATCTTGTTTATCACTATTTCCTTAATTTATTTTCCGTCTTAAGGTTGAGCAAATTGCAGCTTACTTTACCTCTAGGGAGCGATAAAGTACAGCAACATAATAGTTAACTTGAAAGCAGATGAAAAGTATAAATCTTTCATCAGATGAAACTTGTGTACTTGTTTTTCGTGGTTAGGTGAATTACCAAGACAAAACCTATGGCTAAATCAAAAGAGCAAAAAGAAAAAAAATTACAACCGCCACAGCAACAAGAAGCACCAGGGGTTGAATCAGAAATGACGCCAAAACCCAAGGCAGATGATGCCAAGTATCGGGGTAGTGGCAAGTTACAAGATAAAGTAGCATTGATTACGGGTGCAGATAGTGGTATTGGTCGTGCTGTAGCGATCGCATTTGCTAAAGAAGGTGCAGATGTGGCGATTCTTTACCTAAATGAACACGACGATGCCAAAGAAACAAAAGATTTGGTAAAAAAACAAGGACGTCGTGCAGTAACCATCGCAGGCGATATTGGCGATGAAACTTTTTGTCAGCAAGCTATACAACAAACAGTTGATGAGTTTGGCAAACTCGATATTCTGATCAACAATGCTGCCGAACAACATCCGCAAGATAGTATTGAGGAAATTACCAAAGAACAACTAGAGCGCACTTTCCGCACTAATATATTCTCGATGTTTTTCATGACTAAAGCTGCACTCAAGCATTTAAAAGCAGGCAGTTCTATCATCAATACCACATCGGTAACAGCTTATAAAGGGAACCCACAACTCCTAGATTATTCCTCTACAAAAGGTGCGATCGTTGCTTTTACTCGCTCCTTATCACAAAATTTGGTGTCAAAGAAGATTCGCGTTAACGCTGTCGCACCAGGGCCAATTTGGACACCTTTAATTCCCTCAACTTTTCCGAAAGAGAAAGTTCAAACTTTTGGGAAACAAGTACCAATGGAACGAGCTGGACAACCAGAAGAAGTTGCTCCCAGCTACGTATTTTTAGCCTCTGATGATTCTTCTTATATGTCTGGACAAGTATTACACGTCAATGGTGGAGAAGTTATCAATGGCTAAGTAAATAGAGTTAGAAGTTAGGAGATACGCGATTAATCGCGTCTGTACAGGAGTTAGGAGAGACGCAATTAATCGCGTCTGTACAGGAGTTAGGAATTAGGAGTTATAAACTATATATTCTTAATTTATAACTCTTCACTCTAAACTCCTAACTGTAAATTCCTACCTCTACCCTAATTGTCTTCCATTGGAGGGATGAGTCAAAGGTAAAATATTGATAATCTATCTAGCAGCAAACATTTAAGAAATAATAACTACGTCTATGGCATCTCCTACACCACTGCATGGCACAGAACTAGTAGATTGTGCTAGAGCAAATGCCAAGCAAGGGATTGAAACTGCTGCTCATCAATGTGGCTATGGTCAAGACCTCAACAAATTTGCACGAGAACTCAGACAAGCTTGTGAAGACATGAATTTACAAGTCAAGGAACTCAGCGGATTAATTACTGACCAGGACATGATACTGCAATTGGGTACTGGCGAAATTGTTGCTCCAGACACGGCATCAGAATTGTAAAAGTTGGTCATTTGTGCCTAACGTTCCTCTCAATAATGCCCCTCAAGAGACAACTATCACTATTCTCGATTAGGACTTACGCAAAACTACATGCATTCTGGGGCAATACCCTGCGGTCAGCTAAAGCTACGTGAATTGCCTCTACCTAAAAATCATTCTTTTCAGCTATTGTTTGCCTAAGTCTTATCGATTGTCATTAGTCGGTTTAAACCGATTTCAGCTATAAGAAAAGGAAATTTATTTCCGGGCGGATGCTGACTTGGGTCAAGATAACTTGGTGAGAAATCCTAATAATTTTTTGGTATTTGATGTTAAGAGTGTACGACGATAAGTATCAGCTGCTTTTTTAATAGCTTCGACTTGAGTCGGATAAGGATGAATTACACTGCTTAACTTACTCAAACCAATTTTATTCACCATTGCCGTAGTCACTTCTGAAATCATCTCACCCGCATGACTGGCGACAATAGTTGCACCGATAATTTCATCAGACCCTTTTTTATGGTGGATTTTGAGAAATCCTGACTCTTCACCATCTGCGATCGCTCGGTCTACACTATTAAAAGCTATCTTGATTGTCGTCACCTCAATACCCAATTTCTGTGCTTCATGTTCGTACAATCCTACATGGGCAATTTCTGGGTGAGTATAAGTTACCCAAGGCATCACCAGATTACTGAGTTTCGAGCGTCCTAAGCCAAAGGGAGAAAACAGCGTATTTTTAATTACAATCCGCGCTGCGGCATCAGCCGCATGGGTAAACTTCCAGTTCATACAGATATCGCCAGCTGCATAAATTTTGGGATTCGTCGTTTGGAGATAATCATTTACCTTCAGACCTTGGCGCTTGTCGTATTCTACACCCACTGCTTCTAAATTTAAACTTTCCACATTCGGCGATCGCCCCGCACCAACTAAAATTTCATCTACTGTCACCGAATCTCGATGACCATTGGCGGAAAAGTAAAGCCGTTTCCCTTCAGTGACTGTTACCACTTCTTCTAATTTGGAATTCAGTACCACGCGAATTCCTTCGCTAATCAAAACCTTTTGGAGAATTTCAGCCGCCTCAGCATCTTCTTTATTCAGAAGATGAGAACTGCTATGGAAAAGTACCACCTCACAACCCAATCGCCGGAAAGCCTGCGCCAATTCGCAACCAATGGGACCGCCACCAATCACGGCCAAACGTTCCGGTCGTTGAATCAGCGAAAAAACCGTTTCATTGGTTAGATAACCCGCCTTTTCAATTCCCGGAATTGACAGTTGTGCAGCTCTTGTGCCAGTAGCAATTACAGCTTTTTTAAACCGGAGAGTTTTATCGCCAACTTCCACAGAATTTTTACTCGCAAATCGACCGCTACCCAAAAAGACATCGACACCCAACTTTTGAAACCGTTCCGCCGAGTCATTATGGCTGATACCAGCCCTTACCCGCCGCATCCTCGCCATGACTTTGGGAAAATCAACATCAATATTATGTTGGGGAATATTAACTCCCAAATCTTGAGCATCCCAGATTTCGCCAACAACACGAGCAGACCGAATAATAGTTTTAGATGGTACGCAACCAACATTTAAGCAATCTCCACCCATGAGATGCTTTTCAATTAACGCCACTTTTAGACCCAAATCCAGACCCGCCGCGCCAGCCGCCACCACTAATCCCGCCGTACCAGCACCAATTACTACCAAATCGTAAACATCTGCGGGTTGAGGATTAACCCAATTTGGCGGATGGACGTAAGACACCAACTTTTGGTTATACTCATCCATTGGGCGAACTGTGACTCTCTCGAATTCTGGATTGGACATTAGTTATACCTCATTTGAAAATTAAAAATGCTCAAGTCAACGCCTTTGCGGTATTCAAAATTAAGAATCCCGATAAATTTAGGCGGCTCAATCTTTTATTTTTAATGCTTATTTAACAATGAATACAGCCTTTAAACTGTTTTGTCCGTCTGGAATTGACAGATACTATTCAAGCTTTCCTGTATAAACGTTTCAGCGGGAGCATCTCAATGAGTGTAAAAAGCCTTGTAAAACCTCACCCTAACCCTCTCCGAACCCACGGAGAGGGAGCAAGAATCTTGTTTCTCGTCTGGTATATTTGCTTTCACTGAGATGCTCCTGGTTTCAGCAAGGGATAATTTATCTTGAGCATTTTAATTGCTATTTACCTGCTCTTCTAAAGCTTTGCGTGCAATCCAGGTTACATAAACTGTCACAGCCACTGTTGCAATCAAACCCAAGATGCGAATTGCCCATTGTAAAGTCGGGTTGGTAGGTTGAGCTTCAGTGCCAATCATGGCCAGATTACCCGCAAGGGAACCAATATAAACATACAGAATGGTTCCGGGAATCATGCCTACAGAGGCGATGAAGTAATCTTTAAGTGAAACTCCCGTAATTCCAAAAGCATAGTTGAGCAAATTAAAAGGAAAGATGGGGAACAATCGCGTTAACAGGACAATTTTTAATCCTTCTCTACCAACAGCTTGGTCAATGGCAGCAAATTTTTTGTTATCTGCGATTTTACTAGCAACCCAGCCCCTTGCTAAATAACGTCCCACAAAGAAAGCAGCTGTAGCGCCAAGGGTTGCACCAATGAACACGTAGAGAGAACCCCAAACTGCACCAAAAATTACACCCGCTCCCAAGGTGAGAATAGAACCTGGGAAAAAAGCGACGGTAGCGATAATGTAAAGGGCAATAAAAGCGATCGCTCCTACTGTACCAAGGCTATCAATCCATTGCAACGCATTCGCTAAAATAGCTTGGGGATTAAAAGAATTTGAATTTACAGATTTTTGTGCGAAAGCAAAGTCAGTATTTAACAAAAAAGCAAAGCTAAGTATTAGTAATATTAATACAATCAATCTAAAAAACTTCCGCAAATCTCCCGGATTAAATCGATTTGCTATAAAATGCTTGTTCATAACTTGCACGGGATGAATTTTTGACCTTCTGAGGCTCAACGTTGATATTTACACGGATATACTACCTAGATCAGAAATAGCTTAAACCTTCTTAAATTTTTCTTGGCGATACCAGCGACAAATTCGTTCAGGTGAAACACCGAGTAAATAAGCAATAATTACTAATTGATTAAGTAGCGTAGTTTTGAATACTCCCTTTTGCAACCATCTACGGGCTGAAGTAACAACTGGTGTGAGAATAATTACAATGCATCCGGTGCGTTTTAAACGACGCATGAGTTCAAAGTCTTCCATGATGGGCAATTCAGGAAAACCACCTATTTGCTGAAATACTGCTTTTGTTAAAAAAATTGCTTGGTCGCCATAAGGCATTTGGTAAAAATGCGATCGCGCATTTACTCCCCACTCCACCCATCGTAAACTTAAAAGTGAGGCATCAATCCGCAAATTAAACGCACCAGCTACAGTCCCAGGCTGTTGTAGCGCTGTGCGAATCATGTTATCAAACCCGGTCGGTAAACGAGTATCTGCATGGAGAAATAATAGAATATCACCGCTAGCAGCTACAGCACCGGCATTCATTTGAACAGCCCGACCGGGAGACGATGAGATAACTTTGATATTTAATGACTGAGCAATTTCTACTGTGCCATCTTCTGAGCCAGCATCTACGATAATTACTTCTATATCTTTACTGGGTTGAGTAGTTGCGATTGCTTCTTTAATATTCCCAGCTTCATTGAGAGTTGGAATAATAATCGAAATTCTGGCACTTCCAATATTCTGATTCATACCTTGACTGACTGCATAAGCTAATCGCCTGTTCTAAACTATGTGCAATAATCCACAATAAATCTGTTTCCTAATTGGTAATTCAATGATTATTAATCCCGAAGAAGTACCTAGTGAAATACGCACAAATTACCCTGATGAGTTCAAGCCAATGGTTGCAGGAAGAATACGGCAACGGTTAGGTAACTTTGCAGGATTGCAAAACTTTGGAGTAAATCGGGTAAAGTTAGAGCCTGGAAGCTATTCTTCTTTAAGACACTGGCATTCTCATCAAGATGAGTTTATCTATGTCTTGGAGGGTGAACTAACATTAGTCACAGATAGAGGTACAGAAATTCTCACACCGGGAATGGCAGCAGGATTTGCCGCAGGTGAGGCAAATGGACATCATTTAGTAAATCGCTCATCGGTGGTTGCTATTTATTTAGAAGTAGGAGACCGTACTCCCAATGACAAAGTTACTTACCCTGATGAAAATTTGATGACAACACCCAGCCCTGATGGCAAGTCTAGAAAACTTATTCCTAACGATGGCACACCCAGGGCTATTTCGTTCTAGACAGAAAACGCCCAGAACTGAAGTTCAGAGGCTTATAGCTAAAGTCCGTTAAAACTGATATCTTGCATCAGTTCCAACAACCGCCTCAGAATTCATTCTGAGGCTAATAGCTAAAGTCTTCTAAAGAAGACTGAGCAAAAGTTTGAGTCCACTAAGCGTGGAGTTGAGCTATCAGCCCGGAACTTGAGTTCTGGGCGGGCGATGGTGCTAATTGAGAATGGTACAAGATGTCAGTTAAAACGGACTATAACCTTTTCTTAGCCGTCTTTAGACGACTTTCGCTATTAGACTGGTGAATTCATTCTGAGGCGGACTAGATGAGAATGAAATAGCCCTGATGGCACACCCGATTAAATTTAGTCATCCTCAACATAATTACTATGACAGCGATCGCCATTAACTTAAACCCGATCATCCAACTCACCGACAACCAATTTTATCAGTTGTGTCGGCAAAACCCTGAAGTCAAATTTGAACGCAATGCAGCCGGAGAACTTCTAATCATGCCACCCACAGGCGGAGAAACTGGAAATCGTAATTTTGAAATGACGGCAGATTTTGTGATTTGGAATCGCCAAACTAAACTAGGAGTTGGCTTTGATTCTTCCACCTGTTTTAAACTGCCCAATGGTGCAAACCGCTCTCCTGATGTTGCTTGGATTAGACAAGATAGATGGGATGCACTCACACCTGAACAAAAAGAAAAGTTCCCTCCAATTGCCCCAGATTTTGTTTTAGAGTTAATGTCACCCAGCGATACTTTGCGGGAAACACAAGAGAAAATGCAGGAATATATCGATAATGGAGTTAAATTAGGTTGGTTAATTAATCCGAAAATGCGTCAGGTACAAATTTATCGTCTTGGTCAACCAGTGGAAATATTAACATCTCCACAACAATTATCAGGAGAAGATATTTTACCAGGATTTATTTTAAATTTGCAAATAATCTGGAGATAAATATTGATTTATGACAGCGATCGCTATTAACTTAAACCCGATCATCCAACTCACCGACAACCAATTTTATCAACCCTGTCGGGAAAATCCTGAAATCAAATATGAACGCAACGCAGCCGGAGAACTTCTGATCATGCCACCCACAGGCGGAGAAACTGGAAATCGTAATATTGAAATTGCAGCAGATTTTGTGATTTGGAATCGCCAAACTAACTTAGGAGTTTGCTTTGATTCTTCCACCTGCTTCAAACTTCCTAATGGTGCAAACCGTTCTCCTGATGTCGCTTGGATTAGACAAGAGCGATGGGATGCACTCACGCCTGAACAGAAACAAAAGTTCCCCCTAATTGCTCCAGATTTTGTTTTAGAATTACTTTTCACTTTTTCATGTTTATCTCCAATGGGCGACATAATTTCTAAGATTCCTGACAAATAAAACAGTCTGACATTGCGGTTATCTTGAAGTTGTGCCTCAATCCCTTTGAATTGCTCCCAAGAAACATTTTTGAGAGTTACCAGTTTTTCTTGTGTGGGCTGCTTTACAAGTGGGATGCTCATAAAAACACTTTTCTACTTTTCGAGATATTAGAGTTATTCTAAAGTTTTGCGATCGCTTACCGTATTAGTTCTCAATCAGATTAAGCGATCGTGATTACCAAAACTTGCCTTGTTTATGGAAACCAGCTTCCCCTATTGCTGTAAAACTGAAACCGTCCAAAGCCAAGAAATTGGCCGTGGGATTTCTCACCCACCGGGAACGCTGTGACACCCAATAAGTAGACACCAGAAAAGCTGGGATTACTCACAGGGCGGAGGGCGATTGTAATTGTTTGTCCCGGAGTTACAGGCGGGTCAAAGTTCACAGAAACCGTGCGTGTCTTGCGCTCGTTTGTGACTGCGCCTAGTTTTAGTCGCGTTTCTTTACGATCGCTTGTTCCGACAAAGGCGCGGGTATCATTAAGATTGTAGTCGATGTTTTCTACTCCTTCTTTCTGAGCGATCGTTACCTTCTGGAGGGATTCTCCAGCATTCTCTGGCAAATTAATAGTAAAATAATAAGTCCCGCCCAAAATATTCACATCTTTGTAAGTAGTTGTCGCCTTAACAAGTTTCGGCGGTTCGACAAAGTAGACAGTACCATCTCTAAGCTGCACTGCTTGAGTCCCCGTCACGGCAACTCCTCCAATGCTTATTGCTAACGAGAGTGTTATCCCAAACAAAGTTGCAACGCGCATGATTCAAATATAAAAAAACGTACTTATTTCAATTTTAGTCCTTTGGGAATCAGTGATTTAGGAATGATAGAAGCTTGTTTTTCCCAATCAGAAGATTTCGTGTACCACCAAGCCCAAGCAATTAAAACTGCTTGAAAGGGAAGTCTGACTACGTGTAACCAAGGTGAATTTGGTATATGTTCTAGCTTAATATGATTAACCGCCATGTTGATATTGGCAGGTAAAACCGCAATAAAAAGAGCAATAAGTCCCCAAGCAGCAGCTTGACTTACAGGCGGGACTAATAACCCGATACCACCTAAAATTTCATAAAAGCCACTGAGATAAACTAATCCTAAAGGGTAAGGAAGTTGCGGCGGCACAATTTTGACAAATGGTTCTGGAATAATAAAGTGTGTTACTCCAACCACAATGATCGATATAGCAAGTACGACACGTAAAATTTCCTTATACTTATTCATGGTTTTTGCCTGATTATATACTTGTCGCTATTACTTCAGTTTTACCCACAAGAAGTTTAGGGGAAGTCTCTAGCTTAAACTCTGCTTGTATAAGATGTGAAATCTTATTAACTCTTTCAGGTAGAGCAAAAGACATAAGAGTATTGAGTGTAGTTTTTTCAATTCCCCCAGTCTTAAATTCTGGATGACCTATCTTCCATAGAATATTAGAAAGTTTTATTGAGGGATGAGAGTGAACGTTAAAAGTTAATCTATCTTGATTTGCAAAACGTATGTACCAATCGTAATCTGCCATAGTATTTAGCTTAATATCTTGGTGTCCACCCAAAAATTCAGTATATTCAATGTTAGGTTTAAATAATTCTCTTAATTCTTGCATTCCATCATCCCAATTCAACTCTTCTACCGAAAAAATCAATTCCGAATCAACTTGCTTAACTTTTTTCTTAAATTCATACCCTTTGCAAAGACTTCGATTCAAAAAGGCGTACTGGTAGAGTATTTCTGGCATTTCTACTCCAAGAGTATATAAACTGCGTCCCTCACAGAATGCGCGAGCCTCATCATGCAGTTGATTTATTAGTAACCCAATATCTTTAGTAGCAAAACTTGTGTAATCTCCTCCTTTCGCTTCAAAGGCATCAGCTTTTGCTCTGACACTAAAGGCAAGAGCTACCATTAGTGGTAATCTTTCCGGTTTGCCTATGTCAATACGATTAAGTTGAGTTCGCAGCCAAGCTTCTAAATCCTCGGCTCTTTGAATAAGTGGATCTGCTTCTAGTAATTCAGGCACTGTATAGGTAAATCGTTCATAGGTTTTGAGTAGTAGAAAAGTTCGAGTCTCAAACTCATCTCTACGGCTACGAGCTTCTAAATCTTTAACTTCTTCTACAACATTTTGAAAACCTGTACGCATCTCCTCACGGAGAATATTCATTTGCTGTGCTGAGTTACACTGATTACAAACTAATAACTCAAGAGTGCGGTGTTGAACAGTAAGGGCATTTTGAATACTGTTAAAGCAAGAGTGAATTTGTTCATGATTTCTGTCTAATTTATCTGAGACTGCTTGAACTTGTTCATGATTTCTGCCTAACTTCTCAACACATGATTGAATCTGCTCTTGATTCCGGTCTAATTTCTTTTTGACCTTGTGAAGTTGGGCAGCATTGTAAATGCCTACACCCAGATTGAGTATATTTACTCCCAAATTAGCAATGTTAAACATATCAATAGCTGGTCTAACGGATTGAATAGTCTCTCCACTTGCTCTATGGCGAGTACCCCAAGTACCTGCTTCACCTTCGACTACCTTGTAATCTGAGGCATCTCCTCCCTTAAACAAATGTGGTTCTGGTCGCTGAGTAAAAGGATTAACCATAGTTGTTGTCAAAATAGACTTAATCTTAGTATTACCAGGAATAATCTTGGTGTATCACTCGTTCTCTACAAAAGAGCGATCGCCCTACTTCTGCAAAGCATCTAAAAAAGATTTAAGCCACTTTTAACGGTTTCTGAGGAAAAGTAATTGGCTCTGGCAAAGTTTTTCCTTGCTCTTTATACCATTCAATCAGAGACTCAATCACTTCCTGTCCATGTTTAGCGGCTTCTTCATAAGTCTTACCATGAGTGTGGAATTGCTGCCAAGGGAATTCCGGTAAGTGTACTAAGTAGCAATTATCCTCATCTGACCATTGAATTACCATACTGTAGCGATCGCTCATTATTCTTCCTCTATTTCTCCTAGTTGCTTCAAAACACGATTGACTTGCTTTTCCAAGTATCGGGGTGCATCGTCTCCATCTTTTCCCCCAATGGTAACTGGTTCGTCAGGTATTAATAGGTGAGTCCAGAAGGTATGACTACCTTTTGCAGGACGATAGACAAACCCAGCCTTCAACAAAATTGCTTTTAACTCTCTAATTTTCTTGAGCATCTACCCTAAATTTAAATCGCCATACTGATTGTTGTCCATTAAGGTGAGGAAGCGATCGCTTAATTTATCTGAATTGACAAAGGCGATCGCCCTTTTTCCCAACCCGGATTTCAACGTCCTGAACTACTCGCGCCAGCAGGTAACTGGGACTGTGCTAAAGCTGCTGTGGAAAATGGCACAGATGCGATTTACTTCGGTTTGGATCGGTTTAACTAACGCAAGAATGCGGGCACAAATCTTCAGCCAAAGTGACAAAGTAGCGCAAGTGTCGTAGTTCCATCTGTTATCTGAATTAATATCTTTAAAATATTAGTTAAGCTAAAAGTATATATTGGACATAATTAAGAATATTTTCTACTGTGATCAATAGGCGGTGATCAACCCAAGGCACATGGTTGATTTACCGAAAATCAACATTCTGTAATTTCACCACTTATGAACAATCTTTCAATACCTAATAATGATTGGGATGCTGCCCTTTACGAAGATAAACACGCCTTTGTTTGGCAGTATGGTGACGACTTACTAAAATTCCTCAACCCTCAGCCAGGAGAATCCATTTTGGATCTCGGCTGTGGTACTGGACAACTCACTGAAAAAATTGCCCAAGCTGGTGCTGAAGTGATGGGAGTTGATCATGCACCCACGATGATCGAAAAAGCCAGAGAAAACTATCCCCATATCCGCTTTGATGTTGCTGATGCTATAAACTTTCAAGTAGATAAGCCATTGGATGCAGTGTTTTCCAACGCTGTACTACATTGGGTGAAACAAGCAGATAGTGCGATCGCTTCCATACATCAATCCCTAAAACCAGGGGGACGTTTTGTGGCAGAATTTGGTGGTAAGGGAAATGTGCAGGCGATCGCTACAGCTTTAGAAAGCGCCTTAGAAGCATTTAATATTTCTGCACAAGCCCGAAATCCTTGGTATTTTCCTAGCATTGGTGAATACGCCACTCTGCTAGAACATCAGGGCTTTGATGTCATTCATGCCATGCTTTTTGCTCGTCCAACTCCTTTAGCAGAGGGAGAAGCAGGTATGGCAAACTGGATTCAGATGTTCGCCAGCAGTTTTTTAACAGGACTTTCTAGTGAGCAACAAATACAAGTAATTCGCGCCGTCGAGGAATATCTGAAGCCAAGGCTATATCAACAAGGAACTTGGACAGCAGACTATCGAAGAATTCGTATAGTTGCCATAAAACTTTAAATTGTGCGAATTTTTACTTGTGCCTTAATTAGCAATTAGTATCAGTTATGTATATACTCAAATTGTGCGTTCGCCCTTGGCGTTGGCGCAGCCGTCCCCAGACATCGTTTTTATTACTACTAACCATTAGCCTCACCGCTTTAGTAGTCCCGCCTTCACTAGCGCAAACGCCCTCAATACCATTGCCTTCTAGTGCGCCTCTGGAACTAGATTTATTGACCAAGCCAAAAGACTATGTAATCACAGCTAACACCATAAACCCAGAACGATTAACCGTTCCCAGTTTATGGTGGGCACAACAAAACTCTGAGAAAAAGCTATTGGATAATTGGATAGCATATCCAGCTTCTGACAAAGAACCTGCACGAGTAGACTTGATCGTGAATCAGCAAATTTGGAGCTTACTAGATTATGTAGAGCGCTACAACTTCGTAAATCGCTTGGGTAGCGCTGCACGGAACTTTGGTTACAATCTCCGCGTATTTAATTATCAAAAAGAACCCTTGGCAACCTACACTTGCAACTTTAGTACAAGTCCAGCTTCATGCAGTATCCAAACGACTGTTAAGAACAAGATAGGGTTACAGCGTTCTTTGTAGAAAAGGGAGTGGGGAGTGAAGAGTGGGGGGAGATGAGGGAGATGAGGGAGACAAGGGAGACAAGGGAGATAAGGGAGACAAGGGGAATAACCCATGCCCAATGCCCAATCAAGAGGAAGTTAGGGCATGTTTTTTCAATTCGTCTAGGGAAACCACTTCCAAAGCTCTAGCATGGGTTGCTGAAAGGATGACGGGTGGAGCAACGCCAGCATCGAGAGCTTCTTGCCAGCGAGAAGCACACAAACACCAGCGATCGCCGAGCTTCAGTCCAGGAAAATTAAAATCAGGAACAGGTGTGCTGAGGTCGTTTCCCCGCGATTTGGTGAACTCTAGGAATTCTGATGTCACTTGGGCGCAGATGACGTGCGATCCGAAATCCTGACCACCTGTGCGACAAAAACCGTCGCGGTAAAACCCACTCATGGGAGAAGTACAGCAAACCTCTAGGTTTCCGTCGATTACGTTTTTAGCGTCTGTCATTGTTAATTCGTTGTACTTGATTTTTCCACTTCGATATAAGCCTATATTGACACTTTCCTATCTTTTTTTGATTTATGCAAGAAGTCTAATAATTTCCTTCCGCTGACATGAACTTTCAGTTACCCTGAATAGGGTGTATTTAAATCTGTAACAAATATTTATGCCTCCTCGTTGGCCTCGCAAACCCGATCGCAAAGACCCAGATTACCGCAAGATCGATGACCGGATGAATTTTGCTGTGCATGTGGCGATCGCTGCTACTATTAATTCTGGCTTTTGGTTTTTTCACATCTTAAAAAGCACTACCTGGGAGTGGCTGCCGTGGTTGACTGCAAGTTGGACAGGAATATTGTTGGTGCATCTGATTTATATTAGTGCGATCGCTAATTATAGCGATCCATCAAAATCCACCTGAAGAGGGACTGCTGATGCTGGGGCGATTGTAACCTGTGGTAGTAGAATCAGCCTGTTAAGTGAGCAATAATGTAAAAAAGCCTGGATTTCTCGCTCTTTCTGAATGTAGGGTTACTTTTATGGCTAAGACTAACACCACAGAACTACTGGAAGCCCTAGCAGCTGAAATTGGCGAAAATGTCTACATGGACATTGCCAAATGGCATCTTTATTTATCTAATGCCAAACTACATACCCTTGTTGCTGAACAGTTGTATCCCTTAATTACTTCCAACACTGTAAATGAAGACCAAGTTATAAAAGTCTTGGAATCAATTCCCATAAAAATTGGTGGCGGTAGAAGAGAGGTTCCTTTAATCGATTTACTACCACTGCAATGCCAAGTCAACTTAGTAGATATCTTGGAGAAATATCAACGCGAAATCTAATCGCTAAAACCAAGATTATTTATTTTACTTGGACAATGTTTTAGTTAGTATTCCCTGATTAGATTTGAGATACTGAATTAGGGATTTATTTGCTACTTCAATTTTATAAAAACGAAAACCACAGATACACATAAATGAATCTCGTACAATTTATGTGTACATCGGTAGAAAAATATCCTTTAACAATTAAGGAATCTCGGCCTTCTAAATCGGTTGAGATGTGAGCGAGTTTATTTTGAGACTTGCTTTTAACTTTCATGCAAACTTATTGAGGCAATTTACATGCTTTTACAAATCAAAGATACTGGCGCATTGGTCAAAATTGTTGAAATTCAGGAATTACTTGACCCAAATAGTGATGTTGTTCACGCAAAAGACCAAGAAGGTCAAGAAGAACAGCAACCTGAAACGTTTAAAAAAGAAAATCTCGTTTTTCCTTCAGGTGAAGTTCTACCACGCTGTTGGTTAGATGCCGACTATAGACACGACAACGCTTAACGATTTTGAAATCAGGTAATTGGTAATGATGGTAAAGTGATTATCCATTATTAATTTACCTAACAAGACCAACAAGTGGTAGCACACCTAGCTGTGCTACCCTAATATTATGTTCCAGATGATGATGCAGCTTTTTCTGCTAACGTCGCCGTTTCATTCTGCTGAAACTTCGGGAAAAATGTCTTGGCAATCCAGTCAGTCAAGATGTGAGACAGTAATCCTAAAGGCCCAGCAAACAAAGACAAAGCCAGAGAATGAATTGTCCAAATACCTGTTTTTTGCCCTTCCCAATAAATCCAGCGGCCGACGAATAAATCCATCACTAAAAAATGAATCCAACCTGTTGCAGCAGCTGTTTCATCTGCAAAAAATCGCGCAATATCAGCTAATTGGGGATTCGATAAAGCTTGGGCATTTTCTGGGGTAATGCTGTTGATAAACAAATATAAATACGCCCCTGCTAATAGCACAAAAGGCAAATATGATTCCATGATTCGCCGTGTCACTTTCCAATTTGGCAATAAAATCATCAATGCCCAAAATGGCAACACGAAAAGATTGGCAACGTTAAATAGTTGAGAAATTGTCATATTTTTGTCAAGTGAAGAATTCTCAGTTATTATGTTTTTCTTCTTTTGAATTAACTAGTTATTCATAACTCGTAACTCTCAAGAGATAGATGCCTGACTTCTCAAAGAAGTCAGGCATCTGCGTATACTTATAAAGCTACAAGTTGTGATTCAATTTCTGAGGACTTCAAATCACGGCCGATGAAAACTAAGCGGGTTTGCCTGGCCTCTTCTGGTTTCCAGGGGCGATCGTAAAATTTATCAAATCGGGTTCCCACGCCTTGCATCACTAAGCGCATGGATTTATTTGGCACTGCCACAAAGCCTTTAATCCGGTAAATTTCTTGTTCTTGTGCTAATTTCTCCAACTGCTGTTGCAGCTTTTCTGGGTCAAAGGTACGATCCAAAATTAAATTAGCTGAGGTAATTTCTTCGTCGTGATTGTGGTCTTCTTCGGTATCGTGATGACTAGGACGGCTATCTAAGTTGTCTTCGACTGCGGCTTGGAATCCTAATAATATAGATGCATCAAGTTGAGAACCATCACTCTCGACAATCTTCACCACTCTGGGCAACTCTTGCTTAATCAATTCCTCAACTCTGGCTTTTGTCTGGGCATCTACCAAATCAATTTTATTCAACACCACCAAGTCTGCACAAGCAAGTTGGTCTTCAAACAGTTCTTGCAAAGGTGTTTCATGTTCTAGACTATCATCTGCTTGGCGCTGGGCTGCGATCGCCTCTAGATCACTAGCAAATGTCCCCGCCGCAACCGCCGCACAATCTACGACAGTAATCACAGCATCCACAGTGGCGGCGTTGCGAATTTCCTGCCAGCGAAAAGCCTTTACTAACGGTTTTGGTAAGGCTAAACCAGAGGTTTCAATCAAAATGCAGTCGATGTTATCTCGCCGCTTGATTAACTCTTGCATCATCGGGTAAAATTCTTCTTGCACGGTGCAGCATAAGCAGCCGTTAGTTAATTCATAGATATTATTGTCAGCCTCACCATCTTCAGGGCAAACTTGACAAGATTTTAATAATTCGCCATCAATACCGAGTTCGCCAAATTCGTTGACTATAACGGCAATGCGACGCCCTTGGTTGTTTTGTAGCAGGTGGCGAATTAGGCTGGTTTTTCCACTACCTAAGAAGCCTGTAATCACTGTGACAGGAATTTTCGTAGCCATATTTTTGCCGGATTTACTCAGTATAGTAAGTTTCACGAGTTATAAACTTAAATACTGAGATTAAGCTTGGTTTGAAGATTGACTTAGTTATTTTAAGCTGAAAGTCTATGGTAAAGCTGAAAATATAGCAATAATTGAGGGGCAATCTCCCCATGCTTGCTTTCACAAATCAAAAGCAGTCACAGGGCTATTGCCCCTAAATATTTTGAGCATTGTTCGCTCTTTCTCCAGAAACACCTATGAATTATCCTTCATCAGGCTGTCTGGATTTATGACTCCACACACCATACTCCGCAATCTCAACACAGTTACTCAGCAGTTGCCAGTTCAGTACTACCGCGTGTACGACGCCGTGTGAGGCTATTGTAAAGCATTACACCGATCGCCTTAATTAAATTGCCTTCTAATTCTTGGAACATCTTCATGTTCGTACCAAAAGCGGCGTTAGCTTCATCAACGATGCGATCGCATGTAGCCTCGTCAAGGGGTAATTCATCCAAAACTTGACGATATTTGGCTTTGAATGCCTTCTCATCAGAAATCTCTGGAAACTCATAAAAGGCTGTTCCTTGCCCATCAGACAAATTCATCGCTGTTACAGCAATATTTTTGAGAATTTGTCCCCCGGATAAGTCACCCAGGTAACGAGTATATGAATGGGCGATTAACAGTTCTGGTTCTGTTTCAGATATTTCTCGGATGCGCTGTACATAAGCTTCACCTGCGGGAGATAGTTTGATTTGCTCTCTCCAGTTGGTACCAAAGTAATAACTCAGGTCTTGCTCTAAGGTATACTTGCGGTTTAACTGAGGAAAGTTAATTTGAGAAACTATTGGGTGCTGGCGATGCTTTTCCATTTCCTCTTCCATCGCTGAGTAGACGAAGTAGAAGTTAGCAACTAGTTTCCGGTAAGAGTTTTTCTCGACTACTCCTCTTAAAAAGCACTTGACAAAACCTACATTCTCTGCCATTGTGTGGGCTTTTTTAGTGCCTACACGTAATTTGGTTGCTAAATTGCTGCTCATGCTAAAATTCTCAACTTTAAAAAGTTAACTGCCGAAGTTTGGATTCACTAACGGCTAAAAAAGCCATTAAAACGTTACCTTAAAACTATTTGATGAGAATTTATATTAAAATTTTTTAAGCTGCAATGATTTTGTAGGTATTTACACACCAACAAGCCTAAGGGAATAGAATTTTACATTTCGCTGTTTTGATTTTTTGTTGTTATTAGCTGAATTTTGCTTTCATCCTCAGCTTTCCTGAAAAACACCTGTGATGAAAAAAGTGTAATATTTATTACAATTTATTCTTTGTGATTAACATTACAAAGTGTGAACTAATACAGATAATCAAGACTCAAGTTGAGGGCATAAAAAGAATAATTCGCTAAGATGTGGAGACTTTAATAATAATCTAAAAAGCAATACTGACTTTATAAAATCTTTACAATTAAAGTTGGGTTAATTCAGTATTATTACGTAATCTTAGCCGAATCTGGAATGAATTTCTAAAGAGAAAAAGCATCTCAAAATTGCTGAATAAAGTCTTAAGTGTTATTTTTCAGTGTGATTGTGTGGAGTGTTTAAACAATATGGTTTCATCTATAACTCGGACATCGGGCATTGCTGGGGGTTCTGCTTCCGACGTTGAGGGATTGGGCAAAGGGATTGAGAGCAGTTTTGCACTGAATTTAATCCCACTACCAGTAAATCCCTTATTTGGCACAGATGGGATTCGCGGACGAGTGGGAGAATTACTGAGTGCGCCCCTAGCATTACAAGTTGGTTTTTGGACAGGGATTGTTTTACGTAACCATGCTACTGAAGTAGGGCCAGTCATTCTCGGACAAGACTCTAGAAACTCCAGCGATATGCTGGCAATGGCGTTGAGTGCAGGGTTAACAGCAGCAGGATTAGAGGTGTGGTATTTGGGATTATGTCCCACTCCTGGCGTTGCCTATCTCACCAGCATTAGTGAAGCCATCGGCGGAGTGATGATTTCTGCCAGCCACAATCCCCCAGAAGACAATGGGATTAAGATTTTTAGTGCCGATGGTGGGAAGTTACCGCAAATATTGCAGGCAGAAATAGAAGCCGGACTGCGTGGTAAAATATCACCTATTGCTATCAGTAATTGCGGTCGGCATTACTCACGTTTGGAGTTAGTGGGGGATTATAGCTCGGCGTTGAAAAAACCCTTGAACAGTAGCCTAAATCTTCAAGGAATGAAGATTGTTTTAGACTTGGCGTGGGGTGCAGCAGTCGGGTTAGCACCATCAGTATTTAGAGAAATGGGGGCAGAGGTAATCTGCTTGCATAACGAACCAGACGGCGATCGCATTAATGTTAATTGCGGTTCCACTTATTTAGATATTTTGGCAGCAACAGTACAAGAACACAACGCCGACATCGGCTTTGCCTTCGATGGTGATGCCGATCGCGTCTTAGGAGTAGACAATACCGGACGGCAAGTTAACGGCGATTACATTCTCTATCTCTGGGGACGCCACTTACAACAAAAGCAACAACTCCCAGACAACCTGATTGTATCTACTGTCATGGCCAACTTAGGCTTTGAGAAAGCTTGGCAGCAACAGGGTGGAAACTTAATTCGTACCGCAGTCGGCGACCAATACGTGCAAGCCGAAATGTTGCGGACTGGGGCAATGCTAGGCGGCGAACAATCAGGTCATATTCTTTGCCGTCATTATGCTGTGACTGGAGATGGTTTGTTAACAGCATTACATATAGCAGCCTTGGTGAAAGAGGCGGGTGTTCCCTTAGGCGAATTAGTAGATCAAAGCTTCCAGACCTATCCGCAATTGTTGCGAAATGTGCGAGTTATTGATCGCGATCGCCGTTTGGGATGGCAAGATTGCCAACCTCTGCAACAAGCGATCGCTCTTGCGGAAGTTGCAATGGGTGATTCCGGCAGAATTTTGGTTCGCGCCTCTGGCACAGAACCAGTGATCAGAGTTATGGTGGAAGCTGCCAATGCCGACCTTGCCAACCACTGGACAAATGAATTAGTTTCCCAAGTCCAGCAACATTTGATGGACTAAATTAGCTATTATCAAGCACCAATTTTTCGTCATAGCTTCTGCAAATTAACCAGCCTTGGTTATCTGTAGAAGCTGTGAAATTTGTATTTGCAATAAGTAAGTGGGTCAAATTAAATATAAAACCTCACCCTGCCTCCGGCTTCCCTCTCCGTGAGTTCGGAGAGGGATTGAAGGTGAGGTTTGATCTTATGTTTAATTACGCCTACCTACTTATCTGGCTAATTTATATTTTGGAAACAGGAGAGAATTTTTTTGATAATTCAAAAAGATTAAGATTTATAGCGTTTCCTAATCACTCTCGAAGAGCGGGGAGGAGGTTGGGGGTGGGGTTCTTGTACCTCACTCAACCGATAACTGCTATAGCATTTTTAATTACAAATTATTAAATCAATCAATTAGAGATGAATTCGGATTGCACGAGTTACAGCAATCCAAAGAAATTTGTCAACTATAATAGATTCTCTGAGGCTGATAGGCTACAGCACCACCATGCCAAAATTCAAGTCAAAATCTCAGCAATCTAAAAAATCGAAAAAGCAGGCTAAAAAGGAAACTTCTACCCTTAACCTCAAAGAACAGTTAGCCCAAAAGCGCAAAGCAGCCCAAGCACGTAAAGAACTCATTAGCTTACTTACCACCGCCACTTTTGGCGGTGTCTTCGTTGGCATTCTGCTCTTTTTCCTAGCTGGAATTAAAGCAGCAGTCCCTGGCGTCTTAGGGATAATCATCATGTCCCTTTCCTACAAATACCCCCGCCAAGCGCTATATGCCTTCATCATTTACGTACCTATTGGGGGTACTATCACCTACTACTTAGGCGATAGTCCCATACTCCAATTAGCTAAAGATGCATTTTACGTTCCAGCGCTAATTGGACTTTGGCAGACTTGCCGGAAACAGGGGCTACCCCTAATTATTCCCCAAGGCATTAAAATCCCACTTTATATTGTTTTGGGTTGCAGTCTGCTAACACTGTTATTTGTCAATGGTGGACAGCAGTTTAACCCGCCTATTTCGGGACTATTAGAAAAAGGTCCCCCAGAAATACCTTTAGGTATGGGAATTCTCGGACTAAAAATATTTTTAGGCTATGTCCCCCTGATTGGTTGTGCTTACTATTTAATTCGGGATAAACGGGATTTTCTATTTTTATCACGCCTCCAGATTGCTCTTATACTAATTTGCTGTGTGCTGGGATTTATTCAATACTTCTTACTAATAACGGGTGTATGTCAAGGCACTAGAGGTCTTGAAGGAGACGCCTTATTTAGAGCAACACTCGAAGCCAGATGTTATTTTGGTGGAGCGCTAGTATATAGTCCTGATGAAGGGGTTATTCGCCTACCAGGGACATTTGTAGCTCCTTGGCAGTGGGCATGGTTCTTAATTGCCAGCACCTTTTTTACTTTTGCCACCGGCTTCACCGATCCCTCCCCAATATGGCGGCTAGTCGGTTTAGGTTCTTTAGTGACAGTCTTTCTCAATTCTGTTATTTCTGGACAGAGAATCGCCTTAGCTTTAGTACCAATCTGCTTCGGGATTTTGCTATTGCTCACTGGACAAATTGGCAACCTGAAACGATTTATCCCCATAGGCGTGGGACTTGCCTTGATTGTGGGAATTGCGATCGTGACTAACCCTGTTCTAGTGCAAGAGAGAACCGAGAGTTTTACTGGTCGCTGGGACGCTTCACCACCTCAAGATTTTATCATCCAGCAATTTGAAGAGAATTGGAAAACCGTAGACGGTCCACTGGGAAGTGGCTTAGGTCGAGCAACTAACTCTACCCGTGCATTGGGTAAAACTAAGCTTGTGGAAACCTACTATCCCAAAGTACTTTATGAAGTTGGAATTATTGGAGTACTAGCGTTTCTGGGTTTGGTAACAACTTTAACAATTATTGGCTTTAAAACCTATCGCTCCATAAAGAACCGTAATTTCCGCAGTTACGGAGCAGCTTTATGGGTGTTTATATTGTTTATTAGCTACAACACCTACTACTATCCTCTAGATGTTGATCCGGTTGCTGTCTATTACTGGTTTTTTGCAGGAGTTCTTTTCAAATTGCCGATATTAGATAAACAAGAGAAGGAAGAAGCAAATCCTAAGCAGAAAAACAAAAAACTCTAATAAGCTGACGGGACATAGTGAGAATACTCCAGTACGCTATCGGTGGACAGAACCTTGCTTGTGTATTAAGCTTAACCAAGGGTTGCTAAATCCTCTTAGTGGCTAAGTCTGGTTATCAGTAAGTATTAGCGAATAATCAGCATCTAAAGGTCGAATTACTGGATATCAAGCTGAATATAAACTCCGAGATATCAGATATATGAATACTCACAGTCAAACACGCCAAACTAGATTTAATTGGATTGACCAGATAAAAGGATTAGCAATTTTAGCAATTGTCATATTTCATTTTTTTCAAAATTATCCGGCGCGATCGCAACTAATTTCAGTTTTAGATAGTAATGGAGCAAAGCTCGGATATGCTGCTGTAGATATCTTCTTTTTAATGGCTGGTTTTAACACAAGTTATGCTCTCATCTCTAAGTTACAAAAAAACCAGATAGAGGAGATTAAAATTAACTGGAAATCATGGCTACTTAAACGTTTATATAGAATATATCCTGCTTATATACTAGCTGTTATATTAACTTGTTTACTTTATTTACTTGTTAATATTAAGATTAATTTAAACCTAAATTTTTTCTTATCATTTATAGGTATAGCCGGGATAAGATTCCAATCAATCAACCCTGGTTTTTGGTTTTTCACAGTAATTTTAGAGGCTTATTTACTTACACCATTGATATTTTTATTTTGCAAAACTCACCAGAATAAAATATTAATTTTAGGACTTATAGGAGCAATAATAACGAAGTTATTAGCTTTTTACTTTTTAATAAATCATCATACAAATAATTATTTATTTTTCTTACAAGATAATTTTATAGGAAGTTATTTATTTCAGTTCTGTCTAGGACTTTATTGGGGAATTATCTATGCCAAGCATCAAATTTTTAGAAAAACAGATTTGATTGTTTCAAGCATTCTTTTTAGTCTGGGATTTATTATTTATGCTATCTTAACTATTTTTAAAATCAAATATATATATATGTTAGGTATAGATATGCTATTTACTCCTTTATTTTTTTTTGGTATTCAAGCATTATTATCCCATCTCGCTAAAATAGCTAAAATTCAACATATATTAAGCTTTTTTAGTATATTAGGAATTTATTCTTATCAAATTTATCTAATTCATCAACCTTTGTATTTTGTTTTATTACCTAAATTAAATTATGTGATTCAAATAAATAACTATTTGAAGATAGGAGTTTCTTTAATAATAGTGAGTATATTACTGGCAATTTATGTATTTTCATTTATTAGAATAGAGCGATTCCTCATGAAAATGCTTGGAACAGTCATGAATAAGCAAAATTAGTGTTTCAGATGATTAACGAAAATTCCAATTACCTTTAGATAAAGTAGTAGAAAAAATTATGACTAATTACCCTTTAATTTCTGTAATTATACCAACCTATGGGCGAGAGGAAGCGCTACGTGATAGCATTGTGGATGTCTTAAAACAGGACTATCCAAATTTTGAAGTTTTAGTTGTAGACCAAACCGCAAAACACCAACCAGAAATTCAAGCCTACCTGGAAGAGATGGCAAAGGCAGGTAAAATTAAATGGTTGCGCTTAGATTGGGCAAGTTTGCCAGGGGCGCGGAATTATGCTGTCCGGCGGTCTTCTGGTGAAATAATATTATTTATTGATGATGATGTTCAATTAACTCCAGGATTGTTAGCAGCCCATGCAAAAAATTATTTGCAAAATCCAGAGGTGGGGGCTGTCGCCGGACGGGTATTTGACAGAATGAAATTGGGTGATTCGGGAGGAGATTTAGAGATTGAATATCTACCTCCCCAGGCTATGGACCCAGGAATTGCTTGGTATCATATTGATTTAGTACATACGATTAAACCCCAGCAAGTGCTGACAGCGAGGGGTTGCAATATGTCTTTTCGGCGCGAAATTTTTACTAAGTACGGGCTGAGGTTTGATGAAAGGTTTGGCGGTAGTGCGGTGCGGGAAGAGTCAGACTTTTGTTTGCGGGTGCGCCAGACGGGATATAAGATTTGGTACGACCCAGAAGCCCATTTGGTGCATTTAGGCGAAGAAACAGGGGGTTGTCATGATATTAGTATGCGATCGCTCAAATATCAACTCACTTTCTACCACAACCATTTCTTGCTGGGGCTGAAAAACCTGACTCCAACTCAAGCTTTACGCCTATTCGCCCGTTTATTTGACTGTCACGTACTGGGACGCCCACCTTGCCATAAAAGCGGTTCCCCCATCAAAATTGTCACTCGTGCTATTTTCTACATTTTGGGTTTTTTCAAAGCCTTAGGTACTGTCATCCAATCAATATGGAATGACGGTCAAATTTATAGTCGATTGGATGAACAAGTTTAGTTAGGAGTTAGGAGTTTGGAGTTTGGAGAGACGCGATTAATCACGTCTGTACAGGAGTTAGGAGTTAGTGAATACCAAAGGATAACTAACAATGAAAATTTTAGTTGCTAGTCACACTTATATCGTAGACTTGAACTGTGAAAAATTACGCGCTTTATCTCAACTAGAACCTGACATTGAAGTGACAGTTGTAGTCCCAAAGCGCTGGAAACCAGGTGGTGTGCAAAACAGAATTATTGAAACTGAATACCGCGATGAAGGCACATTTAGAATAGTTCCTATTTCTAATTTTAGTCAAAATCATCAGGGACTCCTTACCTTTGGTGTCGATTTGATATCTTTGTTAAAATGGTTTCGTCCCCAAATTATTCAGGTAGAACAAGGGTCTAGAGCATTGGCTTATACTCAAATGATTGTCTTAAATAAATTCTTAGGACTCAAGGCAAAAAATGTATTTTTTACTTGGTGGAATCTTCCATACAAACTGAAACTCCCAGTTTCTTTGTTAGAAAAATATAACCTCAACCACAGCCACGGGATCATTTGTGGCAATCAGGATGGAGCAGAAGTTTTGCGACAACGGGGATATCAAGGGTCAATTAAAGTTATGCCACAACTGGGCATAGATGAAAGTCTATTTACTCCCAAGGCGCAACCGGAATTAGCAGCTAAGTTGGGTATTGAAAAAACCGATTTTGTGATAGGCTTTGTAGGGCGTTTTGTACAAGAAAAGGGTTTATTAACACTTTTACAAGCCTTAATCACTTTGAAAAACAAACCTTGGAAATTACTCCTCCTGGGACGGGGAGAGTTGCAAAGTGAATTAATCAAAATAGCGACGGAAAATCATATTAAAGAACGGTTAATTTTGCTAGAAAGTGTCCCTCATGATCAGGTTGCAAACTATATCAATTTAATGAGTACTTTAGTACTGCCTTCAGAAACAACTTACAAGTTTAAAACCTTAACATCTGTTGGCTGGAAAGAACAGTTTGGTCATGTGCTAATTGAGGCGATGGCTTGCCAAGTACCTGTAATTGGTTCTGATTCTGGGGAAATTCCCTATGTAATTGGCGATGCTGGTTTAGTATTTCCCGAAGGTGATACTCAAGCCCTTGCTAATTGCTTAGTTCAGTTAATGGATAAACCCTATTTTGCTCACAGTCTGGGTGAAATGGGTTATCAAAAAGCAATGATTAAATATACAAATAAAGCTTTAGCTAAACAGCAATTAGAGTTTTATCAAGAATTAGTTAATAGTCATTAAGAGGATGTTTTAAAAATCTAATTTATTACTAGCCTGGGCGACTAGAAGTCGCGCGCCAGGTGCTTCTCCCAGGGGGAGACGCTGCGCGAACAAGTCGGGCATTGCCCGCCCAACGCACTGGCTTGGCTACACAGACAAAACCCACCTCCGTGGGTTAAAAAACCTTGATTAATGACAAAAAAATGAAAATATTACAAATTGTCCCCTCAATTTCTCTGATTTACGGCGGCCCCAGTCAAATGGTACTAGGATTAGCTCCAGCATTGGTAAAAGAGGGAGTGGAAGTTACAATTCTCACAACTGATAGTAATGGCGATAATGGTCAAACACCTCTGGATGTTCCTTTAAATCGCCCAATTAAACAAGATGGCTATGAAATAATTTACTTTCGTTGCGCCCCGTTTCGTCGCTACAAATTTTCTCTAGATTTATTAAACTGGCTAAAACGTCATGCTCATGAGTTTGACATAGCACATATTCATGCTCTATTCTCCCCAATAATTAGTGCTGCTGCTATTGTGTGTCGTCAGCAAAAGCTACCTTATATTTTCCGTCCTTTGGGTACTCTTGATCCGGCTGATTTACGCAAGAAAAAGCAATTAAAACAGCTTTATGTCGCAATTATAGAACGTCAAAATTTAGCTGGTGCGGCAGCTATTCATTTTACCAGCGATCAAGAAGCTAAAATATCAGAACGATTTGGAGTATCTACGCCAGAGTTGGTGATTCCCTTGGGTGTAATCCCCCCTGAATCGTTTCTTAAAAATGTATCTGATCAGTTGTTAAAAATACCAAAGGATGTACCGTTAGTGCTGTTTATGTCACGAATTGACCCAAAAAAAGGGTTTAATTTGTTGATTCCAGCGCTAGAAAAGCTATTAGCGGTTGGTTATAAGTTTCATTTTGTCTTAGCTGGAACAAATCCCCAAGATCCAGATTACGAACAAAAGATAATATCCCAAATTCAAAATTCACCACTGCGATCGCACACTACAATTACTGGCTTTGTAACTGGTGAACTAAAATTTAGTTTACTACAAGCTGCTGATTTATTTGTCTTGCCTTCCTACTACGAAAATTTTGGGATTGCTGTCGCTGAAGCGATGGTAGCAGGAACACCCGTAGTCATTTCTGACCAAGTGCATATTTGTCAACAGATACGTGATAGTCAGTCAGGTTGGGTGGGTGCAACAGATGTCGAAGCACTGGTAGAGTTACTACAAGAAGCTTTGCAAAATCCCGCAGAACGCCAACGACGCGGATTAAACGCCCAAAAATATGCTTTGGAAAATTTTAGCTGGGATGCGATCGCTCGTCAAACAATCCAAGCTTACCAGGAAATTCTGGCAAACAAATTAATTTAATTCAACGCGAACCCAATCAAATGAGTTGGGAGGATTACTTGGAGACATGAGTACTATAGAAGATGGTGAAACTCCTGTTCCTGCTGTTTGGCATGAGTGGTTACGATGCGTTGCTCAAGTCAAACAAGGTAAAGTTGATATAGACTTACACATTCACAGCTAAGATAAGTAAGTCGGCGTGGAAATTTATAACTATAGGATTCCTATTTGATTTTTGAAATGTAAAGAAAAACCTGTAGGGAAAAAATACTAATTTAGAGCATATATGTGTACTTTAGTCAATAAATTTTACCTCTCTCTCGTTTCATATCCGAGAGTACTGACAACCTAAAATTTTGTTTCAAACCGCTAAACTCCGATAGGAAAATAGGGGTTTTATGTGATGATGGCATACTAGAATATATATGCTTTTCTAACTACAGGGAATATCAATATGACTATCCGTCTAGGTGACACAGTACCCAACTTTACGCAAGCCTCAACACACGGCGACATCGATTTTTACGAATGGGCAGGTGAGAGCTGGGTTGTGCTGTTTTCTCACCCTGCTGATTTTACACCTGTTTGCACAACAGAACTCGGCACAGTTGCCAAGCTCAAACCAGAATTTGACAAGCGCAATGTCAAAGCGATCGCACTTAGTGTTGATAACGTTGAATCCCACAACGGCTGGGTGGGAGACATCGAAGAAACTCAAAGCACCACCCTTAACTACCCAATTTTGGCAGATGCCGATCGCAAGGTTTCTGACCTTTACGACATGATCCATCCGAATGCTAATGCGGCTGTGACAGTGCGATCGGTTTTCGTGATTGACCCCAACAAGAAACTCCGTCTCACTTTCACCTACCCTCCCAGCACGGGACGTAACTTTGATGAACTTTTGCGGGTGATTGATTCTCTGCAATTGACTGATAATTACAGTGTGGCAACACCAGCTGACTGGAAAGATGGAGAGGATGTTGTAATTGTCCCCTCACTGAAAGATCCAGAAGTACTCAAACAGAAATTCCCCAAAGGTTACGAGGAAGTCAAACCCTATCTGCGGCTAACTCCTCAGCCTAATAAGTAAATCTGAAAATGATTTCGGATAAAAAAGCAAAGACGCAAAGTTATATCTTGGCGTCTTTGTTTTTTGCATGAGAATATAGTCAGTAGGCTAGGCATCCGAACCTGGAGGAAATCCCGATGTTTTCATCTGCTTTGGTTTTGCAAATTCCGTCATCAATGCAAATGACAGACGAACAATTTTTTGATTTCTGTCAGGTGAATCGTGACTTACGGATTGAGCGAAATAAATTAGGAGAATTGGTAATTATGCCCCCTACTGGTTCAGAGACAGGAAACCGAGAAGTTAATATCTCAGGACAGCTATGGGTGTGGTCAGAACAAGATGGTACAGGTATAACTTTTAGCTCTAGTACCGGATTTAAGCTATCAACAGGTGCAGAACGTTCTCCAGACGCTTCCTGGATTAAACTAGAACGGTGGAATGCTCTCTCAGCAGAACAGCAGCGAAAGTTTGCTCCTATTTGTCCAGATTTTGTAGTCGAACTCAAATCTCCTAGCGACAACCTCCAGACTTTGAAGGAAAAAATGGAGGAATATATGAACGAGCCAGGAATACAGTTAGGCTGGTTGATTGACCGTAAGCAGCGTAAAGTTTATATTTATAGTCCTGGATTACCAGAGGAATGTTTAGATAATCCTGCAACAGTTAGCGGCGAGTTGGTATTGCCTGGGTTTATTCTAAATATGAGTAAAGTTTGGTAGAGAAAGTTTTACTTAAATTTAGGTTTGAGGTAATACAGCAATTTAATTTGGGAAATTGGGGTGACATCAAAAGGTAATTGAATCGTAAAAGTGCTACCTTTACCTAATTCACTTTGCACCTTCAAACTACCTTAGTATGCCTGAATAATTGCTTTAGCGATCGCTAATCCTAATCCAGAACCACCAGTTTTACGAGAGTGTAGGCGCAGTCTGCACTTCTCTACGAGACCCTTCTCTACGAGACGCTACGCGAACGGCAAGTTCAGGACATCGCGCTGCGCGAATGGCAAGCTCAGTGACCACCGTAGGCATCGCTATTCACCCGATAAAAGCGATCAAAAATCTGAGTCAGTTCCTGAATAGTCGTCATGGACAATCTGCGCGCTCCAAGAGTGGTGAATCTGTAAGACTTGCAATTGAGTCTGTCGACGCAAAAGTAAAGTTTTTACCGCCCTATTCTCCTGATTTATCTCCAATAGAGTCTCTAGCTTCCCTCTCCAATATATCGGAGAGGGATTGAGGGTGAGGTAAGCCAGGGGCATAAATTGTATCTTATTTAATTCTTATTCCTTAATTGTTATCCCATTACCTCAGCAGTCTTCTTCTTATCCAACTTGAGAATCAACACACCCAAAGGTGGCAAACACAAATCCAGGGAATAGGGATGACTGTGCAAAGACCAATCATTTGTCCACTTACCACCTAAGTTGCCCATATTACTGCCGCCATAGGGTCGCGCATCACTATTGAACAACTCGGTATAAAATCCTTTTTGCGGTACACCAATACGGTAATGTGAATGGGGTTGCGGTGTAAAATTGCAAACCACGATCGCAAAATCATCAGAATCTTGATCACGACGGATAAAGGAAACTACACTATGACGGTTATCGCTACAGTCAATCCACTCAAACCCAGGTTGAGCAAAATCCTGGGTGTACAAAACTGGTTCAGAACGGTAGAGATGGTTCAAATCCTGGAAAAACCTTTTTAACCGTTGGTGGCCTTCATGCTGCAATAAATCCCACTGCAAATCTGTCCAATCATTCCATTCACTCCACTGCCCAAACTCCATGCTCATAAACATGGTTTTCTTGCCTGGATGAGCAAACATATAGCTAAACAAACAACGCACATTCGCTAACTTCTGCCATGTATCCCCCGGCATTTTACCGATGATATTGCTCTTACCATGCACCACTTCATCGTGGGATAGAGCCAGCATGAAGTTCTCGCTGTGGTTGTACCACATACTAAAGGTGATATTGTTTTGGTGGAACTGACGGAACCAAGGGTCCATGCTAAAGTAATCCAGCATATCGTGCATCCACCCCATATCCCACTTCAAGTTAAAGCCCAGCCCGCCTGTATAGGTGGGCCAAGATACCATTGGCCAGGAAGTAGATTCTTCAGCAATTGAGAGAATACCGGGGAAATAGCTAAAGATAATGTGATTTACCTGACGCAGAAAATCTGCTGCTTCTAGGTTTTCTCTGCCGCCGTACTTGTTGGGCAGCCATTCTCCAGGTTCGCGGCAATAGTCGTTATAGAGCATCGAGGCAACAGCATCGACACGAATCCCGTCAATGTGGTACTTGTCAAACCAGAAGAGGGCATTTGCAGCTAAAAAATTACTAACTTCATGGCGACCATAGTTGAACACCAGAGTACCCCATCCTTTGTGTTCGCCCTTCCGGGGGTCAGAGTGTTCGTAGAGGTGGCTACCATCAAAGAAAGCTAAACCATGTCCATCTTTGGGGAAGTGACCAGGAACCCAATCTACAATTACCCCTAGATCATTTTCGTGACATTTGTCAACAAAATACATGAAATCTTCCGGGCTGCCAAAACGCGAAGTGGGGGCATAGTACCCAGTTACTTGATAACCCCAAGAACCATCAAAGGGATGCTCCGCAATCGGCAGCAATTCTAGATGGGTGTATCCTAATTCTTTGACGTATGGAATAAGTCGGTCAGCTAGTTCCCGATAGGTAAGGAAGCGTGCGCCCGGCTTCAGTTCGGAAACGATAACTACAGGTTCCGTTTCACCATTAGGGAGTTTCGCTGGTTCGGCACTCGAAGCGTGTAACCAAGAGCCTAAATGTACTTCATAGACTGAGACGGGCTGAGTCAGGGGGTCAGAGCGACGCCGCTTTTCCATCCAATCTTCATCAGTCCAACTATAAGTATTTAAATCAGTGACAATAGATGCCGTTTTCGGGCGGGGTTCCTGCTGGAAACCGTAGGGATCAGATTTTTCGTAAATGTGTCCTTCAAAATTTTTGATTTCATATTTGTAATGCTCTCCCACACCGATTTCAGGAATAAATAATTCCCAAACCCCGGTGCGGCCTTTACGCATCTGGTTTTTACGCCCATCCCAGAGGTTGAAATCTGCCAACAATGAAACATTACGAGCGTTGGGTGCCCAAACAGCAAAATAAACGCCTTTAACTCCGTCTATTTCCGTAGGGTGCGCTCCCAGTTTTTCGTATATCCGGTGATGGTTGCCTTCCTTAAACAAATGCAAGTCAAAGTCTGTCAAGTGGGGAGAACGGAAAGCGTAAGGGTCATAAATGACACGCTCATGTTCACCCTCTTTAATCCGTAACTGATAGTTTGCTAGTTCTGCGGTTTCAATGGTGCATTCAAAAAACTGGGGATGATGCACTGTTTGCATCGGGTATTCTTTGCGTTGTTCAGGAATAACCACCCATGCCGCACTTGCATTTGGTAGATAGGCTCGCACAGCCCAGACAGTTTTACCATCTTGTTCTATGGGATGAGAACCTAGTATTTCAAAGGGATCGTTATGCTGATTCCAAACGATGCTGTTAACCTGTTCAGGGGCGATCGTGGTCATGGACATGAAGCTACCTAAGTGAAATAACGTGATTGACTAAATCTACTTATTTAATATCTATATATATTCTTTACATTTATTTGCAATTTTGTCGCCACCGTTATCCTACCTCAGAATCGGGCATTGGGGAGTGGGGAAGATGGGATAAAGCTCTTGACATTTGACCCTTGAGTAATTCTCAAAAATTTAAAAATGGGAAAAACTGAAATAATGTTTTACGTAAGCGAAGCAAGAAAATCTGTTCTCGAATTTTCGGGTCTAGTTTTGGTGGGGGTCCTTCTTGCAGCTGCGCTTGTAATTGGATATATTCGGCAGCTGTGAGGAATTTTCCATCAATCGGCGATCGCGCTTCTATGATAATTTTAGTGCGTAATATTTCTTCTGGTGTATCTTCTGCTGGCGGTAAAGCTACTACTGCTGACCCCCAATAGCTACTTAAGAGAATTAACGTAGCACTAATCACAATTAAGCATAGTAATTGTATCTCCTTTCTCGCTTTAACTTTTCCCATCTCCTGAACTGCCTTCACAACGCCGGATGAAAATCTGTTTTTCTCATTCCCTATATTCAAAGTTACAAATTCTCCTAATAAAAATCTGGCAATATCAAGGGACATTACCAGGTCTCTCCTGATCCGGAATAGACTATAGGGAATGCTCAAGAGCAATTGCCAGCGATCGCGATGAATTGTTTTATCCTCTGAAAACTCAGGAATTTAAGCTATTCCAAATACCAAACCAGAGAAGTACCTTGCCCACAAAATGGCTTAGATTTATATAACTCAACTCCCTTGGACTTGGAACAAGCTTCGGTCAGGCGAGAATTTCAGGCGGACACTTGGTTGAGGACGTAACCCTCATCACCAGTGTCCTCTACTTGCTGCCCTACTTAGCTGATATTTCAGCAAACTCTGGCCTCTGATCCACCAATAGATAGAAATATCCAGGTTTTTACATTAACCTAATTAATTCTAGCTATGTCGTGACGAGTGTTATTACTAAGCTCTTTTGGGCATCATTCAAACTAAAGCTGAAGATGCCTTATTTAGGAGTAGTTGCGGGAGTAGGTGCTGTAGTCGCGGCAGGGCTAGAGGCCGCAGGAGGCGCATCAGTTGGTTCACCTGTAGCAGCGGGAGTACTAGTGGTACCAGCACCAGCACCAGCACCATCACCACCACCACCTTCGCAGGCTCCGAGAATTGCAGCCAGACTTAACATTAAAGCCAAACCAAAGATTTTTGTTTTCATAACTCCTCTTTCACCAATTGTGGCTAGAACAATATTTCGCCTGTTGAATACGATACCGTATTTATTGCTTTTTTTTAAGGCTGCGAGAATACATACTTAAAAAAACAATCCTTTGGCGTATTCTTTTTGGGATTACAGATCATACAGCCATCTGATTAGTTTCTCTTAACTCAGGAGCAAAACGGAAATTACCAAGTTTTCTAGCAATTCGAGTTATCATAGCAAAAAATTTTATTTTTTCACAGAGTATTGCATCTTGCTGCCTCGCGAAGCCATACTTTAGGGGCGATCGCTAAAGGGTAAGCTGTCCAGTTGCTAATCGCTGATTGCAAACATTGCAATATTTAGAGGATGCAAACATTGGTACAGCTACCTATCAGAACAGTTAAAAGGGTGTAGTCTGTTATGTGTGCTTGTTGCAAAGAAGGTGATTTTAACCTCAGCAAAAACAGACAATCAAGACAGTCAATCTAAAGTACAGTATTTCCCATCTAAAAAAATTATGGTAATTGCTCGTAAATCTACTGTTTCTACAAGGGGTAATTGGTTCCGGCAAGATTCTATCCTTTCTTTAGGGAGGCGACGCTCTGCGCGTATGAAGTCAACACCACGGAGCGCTTCTACACCAGTATCCTCTCAAAGACAACAGCGTTCCTCGAAAAATCTCGCGGTTTCTCCCACAAATGAGGCAGTTATGCCCAAATCGGTGAAAGAGTTAGGTAGACGACAAGTGCCAAATCTCAATCAGCAGTCGAGTGGGAACCTTCCCACAATGCCTAATTCGGCAGCTGTACCTTTGTGGTTGCTGCGCTTGTACACCTTTCATGGTTATTCAACCGTTTTGGCGTTCTTGTTAGTAGCATCGACACTTGCTGTTTATGGCTGGACGGTATATTCCCAACAGCTTTGGAGTCAGTCATATCGCAGACTGCAAGGGCTACAACGTCATGAGCAGTTGCTAATGACAACCAACGCGACGTTGACAAATAAAATGGCTCAGGAAGCAGAACAACCAACAGCAGGGCTGGTATCACCGACTCCTCAAGGGATGATTTTCTTGCTTCCAGCATCTCATAGTTCTAAGCCGGCATCGTCTAACACAACGCCAAATTCTGAAACGCAGCAAAGACTCTCGCCATTAGGATACTAAATCTAATTCGTAATTCGTAATGACGCTCTCTACCAGAGGCTAAAAGCGAACGAATACTCGCTAACGCTACGCTAACATAATTCGTAATTCGGAAAGTCAGATTCACAGCAATATTCAGGTAATTAAACCATACTCTAGGACAACAGATGTGCATTGGTGTCAAGTTAACGTGAAAGTTAGTAAGCAAGAATGTTTTGAGACATTATCTCGTTTATCTCGTTCCCAGTCGGAGACTGGGAATGCCCCTGATTGAGGCTTTGCCTATTAACTTGCGGCTCTGCCGCAATGAGCAGCATTTCTAGCCAGAACGAGGTTTTAAAAGGGTTTTGGCTGAAGTTGACACCAATGATATCTGTGCGCCCCTAGCGAAGATTATGGTTCAAATACATGAAAAAGGCTGTAATCTGAGTTTCTACCTCTTAAATCTGTAGCTTTATTTTGGAGAATTGGTAAAAGGCTAAGAGTCATTAGTCATTTGTCATTAGGACTCCGACTTGTAGCAAATGACAAATGACAAATGACAAAGGACGAACCCAATGCAGAAGTCACCAAGCAGAACAAAATTCACAAAGTTTCGCAATCCAGGATTCACAAGGGGACAAAAGGGTTATAAGCGAGGGTTTTTGGGAAAACTAGCCTCTAATATCCAAAACCAAACATTCAACACTAAGTCTCGACTGTTTATAGTCTGGGGCGTATTAATGGCATCAGGGTTGGGGTTGGGTGTGAAATTGTATAACCTCCAAATTGTCAAGGGTACAAAGTTAACAGAGCAGGCGCGAAACCAGCAAATGGTGAATTTGCGACCTTTTATGCCCCGTCGCCCGGTGTTAGATCGCAATAGTAATCTGTTGGCGATTGACCGTCCTGTATACACTTTGTACGCTCATCCCAAGCTGTTTGATAAGTCTAATGAAGATATGGCAGAGCGACTTGCGCCAATTTTGGCAAAAGATTCTGCGGAATTGGTGAAAACTTTTGAAAGCAAAAGAAGCGGAATTATACTTGCCCCTGCCCTACCGCAAGAAATTATTGATCGCATCATCTCTTTGCGCTTAAATGGCTTGGAGTGGATTCAAAAATACTCCCGATATTACCCATCAGATGATTTGGTTGCTGACGTGGTGGGCTATGTGAATGTTGACCGCCGTGGTCAAGCAGGTGTGGAATACTCTCAAGAGAAGTTGCTAGAACGTCCTGTGCAAACGGTGCGGCTCAGTCGGTCGGGTAATGGATCTGTGATGCCTGATCATGCCCCTGAAGGTTTTTTGCATTTTGATGATTTGCGACTGCAACTAACTATTGATAGCCGTCTGCAACGAATTGCTCGGACTGCGCTTAAACAACAGATGCAGAAGTTTGACGCCAAACGGGGAGCGGTAATTGTAATGGATGCGTTCGATGGTTCCTTGCTCGCCCTGGTTTCTGAACCTACCTATAACCCTAATGAATACGCTAAAGCTAATATTTCGCTATTTAAAAACTGGACGGTGGCGGATCTTTATGAACCGGGATCGACTTTTAAACCTTTGAATGTGGCGATCGCTCTAGAAAATGGCGTGATCAAAGCAGATGATATGTTTAATGACTCCGGCTCTATTCAAGTAGCTAATTACACCATCAAAAATGCTGAGAACAATGGTTACGGGCGGATCAACATTGCTCAAATTCTCCAACATTCTAGCAACATTGGCATGGTGCAAATTATTCAACGCTTAAAGCCTTCAATCTACTATAACTGGCTCGAACGTTTGGGGCTAGGACAAAAAGTTGATACAGATTTACCTTTTGAAGTTGGTGGCCGGCTCAAAAGTCAAGAAGAATTTATCGCTTCGCCAATTGAGGCAGCTACTACTTCCTTTGGACAAGGCTTTTCCATGACACCGTTACAGCTAGTGCAAATGCACGGCGCTTTAGCCAATGGCGGTAAGTTGGTAACACCCCATATAGTTCGGGGGCTGATTGATAGCAAAGGGCAGATGCATGATTCACCCACGCGCACCATCCCCCGCCAAATTTTCTCAGCCGCAACAGCCCAAAAGGTTGTAGAAATGATGGAAACTGTTGTTACTGAAGGCACCGGCAAGGTGGCACAAATTCCGGGATATCGGATTGCTGGTAAAACTGGTACAGCCCAAAAAGCTAGTCCCTCTGGCGGCTACATCAAGGGTGCGAGAATGACCAGCTTTGTGGCTATTTTGCCCGTGGAATCTCCTCGGTATGTAGTGTTCGCACTGGTAGATGAGCCAAAAGGAGAAAGTGCCTATGGTTCTACTGTCGCCGCGCCAATTGTGAAGTCGGTGATCGAAGCCCTGATTCCTCTTGAGGAGATTCCACCAAGTAAGGCAACAGAGCAACAGACGGAAGCGCCGTAGGGAGATGAGGGAGATGAGGGAGATAAGGGAGACAAGGGGGATAAGGGTTGACAAAATCAACGCCCACTCAACCGCAATTCCGAGATAAGGGAGACAAGGGGAATAACCCATGCCCAATGCCCAATGCCCAATGCCCAATGCCCAATGCCCAATGCCCAATGCCC
>NZ_JABXKJ010000214.1 GCF_017115085.1 Nostoc sp. NMS7 | reverse complement strand
TTGCTCTATGATTGCTCTAACTGGTATTGCCATCCAAGACAAGATATACGAAAGTTCTAATTCTCTAGTGTATCGAGGCATCAGAGACGATGGAGTAGGGATCATCGTAAAAATGCTAAAGCTTGATTATCCCTCACCTCAAGAACTAACCCGCTACAGACAGGAATATAAAATTACCCGTTCCCTCAATCTGGAAGGAGTTATCAAGGCATACAGCCAGCAGGACTATCAACGCACTCTGGTGATTCTCTTAGAAGATTTTGGGGCAGAGTCCTTAGAGCAATGGATGCACAAGCGTCCAGATATCTTTTGCCCCATACCTTTATCGACTTTTCTAAGTCTTGCAATCATTATTTGCGATATTCTAGGCAGAATCCATGCAGCCAATGTCATTCATAAAGATATCAACCCTGGAAAAATAGTTCTCAATCTGGATACTGGCGTTGTCAAAATTATTGACTTTGGAATTGCCACCCAATTTAACCGCACGAATCCGACTTTCAAAAGTCCTCATGTTTTAGAAGGGACACTCGCATACCTATCTCCAGAGCAAACCGGGCGGATGAACCGTTTACTCGATTACCGCACCGATTTTTACTCCCTTGGTGTGACGTTCTACGAACTGCTAACTGGACATCTGCCGTTTCCCACAGTGGACATGCTTGAGCTAGTCCACTGTCATATAGCTAAACAGCCTGTTTCGCCTCATGAAATAAATACGACGATTCCTAAGCCAGTTTCAGATATCATTCTCAAACTGATGGCGAAAAATGCTGAAAATCGCTATCAGAGTGCTTGGAGCATCAAAGCGGATTTAGAAATCTGTGCCGATCAATTAGCAAAAATCGGTCAAATCTCTAATATTCAACTGGCACTTCAAGACATTTCTGAGCAGTTTCAAATTCCTCAAAAACTGTATGGACGGGACAAGGAAGTTGCAATGTTACTGGCAGCGTTTGTTCGCGTAGCGTGTCCGGAGGACAATCGCGTAGCTTGTCCAGAGTCAAACCGCGTCGCTGCTTTACCAAATAATTTAGAAACAACTTCACAAAGGGAACAAAGAGGCAACCCAAAATTCCAAGTCGAAATGATGTTGGTATCTGGCTATGCTGGAATTGGGAAATCTGCGTTAGTGCAGGAAATCTATAAACCAATTACCCAAAAGCGTGGTTATTTTATCTCTGGTAAATTTGATCAGTTTGGGCGCAATATTCCCTACAGCGCGATCGCCCATGCCCTGCAAAAATTAGTGCAGCAATTGCTCAGTGAACCTGACGAACAAGTGCAACAGTGGCGATCGCTCTTACTTACAGCTTTGGGAAACAACGCACAAATCATCATTGATGTCATCCCCGAAGTTGAACTAATTATCGGCAAGCAGTCGCCTGTACCATCCGTTGGAGCAACTGAAGCTCAAAATCGCTTTCACAGAATCTTTGGGCAGTTTGTGCGGGTGTTTTGTTCAGAATCACATCCCCTGGTGATCTTCTTAGATGATTTGCAGTGGATAGACTCAGCAACGCTGAAGTTAATCGAGTTGATGCTCCTCGATGAGCAAACCAAATCACTATTTTTGATTGGAGCCTATCGAGATAATGAAGTAAATCCAACGCATCCATTAGCATTAATGCTAGAGAGACTGCGAAAACAAGGGGCAGTGCTTCAGGAAATTATCTTAGCACCCTTAACGCTCTTGCCGTTGAGTCAGTTGATTGCCGAGACGCTACATCGGAATGCAGACACCGTTCGTCCCTTAGCTGAGTTGGTGTTGCGTAAAACTGAGGGCAATCCCTTCTTTATCAGTGAATTTTTGAGAATGCTGCATAGTGAAAATTTATTGACCTTTGATGCACAATACTTAAGCTGGCAGTGGAACATAGCTCAGATCCAAGCCCAAGATATCACTGATAATGTTGTGGAGTTGATGCTTCACAAGTTGAAGAAACTGCCAGAGAATACACAGCAAATTCTCCGGTTAGCTGCTTGCGTCGGCGCTGAATTTAATTTAGATACTCTATCGATTGTTTGTGGAAAACCACCTGAAACGGTTTTTCAAGATTTACTAACAGCCATAGAAGTTGGATTAATTCAACCATTATCTGAATTAGATGAAAACTTGTTAATTCAAGAGTATAAGTTCTTGCACGATCGCGTGCAGCAAGCCTCATACACCTTAATCGATGAGTCGCACAAACAAGTTGTTCATTTACAAATTGGTCGCAATCTCCTCGGAAAAACTTTGCTAGAGAGACTATCAGACCGACTGTTTGAAATTGTCGATCATCTGAATCATGGAATTGAGCTTGTCGCAGATCAATCAGAACGCAATGAAATTGCGAGATTAAATTTAATCGCAGGACAGAAAGCAAAGGCTGCGATCGCCTATAGTATGGCGAAAAAATATTTAGCTACAGCAAGAGTTTGGCTAGCAGCTTCTAGCTGGCAAACCAACTATGACCTGACATTAGATTTATATTTAGAAACAACAGAAATTGAGTACTTGTGTGGCAATTTTGAACAGGTAGAATCCTGGGTAGCGATCGTTCTACAAGAAGCTAAGACTATTCTCGACATCGTGAAAGTTTACGAAGTCAAAATTCAAACCGACATCGCGCAGAACCAGCTATTAAAAGCAATAAATACTGGATTGCAAGTTTTGCAG
>NZ_JABXKJ010000096.1 GCF_017115085.1 Nostoc sp. NMS7 | reverse complement strand
ATTGATTCAACAATCGCTAATAATTTTTGCTTACCGCAACTTATTGAGCGGATACAATTAAACCTAGTGCAGAAGAGTTTATGAATGCACCCAAAGCTAAACAAGCTAGAAATACTCCAAAACCCAATAATGCATAAATAGGGGCTTCTAATATTTCTACTGAATCAACAGACTAACCTAGAACGAGATTACAAAATGTTCTTACAAGAACATTTTAATATTGTGTTTAACAACCTCTTCACCATTACTAACTTACCAGTTGGTAGAACGAAAATTCATTTGGAACGGAGAAAACTGTACAGCAGCTATTTGCAGTTTTTGGAGTCGCATTTTAATTCCAGCACACTTGAACATTTAATGTGTCGTGATCAACTTTCAATTGACTATCTGGGCAATGTATATGATTGTGACTTTAACCAAATGATGAATTTGCCTGCGAAAAACCGCAATGGTAAAACCTTGACAGTTAGCAAACTGGTAGAAGTTGGCAGTTTAGACGTGATTAGTGAAATACAAACTGCTGCTTATTGTTATGGTTGTACTGCTGGGTGTGGTTCTAGTTGTGGTGGTGCTTTGCTTGAAAGTTAGCTAAAGGATTAAAGTTAGAAGCGGTCAGATTTTGAATTCATCCTTGAGACTAACTTCTTTCCAACAAACCTGCACATTCAAAGCTGGTAAAAGGATTGGGAATTTTTGACTCACCAGATTCATGTCTGAGAGTGCGATCGCTAAAAAAGTCTGTTACCAAAATTGTTACGAGTGCGTTGTTGTTGGGCAGTTACTTTATCATGATATTTAGTTAAGCTCCTTACACCACACTGAAAGCCGTGAAACATTATGTTTCATGGCTTTTACTTCCTTCCAGTTAATAGTTTCTCCTCGTTCTCCCTGGTCTATACTCTCCCGTAGCTGATGGGCAAACTCCCGATCAGATAATATTGCCAGGGTTTCCAACAGAGATTCAAATTGATCAAAACTAAGTGCTGCCATCACAGGCTTACCATGCTTGGTGATGATCACCGGTTCATCTTTCAACTCATCCGGTAAATCTAACAATTGTCGTCGAGCTTCCGTTATGCTTAGGTATTTTGGCATCTAGATAAGTGTACATTTAAATGCACGTTTATTATAGCGTTAGCGCGATGTCTACTATGGGCTATGACGCTCTCTACGAGACGCTAAAAGCGAACGAATACTCGCTAACGCAACGCTTACGGTGACGCAGTTTTCCCTCAAAAATAGCTCTGTGTCCACCCTCTTGCGCTAAAGTTGCAAATAAACGTGCATCTAAAGCCAGGAGGAAAGATTCGTGAAAGCAGTCTTGATGACAGCAGCTGGCAGTCCCGAAGTTCTGCAAGTACAGGAAGTGCCAAACCCTGTTGTTCCTGTAGGTAATACTGAACTTTTAATCCGCTTGGTGGCGGCTGGGATTAACCCCATCGACACTAAACTTCGTAGCCGAGGCACTTTCTACCCCGATCGCACGCCGACAATTTTAGGATGTGATGGTGCCGGTATTGTCGAAGCGGTGGGTGCTAGCGTTCAGCGTTTTCGCGCAGGCGATCAGGTATATTTTTGCTATGGCGGCTTGGGCGCACACCAAGGAAATTATGCTGAATTTACCGTTGTGGATGAGCGGTTTGTGGCACGTAAACCCGCGTCTATCTCCTTTGCCGAAGCAGCAGCAGCACCTTTGGTATTAATCACCGCCTGGGAAGCTTTATATGAACGGGGACGATTGGAACCTGGAGAACGGGTTTTGATTCATGCGGGTGCTGGTGGTGTCGGCCATGTAGCAATTCAATTGGCGAAACTCAAAGGTGCTACTGTATCCACCACAGTCAGTTCTGAGGAAAAAGCTAATTTCGTCAAAGAACTCGGTGCTGATCATCTAATTTTTTATAAACAAACAGACTTTGTGCAAGCGGTATTAGATTGGACTGGCGGCGAAGGTGTAGACTTGGCTTTTGATACCATAGGCGGGGAAATTTTTCACAAAACTTTCCCCGCAGTCCGAGTGTATGGCGATATTGTGACGATTCTCGAACCAGATGCCAATACTATTTGGAAAACTGCTAGACTACGTAATCTCCGCATTGGTTTAGAGTTAATGTTGACACCAGCGTTGCTAGGATTGGAAGAGAGCCTCCAGCATCATGCAAAAATTCTCGAACAATGTACCACTTGGATCGATGAAGGCAAGTTAAAAATCCATGTTAGTCACAAGTTTCCCTTGAAAGAAGCGGCTAAAGCCCACCAATTACTTGAAAGTGGTTCTGTAGCGGGTAAAATTGTTCTGCTGATTAGCGATGAAGTTAGTAGTTAAACCTCATCTAAGTTGAAAACCGTAGTTTTCGCCCTTACCCTAAATCCCTCTCCCAAATCTGGGAGAGGGACTTTGAAATTCTGGCTCCCCGAATCCCAAATCTGGGAGAAGGGGTTGGGGGATGAGGGCAAATCCTTTTGATCACAGAAGAACTACAGGTTTCAAGATAGACGTGGTTTATTATTAGTTATTACAGCAGTTTTCATGTATTTGAACCAGATCTGTCGTAGGGGCACAGCATTGCTCATACGTGTCAACTTAGAGCCAGGGCGAATGGAATTCGCGGCTTTTCCGATTGTGCGTAAGCGAAGCTCACCGCAGGTATCGCTAACCTCTTCT
>NZ_JABXKJ010000083.1 GCF_017115085.1 Nostoc sp. NMS7 | reverse complement strand
CGAAAAATAAAAAACAAGGGTAATAGTGACTATGTTGCAATTTAAATGCCGATTAGCTTAGAAACAATTACTCTTGCCAATCCACCAACACTCCATCAACACAAGCAATACCCCACTGCGGAAACTTCACCAACAGCTTTTTAATCACAAAATGTTAAGCAATATTCCGCCAATAGCTTCCAGACTCACACCTCTATATGTTTTCCCTGTTAGTTTTCGTTAGAAACACACTTAGAACGGGAATAATAAAGTGTCTGTACATACTAAATAGTTAGAAATACAATGCAACCCCAAAGTACTGCTGTGATCTTGATTGGTTATCAAAATGACTACTTTGCAGCTGATGGTATTCTACATAGTGTCATTGAGGAATCCTCAAGGGCCACCAAAGTATTAGAAAACACGGTTGAGCTTGTAGGGTGTTTGCTACAAACTCCAGTGTTGATGATTACCACACCGATTTTTTTTACGCCAAACTACCAGGAATTGGTTGAACCTGTTGGCATTCTTAAAACTATCAAGGAAGTTGGGGCTTTTCAAGCTGGTACGAAGGGATCGCAGATGATTGATGAGTTGCTACCCTTCCGCAGCAGAATTCTCGAAGTTCCCGGAAAACGGGGATTTAATGCTTTCATGAATACTAACCTAGACATGATTCTCCATGAAAAACAGATTACTCATGTAGTTTTAGCTGGTGCAGTCACTTCGGTCTGTATTGATTCTACAGGTCGTTCTGCCCATGAGAAAGGCTATCAGGTTGTTCTTTTGTCTGATTGCACTTCTGCTCGCACGGTGTTTGAGCAAGAATTCTACCACACTCACGTCTTCCCCTTATACGCCGATACAATTAACCATACCGAGCTACTTCAGCGTTTGACGAGTACAGTATAATGTCAGATTTTAGCAATGAATTGCATACACAGATTCAGTACAGTTTGATTGAGAAATTGTCTGAATCCGAACGGCGTTACCGGGAATTGGTGGATAGTCTGCGCGAAATTGTCTTTAAGTGCGATCGCTTGGGTAATCTCAATTTCCTCAACCGAGCCTGGACAAATACCCTTGGTTATGGGATAACAGATGCCATCGGTAGTGCTTTAGGCAATTTCATTGACTTGGATGATCGGCACTTGTGGGAAAAAACTCTAGAAAAGTTACAAACCGGAGTAGAGGTTTGTCAAGTACTCCGCTTTTACCATCAAACTGGTGTAATTGTTTGGTTGGAACTGTCTGCTCAACCTCAAAGTGAAACAGAATTCTCTGGCTCACTGATCAATATTAGCGATGTCTACGACGAGCTTCGCTTACGCAAACACGCAGAAGCATTACTGAAGCAAACGAATGAGGAACTGGAAACTAGGGTAGAACAACGAAATATTGAGCTAATTCAAGCTAATCACGACCTAAAAGTTATCCTTGAGAAACTCAAATATACTCAGGCTCAACTGGTACAAACTGAAAAAATGTCAAGTTTGGGGCAATTAGTTGCAGGGATTGCTCACGAAATTAATAATCCAGTTAACTTTATTTACGCTAATCTCACCCATGCATCTGAATATACAAAAGTCTTATTAAAAATATTGCAACTCTACCAGCAAACCTATCCAGTTCCCTCGCTAGACATTCAAAAAGCAATAGTAACCTGGGATTTGGACTTTATTCAAAAAGATTTAGGTAAGCTGCTGGAGTCGATGCAAGTTGGCAGCGATCGCATTAGAGAAATTGTGCTGTCACTGCGAAATTTTTCTCGCTTGGATGAAGCAGAAATCAAAAATGTTGATATTCACACAGGTATCAATCACACAATCACATTTCTGCGTCACCGCTTCCAAAATGAGTCGAAAACTCAGGTAATTCAAGTAATTAAAAATTATGGAGTAATTCCCCAGGTAAAGTGTTATCCCGCGCAAATAAATCAAGTATTTATGAATATTATAAATAACGCTATCTATGCTTTAAATGAGGCAATTGCTAATCCATCAATTAGTCAAAATCCTGAATCTCAACCGTTCGTTCCTACTATTTGGATTATTACTGAAATTATTCATAAAAATTGGCTTAATATTCGTATTAAAAATAATGGGCTGGGTATTCACGAATTGATAATTTCCAAAATATTTGATCCGTTCTTTACAACAAAGCCTGTTGGGAAAGGAAGTGGACTAGGCTTATTTATTAGTTATCAGATTGTAGCAGAAATGCACCAAGGGAAGTTAATATGTAACTCAAAAACAAGCCAAGAAACAGAATTTTGTATCCAAATTCCCATCTAATAGAACTATCGCTTTCAAAAGGTTGACTAATGTTGATTTAACCCTCTTTTATTACTCTAGGCTGCATTCATAGCTATAGGGCTTTCATTAGCCTGGTTATTTGATACTTCGGGGGCGCAACCAACCATGACAAGAGAAGACATTATTCAGAATACTCGGAAAGTGATTAAGAGGGATAATTCTCTAGGTTCATTATTCATTCCTCTTTGTCTATTAGACTTTTGTTAGGAGAATCTGGTTTTTCTCGCCTGACCTCTTTTACCTGACTAACTTCAAAAATCAGGGAAAAACGTTGCCCGATTTCTTTTTCAAGAAACGCTTCTAAAAGACTTACTTGCTTTGAGTATATACTGTGCTGTTTCCTAAATCCTTTGTGAACAAGCTTTTGAAGACTTAACGGGAAAAGTCAGATTGGACAATTTCCTTAAAATATCTAATTAATTTGAGAAAGCCTTTTTCAAAATAGTCCTAACTGTACTGACTGCTTATTATCAGCATTTTCTGTTGCTATTGGTGGTAAATCTGCTGGAAGTTCAACAACCAAAGGAGCATTTTCTTCAAATCTCAGTTTTGAGCTTCTGATGTAGTCTTCATCAATCTCAAAAGCTAACCAGCGCCTTTGTAAAGTTTCTGCAACTCGACCTGTCATATTAGAACCAGCAAAAGGTTCTAAAACAATATCGCCTGGTTCTGTACAAAGGTTGATAACAAACTCTGGTAAAGCTTGAGGAAATCTTGCTGGGTGTGGCTTAAAACCTTCTTGTTTGCAACGCCTTTGGTAATAATCGTTGGAAGCAGTATTCGAGGCAGAAATTACATTTACAGGCTGGACTAAATCTTCAAATAAAGTTTCTTCTATAATAGTCTGTTGCCCTATTTCTTCTTTGTCTGTACTACAACGTCCATCAATAATATTCGGGGGAATGGCTCCTCCCCTGTCCTGACTAAATTTATTGGAAATATCATGTCCTGATGGTCTAAATTTGGGTTTATAGCCATTCTTCAGAAGGTTTTTCATCGCATCACTATAAGGCTTTAAAACCCTTCTATTATTAGCTTTAGGATGCGGTTCTTTTGATAGCCACCAAATCGTGTTTACCGAATCTTTAACTCTTTCCCTGCGAACTGTTACCCATTCCGCAGGAGTGGGTAGTTTTGCTGGATTATACCAATACAATTCTTGTGCCAGATAAAATCCAAGTCCACCTTTTTCTTTTGCTTTGCATAAAGCAATAACTAGTTCAAAATGATAAAGAGAACGAACTGGCATCCCCTTAATCCAGCTGCCACCAATATCAATAACCAGTGAGCCTGTTGGTTTAAGAATCCGGTAAAAATGTGCCGCATAATCTTTAAACCATTCAACATATTCATCGGCATTAACATTTCCGTATTCTTTTTTACGAACCAGTGCAAATGGTGGAGAGGTACAAATTAGGTCAATACTTTCGTCGGGAATACCTGTCATTAATTCTAGGCTGTTTCCCAAATAAGCAGCACCAAATTTTGTTTCGTAGTAAGGTTTACAATTAAGTCTCATCTAAACTTTTTTAGTACAAGTGTACGGACAATGAAGACAGTATCATCCATAGAAGCATAAGTTTTCCAGCTATTGTCTATCAGGACTCATTTCTATAAACTTCTCTACGATGTTTCACTTTAATTACACTTACTAAGAGAATATTATCAAATTTTTGATAAATTACTCTATAACCACCTACTCTAATCCGATATAAAGATTCTTCGCCTGCCAATTTTTTAACACCAACTGGACGTGGTTCTATTGCTAATTCTTTTTGAGTCGATACGTTCTTTGATATCGCTTGGTAGTTTCTTGAGTTGTTTATTAGCACCCTTAGTAAATTCAATTTGGTAAGTCACGCGGTTTCTTTCTTGTATTCATCCCAAGATATAGTACCGTTAATTTTTGCATCTACTATTTCAGCACGAGCATCTCTAATATCTTCTTCATCCTCTAAAAGTTCTAAAACTTTTTCTAGAGTGCTATTGGGTGCGATGTTTAGATGTTTTTGAATTAATTGCATTAGCGATCGCTTTTGCTTGTAGTTGCCATTTGTAGACCTCTTTAATATTATTGATTTTGTTTATTCTCGCTGAATTGGTAAACCTAACCAATCGCTTAATTCATCAGCTACCCATTCCAGTTCGGCTTCAGATTTAATCGCACCACTAATACCACCAAGTTGATATTTTTTTACTCCTACCCAAATATCCAATTGTGCTGGAACGGCAATTCTAGTGCCTTCAGAGTCTTTAGTAAAATGTTTGGGAATGTAAACCAACTTAGTAATACTTTGTCTTGGCGATGTCCGGGGACGATAAAATTTCCAAGCAAACAACTCCCAGGTTAGGCTAATTTGTTTAGGATTCAGGCGTAAGCAGATGCGTCCAAATAAATGAAAGAGAATTTTATACACCATGACAAAGCCAGCACCCCAAAAAGGAAGTGAGAACATGGCAAAGGGGATGTTGACAGGAAAAGGTGCGGAGAGTGCGCCAATTGTCCAAAAGAGGATAAATGAATTCCAAACGATCGCAAATAAACCTGTGAATAATATTGATGCATCAAAACCAGTCGGTGGAATGATAATTTCTAGAGAATCCGCATTTTTGGTTAGTTGAATTTTACTCCCATCTGGTTTGCCAACAACCAAAGCAGGTGAGTTTGTTAGTTGTGGTTTCTCTAAAGCTGCGTAGGCGGAGCCCATCGTAGATATCGCTTTGGTAGCAGAACTCAAACGCCGTTCTAAACTGGGTTCAATCATCGATCTCAACCAATTGCTAAAGCTGGGACTGAGATTAGCCGCTTGTTCAAACTGAATCCGAAAATCCTTTTGGGGTAAATCGGCGGGGTAAGTACCCGTCACTAAATAAATTAAAGTTGCACCTAAACTATAAAGGTCAGATGCTGCAACAGTGCGTCCGCCAAATTGTTCGGGTGGCATATATCCATAAGTTCCGACCACAGTCCTTGTGCCGGTTTCTGTGGCGAGGACAGTCTGCACTGAGCCAAAATCTACCAAATAGAGTTGACCGACACTATTACCAGAGCGATCGCCTAATAAAATATTGCTAGGCTTAATATCACGGTGAATTACAGGCGGATACAGCCCATGTAAGTAAACGAGAATCTCTAAAACTGCTTTGGCTATCTGTTTGACTTCTGCTTCTGTAAAAGTCCGCCCAGTTTGTAAGTATTGCTCTAAAGTTTGTGCAGGAATATAAGTTTGTACCAGGGCAAATCCTTTGATGGTTGGTAAATTTACCTCAAAATAGTTTAAATAGCGAGGAATTAAGGGATGTGCTAGGTTTTTTAAAGTTTCAGCTTCCCGCTCAAACAGCTTGAGTGAATCCCACTCAAAGTCACCACCAAAAGAGAGTAACTTGATGACAACTAATTCCTGAGTGTTCAAATCACGAGCTAACAGCGTCCGCCGCCCCGCTTTTTTTCCTAATAGCTGCTGAACTTTGTAGCGTAGACGTGTAGCGTCTTCTCCCTGGACATCGCCTAATATTTCGTCAATCATCATGGTTTCTGATAATGCTAGGGTTGAAAAGTTTTTATAACTTATGGCTTTTCAATTTGGCAAACCGATATCTTTAGTATAATTGCGTAGTTCTATGCCCTCCCAACTTTGGCCTTATATTTCCCCTGGTATTCCCGATGAATTGTTTGAACATTTGCCAGGAATTCCCCTGAGCCAGCGAGAAGTCAGGCTATTGTTGATTTCTCAACTGCGACTAGAACCTAATTCAGTCTTGTGGGACATTGGCGCAGGGACAGGTACAATTCCGGTAGAGGTGGGGCTATTGTGTCCAGGTGGACAGATTATTGCTATAGAAAGGGATGAAGAAGTAGCTAATCTAATTAAGCGAAACTGCGATCGCTTTGAAGTCAAGAATGTCGAAGTTATTGAAGGTAGTGCCCCAGAGTGTTTACATGACCTCAAAGTTACTCCTCACCGCGTTTGTATTGAGGGAGGACGCCCTATTCAAGAAATTCTCCAAGCAGCTTGGCAGTATTTGCCACCATCCGGTCGGGTTGTAGCCACAGCTGCTAATCTAGAAAGTCTGTATGCTATTTCCCAGAGCTTTTCCCTGTTAAGGGCTAGAAATATCGAAGTCGTCCAGTCTGCGGTTAACCGCCTAGAGACGCGCGGCTTTTCTCAAACCTTTACCGCCGTTGATCCCATTTTTATCCTTAGTGGTGAGAAACTGGACTAAATCAAAAAGATTTTAGATTTTAGATTTTAGATTTTAGATTGGGGGTTTAGGCCATAAGAAACCAAGCCACAATTACCAATTCCTAATCTCGAATACCTAATCTCTAATCCAAAATCCAAAATCCAAAATCCAAAATACTTTTATGCCTTGGTCTCGGATTATTAGTGGAATTGTTGCGATCGCTCTTGCTCTTTCTGTTACCCTTTTGGGGGGTTGGTACTTTACCATCATGTTTGCGGTTATCGTCTTTTTGGGTCAACAGGAATATTTTAATTTGGTGCGAGCCAGAGGCATCACTCCCGCCGCTAAAACCACAATGGCTGTCAGCCAAGTGTTGCTGGTGATTTGTACCCTAAATGGCAGTTTAGCTGATGCTGTGATGCCAATAGCTGGCACACTGATTTGTTTTTACCTGCTGTTTCAACCAAAATTTGCCACGATCGCTGATGTTTCCGCTTCTATTATGGGGCTATTTTACGTCGGTTATTTACCGAGTTACTGGGTGCGCTTACGAGCAATTGATAGTGCAGCTTTTAGCAATCTCCCTTTCGGAGGTTACTGGCCGACAACCTGGACAGATTTCTGGGAAAAAGCAAATTCCGCTTCTCTACCACAAGGTTTTACAGCAACACTGCTGACTTTTTTGTGTATTTGGGCAGCCGATATCGGTGCTTACACCATTGGCAAATTCTTTGGTAAAACCCGTCTGTCTGAGATTAGCCCGAAAAAAACTGTAGAAGGTGCTGTCTTTGGCATCATCTCCAGTGTTGCCGTAGCCGTAGCCGGAGCCTATTATCTACATTTGCCTAAATCCCCCTTCACTGGTTTAGCATTGGGTTTGTTGATTGGCATTGCTAGTATTTTAGGGGATCTTACCGAATCTATGCTCAAGCGGGATGCTGGAGTCAAAGATTCTGGACAATTAATCCCCGGTCACGGTGGTATTTTAGACCGTACCGATAGTTATATTTTCACCGCTCCCTTGGTTTACTATTTTGTGACACTATTGTTGCCGCTACTTAGCAAATAAGTGAGTTGGGCATTGGGCACTTGTACTGAGCGAACGCGAACAGCGTCTGGTAGAGAAGTCGTTGGCGTAGCCTAAGAAGAGAAGTATTGGGCATTGGGCATAAAGATTATTCTCCCTTGTCTCCCTTGTCCCCCTTATCCCCCTGATCTTCCCTACTCCTCACTCCCCACTCTTGTTTCGAGAGGCGCTAGATCATTTAAAATAGGTTATTAGTATTTTTTAATCCGTAATCATCAAGGATTAACGTTAATCCGTCCACGACACACCAGCTTGCCTGGGATCAGCGTTAGTTCTTGGATATCGACATCTGAGCCAAGATCCAGATTGTACTCATGATTGTCCTCTAATATATCTCCCTGGTCGGGCTTGATTGGGATATGTGTTACTTGCAACTCATGCCCACTGACTAACCGTAAGCCCAGACAAATCTCTAGAGGTGTGGTTTCACTATTGGTTCCTCTCATGCCTCGGAGTATAATTTGATTATTCTCAAGGATAATTTCTTGCCAATTAATTGGTTGTAACTGGGGGCAATCTGTTGGTAAAACCTTAACGAATAGATCACTCAAAGCAGTAGATAATAAGTCAGATGAGAGAGAAGCATTCAGATCCTTCTCGTCTACGATCAAATCGCCAACCACTGGTACTATTTCTAACAGTTGCAGAGGTTGTCCCTTGAGTACCGAGCCGATATTTATCCGAATATTTTCTGCTATTAATTGAATTTGTGTAATCAGGAGACCTTGATAAACTGCATGAGTAGCAAAAATAGATACCGAAGGGATGCGCCCAGAGATAATTTGGCGATCGCTGGCTTTAATCTCCACTTTTAATTCCGATATTTGGCTCACTTGCGCTCTTAACCACAGCTTTAGTGCTGTTGTGAGTACCTGCGTAATTATGCGTATTTTACTTGTATTTTTGGGTGGGAAATTTCGCTCTGGCATTTAACCAATTTAATTAAACAAGCTTTAAATGTAACATTTATGCCTACTCGCTACAAAATGCAAATATCATTTAATTGTTAACAGTAAATAAGCAATTTCCACATGGAGGCACGGTTACAAAAAATTCTCGCTCAATGGGGTATTGCCTCACGTCGGGAAGCCGAAGAAATGATTAGGCACTCACGGGTACGGATCAATGGAGAATTGGCACATTTAGGTCAAAAAGTTGATCCCCAAAAAGATGCGATCGCAATTGATGGTAAACCCATATCCGTAAAGCACCGTCCGGCTTTAATATATTTATTGCTACACAAACCTGCGGGAGTGGTTTCGACTTGCGACGACCCCCAGAGCAGACCGACAGTTCTGGATCTACTACCCAAAGAATTACGAGAAGGTTGCGGTATTCACCCAGTTGGACGTTTAGATGCAGACTCTACAGGAGCATTAATCCTGACAAATGACGGAGAACTGACATTTGGACTAACCCATCCACGTCACAGTATTTCCAAGACATATCGTGTTTTGGTCAAAGGACATCCTCCAGAAGCAGTACTACATAAGTGGCGCCAGGGTGTGATGTTGGAGGGTAGAAAAACTAGGGCTGCTAAGGTACAGCTAATAGAACATTGTGCCGAGCAAAGCTTTTTAGAAATAGTGTTACAGGAGGGAAGAAATCGCCAAATTCGCCGTATAGCCGAACAGTTAGGATACCCAGTAATCAAACTGCATCGGACTGCGATTGGTTCAATTCAATTACAAACTTCAAAAGAACCCTTTTTAGATGAGGGTAAATATCGTTCCCTCAAAGATTATGAGATTCACTTTTTGCAAGAGCAAATAATACAACCTAATTATTGATTCAGTGGAATTAAGGAGCGTCAGCAGCCATGAAATGGCCAAGAAAGAAGAATAATCACCAGCCATCACTTTCATTAGAGCAACAACGATCTGAAAAGTTGGCAGAATTAGGCGCTAAACTTTTGGCATTGCGTCAAGCACAAGGCTTATCTCTAGAGCAAGTGGTTGTATTGACCAGGATTCCCCGGCGATTATTGCAGGCGATCGAAGAAGGTAATTTAAAGGAACTGCCAGAACCAATTTATATTCAGGGTTTGATCAGGCAATTTTCCGAAGCACTCGGCTTGAATGGAGTGGAATTTTCCGGCACTTTTCCGATCAGTTCTGCACAAGTAAACTCCCAAGGGATGGGGAATATTTCACCCCTTAGTCAATTACGTCCAATTCATCTTTACTTTCTTTACATATTGCTAATTTTCTGCTCTGTAAATGGCTTATCTCAGTTATTAAATAACGCTGTACTACAAGCAAGTAATAGCCAAAACCAGCCGTACCAAAAACAAAAGTCCGTTGTTAAACCAGAACTAGCCCAACGAAAAAAGGCAGTTGAGGTTGAACCGATCAGCGATCGCCTTAGCAAAGTCCACCAGGGACAGGCTGTACAGATTGGTGTCACCTTGAAAGCGTCATCTTGGATTCGCGTAGTAGCCGATGGCAAAACCGAGTTTGAGGGTATTTTGCCAGAGGGAACTCATCGGACTTGGAAAGCCCAACAGCAACTGACAGTGAAAACTGATAATGCTGGTGGTGTATTGATGAGCGTCAATCAAGAGAAAGCGAAGGAAATGGGAGAGCCGGGGAAAGAGGAAGAAATTAGGATTGCTGCTAAACCTAAGTTTTGAGGATGAGGAGGACAAGGAGGACAAGCAGGCATTTACTCCTCCCTCTTCCTTGTCTTCCTTGTCTCCCTTGTCTCCCTTATCTCCTCACTGGGCTTGCGGGGCGCGTCCATTAAGTCTGGTAAGAACTTTTAAGCGATCGCCTAATTCCTCAGTCAACCCTGACGCTTGATAGCGCCACTCCCAGTTCCCCTCAGCAACACTGGGAAAATTCATCCGCGCTTCGTTTCCTAATCCCAAAATATCTTGCAAAGGAATAATCGCTTGGTTGGCAATGGAACTCAAAGCTAGGCGAATTAAATCCCAGTGGATGCCTTCAGGACTAATAGAACCTAAATAAAGCAAGAGGTTTTGCTTTTCGTTGTCGTTAGCTGAATTGAACCAGCCTACAGTTGTATCATTATCGTGAGTGCCAGTGTAAACTACAGCATTTCTGGGGTAATTGAATGGTAAAAAGGGATTATCGGGATCAGAACCAAAGGCAAACTGCAAAATTTTCATCCCCGGAAATTCATACTTGTCTCGCAGCGCTTCTACCTCTGGTGTAATTACTCCCAAATCTTCAGCTAAAACGGGTAGTTTGCCCAACTTCTCCCTAATCACTTCAAAAAAAGCATCTCCAGGCGCTTCCACCCATTTGCCATTCATCGCAGTTTCTTCGCCTTGGGCTACTGACCAATAAGCCTGGAAACCCCGGAAGTGGTCAATGCGAATTATATCTACATAATCCAGCATTGCTTCAAAGCGCTGTACCCACCATTTAAAATCTTGTTTTTGCAATTCTTCCCAGTTATAAACCGGGTTTCCCCACAATTGACCGGTGGCGCTAAAGTAATCTGGTGGAACTCCTGCCATTTGGGCAGCAGCTCCTGTCTCTTTGTCTAAGCAAAAGATGTCGGGATGCGCCCACACGTCAGCGCTATCATGAGCTACATAGATGGGGATATCGCCGATAATGTCAATGCCGCGCATGTTGGCGTAGCTTTTCAGTTCTGACCACTGGCGGAAAAACTCAAATTGGATAAACTTGTAATAAAAAATCTGTTCCTTGAGCCGATCCTGTACTTCATCTAATGCTTGCGGATCACGCTTGACAATTTCTGGCTCCCATGTATACCAGTTTCCATTGTTGTTGGCATCTTTGAGCGCCATAAATAAGGCGTAATTATCTAGCCAATAGGCTTTACTGTCGCAAAAACCCTCAAACTCTTTTTGTTGGATGGGCGTAGCATTAGCTGTGAAATTTTCACAGGCTTTTTTGAGTAGCCCAATCTTAATCGGCACAACCTGCTCAAAATCTACCTTCTCTACCGGAAATCCTGGTAAGTTAGCAAAGTCTTCTTCAGCTAGCAAACCCTCATCTAGGAGTTTTTCTGGGCTAATTAGCAGGGGATTTCCCGCCATTGCCGAGTAGCACATATAGGGAGAATTGCCATATCCAGTGGGGCCTAAGGGTAAAACTTGCCAATATTGTTGATGGCTCTCTTTGAGAAAATCGATGAAGCGATAGGCTTCTAAGCCTAAATCTCCAACGCCAAATCGACTGGGAAAGGAGGTAGGATGCAGCAAAATGCCACTGGATCTAGGAAAAGGCATATTTAACCTGAATTATGGGAAGAAGCAGTTGTCTGATCAACACGCTTGGCGATCGCATTGAATTTATCACGGAACAGCATTTGCAAGGTAAATCAAGTAAACTCATTTTGTTTGTCCTTAGTCAAGGACTAATGACCAGTGACCAATGACTAATAACTATGACTTACCGAAATCCTACACCGACAGTTGATATCATCATTGAATTAGTAGATCGGCCTCATCGGCCAATAGTGTTAATTGAAAGACAGAATCTACCTTTAGGTTGGGCTATTCCTGGTGGTTTTGTAGATTATGGGGAAGCGGTGGAAGTGGCGGCACGGCGAGAAGCTGAGGAAGAAACGGGTTTGCAGGTGGAGTTAGTTGAACAATTATTAGTGTATTCTGACCCGAATCGCGATCCGCGTCAGCATACGATTAGTATTGTGTTTTTGGCGACGGCGACGGGGGAACCTCTGGCTGGGGATGATGCTAAGGGTGTAGGTGTTTTTGAGTCTTGGCGTGTGCCGGGTAGTTTATGTTTTGATCACGATCGCATTTTGCGCGATTATTGGCGATATCGGCATTATGGGATACGTCCAAGGTTGGGGTAGGAGGAACGAACCGCAAAGGACGCAAAGGGCGCAAAGAGAAGAAGGGAGAGTAATACCTAGAATTCCCCACCATATAGTTTGTGTAAACGTAATGATTGGTATCTAGGAGGTACATCACTAAAATTCAGCCGGGGAACGGGTTTCATAAACAAGCTGCAAGCATTCCTCAAAGTCATCCCCTTGCCAGGTTCCCCCGTCGCTGTCGCCAAAAACACAATACTAATCGTATGCTGATGGGGATCGCATTTTGCGCGATTATTGGCGACTTATGGATGGCTCATTGAGGATGCTGACTTCAGTCGTGCAATAATGCCAGATGGAGAACCCTACAAGCCGATCGCTTCTGAGGTGGAAATCGGTAAGCAGGAAACATCGTTAAATAAAGTAATATCTATGACTCGTAAAGTAATTCGTACTGATAACGCACCCGCACCAGTCGGCCCTTATAATCAAGCGATCGCAGCTTCTGGTCAATTTCTATTCGTCGCTGGACAAATTGCCATCGATCCCCGCCTTGGTGATGTCGTCTACACTGATGATGTCAAAAAGCAAACTGAGCAGGTATTAACTAATCTGGAAGCCATCCTCACAGCAGCTGGTGCGACTTTTCAAGATGTCGTCAAGACCACAGTATTTCTCGCTGATATGAATGATTTCGCGGCGGTGAATGCCGTATATGCTAAATATTTCCCCGAAGATACAGCCCCGGCGCGGGCTTGTGTCCAGGTATCGCGCTTACCTAAAGATGTCTTAGTAGAAATTGATGCGATCGCGGTAATTAGTGATTAGAAGGAAGGTATCAATGAGCAAAATTTTAACGGTTACATTTGATAATTTTGTTTTGCGATATAAATTCCATTTTCCTACTCTAAAAACTCCATCACTTCCTCTAGCACATCGGCTATATGTGGCTTTTCACAAGCAATTACGTTATCAAAAAGATGTTTATGGTGCGGGAAGCTAGGCAAGTTGGGAAAGTGTGGTGTACTGTCATAACGAAAAATCAGACTATTTTGCTCATCTTGAAAGTGATAGCGGTAATCGATATATGTAATCTGATTATCTACAATCACAAAGGCTTCACTAACTGCCAGTAAATATTTGAGAGCGAAACGTATCTTAATGCGGAGATTAGCTCTCTCTGTCGTTATAATTACTGCACTATATTCCTCAACGTATGTGTTAGAGCAGTTGAGTAAAATTTGCTCAATTTCATCTAAATAGGCTTGGATAACTTTACGCGACATCTCTGAGTTTGCTCTTGATATCTTGGTGTAGAGCTAGATAATGTTGGTAGTTTCCTGCCCATTCGACAAACACTTCATCGTCAGAAGTTTCGCCTTGGTTATATTTAGCAAAAAATTCTTCTGAATTCATTTGGTACTTTATTTCATAGGTATTTAACTGTTTGGTAAGGGCAATCAGTGCATCTAGTGGAGATGTATATTCGATGATTTGTTTACGCATTTATTTCTACATTCAGTTTGATTAGTTTATACTAAACAATTTCATCACTTCATCGTCGAAATAGTTGATTACCTTTATAAAATTCTTTGTTTATTGAGCGAAGTAAAACGAAATTATTAAGGCTGAGAACTAGAGTATCTGTATCCAACAGCATACGCTGTCATTTTTAGTATCTAGTTTTTGACTCTAGAAAGATCATATTGCAAATCTAGATAAAAAGCAGATAAAACTCTGTTAATTACCTCTCAACAATAGCGTAGGCGTAGCCCGTCGTAGACATCGCCTCCATAATTTGGGGAATACTGAAATTAGGCCCTCTAAAGGAGTAATAAAAATGGCAGTAAATCGCATCAGTGCCAACTTAGCCCCAGCAGACAAAGAAGCAGTCATGCAGGCGATCACTACAATTAGAATCAGATTTAGACTCGGATGAATGACTTACAAACATTAAAAATTTGTAGAGTGAATTACATTCTTAATGCATCATTCTAGATACTTTCCATGCGTTACGCTGCTGCTAACACACTCTACCAAACCAGCGAACGTAATTGTATAAAAATATTAAGCGATCGCTTTTACAACTGTGTCCTTCTCATGAAATGCTGTAGGCATAGGCTAGCAAGAACCGCAGGCATCGCTCAATTCAATTGCATAGAGATGTTAAAGAATTTTGCCTCTTTTATGACAAACGCGACGGTCTACCATCAAGACGGTGGCAGAAAAGTAAAACCACGCTTGGATGATTAAAAATGAAATCAACAAACGAAAGGGAACAGTTAATTAAAGATATCAACGTACTGCTACATCAAGCTTTGAAGTCACGAGCGAATAGAAACTCTATTAACTCAAAAAACTGGCTTGAATTCAAGCCAGTTTTTTGAAGCTATTGCAACTTCTAGCAAAAGCTTAATGCCGAATATTAATGGAACACACTTGAAAAGATATTATTAAACTTTCTCATTAAAATGTCAAGATTCCACTACTTATTTCCGCAAAACTTGCCATTAGATATCGCCACTTCCCTTAAATTCTCCGCCTGTGCTGACAAACTCTTGTCACCAAAATGCTGATTCATCAACGCGGGAACCTGTGCAGCTTGAATTCGGCTATGGCGGGTTTTATCTGGCATTACTAAATTCGGCCCAGCTTTACAGTTTTTCATGCAACCAGTGCCCTTGATTGTAACTTGGTCTTCTAAACCGCGATCGCTTAAAGCCGCCTCCAACGCCTGACAAACAGCTTTACCACCGCGTTTCATGCAATCAGACTTTTGACATACCAAAATCGTGGCTTTAGTTTTAGCTGGTTTTACCTTGACATTATCAATATATGGGGGTTCTTCTACTGGAGTAGTCGTGTGAACTCTCTCCATCTCAGAACGCGCCGCCATCACACGTTCAGCTTTCAGTGTAACTTTGTCTTTTTTTATATCGTATTCTTTATAACCAACAACTTGTAGCCAAGTACCTGGTTGTAACCGCAAATCAAAAGCAGCGCGTAAATGTTTAGCGAGTTTAATGTAAGACTCACCCTCATGAGTAGCCAGCAGTAAGCCTTTAAGCTTATAGCCATCTTTAATAACAAACTCTATAAACCTGCCTTCAAGGCAAAATTCTGATCCTTCTGTAGTCTGGGATGCACTCATTTTTTTGACCTATTTTAACTAATACAAGCTGTCAAGTGAGAGATTCTCAGCAGCAGCCACAGATTATAACTATTGATAGCGACTATACCAGCAGCGCTCAAGAGTCAAAATCTGGTCTTGACGGGAGGCTGTAAATCGCCGATTCACACTCCAAAGTTGAATAGCTGTCAGAGGAGAGCCAATTTCAACTTTTAATGGCTGGTTAGCCGCACAACTACAGGGAATGTCTAATTCCTTTAGGCGATGATAGACTTGCCAGCGATCTGCCCAATTCACCTCTACAAGGTGCTTTATTTCTATTTCTGAACTAGATGATTTCAAGAGAATTGCCCTCAAAGTCCAACAAACTTGCAGTAACTACTAAGATTTAGCTCCCTGCTTTTTGAAAGTCTTAGGAGTTTAGCCTCTGCACACCAGCATACCTTAAGTGCAAATTATTGTCATTAATTTTTGGAAAAAATAAAATATTTGCCGCGATCGCATAGTGAAATGAGAGCGGGATGACCCAGACAAGGGAGACAAAGGAGAAATTATACCCTGTTTTTTCCTACTTCCATTGTAAATATACACACTTAAATTATTATGTCAATAATAATGATAAACATATGCAACTTGATGAGCGTACCATCATCCAGCAAACAATAAACTTGAGACTTTTAGTCAGCAAAAATACAAAATCTTGTGATGGCGAATCGGCTTGCTCTTCATTATTAAAATGTTAATATGTAAAGAATAAGCAGTTAAAATCTATAACTGCTAAAGAGCGAGGAGAACAATGTCTGAAACGCAAACTTTGTTACGGAATTTTGGTCATGTATATGACAATCCCGTGTTGCTGGATCACAGCGTCACTGCTCCAGTTACAGAAGGATTCAACGTCTTATTAGCTAGTTTCCAGGCACTGTATTTGCAGTACCAAAAGCATCATTTTGTAGTTGAAGGCTCAGAATTTTATTCTCTGCATGAGTTTTTTAACGAAAGCTACAACCAAGTACAAGACCACGTTCATGAAATTGGGGAACGCTTGGATGGACTAGGTGGTGTGCCAGTAGCGACCTTCAGCAAATTAGCAGAATTAACTGTTTTTGAGCAAGAATCTGAAGGCGTATATTCCTCTCGCCAAATGGTAGAAAATGACCTAGCGGCAGAACAAGCCATTATTGGCGTAATTCGCCGTCAAGCTGCTCAGGCAGAGAGTTTAGGCGATCGGGGCACACGCTATCTATACGAAAAGATTTTGTTGAAGACTGAGGAACGTGCTTATCATTTGTCTCACTTCCTCGCCAAAGACAGCTTAACCTTAGCGTTTGTCCAAGCGGCTCAAAGCTAAAACTCTCATAATCTAGATTTGTCTACCTAGACTGAAAGAAAAAGTTGGCAGTACTAACTCTTAAAATATTATAAAAATGGCAGAGAATGGCATTCCTATTTCTCTGCCATTTTTAATTTAAGTAAAGATATGCACAGAATATTTAACATTGAAAATATTTAGCAATTAGCTAGTTAAGATAGATTTTTATCAAATAAATTTATTTATCCTGAATAATCAGATAGATATATGCCAAAATAAATCACCATCTGTTGCAAGCTGTCATCAGCTTAAAGAATAAAGATTTGCAAAAGCTTAATAAATTTAAGCATCACAACTAAATAAAATTAGAAATACAAAATAATTGTTGGGCATTGGGCACTTGTACTGAGCGAACGCGAACAGCGTCTCGTAGAGAAGTCGTTGGCGTGGTCACTGAGCCTTGCCGAAGTGCAGCCTCTCGTAGAGAAGTATTGGGCATTCGTTATTTTCTCCTTGTCTCCCTTATCCCCCTTGTCTCCCTCATCTCCCTCATCTACCTCATCTCCCATTCCCCACTCCCTACCCCTTCTCTATAATCAAACTTAGAAAATCTTAATAATAAAAAGCACGACAGGGGATAAAGACCCTTAAAATAATCAGGATTTGTATTCTCGTACTCCAACACAACTACTATGCCCCGCCGTGACGACCTTCGGAAGATTCTCCTGTTAGGCTCTGGTCCAATTGTGATCGGACAAGCCTGTGAGTTTGACTACTCTGGCACTCAAGCCTGTAAAGCGCTGCGAGAAGAAGGCTATGAAGTGGTTTTGGTCAACTCCAACCCTGCAACGATTATGACCGACCCGGAAACGGCCGATCGCACTTACATTGAGCCGTTGACACCGGAATTGGTCGAAAAAGTTATTGAGAAAGAACGCCCTGATGCTCTCCTACCCACGATGGGAGGACAAACCGCCCTCAACCTCGCCGTTGCTTTAGCGAAAAATGGGGTGTTGGAAAAGTACGGCGTTGAGTTAATCGGCGCTAAACTACCAGCCATTGAAAAAGCCGAAGATCGAAAACTTTTTGGTCAAGCAATGGCAAAAATCGGGGTAGCTGTGTGTCCCAGCGACACAGCCGAATCTTTGGAAGAAGCCAAAGCTGTTGCCCGTCAAATTGGTACTTATCCCCTAATTATTCGTCCCGCTTTCACAATGGGCGGAAGTGGCGGCGGTATTGCCTACAACAAAGAAGAATTTGAAGAAATGGCACAGGTAGGTATAGATGCTAGCCCCGTTTCGCAAATTCTCATTGACCAATCTTTACTCGGCTGGAAAGAATATGAACTCGAAGTGATGCGTGACTTGGCAGATAACGTGGTGATTATCTGCTCCATCGAAAACCTTGACCCTATGGGCATCCACACCGGCGACTCGATTACCGTCGCTCCCGCGCAAACCCTTACTGATAAAGAATATCAAAGGCTGCGGGATATGGCAATCAAAATTATCCGCGAGATCGGTGTAGAAACTGGCGGTTCTAATATTCAATTTGCCGTCAATCCGGTTAATGGGGATGTAGTTGTAATTGAGATGAACCCCCGTGTTTCCCGCAGTTCAGCTTTATCTTCCAAAGCTACGGGTTTCCCGATCGCTAAAATTGCCGCAAAATTGGCTGTGGGCTACACCCTAGATGAAATTCAAAATGACATCACCAAGAAAACTCCGGCATCTTTTGAGCCAACAATTGACTATGTGGTGACAAAAATTCCCCGCTTCGCCTTTGAAAAGTTCCCTGGTTCAGAACCAGTGCTGACAACTCAAATGAAGTCTGTCGGGGAAGCAATGGCAATTGGGCGGACATTCAACGAATCCTTTCAAAAGGCGCTGCGATCGCTCGAAACAGGACGCGCTGGTTGGGGTTGCGACAAAGCCGAAAAATTACCCAGTGGTGAACAAATTCGCGCCCAACTGCGGACACCTAACCCCGATCGCATTTTCGCCGTGCGTCATGCCTTGCAGCAAGGGATGACTATTGAGGAAATCTACGAACTCACCGGTATTGACCGATGGTTTTTGGATAAATTGCAACAACTGCTAGATGTCGAAAAATTCCTGAAGCGGACACCTTTACAGCAATTGACAAAAGAGCAACTTTATGAAGTGAAGCGGGACGGATATAGCGATCGCCAGATTGCCTATGCCACCAAAACCACCGAAGATGAAGTTCGCGCCTACCGCAAGTCACTAGGGATTATCCCAGTTTATAAAACCGTAGATACCTGCGCTGCTGAGTTTGAAGCATTTACCCCCTACTACTATTCTACCTACGAAGAAGAAACAGAGGTTTTGCCAACAACTAAGCCAAAAGTGTTGATTTTGGGTGGTGGACCAAACCGCATTGGGCAGGGAATTGAGTTTGATTATTGTTGTTGTCACGCCGCCTATGCTTTGAAGGGAGCGGGGTATGAGACAATTATGGTCAACTCTAACCCAGAAACAGTTTCGACAGATTATGATACCAGCGATCGCCTTTACTTTGAGCCTTTAACAAAAGAAGATGTCCTTAACATCATCGAAACTGAAAATCCAGTTGGGGTGATCATCCAGTTTGGCGGACAAACCCCGCTAAAGTTGGCTCTGCCGTTACAAGAATTTCTCAGCAATGATACCTCTGGACTGCTGACTAAAATTTGGGGGACATCACCAGATTCCATCGACATGGCAGAAAACCGGGAGCGGTTTGAAAAGATTCTTCAACAGTTGAATATTGCTCAACCGCCTAATGGTATCGCTCGGACTTACGAAGATGCGCTGATTGTCGCCAAACGCATTGGATATCCGGTGGTGGTGCGTCCCAGCTATGTGTTAGGGGGACGGGCAATGGAAATCGTTTATTCCGATGCTGAGTTGGAACGCTACATGACCTTTGCGGTGTTAGTGGAACCAGAACACCCGATTTTGATTGATAAGTTTTTGGAAAATGCGATTGAAGTTGATGTCGATGCGATCGCTGATCATACAGGACGGGTGGTAATTGGTGGCATCATGGAACACATCGAACAAGCCGGAATTCACTCAGGAGATTCCGCTTGTTCTTTACCTTCCATTTCCCTATCACCAGCAGTTCTCAATCAAATTCGCACTTGGACAGTGCAGCTAGCACAAGCGCTGTCAGTCGTGGGATTGATGAATATTCAATTTGCCGTTGTCGGTGCAAGCAGCTATTCTCCCCAAGTTTACATTCTGGAAGCCAACCCCCGTGCCTCTCGCACAGTCCCATTTGTATCTAAAGCAACGGGCGTACAGTTGGCGAAACTAGCATCCTTAATTATGTCAGGCAAAACCTTAGAGGAGTTACACTTCACTGAGGAAGTCATCCCCACGCATATTGCTGTAAAAGAAGCAGTATTACCCTTTAATAAATTCCCTGGAACTGATACAATATTAGGCCCAGAAATGCGATCAACTGGTGAGGTGATGGGGATTGACAGCGACTTTGGCCGTGCCTTTGCCAAAGCCGAAATGGGTGCTGGGGAGATTTTACCACTGACGGGAACCGTATTTGTATCAATGAGCGATCGCGATAAAGCTGCTGCCGGTGGTGTGGTGAAGGAATTTATCGATTTAGGCTTTAGAGTAATGGCTACCCTTGGTACACGGCGAGTTCTTCTCGAACAGGAATTAAATATTGAGTTGGTGTTGAAACTCCATGAAGGTCGTCCCCACGTCCTTGATGCAATCAAAAACCAGAAAATCCAACTTATTATCAACACACCTTCAGGGGAAGAAGCCCAGACTGATGCTAGGTTAATCCGTCGCACAGCTTTAGCTTACAAAATTCCGATCATTACTACGATCGCCGGCGCAAAAGCTACCGTTGCCGCCATTCGTTCCTTACAAACTACGACTTTGGACGTAAAAGCCATCCAAGATTACTGTGCGATCGTGAGAGAGTAGGGAGAGACGTGATTAATCGCGTCTGTACTAGGGAGTGGGGATAAGGGGGACAAAGAGAATAATCAATGCCCCATACCCCATGCCCAATGCCCAATGCCCAATGCCCCATTCCCCATTCCCAGAAAAAATTAAACAATTGTTATAAGAGAATGACTATAGTTCTCATTAAGATATCTTGACAAATATGAGGAAGCTTACTTTGAGCCAGATAATTTCTTAAATTGACTTCTAGTCAGCCTTAAGAAAAAGGGCGACATTGCATGAACTGGAACAGCCAGGAAATTTAATGTCGCCATCTAGCCAAAACATTCTCATAAATGTTACAATTGTTAATAAGGTTCCCATAGAAAAATGTTTAAGAAGCTACCTTTTATCTAACTGTAGATACTTGTGAAAAGTAGGAAATAACTGTAATTTTTAGCAGTTAACAAGCCTAAATTTGATTATTATGAGCAGCCGACGAGTTTATCGGGCGCGTAAATTGCAAACCAGAGCAGGGTTCCCAATCTGACTGGGTAGCACCCTTACAAAGCATCTATCCGTTAATGACCCTACCGCCAAACCTATCATTACCAAAGAGTAGCGCCATGAAGACCGCTCAGACAGCCACAGACCTCGTGCGGACTTACCTGCGTGAGATTGGCCGTGTGCCACTCTTAACCCACGAGGAAGAGATTTTCTATGGTAAGCAAGTGCAACGTTCCTGCGCTTTGCATCAATCAAGAGAATGTCTTGCCACCCAGTTAGATCGTCAACCGACTCTAGAAGAGTGGGCCAAAGCAACAAAGCTAGAACCAGCAGACTTGAACGAAGCGATCGCTGATGGTGAAATTGCCAAGCGCAAGATGGTAGAAGCCAATTTGCGCCTGGTAGTGTCCGTTGCCAAAAAGTACATAAAGCGCAACGTCGATTTGCTGGACTTGATCCAAGAAGGTAGTATTGGTATGCAACGCGGCGTAGAAAAGTTTGACCCCACCAAAGGGTACAGATTTTCTACCTATGCCTATTGGTGGATTCGGCAAGCGATCACTCGTGCTATAGCCGAAAAAGCTCGTACCATTCGGCTGCCGATCCACATAACCGAAAAATTAAATAAGATTAAAAAAGCACAGCGTCAATTGTCTCAAAAATTGGGACGTGCTCCGACAGCTGGTGAGCTAGCTCAAGAATTAGAATTGACCCCCAAACAAGTACGAGAGTATCTAGAAAAGGCGCGTTTGCCCCTTTCCTTGGATTTGCGGCTGGGTGATAATTACGACACCGAACTCGGAGAAATGCTGGAAGATCCAGGCGCATCTCCAGAAGAGTTTGTCATGCAATCTTCTCTATCTTATGACTTAAATCGCCTGATGGGAGACCTGACGCCACAACAGAGGGAAGTGATCACCCTGCGTTTTGGCTTAACTGATGGGCAAGCCCTGACTCTGGCTAGAATTGGTGAAATACTGAACATCAGTCGGGAACGAGTCCGGCAAATCGAGCGCGAAGCCTTAACCAAACTTCGCAAGTCTAAAGCCAGCATGGATGAATATTTGGCGAGTTAAGAGTGAGGAGTGATGAGTTTTTAATTAACTCTCACTTCTCAGTTTATTTGTTAATGATTGGGGTGAGAAAATACGCTGAGTTTGGTACGGTTACACCTACTTCCACTCTGACGTTAGGTTGTTACATTAGTTGACAGGAAGATCAAATAGCTAGCTAAGTCAAATCCAAAACGGGTATTTAATATTCAAATCATAAGCACGTCAACCAGTAATGGTAGTTAAGGAGCTAAAAAATGAGTAACCCATCCAATCGTGTCTCAGAATTTTTTAATAGCGAATCAGAAACTAGCGATTTATTATGGCAGTACGTTAAATCCTTGAGTCCAGAGACAGTTACCCAGCTATCCAAACCCACGTCTGCCGAAGTCTTTCATGTGATGGAACGGAATATTACAGGACTATTGGGTAATTTACCTTCAGAACACTTTGGTGTTACTGTAACCACAAATCGGGAAAATCTGGGTCGGCTTCTGGCTTCGGCGATGATTAGTGGTTATTTCTTGCGTAACGCTGAACAGAGAATGGATTTTGAAATCGCCCTACAAGGAACTGAAACCAACAATAGCCAAATTGACTAGACTAAAATTTAGGAAATTCTATATTGTTGGGCTGAGAGCTAGTCACAGTCACGGGAATACGAATTTAAAATAAGCTTCTGGGAAATATTTGTCTCTAATTGCCAATTATGCATCAGCTCAATCTTTTTAAAAAATCCCAAATAGTGACAAATTAAGGTTGAAATTTAAACGCATAGGGGCTTCCCTTTCCCGCAGGGTAGGAAGGGGGATTTTGGCGCACAGTAATGCGGAGTTTTTGGATTTGGTTATGTCTGAACTGATGTAATTTGGTAATTAGTTCAACTAAATGGGTATTTCTAAATGATTAATACACATTTGTGGATAAACTAACAGAGGTAGACGACCTTCACAATAAATACAAACTCGGCAGAGTTCAAACCAGTCTGCCGAGTTTTGTTATTAGTCAAGAGTCAGGAATTCTTGCCCTACTCCCGATTTGCACAATCAACTATGAGTGAAACCAGTTCTTTTCCACCCCATAAAATCATTGGTGTTGCAGTAATTTGGAATGACCAAAAGCAAATTTTAATCGATCGCCGTCGTCCAGAAGGAATGATGGGTGGTTTATGGGAATTTCCTGGTGGTAAAATTGAGCCTGGTGAAACTATCAGCGAGTGTATTCAACGGGAAATTTCCGAAGAACTGGGAATAGTAATTGAAGTGGGAGAGCATCTGATTACTATTGACCACACTTATACAGACTTGCGCGTTACCCTGACAGTACATCATTGCCGCCATGTTACAGGTGTTCCCCAACCTTTGGAATCCGATGAAATTCGCTGGGTAACTTTGGAAGAACTGGAGCAGTTTACTTTTCCGAAAGCAAATATTCAAATTATTGCTGCCTTGAAAGGGAGTGGGGAGTGGGGAGTTAGGAGTTAGGAGACAAGGAGGACAAGGAGGACAAGGGAGACAAGGGAGAATTTTTCCAATGCCCCATGCCCAATGCCCCATGCCCAATACTTCTCTACGAGAGGCTGCACTTCGGCAAGGCTCAGTGACCACGCCAACGACAACGCTCACTACAAGTGCCCAATGCTCCATGCCCAATGTCCAATAGCGTAACAATCTATTAATTGCATCAGGTTGAGTCCCACAATTTTCTACAATAGGCGCAGGGACTTTGATTAAAGGTGTAAGTCAAACAAATGCCTAAAACCGTTGCCGATGTGATGAGCCGCGATCCAATTGTGGTTCGGGTAGAAACTCCACTGAAGGAAGCTATCCAAATTCTCGCTGAACGCCACATTAGCGGACTACCTGTTGTGGATGATCTCGGTAAATTGGTGGGCATTATCTCGGAAACCGATTTGATGTGGCAAGAAACTGGTGTTACTCCACCTGCGTACATTATGTTTCTTGATAGCGTTATCTATTTACAAAATCCTGCTACTTATGATCGTGACTTGCACAAAGCACTAGGGCAAACCGTTGGGGAGGTGATGAGTAAAAACCCGATCAGTATTTCCGCTGATAAAACTTTAGCGGAAGCAGCTACAATCATGCACGATCGCAGCGTTCACCGCTTGCCAGTACTTGACGGCGCAAGTCAAGTAATTGGTATCCTGACTCGTGGTGATATTATTCGGGCAATGGCTGCAAGTCAAGATTAGTCATTGGTCATTAGTCATTAGTCAAGAGTTTTTAACACTTAACTGTTGATTTTTGACTTTTTTTATACATTTTAAAATCAAGGATAACTAAATGAGTATTACTCCGGAGTCTGTTAAGCAATTGCTCAGTTCTGAGGATTTAGGCGATCGCTTACGTGCAGTCAATCAAATCCGCGAATTGGAACCTGCGATCGGCTTTGAATTAATTCAAAGTGCGATTGGCGATCGCAATTCCCGTGTCCGTTACTCAGCAGTGAGTCAAATGGATACACTCGGAAGGCAGGATTTACAGTTATCCTTGGATATCTTGCGCGATCGCTTGCTTCATGACTCCGAAGTAGATGTCCAAGCAGCAGCAGCTGACTGTTTGGGCGCTCTGAAGTTACGTGAAGCTTTTGAAGATTTGCAGCTGCTTTATCATACAACCGGTGAATGGCTAATCCAATTCAGTATTATTGCTACATTAGGAGAGTTAGGCGATCCCCGAGCCTTTGAACTACTCAAAGAGGCACTCTCATCAGAAAATGAATTAGTCCAAACTGCTGCGATTAGTTCTTTGGGTGATTTGGGAGATTTACAAGCAGTTCCCCTGTTGGCTCCCTATGCTACCAATCCAGATTGGCAAATTCGTTACAGACTTGTACAAGCCTTGGCTCGTTTAGGTAGTGCAGAAGCCAAATCTATATTAGAAACTCTGGCTAATGATGAAGTAGATGCGATCGCTAATGAAGCCAAAAGTTCTTTGCAGTCAGTTTAAGTCTATCTCAAGTTAAGAAAATTCACCTTTAATATAGATTTGTCTGACAGGATAAAAAAATTCGACCTGGTTGGTTAATTTTGCATTCCAGCCAGATCGAATAAATAAATTCAAGTGACTTTTAGTTGCTAAAAGTCACTTGATGATATTTAGGATAGGTCTATTTAACTAAACTTCTGCGTCGGCGAGACATAGCCATTACTGCACCTACTGCACCTAAGCCTAATAATGCAGCTGGTTCTGGAACAGTAGTTACTGCAAGACCAGTAAAAGTGGCTTTGAATGTTTTACCAGATGTGTAGTCATTTTCTGCATTAGTATCTTGAGTAGAAAAAGTGATATATCCCGTTCCATTGGTTTTGTTACCAGATCCATCATCAAAGAATCCAACGTAATTCAAATTTATATCTGTTCCTGCGTTCTGTGTTGTGAATGTTGGGATACCCAAAGACGTTAAACTAAATGTATTTGCTCCATCTCCTAAAGTACCAGAGGTTGCAAATACACCTAAGTCAAGAAAAAGAGAACTCGATGTTAAAGGGTTAGTAACGTTGAATATGTGAGCTGCGTCAAATGCTGTAAAACTTCCAGTTTGTAATGCTAGGGAAGCTAAACCAGGGGTAGGGGTAAATTGTAAGGATGTATTTGACACTGTAACTGTAGTAGCAGGAAACCCAGCACCACCGTAATTAAAACTACCATTGAGTGCAGCAGCTTGAGCAGACCCAGCAGACGTAAAAAACCCAGTAGCAGCTAAAGGGATTGCAGCAGTAATAGCTAGAGTTGCACTTAGTAATTTAGATTTAAAACCAATCATTGTCGTTTGAGGCTCCTAGTAATAATTTTAAATCAGAGCAATTGCTTTACTTTTAATCTCAGTAATTTATAGAAAATACTGTCAGTGAAAGCGAAACTTGCGTGTTCTACTGATTATCTTCATCAAATCACATAGATTTAGACCCTGCAATATTTACTGAGTGGGCTTCATTACATCTTTAATGCATTACTATCCTTCATGAAATTTTAATTCCCTACATATCTGCGCTTCGTATATCTTTTATTTCATAGGGTTTAAATTGTTGGCAATAAGCTGTCGCGTATATAACTTAGACTTTTTAGGGCCTTAGTGCATCTTCATAGAGAATTGGTATAAGTTAGTCAGGAATATCACAAATACTGAATATTAGCATTCAGTATCTCCTGATGAGAGCTATTTCAGGTTAGGATGATGAATAGCGATGCCTTGAATTAGATATCGATATTGAATTGTTGAAATTTTATGGGCTATAGTCCACCAGATGGCAGTATCAACCTCCTCTGAACTGGCGAGGAAGTCTCCCAGCGCGGGGGAGACTTAGGAGATAGATATCATGCTCACACAAGATATTCGTGATTTGCTGGCTGATACTACCGATTTAAACCAGTTGAAATGGGATTTAAATTGCTTACAACCGGTGGATGTGGGAGAATACATTACACAATTGCCTGAACAACAACGCGCGATCGCATTCCGTTTACTCAACAAAGGTCAGGCAATTGATGTATTTGAATATCTGCCCACAGAGGTGCAGGAAGAACTAATTAATTCTCTGCATGATGTTCAGGTAGTGCAACTTGTCGAAGAGATGAGTCCCGACGAACGGGCAGAATTGTTTGATGAACTACCTGCTGGGGTAATCAAACGGCTATTGCAAGAACTGAGTCCAGAAGAAAGGCAAGCAACAGCAACAATTCTCGGCTATCCAGAAGGTACTGCGGGGCGGGTGATGACAACCGAATATGTCCGGTTGCGGGAAGGATTGACTGTAGGTGAAGCCCTGAGCAAAATCCGCCGTCAGGACGAAGACAAGGAGTCGATTTACTATGCCTATGTCACAGATGACAACCGGACGCTGGTGAGAGTTGTTTCACTGCGCCAGTTATTGTTTACCTTTCCCGATGTATTCATCAAGGATATTGCTAGCGATCGCGTCATTAAGGTGAAAACTGAAACCCCTCAAGAAGAAGTGGCGCGAATCATGCAGCGCTATGACCTAATCGCTATCCCCGTGGTTGACCGAGAAGACCGTTTGGTTGGCATTGTCACCATTGATGATGTGATGGATATTTTGGAAGAGGAAGCCACAGAAGATATCCAAAAACTGGCAGGTGTGAGTGGTGATGAAGCCGCTTTATCCTCCCCCCTACTCACCATCCGCAACCGCTTGCCTTGGCTGTTGGGGATTATGGCACTGTATATTGGTGCAGCCAGTGCGATCGCGCCTTTCCAATCTGTAATTGCCGCAGTGCCAGTTTTAGCAGTAATCATGCCGATTTTTTCTAACACTGGTGGCACTGTTGGAATTCAATCATTAACGGTAACAATCCGCGGCTTGGGAGTAGGCGAGGTAACACCCAAAGATACTCTAAAAATTCTCCGCAAAGAACTTTTAGCTGGTTTAGGTACAGCCCTAGCTTTAGCCACAACGATGATCCTGCTTTCCTTAATTTGGGCGCGACCTCAAGAGCGATGGGTGGCTTTAATTGCCGGAATGGTAATGGCAACTAATACAATTGTGGCTGTTACACTCGGCACTTTACTACCAATGGGTTTGAAACGACTGAAGCTTGACCCTGCCCTAGTTAGTGGGCCGTTAGTAACAACGATGTTAGATACAATTGGGTTTTTAACTTTTCTCAGTCTGATTTCTCTAGCATTGAATGTTTTACATTTACCAACGTGAAGGGATTAGGCATTGAACAAATGAGTTAGTTATTTAGTTAAATGTACAATGCCATTTTTTTCATACCACTCAACTACATCATGCAATGTTTCTTCTAAAGGACGGAAATTAATTCCTAATTCTTGAATTGCCTTTGCAGATGAAAGCTGTATTTTTTCATGCATGATTCGGATTCCTTCAATAGGAATTACTGATTTCGTGCCAGTTAATCTCGCGTAATTATCAGAAAACCAAGCTAATACCACAGTCAAATTATAGGGAATTCGACGTTGAGGAGTGGCAACACCACTAATTTTTGTTAGAGTGTGTAACAGATTTTCCAGAATGAAATATTGTCCGGCTGTAATATAGCGATCGCCACTCTTGCCTTTCTCTAATGCATTAATCATTGCCTGCGCTACATCCCGCGCATCCACTATACAAGCACCACCATCTAAAATCCCAGGAATTTTTTGGTCGAAATAACCCAGCACCAACTGACCACTATTTAGAGCAATATAAGCATCAATTAGATATTGTGTGCTAGATAGCACTTTAAAATACGCAAGCTGGATTAACGATGGCTACGTCGGTTCGCTTGCGACCATCGCTCTTTGAGAAAAACTTTTTGGTTTACTATTAATAAATGTTAATATTGGCTATGCGGATTTGATTCCTTTTAAGTTTCTATGCGTGGAATCGCACAGACGCGAAGAAGTGTCTTCATTTAAGCTTTTATTAGATTTTCTCCGTCTTCCTTTAGAGAATACACCTTTTGGTATTCGGAGCAGATCCTTAAATCCTTTCCTTGTTCTCTAAGTTTACTTTTCTAAAGTCACCTACCTTAAAGAGAGTGACTTCTAATGTCATTAGATAAAAACTTATTTCAGCAACCATCAAATAAGCTGCTCGCAGCTTTGCCAGCCAGTGATTATGAGCGTCTTGTTCCCCATCTAAAGCTAGTTACGCTCCCAGTTGGGCAAATCCTTTACGAAGCAGGCGAACCGATCACACAGGTCTATTTTCCTGATAAATCAATGGTTTCTATAGTCACCACAATGGAAGATGGCTCAATGGCGGAAGTTGGGGTAGTAGGCAATGAAGGCATGGTGGGTATCCCGGTAATTTTAGGAGACAAGACCACAACCACAAGAGCGTTTGTGCAGATTTCAGGCGCTGAAATGCAGATGGATGCAGATGTACTTCAAGCCGAGTTCAATCGGGGCGGAGCTATTCAAACCCTGCTGCTGTGCTACTTACAAGCTGTATACACTGAACTGGCGCAAGGTATGATATATACCGCTCCAAGCCGATAGACATAGACGAGTTCGCTTCTGTGGTTGCTACTTTAGCTAGACTCGAACAATACGTTTGACATATATATTTAGATGTAATAAGGTACAAGGCAGTAAGCAAGAAAGCTTTAACTAAATTTTATTTATTTTCTCCGGAATCTTTTTAAAACATACGCATTGACAGAAAATACTAAATGTGAAATCAGAACAAGAGGAAACGTAGAGTAATATATAGACTATCTACACTTGCCAATCATTAACAGTTATCTATTTGGATAGAAGACAGGTGGTATCATTGCCTTTGCATATGTAAATTAAAAAGCTATAGAGACGCGATTTCTGATGACAAGCCCTCCGGGTTCGGGAGTGACGCTCGAAGACTCGCTAACGCAATCGACGGGAACCGCCAAGACTGCGACACCCTCACCGCTTTGCGTCTACGCTTGGATATCTATGCAGGAAACTGATTACTATTTATGCCTACTACCACCTGGAATCGTCATCACATTCTTTCCCTAGCTGACTTCACTACCACTGAATATGATACAGTTTTGCAAACTGCTGCCAGTTTTCAAGAGGTGCTCTCACGGCGGACGAAGAAAGTGCCAACCTTGCAGGGACAGGTGGTGGCGAATTTATTTTTTGAACCCTCTACCCGGACTCGTAGCAGTTTTGAAATCGCTGCCAAACGCTTAAGTGCAGATACGCTGAACTTCGCCGCAGCCACATCTTCTATCACTAAAGGAGAGACAATTCTCGACACGGCGAAGACCTATTTGGCCATGGGAACTGATATTATGGTAGTCCGCCATCGAGAGGCAGGAGTACCGAATGCGATCGCGGCTGAAATGGATCGTCTAGGTGTACGAGTTAGTGTCCTCAATGCTGGTGATGGTCAACATGAACATCCTTCTCAAGCACTACTAGACTTATTTACCATTTGTACTCTAATTGACCCAGCTAGTCCCAGATTAGAACTTTTAAAGGGTAAAAAGATTGCCATTGTTGGGGATATTCTCCATTCTCGCGTGGCGCGATCAAATATTTGGAGTTTAATTGCCAGTGGCGCCCAAGTGCATTTGGCAGCACCACCCACCCTCTTACCCAAATTATTTGCCGAGTATATCTTGGAGGAAGTAGGGGGCAAAGAGCAGGGGGCAGGGAGCAGGGGGCAGGGAGCAAAAGGAGACAAATTAATTCTCTCATCCCCCTCATCCCCCACTCTCCACTCTCGACTCCCCACTCCCCAACTTTTTCTCCACTGGCAACTAGAACCAGCTTTACAGAATGCCGATTTTGTGATGACTTTGCGCCTGCAAAAGGAACGCATGACGGCTCATCTGCTGCCAAGTTTGCGAGAATATCATCAGCTATTTGGCATTACACGCACAAAGTTGCAACTTTGTAAACCTAAGGTCAAAGTTTTGCATCCAGGTCCAGTTAACCGTGGTGTTGAAATTAGTTCAGATTTGATGGATGACCCGGAATTTAGTCTCATTCAATCGCAAGTTACCAGTGGTGTCGCCGTTCGGATGGCGCTGCTGTACCTATTAGGTAGCGGTAAGGCTTAATATAATCTCTTTTAATATTAGTCCCATCGGACTACCTTACGGAAGAATACCTAATCTCATAGAAATTATATATTCCTCCGATTAATACCGCCATTAGCGTCGGTGGTGAATACTAATGGTGAGTAAAAATTTCAAAGTGATGAGTTAAGAGATATATTCAACTCCTAACTCTGCACTTTTTAAGTTTTATTCACCAGTAATTGACAGCACTGTTTCGGTGACAGGCAATGACCATCAGGATTCGGCTGTTGTGCCAACCCCAATCAGCAACGCCAACCATCAGCAAAGTGATTCGACATGACTACACAAGCTAGATAAAAAAGGTATAACATAAGACCAGCCCTTTCAAAGCAAGTAGAAATTCTCAAAAATCAATTTCTCTCTAAGGAACGTGGATTAAATAAAATCCAAGACTTCATCCTGGCTCTAGCTTCCCTCTCCTGATAAAGGAGAGGGATTGAGGTTGAGGTATCTAATGGGAGGTTTCCTGCCCTCAGACTTTACACTGTGCTTGCGCGGTTAAATAAATCACCTAATACACAGAGATAAATCAGAGAAAAAGAGATTTTACGAGTCACCTTGAAAGAGCTAGTTCTATCATTTTTTACTATTTGATACCTGTGCCGGAGATTTACCGATGAAAACTATATCTAGCCTTGATGCAGTAACTAAAGATTTAGAACAGCATGAAAACTCAAAACGGATTAAAAAATTAATATACTCCGCTTGTAAAAATATTTGGGAGAATGATCAACAGACGCTAGATAGGTTTAACTTACAAGAATTAATTCAAGAATTATCCAGATTGAATCCAACTATAAATAACTTAAATTATACTTTATCTAAAATTGTAAAAACCCTTAATAAACCAGCAGAATACGCCCTAATTGCCAGTGTCATTTCTCAAGAAATGCAGAAGCTATATATAACGCCTGATGAATCAACAGGAATATTATTAAATCAACCTAATCAAGAGGAACCGACAGGAATACTATTAAATCAATCTAATCAAGATGAACAGATATTTTCTCATCCGGGACAAATATCATCAAATTATATAGCTCCAAACAGTCAAATTAAACATCAATATAATCAGTTTGATTTACGGCAGAATATTATGAAGTATACTAACCCACTTAGGGCTAAAATAGTTCTATTTTCTGCGCTTTACAAAAAGTTTACTTTCAATGAAGAAGACTGGTTAAAACTGAAGGCTGAAAAACTTGATGATTTATTGCTGAGATTATTTGATACTTGTCCAACTATCAGAGAGCTTGAATCTAAACTAAATAGTGCTGTTATATCTCTAGGCAAGCCGGATGAAAATATTCAAGCAGCTAGTGCTATCATCCAATCTATGCGAGGTTTATATAACAATATCTCATCCAGCGACAACCGATATCAACCGTTTAACAGCGATTCATCTCCAGAAACGAGAACACCAGTTAATCCTCATCAGAAAATTGCACTCAAGGATGACAATAATACCTGTCAATTTATAGTACCTCCTACCAAAGAATAATCGCAATTTTTGACCATTGTTGAACCTGGGAAAATTTGGAAAGATTGTGAGAATTTAAATAGGAAAAATATGGATGCCAATGAACTTTTGACGCGATATGTAAATGGAGAAACCAAATTTATTGAGGCAAACTTAAATGGGGTAAATTTGTTTGGTGCAGACTTGATTGGTATAGATTTGAATAAGGCAGATTTGCGTAATGCCATCCTAATTTTTAGCTATCTAAATCGGGGAATTCTGAATAAGGCAAATCTAGTTTGTACAAAGCTAAGTGGCGCGAATCTAAATCAGGCAAGTTTAATCAGTGCCAACTTGCACGATGCTAATTTACATGGTGCAACTTTGCAGGGTGCTGATTTGCGTAATGCCAATTTAACTTTGGCGTATATGCTCGATACTAACTTGATGAATGCCGATTTGCGTGGTGCAGATTTGAGTGGTGCAAATTTAACCGGTGCCTGTCTGCGTGGTGCTAACCTGCGAGAAGAGAAAAGAATGTACTCTGCTAGTCTACGGGGTGCTAACCTCCATAAGGCTGACCTGCGAGGCGCTGATTTAACTGGTGTAGACTTATCTAAAGTTAATCTGAGTGGTGCTAACTTGAGCGAGGCAACGCTACGTTATGCCGATTTGAGTGGTGCCAACCTGAGTGAAGCGATTTTGTATAATGCATCTCTGGCAGATACTAACATCGGGGGTGCCAATTTGAAAGATGCTAACCTGATGAACGCTAGACTGGAACGGTCAAATCTGATAGATGCCGAACTTACAGGTGTTAACTTATATGGTGCAATTATGCCAGATGCTAAACTGACTAGATGCCAGATGAGTGGAGCAAACCTGAGTTTTGCAAGGCTAAATAGAGTTGATTTAAGTCGGGCTAACCTGCGTGGGGCTAACCTGACTGAAGCAGACTTGGTTGATGCCTATCTTGCGAGGACAGACTTAACTGGTGCCAATTTAAGTAAGGCAAATCTAATCAGAGCAGAAATGAGTAGTACAAATCTTACGGGTGCAGATTTGCGTGGGGCGGTAATGCCTGATGGAACAATTAACGACTAAAAATATGGCATTTCCTACCTGAGTAGGGGCAATACCCTGCGCATTGGTGTCAACTTAAGCTAGAAATAGCTTAACTGTTGGCTTCATCACCCGCCTGGAACTAAAGTTCTTTGGCTTTTAGCTAAAGTCTACTCAAGTAGACTAAAGATTTTTCAGATTATTTAGTCATCTTGAGATGACTTGAGCTATTAGCAAGGAACTTCAGTTCCTTGCGGGACATAACTTTTACGTTAAGTTGACACGTATGTACCCTGCGGTCAGCTAAAGCTACATGAATTGCCCCTACTCGGAATCGTTATATAGCATGGGAAATACCCACTATTTTATCATGGTAGGTATTGCCCAAATACTAAGTTTTATTCACCAGTAATCGACAGTTCATTAACCCAGATTTTGGGACAGACTCCCCCTGGCGTTAACTCTGGCTCTTTTTCTACATAAATAATTGACTTTAAGAGTTCCAAGAAATCGCCAGCAACAGTTGCTGACTCAATACTCGTCCTGACACCCTGATTAACTAGCCACCCATCAAACGGCAAAGAAAACGAACCTTGTAAAGATTTAACTCCGGCATGGAGAGCTTGTAAATCATCGATAAAAATCACATTTTCAGCAGTTTCTAAGCTCAACTCCTGCTCAGAAGTTGCTGTTGTAAAAACGTGATAAAAATTGGGACTAACACTGACTTTTGCACCAATACTAGCATTACCTGTGGGCTGGGCATTTAACCTTTTAGCAGTGCCTGCACTGTGGAGAAAGCTTGTTAAAACACCATTTTCAATCAGCGAAATCTGACGAGTAGGAGTTCCTTCACCATCAAAACTTTCTGCACCTACGTTAGCTGGGTGCAGTGCATCATCAAAAACTGAAAGTAGAGGAGAAGCAATTTGCTTACCTAAATCATCAGGAGTAGATAGGCTTTGATTGTCCAAAATACTTTGGGCGTTAAATAAGTTTGAAAAAGCACCCAACAGACTTAAGAAAGCTTCCGCAGAGAAAACAACTCGATATTTACCAGTCTTGATTTTTTCATAGTTCAAGTGACTGATAGTTTTATCGGCGGTTTCTTTGATGCAACCATTAATGTCTAGATTATCTAAACTTTGGTTGATTCTAAAAGCGCCTGCACTGCGTGGTTTTTTCCCTTCTTCGTCCGTTTTGGTGTAAAGATAAACTGATGCTAAGGAATGAGATTCATTTCTCACTGCACCGTCACTATTTAGATAAAACCTGTCAATATCTCTTTGCGATAGCCCATTATAAGGCACACCTTTAATTGCTGGATGAGCTGCCAGTAATTCTTTTTCAGCTACTAACAATCTTTCTATGAGTTCAGCAACAGGTGCTTGCGGTGTCTTATCCTGAGGTTTATTTGGAATCGAAACAGTAGCTTCTGGACTAAAATCAGGGACATTTTCTTTAACACCAAAGAAACTGGCTTCGTAGGCAGTTTTCAAAGCTAATTCCAGTCCCTTGGAATCTACATCTGTGGTGCTGGTGACACCCATTGTATTCTCTTCATTCCAGACACGAACAGTAACACCAGAGCGATTTGAAGCTTTGACTTGTTTTGGCTCACCTTGGTCTACTTGCACGCTAGTATCATCTACTGTTGAGCCATAAATGTCAAATTTCTTAATACCAAGCTTATCAGCATTGTCCTTGGCGGAATTTGCAATCTCATTGATATTCGGCATAGTCAATTTTTAATTTGGGATTTTCTTACTCCCTGCTTCAGGCTGGGAGTGTAATAATGGAAGGCTTCTGCTTGCTAAATAAAATAGTGGCAGAGCCACGAAAAAGCCGTTTCCAGGTGGAACCTGGAAGTTGATGAGGTTATCTTCCCCCGACGGTAATAGAATCAACCTTGATGTGGGGTTGTCCAACTGTGGTGTAAATACTGCCACTGACAGAGCCACAAAAACCTGGTGCAAGTTCCAAATCTTGAGAACACATGGAAATTTTGTTCATAATTTCCTTCGCTTCACCGATAAGAATTGCTCCCTTTAACGGTTTGGTGATTTTGCCATTTTCAATCAAATAAGCTTCATCAACACTAAAGTTAAATTGCCCTGTAGCACCAACGCTACCACCACCCATCTTTTTACAGTAAATACCTTTATCAACAGAGGCAAATAATTCATCAACGGTGTATTCGCCAGAATCAATATAAGTATTACGCATCCGGCTAGCAGCAGCAAAGGTATAATTTTGGCGGCGTCCACTTCCAGTTCTGGGGTGTCCGGTGCGTGCAGAACCTGTTCTATCTGCTAAGAAGTTTTTCAGAACGCCTTTTTCAATTAATAGGGTTCTTTGAGCGGGCATACCTTCGTCATCCATATCAATAGTCCCGAAGGCATTTTCAGAGCGCCCTTCATCCCAGGCTGTCAAACTTTCGTGGGCAATTTTTTCGCCTTTTTTGTCAGCAAAGGGAGTAGTATTGCGTTCAATTTGAGTGGTTTCTAGCAGGTGTCCGCAAGCTTCATGGAAGATTACGCCGCCAAAGTGATTGGCCATGATGATGGGGTAAGTACCCGATTCTACGTAATCTGCGTAGAGCATTTTTCCCGCAGATTCGGCGATTTTTTCGGCGGCTTGTTGAGAATCCCAAGTTCTCAAGAAGTTGGCATCGCTAGTATTACCCGCGCGATCGCCAATTGAGGTACGATTAGCACCATCGGCACACAATAGGTTAAAGCCGACTGACTGTGTAAGGCGAATGTCACGGGCAAAAGTACCATCACTGGCGGCGATTAAAACTTCTTGCCAATCCCGGAAATAGGTAGCACGGCGCGATTGGACATGGCTAGCTTTTTGCTTCAGGTTGGCAGTACCATCAAGGAGGACTTCTCCCATTTCTCGGATGGAGCTACACACAGGTAGCCATGCATCTTTACCTCTTTTGGTGGCGTAATCTCTCAGTAATTCCAAGTTTATTTCTGGGATGAAAGCTTTCGGAGTGGGTAGTTGCAATCCCAAGATAGAAAGACCTTTTTCTAAGGCTGCTTTCAAACCGGAAAAAGAAAGGTCATTGGTGCTAACGTAGCAGTCAGCTTTGCCGCGAAATACTCTGACTCCCGCGCCTGTAGACAGACTAGGTGAAATACTCGTGATGGAGTCATCTTCTGCAAGACAACTAATATAGTTGCGGCGCTCTAAAAATAATTCGATGAAGTCCGCACCAGCCGCGCGTCCTAATCCCAGAAGGGTAGCCAGTGGGGCTTCCCAGGTTTCATCGAAACGCTCTGGTGTGGCGGAATATTGGAGGGTCGGAAGTTGATTCGAGAGAAGTAGCGTACTTGTAAGCATGAGTAGCCTCGTCTGCTGGCGTAATTCAGAGATTTGACTGAAAAATCCTGGTGTGTTCAGTCTAACAAATGAGCGAAAGCCAGAGTCAGCAATTAAGTAGTAGGGGTTTCCTCACCTGGGAAACTCACTCTCCCTTAAGCATCAGTGAAATATTGTCAGTAACGAAACTGGATGTAATGTTTTAGACGCAGATAATAAGCAAACTATCCTTCTCAGGTTTATTTACGATTTCCTATTTTCAGTGGAATTCTTGCTGTTTCTTGCTGATTGAAAGTTGGCGGTGTGGATGATAGATTCTTAAACAAGAGCTTTAGAGTTCGAGTAATAGTTTTAAGAATTTTCATTTTGCTGGCAGTTGGCTTTTGGTCATATCTCAAAACCATTGGAATTTCTGCGATTTTTGGTTTTAGCACTTTGGCTTTCAGTAGTAAATCTATCATGCAAGCAAACCCACTTTCAGTAAATAGATTGTCCCCATAACACATATCCAGTTTACTGACGAAAGTACGGTTATATAGCCTGTAACCACAAGTGTAGTCTCTTACACCTGGTACACGGGCTGCAATTCTAAAAAGCCAGCTGGCTCCGTAACTCATCAGCTCTCTAAATTTTGATAAGCCTATGACTTTAGAGCCTTTTCGATATCTAGATGCGATCGCAATATCATAGCTACCAGCTATCATGGTGTCATACATCTTGATTAATAGTTCTGGTGGTTGAGTATTGTCGCAATCCATCGCCGCTAAAAAATCGCCTTCTTGAGAAATTTCTAAGAAAGTCCTGAAACCTGTTTTAATTGCTTGACCTAAACCACCATTTTTGGGATGTTGGACTAATTTCAATAATATACCCAGTGATTGAGATTCTTCTAAAGCCGTTTCAGCAGTTTTATCACTACTGCCATCATCCACAAGAATCAGTTCTATGTCCATATTAGAGATTTGCTGCAATGTCTGAAATCTTTTGAACAAGGGACGAATTGATTCTTGCTCGTTGTATGCGGGTAGAAGAACAAAAAGACTCATAACAACCTCGTGTGATTTTTAAAATAAAATACCATTAATCAAATTTCAATAATTCAGTAATTTTGATTTTTGGAGAAACTCATCGACGTGTCGTACAACTGCGTTGTTGTTGACGCTATTGTTGACCAACTGTGAGGTATTGACGACGAAAAAATCATCGTTTTCAGTACTCACTTTCGGAACAAGACTTGAATAATCTAAAACTTGTAGGGGCTGTACTTTAATAGCTCGATTAATATGTGCTGCGACAATATCATCTGCTTTTAGTTCTGGGAACATCAAACGGATACCCTGGAAAAATATTTGGCGCAATTCATCATCTGGCTGTTTTAACAACGAGTCAGTAGAAAGTATATATTTTGGTAGGAATGTGATGTGATATCCTGCTGTCTCTTGCAAAGAAACTAAGTTGCTCATACCGATAACTCCAGTAAAAGGAATATTTCTATCGGCAATATTTACTACGTAATAAGGAACTAAAGCCTTGCGAGTAATAAGTAACATGCAGATTACACCCAGATATTCTACTGTTTCACCAGTATCTGAAACTTTCACCAGTTCATTGGCAGCAATCTGTTGCAAAATATTAACTGGCCCAGTAAAAATGACTTTATCAAAATGCTCTTTTTTTCCCTGAGATTCTACCCACATTCCACCCTCTGGATGAGGTGCGATATACTCTACCGCCACACCTGTGCGAATATCACCTCCAGCTGCGTAAATTAATTTTTCTATATGGTCAAAAACAGTTTTGTAACCGCCTGAGACATAACCAAGTTGTTCTTTATTTAATGAAGAATCCCGCGCTGAAAATAGTCGTTTAATATAAGCCCAGATAAAAACTGCTGATATTCGCTTATAATTCTCTCCTAATTTTGATAAAAGCAAGGGTTTCCAGAGCTTTTCGTATGTGTGTTTTCCCCCAAGTTTCAATAGCCAATCTTCAACTAAAATCTTCTCTAAGCGCCGCCAGTTATTAAGGCGTGAACCATACAAGAGAGTAAAAGCTAATCTGATTTTACCTATAAGTCCAAACAGAGGAAAGCGCAGAAATTCTATAGTGTTACTGATAGAATAAAATTTTTGATTGTCATAGAAACCTGTTAAACTTCGATGCCAACGTAGTTTATCTCCAAGACCAATATCTCTAAGAAAATTTATTAAATGAGTATCAGAAGGTAGGATAACGTGATAAAAACGATCCCAGGTAAACAACCCATAATCATGATAGGTGGTAAGTCCACCAAGCTGCTTGTTGCTATCAAAGACAGTGACTGTATGTCCTTGATGTGAAAGACGTTGGGCTAATACTAGCCCAGTTATGCCTCCGCCAATGATGCCTATATTCATAAAATTAAATTTAGATTTTGTGAGGATGTTTTAGAGAATTATATTCAGAGATTGTTAATATTAATAACTTGATTATTTGCCTATTAAGCTATTAATGTCCAACAAGGATTACGCCAGTTATGATAATGGAAATTCCTAACCACTGGCTAAATATAACCTGCTCTTTTAGAAGATAGTGAGAAGCAATTGGTATAAGTGCATACATTAATCCTAGAACTGGAAATGCTTGACTCAAAGGAATTGTCTGCAATACATAAAGCCACAACATAGTCATAAATGTATAACAGATAAACCAAATCAAAAAATAACGAGACAATAATAGATTTTTGAGAGATGTGCTTTCTCCCTTAGTAGGGCTAGAAATGTAAAGTCCATACTTGAGTGATACGTTAGCTGTTGTTCCGAATAAAACTACAACCATTAAAAGTAGCCAACTAATGATGTTCATTTGTCAATGCTTTTTGTAGAATTAACTAGAGAAAATTTATAGAGATTTTTTAAGTGGAATAACTACTAAAAGAACACCCAGAAAAATAGTGATGACTCCTGCTATTCGAGTTAGTGTAATTACCTCATTAAAAAAGTAGTATGATCCAAAAAGTATGCCGACGTAGTTTAAACTAGTGAGTGGATAAGCAATACTCAATTTGACAGAGCGCAGAGCCAATATCCAATTTACTATTCCCAAGCAATAAACACTAACAGCTAATGTTAATTGTTGAATAAATACCCAAGTAAATAGTCCCTCATTTGTATGGCTCATGGTATGCTTCATCAGCAATTGCCCAGAAATACTAAATAAAATACTGATAAACAGGATGATATAAGGAGTTATTTTAAAGTGAGAAATTTGTGAGATAGATTTCATAGTATATTTGCCTCAATCGATATAGTCGGTATGAAGCGGACAGTAAACAGCCCGTTGTTTTGAACGTTTAAAATCTCAGTAACACCTTCTGTGCAATTTGACTTCCACTTCAGTAAATAGACAACAAAATTAGGAAGCCTACTATGTTGGAGCTCATGTCTAAGAGTTAGCAACTAAATAATATATAGCTTCCAGGATAGTAGCTGTATTATGGCAGCGTCCGATATGATCGGAGTAGAGTAGGCTCAATTAGTTTACTGAGTTATACTACCAGAGAAACCAGTTTATTGTTTAGCAATTTGCATAATCAATTTAGCCTTTGTCCAACTGTGAATTACAGAAATGTTCAGTCTTAACTAGTTATGCTTCAAAACTACTTTTGGCGCGATCGCAATATCTAAGTCATAGTGGATACAGATGTAATTAAGGTTGAGGGCTTTGTCACAAATTTGCTCTGCACAAAGTTGAGCAGTTTGCCATTGCTGATACTAAACTCAGATTCGACCCGCATATTCAACAGTTCGAGATGAGGGAACAAAAATGGACTGCCAGAATTTTTAGGCTCACAGATATATCTGTAACCTCGGCTAGTAACTAAGCCGATTCAGAAAAGTTTGTACTTAAATTGAGTGTGTATACGTACTTTTTTTGGAAATGGGAATACAAGAAATAACAGAAGTCTGCTTGTCTGCGGAAATCATACTATAGATAAATCAGTCTACAGTATTTTCCTTTACAGGTTTCTGGATAATTTTACTGAATGTCCACAGGGAGTTTTGACAACACAAGGGCTAATATAAACTAGCATTGGTTGTTCAACTCGGAGTTAATGTTGATTGCATCTGATTTGAGATGTTTTTACATTACTTAGTATTATCTTGGCTTAACTGTTCTTAATTACATATAATTTTCACTAAAGATTTACTTTAACTTTATTGTTACATGTAATCACCTCCTAGAATACCACGATAAAAGCCTGTTGCAAATATATCGCCACACTTCATCCAAACTTCATTAACCAAAAATATTCTTCAGCAGAAACTTCATCAAATCGAAACTTTCTCTAGATGAATTTTTATTTTTAAGAATTTGCACATTTATGAAGCACTTTTTAGTCAATAAGCTTGCAGTTGCATTTGAAAAGCGAGTCTAAAGTGGTCAATACCATACTCACAGCGAAGAATTTCCCATAAAAAATTACCAAGTTCCGTTTTTAAAGACATTACTGGGTTAGGTGTCTGATAATTTCCCACAGTTTAAAGTTGAGAAAAAATTAGTTCGTGGTAGTTGGTATTATTTAATTTGTGTAGGTTGTTTTCGTGCAGCTTCAGTTTGTTTGGACTCATTTTCCTGCAAAAGTCTGTTGGTAATAATTAAGACAGTGATTAAAAATCCAAACTGAATCTGCCAAGGTGCTAATACTAGACTTAAAATCAAGCTAATAGCTGCAAATACACCTGCAAGATATGCAATTTCATCAGTACTCTTTTTAAATAAGTAACCAGTGGCTAAAGCAGTACACAGTGGTATCAAGAAAAACAAAGGCATTTTAGTAACCTCTGAACAAAAAACTATTGTGCTTATAAAACAAATTGGAATTGGGGTTAATTCTACATCCAATCAGCTTTTAATCACAACAGTCGTTTGAAATAAATATTATATAAAGTCAAGATTATGCAACGTTGTATATTACACCAATTCGAATTTTACCTCACCCTCAATCCCTCTGCTTATAAAGGAGAGGGAAGCTAGAGAGACAATGAAGTTTTGCATTTTATTTAGTCCACGTTCCTGAGTGTGAGTTCGACAAACCTCTCCCTGCCTTGAACTAAAGTTCAAGTCTTTCCCTCTTTGAGTCGGAGAGGGAGAGGTGAAAGCCTAGTAAAACCTCCTCTTAACTTTCAAGAAACACTTGACGTAAAGCTTATGTAGAAAGGGTTTGATAAAATTAA
>NZ_JABXKJ010000012.1 GCF_017115085.1 Nostoc sp. NMS7 | reverse complement strand
TTTTTTCAACTCAGCTTTGCTGGGTCGTTTCTTATTGCTTAGTCTAAACTCCAGATCACTAACAAGAAGCCCAAAGGTAAGCCTAATACTATTGCAACCAGAGTAGATATACTTACCATGTAAAAAGTTTCACTAGTGCCTTGCAACAAGCTTTGTAGTAATTCTTGTCCTTGCATTAATACACCTCTCAAAGTTGGAGACAGGACGGAATACCAATTCGTAATGATGCTCGTTGACTCGCTAGCGCTACACTAAGGTAATTCGTAATTAAGAAAGTCAAATTTTGAATGTGTTGCCCGATTTTAGAGAATTGGTATTAGCTAGGTTGCAGAACTTAGACTCGAAGTCCAGCCTGTTTCAGTAGTGGTAGAACGCGCTTACCAAAGAAATCAAGATCAGGCTCAAAATCGTAGAAGGCAAGCTGGAAGCCATCGACACCAGCTTTATTCAGTTGCAAAAGTTGCTCGGTAATTTGTTCGGGTGAACCGATTAGCTGCACATTACCGCCGATCGCACTGCCAACGCCATGACGCAGATTTCCCTTTTGATGCCCCCTCCAGGCGTGTGCATCGCTGCTAACGCCTGAACGTCCAGCAATTGACTGATAATCGGCATGGTCGATTATCGCCTGAGCATATTCTTCCGCCTCTTTTTCAGTTTCACGCACGACAATAAGCGGATTTAGAAGAGTGCGGACTTCTCTACCATTAGCGATCGCTGATTGTTTAACACGGGCTGTATGGGCGGGTAACGACGAAAAGGCGCTTTCTATGTCACCACCAGCCGGACTGGTGATAAATACGATATCAGAATGGCGACCCGCAAACTCAATGCCAGCATCCGAACCGGTGGCATTAACTAGGAGTACGCGGGAGGTTACAAGAACTCCAACCACCGTGATGAATTGGTAAGAATAGCCCTAACAGTACTGGCTGCCGGAGAGCTTGGGATAATGGGCTTTGAGGATAGTCTATTGGAGAGGCGATCGCCTCTTTACTTGCTCTCAAAAAAGTAGCATCAATTGTACTCATTGTTCCTCTCAACGGTTTCGGTTGGCTGCCAGATCCCCGACTTCTGATAAATACTCATAAAGTGCTTTCCCGGATGTTAGAAGTCAGGGATCTGAACAAAATTAGAAGAATCCTCGTTGCGGCAATGGTGTACCGTTGATCTCGTAGTCGCCGATCGCACGAGCCTTAAAATGATTTGGGTTGTGTGAGGATAAGGTACGGACGTTGCGCCAATGACGATCAAAGTTGGAGCTTTTCTTTGTTGTGGAAGCCCCACCAACTTCAAACAATAAGGTGGCCGAACCTAGAGCCAAATCATCGACAATCAATTTGGCTTTGGATGCACTCAGAGAAGTTGCCAGTGCCGCAGCCGTCTCTGCCTCTTCACCCTGAACTGAGGCAGCAGGGAGGCGATCGAGACCATCAGCTGCCGCTAAGACGATCGCTTCGGCGGCAAAGGCGTTGGCAGCAATCTGCCCGACAGTCTGTTGCAAGATTGGGTCTTCTGAGGCTTGCTCGGATACAGCATGGTAGAAAGTCCGGGGTCTGTTAAGGATGAGGGCTGTCGCATCACGCAGAACACTGCGAATAATACCTGCGTTGATGGCAGTTAGGAATAATTGCGGGACGATATTATAGGGGAGGTCATCTTTGTCTGTGTCTGTCTCAAAAATTACTTCTTCAGCCTCTACACGGACATTGGTGAAGGTAGTCGTTCCCGTACCTGTCAGTCTTTGTCCGAAGCCGTCCCAGTCGTCCACTAGTTCAAGACCCTCGCGGTTAGTAGGAATGAATATATACGCTGTAGAGCCATCTGGTGCTAACACACGCACAAAAATCAAGTCTGCGTAAAGGCTGCCAGTGCTGTAATATTTCGTTCCATTCAGACGATAGCCGTCGCCATCAGGTGTTAATTTTGTATTCACGACTTGGCGACCACCTGATCGTTTGGCTTCTAGTTCGGTCGAAGCGAGTCCAATAATCGCGCCATCGACGACTGCCTTGAGCCAGCGACGATTCCTTTGGGTGCGCTCAGAACGCAAAATTCGCTCTGTTACAGAGAAATGATTCCGTACAATGTGAGCGACATTTGGATCAGCATCCCCCAGCCGAATCACGACCTCGAATAGTTCGCGTGCAGTGCTACCACCACCACCTTCGGCAACGGGGATTCGCAATGCACCTAATCTAGAACGCCGGATCAATTCAACCACATTATAAGGAAGGATGCGATCGCGATCGCGCTCACTTGCTCCCAGAGCAATGAAATCAAACAGAGTTTGCAACTCCGGCGAGTTAGCTGTGACAGGAGCCGAGAATTGGATTGTCCTATCTGCAAATTTCTCTGGACTCTTAATCATGGTTGTTGTCTCCAAATTTCCTAATTTCGAGGAAAATCTATGTTAGCGAGTAGTCGGGTGATCTCTGTCGAGAAGCAGCTAGCCTTTCCTTTAGGATGCTGCACTTCACGGTAAGACAACCTTGGCATGACAAAGTTGACGAATACTTGCAGTCCTGAAGCGATTATTTCTGGTAACACATTTAACCGATCGAGCTTTAAAAATATCAGAGCTGCTGAGCCTGACTACTAAAAAAAACTACTAAAAGTCAATCAACTTATCGTAGATTTATCAAATTTTTCATCAGTTGTCAATATTATTGCTTAGACAAGGTATCGCGTACAGCCACTGGAATATCATCACCAAGGTCATTGGATGAGTTTTGCGGTCTTCCAGAAAACCCAGCCTTATTCAAGGGTAAACTCCTGTTTTTGTGGGATAGCCA
>NZ_JABXKJ010000186.1 GCF_017115085.1 Nostoc sp. NMS7 | reverse complement strand
CTACGATAGAGGATGTCTTGCGTTTAGCGTCCTAATCTATCTGGCTACTGCTATAGAACAATAATTATAGGTTACTATGGCGATCGCTCATAGCAGTTTTCTGTAACCACACAAGCCAGCCGTAGGCATCGCCCCAATTTTTTCCTAACTCATTCTTAATAGCTGGCGATCGCGTAGCGTCTCCAAAGGAGAATCCCATCCAACATACCCAAGTTAGTACTCCAAAAAGGCGATGCCTACGGCGGGCTACGCCTACGCACCTGAGTTGTCGTTTTGGAAGACAATAATTATACTAGAGCAGCCCTCTCTTCATACTCTTTTTTTGGCTAAGGTATTGATCAAAGTGCAAAATTACTACTAATGACTGCTAAAAGCTAATAGTAGAATAAAGTACAGCAAGTTGCACGGAAGGGAGGATGGGAAATTGGATGAAATGAGGGCGGCGCTAGAGTTAGCGACCGAAGAGGAATTGCAAGACTTAACGGCAATTCTATTTAGTCGGAAGTTCAATCCCCTAGACTATGTACACACACCCCAACCTATCGAAGTGCAAAGCCAAGACCGCAAAGCTTGGTTAGACGCACTAGAGGGTCGCTTTCGCTTTTTGGCGGCAGATGGGATAACAGTATTACGGGGACGTACACGGCAGGTAACTTACCGCCAAGCGTTAGTTCAAGTATGTAAGTATCTAAAAATTCCCTATTCTAATCAGCTGGCAACTATTGATTTAGAAGCAGAAGTATTTTTGCATCTGCTAGGACAGGTGTGGAAAAAATTGCCTGAACAGGAAAAGCAAAAATTGACTGTACAAGTGCAGCGTCAGCTGCTCAAATCAGAACTAAAACAACCGCTACCACTTTTATTGCAACGTGACCCCTTGGGATTACTTTTCAAAGGCGGTAGTGCGATCGCGGTTACTTCCGTACTTCAGCCACTTGTACTCAAGCAAATTGCCCGTCAATTTGCCATCCACTTTGCTACATACCAAGTAGCCAAACAAACGGCGATTACAGGCTCAGAAGCAGCTGCAACGCAATTTCAAAGCTATGTAGCGATGCAAATGGCGCAACGGGGTATGACAGTGAGTGCAGCTCGTTATGGGGCAACCCGCACGATGTTTGCGGTGATTGGGCCGATAATGTGGACTTGGTTTTTTGCGGATTTAGGGTGGAGAGCGATCGCCACTAACTATGGTCGGATCATCCCTACCGTCTTCGCCTTAGCTCAAATTCGCCTCACTCGTGAGGAATGTTGGGAGCCAGCTTGAACAAAGTTTTTGACTATTTCAAGGCTCGTTGGCAATCTTCTTGGAACTACTCTCTATGGGCACTGTTAATCTTCCCATTGAGTCCTTTATTGGGGGCTGTGACTATAGGTTTTGTCGCATTAATAACTTGGCTCAAACAATACCGCAAAATTAGTCGCCGCCCCCTCAACTGGGGATTTGCCCTTTTGAGTGTGTTGCTGATCGTGAGTGCTGCGTTTGCCCAAGACAAGACAGCAGCTTTCCTCGGCTTATTTAATTTATTACCATTCTTTTTACTTTTCGCTGCTCATAGCACTCTGATTCAAACATTTGCCCAATTGCGGCAAATGGCTTGGATTTTGGTGATCGGTTCCATGCCGGTGGCAATTATCGGCTTGGGACAGTTATTTTTAGGCTGGAGTTTGAAGTTGGAGATTTTGTGGATTGTCTTTGCTTGGACGATCAGACCAGGAGGAAATCCCCCAGGCCGCATTGCTTCACTCTTCTTGCACGCTAACACTTTCGCTGCTTATCTAGCGATAATTTTCATCCTGGGCTTAGGGTTATGGCTTGAACAATGGCGATTGGGTATTGGGAAGAATTCAGTCCCTTTTCTCTTCCTAACCGTGGCGATGATTACAAATTTCATTGCCTTGATTTTCACCAACTCGCGCAATGGGTGGGCGATCGCTATTTTGGCCTGTTTAGCTTATGCACTCTACCAAGGTTGGCGCATTCTTGTGGGCGCTGTCGCTGCGATCGTTTCTAGTGTACTTTTGGCAGCTTTTGCTCCCTCGCTAGTAGCTCAATTTTTTCGTCAGTACGTTCCTGCTTTCTTTTGGGCAAGGTTAAATGACGATATGTATCCAGATAGACCAGTCGCTTTAATGCGAAAAACTCAGTGGGAATTTGCCTGGTCTTTAGCTCAGGAACATCCTTTGACTGGCTGGGGGTTACGCAGTTTTAGTGGACTCTACAAAGCTCAAATGCAGATTCCCTTGGGTCATCCCCATAACTTGTTTTTGATGTTATCTGCTGAAACTGGTTTTCCCAGTGCTTTTTTATTTTGTGGCTTACTCGCTTGGATTTTGATTACAGGTGTCCAATTACTACGAAAGTCAAAATATATAAATACAGAAGACAGATTGATATTTTTCAGTTATCTTCTGGCTTTTATGGCGTGGGTTCTATTCAATACAGTAGATGTAACCCTATTCGATTTTCGTTTGAATGCGCTTTCATGGTTAATTTTGGCTGGCATCTGTGGAGTAGTACATCAATATGACCCAATACGCTTAGGTAGACTCGATCCTCCCTAACCCTGCTTAAAAAAAGGGAATTAAGCCCGCGATTAATTTTTTAAGTGTATACACTGAAGACATTTTAACTTTTAAGTTAATAATATTACTAAAGAACATACTAATACTTAATTAGTCACTGTTGCTGATTGTTGGGAAAGTGTAGGAAAACCTTTTAGGGTTGTCCTACATGACGGGCATCTCTTGTAGATGCCCTTTTGTATATAACAATCCGATTTGATTTCTGAATTTACTTGCGTGGGTAGGGAACAGCAAACAAGGGCATAGATGTGTGCTGAGGCTTGTTAAAAAATCAAATAGAAGTCATATATTTATGATTTTTCTTCAGTTAAACACCATTTAAAGAATATTGAATTTGACGGAATATCTGAAAATTTTTATCTTTCATAAAGGAACATAAAAGATGATTGCTGAAATTCAACTAGGTCTTTGTAACCCGCCAGAACCTATTTATTTATATGTGAAAAGCGGAGAATTAAACGGGGAATCTTACCTGTGGTATAACTACGATATTAATAATAATCAAACTATTCCTGTACAACAAACAGGGCTAACTGGGTATATATCTGAACTGAAATTAAAAACGACAGAATTTAAGGGAAAGGACAACACTAAATTAGACATAGTTGTGAGAGCGGATGAAATTTATGTTGTGAGAACTGGGATAGAAACGAACTTTGCTAAAAGTTTCCTTTTAGCTGTATCACTAGTTCAGGACTTTTCCAAGCCTCTGATTATCGCTCCCATTGCTGGAAAAGAGAATGTGGTTTTTTGCAACCTTTATGACGCGGCGACTAAAACCAGAATTCACTCTGAATGGAACAGAGATGCTGATTGGCTGGCAATTATTGATAGTGTTCAAACTAAGTTGCAGACATCTAAAAATTCTCATATCGTCTCTGGTGAGTCAATACTATTCTAAATAACTGAGGAATTATGGCTCTAAACCTTGGCGGCGTTTTTCTTGGATGACTTGTTGTAACTCATCTACTGAATTAAAACGTTTGCCATTAGACTAAACGTGTAATGCTAGGGCGTGAATTGCTTCGATATCGCCACGATTTTGTAAGATATAATCTCACAATTGCTTGCGTGTCATTTCTCTAAAGTTAGGCTTATTCATAATCAATCTCTACTTCTGGATTAATTACTACAACTGTCACTTCACCTGCTATTATTACAATGTTATCTGTTCGCTCATCTAAGAGGTTGTTTGAAAAGTGATTTGCTGTATCGGTGTAAGCTCTCGGTAAAATGGGTGTGTCGGTAACGAAAAAAAGACGCTTCCATAACCAACCTTATGTTCACAACAGCTAACTTTCTTCAGTACGCCCAATGGTCAGGTATAGCTACCTTGGTATTCGCGGCCATAGCAGTTTTGGCTTTTATTCTCAAATGGAACATCCGCTTTCGGGTGGTGGGTACAACTGGCTTTATGTTGGTGTTGACGGGTGGTTTGTTTGCACTCTCAATAGTCCCGTTGAGTCGGGCTGTGATTCCCGGAGCAGTCCGGTACACTCTAGTTTATGACAATGGGACAACACAAGCGGTAATTGCCACATCACCCAAAATTACACCCACACAATTAGAAGCAACTTTACGTCAAGCAGCTAGTAATCTGTTTTCTTCTGGTCGTTCAGGTACACGGGTAGACGACAAGTTGACAGTTCGCGCCCGTACCATTGTTCACCCGGAACCAGGCATTTCCGTACCAGTTTACTTGGGTGATGTCAAGCGATCGCTCGTTTCTCGTCAAAATTCCCCCATGACAGTCGAAATTTACACAGACAATTTCGCCCAATTGCCAAAACCTACCGCTTAAGAGGAACAGAGGGGCGTATATTTGCACGCCCCTACCTATGTATTTGTAGCTAAGAATTGTCTGAAATAACATCACCACTTACAGATTAACAATTCTCGATTGCTTTTCTTGAGAATCTGACAATGGTAATGTTAATTAATTAATCAGGTTATTCAAAACTTTGAGAGTTCGGAATTTCAGGTGGATGGGCATCATAGATTCAAGCAACGTTGTCAAACTACTCAATCAGTGGGTAAGTGGCTTTGTCTATTTCATTGCTTGGCTCAAATCCAGATTGTCCGGGTATAAGCCATTCAAAAACCAGCTTGGCAACAAGTATCCCTCATACCAGTCTATTTGATTAAAAAATATCAAAGTTTTGCCAAACTAGATTATATGCCCAATAAATTTTCTACTCAACCTTCTTTGTCTACTCAAACCTCTAGTTCATTATTTACGCTCACAGTTGCCCCCGCAAAAGTAATCCGTGGTTCTGGGGTGTTGCAAACAGCCGCAGCCGAGATCGCCTGTTTGGGAAGTCGTCCCTTAATTGTGGCAGGTGAGTCTACTCTCGTTATCAGCCAAAAAAATTTGCAACCAGTTTTAGCAACGCAACAGTTACATCCTGCCCAAGCTTCTTATGGTGCAGATTGCTGCGAAGCTAGCCTGAAATCTTTACAGAAGACGGCAAAAGAACATAAAGCTGATGTGATTATTGGTGTTGGTGGCGGCAAAGCCCTAGATACAGCGAAATTAGTCGCGCAGCAGTTACATTTGCCAGTGGTGACAATTCCGACTTCTGGGGCTACCTGTGCAGCTTGGAGTGCGTTATCAAATGTTTATTCGGAAGACGGGGCATTTCTCTACGATGTGGGGCTGTCTAAATGTCCCGATTTATTGATACTCGATTATGACTTGATTAAAACTGCACCACAACGTACTTTAATCGCTGGAATTGGGGATGCGATCGCTAAGTGGTATGAAGCCTCGGTTAGCAGTGGGCATTTGCAAGATACTTTAATTATTGCCGCAGTCCAACAAGCACGAGTTTTACGAGATATCTTGTTGCAAAAGTCAGCCGCCGCCACCAAAGAAACAGGTAGTGAGGTTTGGCGAGAAGTTGTAGACGCTACTGTGTTACTCGCTGGCGTAGTTGGGGGACTTGGTGGGGCGCAGTGTCGTACAGTAGCGGCCCATGCGGTGCATAATGGTTTAACGCACATTTCAGGACATGGCAGTATTCATGGCGAAAAAGTTGCTTTTGGAATTTTGGTACAACTGCGTTTAGAAGAAATGCTCCAAGGTAATCAACTAGCTGCATCAGCACGGCAACAGTTGTTAAAGTTCTATGCAGAAATTGGACTACCCCAAAAATTAAGTGATTTGGGATTGGGCAATATTACATTAAGCGAGTTGCAAACAGCCGTTGAAATTGCTCTAGTTCCTAATTCTGACATCCATCGACTACCGTTTAAAGTCGCGCCAGAACAGTTGATGGCGGCAATGGTTTCTACCACTGCACCTATAGATAGTAGGGATACTATAAATCGAGTTTCGCCCCAGGGAATCAGTGACGAGGTTTTATGAGTTTAAATTGGATTGTCCCAGCAGAACGTATACAAAAACTGCCACCTTATGTATTTGCCCGTTTAGATGAACTGAAAGCTAAAGCACGGGAACAAGGTTTAGATTTAATTGATTTGGGTATGGGAAACCCCGATGGTGCAACGCCAGCACCAGTAGTAGAAGCGGCGATCGCCGCCTTGAAAGATCCCGCTAATCACGGTTATCCGCCTTTTGAAGGGACTGCTAGTTTCCGCCGTGCAATCACCAATTGGTATCATCGCCGTTATGGTGTGGTTCTCGATCCTGATAGCGAAGCCTTGCCACTGCTGGGTTCTAAAGAAGGATTAACCCATTTAGCGATCGCCTATGTTAACCCTGGCGATTTAGTTTTGGTTCCTTCCCCAGCTTATCCTGCACATTTCCGGGGACCTGCGATCGCAGGCGGGAAAATCCACAGTTTGATTCTTAAACCAGAAAATGACTGGTTAATTGATTTAGCTGCGATTCCTGACGAAGTTGCTAAACAAGCTAAAATTCTCTATTTCAACTATCCCAGCAATCCCACCGCCGCCACAGCACCCCGCGAATTCTTTGAAGAAATCGTTGCCTTCGCCCGCAAATATGAAATTTTGCTGGTGCATGATTTGTGTTACGCCGAATTAGCTTTTGATGGTTATCAACCCACTAGCTTGTTAGAAATTCCTGGCGCGAAAGATATTGGTGTGGAATTTCACACCTTATCTAAAACTTATAATATGGCTGGTTGGCGCGTTGGGTTTGTGGTGGGTAATCGCCATATAATTCAAGGTTTGCGGACACTGAAAACTAACTTGGATTACGGCATTTTTGCCGCATTGCAAACAGCAGCCGAAACAGCTTTACAATTGCCAGATGTGTATTTGCACGAGGTACAACAACGCTACAGTACCCGCCGCGATTTCCTGATTCAAGGATTAGGAGAGTTGGGGTGGGATATCCCCAAAACTAAGGCGACAATGTATCTTTGGATGAAGTGTCCTGTTGGGGTTGGTTCCACAGATTTTGCTCTGAACGTGTTGCAGCAAACAGGCGTTGTTTTAACTCCAGGTAATGCCTTTGGAGTTGCAGGTGAGGGTTATGTCAGGATCAGTTTGATTGCCGACTGCGATCGCTTGGGTGAAGCTTTACATCGCTTCAAGCAAGCTGGCATCCGCTATCAACCGGAAGCTGTAGTCTCTGCTTGAGAAGCGATCGCTGATCTCGTCAGTTGAGTAGAGTCAGGAAACCCAACATTACATCACTAAAATTTTTGCTGATCATGTTTGGTATCATCTAAAAAAGTAGATAGAGTGAACAATGATTGGTACTAATATTTACATCAGTCAAGAAACTCAAGAATCTCTAATTAAAGCTGCTACTTTCAAAGAAATATCTGTTGAAGAACTAGCTTCTTCTATTTTGAGGGAAAGTATCCCAGAAAAGTTGGGGCAAATTAGCTATTCTTCTAATAATCAAGGCAAATTTGCCATTAATCCTCTTGTAAAAATGCAACCCTACGCTTATTTAGCAGATCCGAATGAACCTGTTATTTCTCCTGATGATTGGGAAATGAATCACAATTTTGAAGTGAATGATTTGTGATCGTTCTTGATACTCATATTTGGGTTTGGTGGAATCACAATGATTCAAAGTTGACTCCTCCCCACCGTGAAGCAATAAATAGGGAAAGACCTCATGGTTTAGGTGTTTGCTCCATCAGTTTGCTAGAGATTAGCAGACTTGTTACCCAAAATAAGTTAATTCTTCCCTGTTCGATTCAAGAATGGTTTAATATTGCTTTGGCACAAGAGGGAGTAATTCTTCTATCAATCACTCCCCAAATTGCCATTGATTCCTACTCACTTCCAGGTAATTTTCATAAAGATCCAGCCGATAGAATTATCGTTTCAACAGCAAGAATTTATAATGTTTATACACTGTTGGTTTATCATCAGAACCAATTCGATAGATTTTTGCTTTACCTTCTGGAAAAGGAAAACCAGTTAATTGGCTAATATAATAAGCACCATCTAGACCTTTGGCGACATTTGTCAGTACTACTTGGATTTCAAATGGCGATGACGATGCACCAGAGGGAAAAACTGGATTAGTTAATGTCTGCCGGGGAATTGTGGCGATCGCCTTCAAATTACTTCCATCAGTCTTTACACTGAATAAGTCATTGGCACCCGCATCAACTGCAATAATATTATTTCCATCTATTTGGTGTTGCAGTTCCTTCTCACCTTTATCAATGAATGCAGGAGGCAGAGGGTAATTTGAGCTTGCGGAAAAGTTCTCTCAGCAATAACTGTCTCGGCTAAACTAGGCTACAAAGCAAGGGTTTAACGACCCCCAGGCTCATGAGAGTTCAGTGGCTTCAAATCAGTAGGGGTTAAATCCGATAAACTTTCCAACGAATTTTGCAGTTTCAAAGCATTTCTAAGTTTTTCCAAATCATCACTAATTTTGCCCAGACTACAAGACTATCTGAAATTTTTATCAAAAAAATATGTAGTTAATTTTAATTCTCAGGTAAAATGCCAATGACAAAGCTATGATAAGATTTAAATAAAATTTTTGCGTAATCTCTATCACTATTTTGATTAATCAAGACTCCGAAAACCTCCTAAACACTCAACTGGAAAATGTGCCAAGGGAAGGCTATATATTTAGCTGGTTTGATTGGTTTTGTCTTTGGTATCCTCCAGGCTGGCTAATTTTATTCAACCGCCATTGGCAGCACTATCAAAGCGATCCAGATGGTTGGAATTGGCCCGAATATGGATTATTTTTAATTCCTGGCGGATTTTATCTGGCGTTGCTGAGTCGCTGGTTGCGTCTTGGTTTTCGTTTACCCCGAAAAGAAGTTGGTGAATTTGATCCCAAATATCAACAAGCTTTTAGCGAAGAAATTCTCAATCCCATCGTTAAATACTATTTTCGGGGAGAATTGCAACAAGTCGAAAACTTGCCATCAACAGGGACATTGATTGTGGCAATGAATCACGCCGGGATGTGTTTTCCTTGGGATTTTTTGACTTTGGGTTATTTATTAAGTGAAGCCAAAGGATGGGTAATACAACCCGTAGCAAGTACAGCATTATTTGAGCATCCTTGGGTAATTTGGTGGCTACCACCTAAATGGTCGCAGGTTTTAGGTGGTGTGCGAGCCGAATTAGATGATTTTGAGACAGCGATCGCAGCACCCGCCGTACCCAGCAAGCTACGCGTAGCGTCTGGTAGAGAAGGCATCGCCCCAGGTAAAATTCTCTTATATGCACCCGAAGGTATGCGCGGCCCTCTGAAAGGTTGGAAAAAACGCTATCAATTAGAAAAGTTTGATGTGAGTTTTATTAAGTTGAGCGATCGCTATCAAATTCCCATTCTCCCAGTAGTTTGCATCGGTAGTGAATCTTTACATCCTTGGACTGTTAATTTTCCTAAATTGCAACGACTAGTCAAGTTACCATTCTTACCTTTTTCGCCTTTAATGCTTGTCTTAATTCTGTTTCCTTCAATGGGAATTTGGGCAATGAGAACTCGTCTGCGTTACTTTATTCAGCCATTGGAACAAGTAGGGCTGAAAACTGACTCCAGTAAAGGGCGTCTAGCAATTTATCAACGGGCGCAAGAATTACGAGAAAAACTGCAAACTAAAATTACTTTGATGGTAAATAAATCCGCGCTGTAGGGGTTGTAAGTTGGGTTTCGTTCCTCAACCCAAGCTTTTACGGGGTTTCTTGGGTAACGCAAAGCCTCAACCCAACCTACAAATATTCTTAACCAAACCGAAACAATAACTGAAACCCTGATTTTTAGGTAGGGGCAATTCATGTAGCTTTAGCTTCCCGCAGGGTATTGCCCCTACCGCGTCTAGTTTTGCGTAAATCCTATTTAAGAAAAAAATCGTGATTTTAAGAAAAAAATCGTGATTTTAAGAAAAAAATCGTGACTTTGAGAAAAAAATCGTGACTTTAAGGAAAAAATCGTGACTTTAAGGAAAATATCGTGATTTTAAGGAAAATATCGTGGACTTAAGGCAGAAATTGTGATTTTAAGGGAAAAATTTTGATCTTAAGAACAAAATCGCTACTTTAGTAACGATAGCTTCTAGATCCGGGGTGATGGTTGTTGAAATGGTGACAACTTTCGTAAGAGCCAAGCACGCGTTTGTCTTGGGTTGTTTCGGTAAGAATTTAGACAATTTACAACTTATGGAATAGCGGAAAGAAACCTCAAGAAAGGTTATGCTACGCAAAACCTGTCCCTCTCCTTATTAAGGAGAGGGATGTCTGTCAGGACAGCGTGAGGTTTTATTTAGTACAAATATACTATTTACTGCTAAAATGCCTTACAAGTTAGCTAGCCTTGCTTGAGGTAGTATGAAAAAAATCCCAGACACGGACAAAAAGCCTATTTTGCTGAGAGTTTCGCTGTTGCAGCTTGCATCTGTAACGACTGCGATAGTGCCACTGCAACCCCAAGAGGAAAAAATTATTAGTGAACCAGAGCGTTTGATCGCGCAAGTCGAACGCGTCAATCAGGTGGCAGGAGAGTTAGAAGCAGCGATATTAGAGTTAAAAGCGATCGCTAACACAGTTAATACTCAAAGACGTTACCCACTTTTCAAGAAGGAACTAGGCAATATTTGTCAGTATTTCGCAGTTAGCGTCCCTTGGGTAAAACGAAAGGCTGACGGATCATTTATTCTGACGACGCGAAAAGTTGATTTATTCCGAGCCGAAAGGGAAGCCACACTGCTAGCACAGCAACTTCGTCAGCGAACCAAAAAAAGATTAGCATCGCAGCGACAGAGAAAAAACAAGAGTGGGGCTGACACAAAATGCTTGTTCAAAAAGGTATTAGTCAACAAATCTTAAAATTATCAACATTCAACGGCAGATCACCCTTGAGGTTGTAACAGTTATGCTGATTGAAGTGGCAGAAGGAACTTCTTCCTCAAAATTGCTAGATACCACACTGCCATTGCTAATTGCAGCCATAGTTGGTGGCAATTAGGCAAAGCTGCCCTCGTATTTGCACTTCCGTAAAACCAGAATGCAACATCAGGGACAATCAATCAGCGCACAGAAGAGGTAAAAAAAAGGTGTTAAAGACACTTTTAGTGATTGCCGTTGGTTTTTTACCGTCCCTGATTTCCCTGTGGGTAATCCGCAAAACCCATTTGCGATCGCGCTTACGGCTCAGACAAGCAGCGATGAATTTTCCATCGGTGCAGGGACGACAAAACCTCAGACTGGTTGAGAGCGATCGCTATTATTTACAAGGGGTGGGTTATCTGATTGGCGACATCAGCTGCAAATTTAATGCCCGATCTGGTTACATCCGTTGTGCTGTCAATCCTGATGGCCCATGTAACGGTTGCCGTCACTATGAACCCAAGGGATTAACGGGTAGTGAAAAAAAGGCTTAAGAGTGCTTCCTTAGTACTCAACTGAACTCACAAAGCGACTTCATCGCACATTCCCAAATAGAAGCGGGGAATGATAAAATCATTACTAATTATAATAATTTGTATATACATAGACTTTGAATATTTGTCTTTGCATGGTGAAATAAGAATGATTTAATAGAATTCGTGCCAAAGTGTAAATCTGCGCCATTTTGTTTGCAGATTATGAACTTTATGATTGCCTTTTGCCGAATATCTAATAACTACATGATTATTCAACGATGAACAACGCGATCGCTCGGACAACAGCATTATTATCAACTTGCGCTTTGCTTCTAACAGGCTGTGGTGGCGGCACTAAGACTGTGACAAATTCTACAAATAATAGTCCAAATAGTACCACAAATAACCCTGCAACCGATACCACAGCCACAACGGGTACATCGTCGGGTGCTATTCCTATCGGTATTGCCGTTGCCCAAACTAGTAATGTAGCATTACTAGGTCAAGAGGAAGTCGCTGGAGCTAAACTTGCCGAGAAGTATTTCAATAGTAAAGGTGGTGTTAATGGCACACCAATTAAATTGGTGTTTCAAGATACTAGCGGTGATGAAGCCGGGGCAATTAACGCTTTTCAAACTTTAATTAACAAAGATAAAGTTATTGGAATTGTGGGGCCAACTTTATCACAGCAAGCTTTTAGTGCTGATCCTGTTGGCGAACGTGCAAAGATACCAATTATTGGCCCATCGAATACTGCTAAAGGCATTCCCGAAATTGGTGATTACGTTGCTCGTGTTTCTGCACCAGTTTCCATCGTGGCACCTAATTCGGTAAAAGCTGCACTAAAGCAAAACCCCCAACTTAAAAAAGTTGCAGTTTTCTATGCTCAAAATGATGCTTTTAGCAAGTCAGAAACGGAAATTTTTCAGCAAACAGTTAAGGATCAAGGGCTAGAATTGGTAACAGTACAAAAATTCCAAACTAGTGATACAGATTTTCAAAGCCAAGCTACCAATGCGATTAATCTCAAACCAGATTTGGTGATTATTTCTGGTTTGGCTGCGGATGGTGGTAATTTAGTCCGACAACTGCGCGAACTGGGTTATAAAGGCTTAATTGTTGGTGGTAATGGTCTAAATACATCGAATCTATTGCCAGTTTGTAAAGCGCTTTGTGATGGCGTATTAATTGCTCAAGCTTACAGTCCAGAACATCCAGGTGAAATTAACGCGGCATTTCGCAAAGCCTATAATGACGAATACAAAAAAGAACCACCCCAATTTAGCGCCCAAGCTTTTGCAGCAGTACAAGTTTATGTCGAAGCACTCCAAGCTTTAGATAAAAAGAGCAAAGTCAACAAATTACAGTTACCAGAATTGCGAACAGAATTAAACAAACAGATACTTGTCGGCACATACAATACACCACTGGGTGAAATTGGTTTTACTCCTCTAGGCGAAGTTATTCAAAAAGATTTTTATGTAGCCCAAATCAAGATGCCAAAAGACGGTAGTCAAGGTAAATTCACATTTCTAAAATAGTTGCGACATGAATATAAATCTATTTTTGCAGCAATTATTAAATGGGTTATCCATCGGTAGCGTCTATGCAATTTTTGCTTTAGGATATACTTTGGTTTATTCCATTTTGGGGATCATTAATTTAGCTCATGGCGCGATTTTTACCTTGGGTGCATATTTTACTTATGCACTCATGGGTGGTAACTTTGGATTTAATGGCTTGTTGGCTAATGCAGCCTTGCCGATAAAATTACCTTTTGCTATATCCTTGATTTTAGCAAGTACCTTGGCGGGATTGGTAGGGGTAGTAATGGAACGTGTTGCTTTTCAACCTTTGCGGCGTCAAGGATCTGATTCCTTACTAACTGTTGTTTCCAGCTTGGGAGTAGGAGTGGTAATTGTGAATTTAATCCAGTATTTAGTCGGCGCAGAAAGTTATACATACCCCGCAAATACTTACGGGAATTTACCACCTGCGATTAACTTTGGTAGTCCAGAAAACCCAATTCCGATTCGCAGTGTTCAGATAGTAATTTTTAGTGTGTCAATGGTGATTGTGGGAATTCTTACCTATTTTATCAATCGCACTAAATATGGTAAGGCAATGCAGGCGATCGCAGAAGATCCAACTACAGCTAGTTTGTTAGGAATTAATAGCGATCGCTTTATTATTTTAACATTCTTCATCAGCAGTTTTTTAGCAGGATTAGCAGGAACTTTAGTTGCTTCTAGTGTTAGTATTGCCGGGCCATATTTCGGCATTGCTTTTGGATTGCGAGGTTTAGCGGTAATTGTATTAGGTGGTTTAGGTAGTATTCCCGGTGCAGTGTTGGGAGGTTTGTTAATTGGATTAGTAGAGGCGTTTGTACCCGCAGAATACTCTGGATATAAAGATGCAGTAGCCTTTGGAATTTTGTTTATCATGTTATTAGTTAGACCCCAAGGTTTGCTAGGACGACGATTTATTCAGAAAGTTTAAAGAGACGTAACTTTATGAAAACATACACCAAACAAAAATTAACTTTTGAGCAATTTTTAGAACAGTGTCTAGAGGAAGGTTTATATGAACTTGTAGATGGAGAAATTGTAGAAGTGCGTGCAACTAGAAATCATGATGATGTCGCAAATTTTATATTGTTTGGTTTCAATGATCAAATTAGGCAACTAAACTTAAATTATGTAGTTAATAACACAGCAGTCTTTAAAACTATAACTGCCAATGGAGTAGAACAAGGACGCAAGCCTGATGTTAGTGTTATAGATAAAGATACATGGCGCTCAAATCGTTCTGCTTATTCTGCGCTTGAAGAACCCATCCAGTTAGCTATAGAGGTAACATCAACTAATTGGGAAGATGACTACATTGATAAATTAGATGAATATCAACGTTTAGGTATTACAGAATATTGGATTGTAGATTATTTAGCAATCGGACTAAGAGAGTATTTAGGAAACCCAAAAGTTCCGGCTGTATTTGTTTTTCTATTAGATGCTGAGGGAAAATACCAACGCACACAGTTTAGAGGTTCAGAACGGATTGTGTCATTAACTTTTCCTGAACTGGCGCTGACAGCAGAGCAAATATTAACAGCTTAATATAGGAGTTTGCAGTTGAGTCCAATATAGACCTAACCCCCAACCCCTTCCCTACTAGCGTTGGGGAGTAAGACTCAAAGCCTCTGACGCCACATGCTTCAAGTCGGCAGAGCCGCCCAACGCAGTGGCTCCTCCTTGTAGGAGAGAGGTTTGGAGAGAGGTCAAAACTGTACTGCACCCAATTGAGAATCGCTATAGTTAATAAAAGCGATAGTTTGATTAAGCTTAATCAAAATCTTTTAAAATGGCTGATTTTTTCGCTACTTACGGTTCTCTAATTGTCTCTATGGTATTGGGGGCGCTACTAGGGTTATCGCTTTACTTACCGCTAATGACAGGACAATTGTCTTTAGCTAGTCCCGGATTTTATGCTTTAGGTGGGTATATTGCAGCAATTTTATCTACAAAAATTTTGACATCTAGCAGTAGTTTATTTCCGATTCCCTTGTTGTTATTGGAGATGTTAATTGCTGGTGTAAGTTGTGGTTTATTGGGTGTAATAGTGGGAATTCCAGCGTTGAGATTGCGAGGAATTTATTTAGCGATCGCTACTATCGCTTTTGTGGAAGTTCTGCGCGTCATCTCCCTCAATTTGGATATTACAGGCGGTGCTGTTGGAATTTTTGGCATTCCTCAACCTTTCCATACACAACTTGAATATTTATGGATTGCCTTACCCTTACTATTAATTAGTATGGTGCTGCTTTATCGTTTAGAACGCATCCGTGTTGGAAGGGCTTTTATCGCTATCCGTGAAGATGAATTAGCTGCGGGTGCAATGGGAATTAATCCCACTTATTACAAAGTTTTAGCGTTTACACTAGGCGCTATGCTTGCAGGAGTTGTAGGTGCAATTAGCGCTCACTTCCTTAATACCTGGAATGCCCGTCAAGGTACTTTTGATGCCAGTATTATATATTTAACTTTTGTCTTAATTGGTGGTTCGAGAACTTTTTTAGGGCCAGTAGTCGGAGGTATGGTATTTACAGCTTTACCAGAGATTCTGCGAAGTCTAGCTGATACTGGTGGTTTACCTAATTGGTTAGCGCAATTTTTGCGAGATGGTCGATTAATTATTTTTGGTTTACTAATAGTAATAGGTACAATATTTTTCCCGCAAGGACTAATTACTCCAGATATTTTCCCAAGACGCAAAACCCAAAAGTGAACTATTCATAATAATATGCAAAAATGTCGAATGATGTCCGGGCAATTAAGTATAATACCCGGAAGCCTAAAGAGCCAAACCTGCACTTTAGCTCCCCTCCCCGCAAGCCGGGAGGGGTTGGGGGTGGGGTTCTTTTATTAGAGGTAATTTGGCAGACATGATATCATACGCGACTCCAACAGCTAACAGCAATATTGTCTTAGAAGCAAGAGCATTAACTCGCCGCTTTGGTGGTTTAGTGGCGGTAAATAATGTATCTTTTAATGTAAATAAACATGAGATTTTTGGACTGATTGGCCCGAATGGTGCTGGCAAAACAACACTGTTTAATTTGATTACTGGCTTTATTCCCCCTTCTAGCGGGAAATTAATTTATCAAGGTGCAGAAATTTCTCAACGGCGTCCTGATCAAATTGCTGCTTTAGGTATCGCCCGTACTTTCCAAAATATCCGCTTGTTTGGAGAATTATCGGCGTTAGAAAATGTGATAATTGCCCGACATTTACACACTAAAAGTAATATGATTACAGGAGTTTTGGGATTACCACCAGCGCCTAGTGAAGAATTGAAAACTAAGCAAAAAGCTTTAGATTTATTGGATTTGGTGGGATTGAGCGATCGCGCTGACGAAAAAGCCAAAAACTTTGCTTATGGCGATCAGCGTCGGCTAGAAATTGCCCGCGCTTTAGGATTAAAACCGCAAATCTTACTTCTCGATGAACCTGCGGCGGGGATGAACCCCAACGAAAAACAGCAATTGAGTGCATTTATTCGTAGCCTTCGCGATCGCTTCAATTTGACGATCATCCTTATAGAACACCATGTACCATTAGTTATGGGTTTGTGCGATCGCATTGCTGTGTTAGATTTTGGTCAATTAATTGCTTTGGGTGAACCAGCAGTTGTCAGAAATAATCCGGCTGTAATTGAAGCTTATTTGGGAAATGAATAATATCTAATTATCTATCTGACAATTACAAAACTAGCTTGTGGCTATCTATGAAAAAGGGAAGTAAAGTAGTTTTTAAAATACCGTCATTACGAATTACGAATTATTTAATCTGTAGCTTGCATCTATATGACTTCACAATCTTTTCGCGGTGACAAAATTCTGGTTGTCGATGACTCTCGTGATAACGTATTTTTGATTAAAACTATTTTGCAGGAAGAAGGTTACACGATTAGCACCGCAGCAAATGGTATTTCGGCCTTGGCAGAATTGAAAGCTTCTCCTTTTGATTTGGTTTTGCTGGATCTGATCATGCCAGGTATGGATGGGTACGAAGTCACCAAGTACATTCGCAAAGAGATGAAATTGCCGCAATACATCCCCATATTGCTGATAACTGCCCACGATGCGCCCAATGTCGCCCACGGTTTAGACTTGGGTGCTGATGATTTTATCCGCAAACCTGTAACAGTAGATGAATTGCTGGCACGAGTGCGATCGCTCCTGCGCTTAAAGCATAGTATGGATGAACGTGATGAAATTGCTCGCCAGCGAGAAGATTTTGTCTCCCGTCTTACCCACGATTTACGCACTCCCTTAGTAGCGGCTGATCGGATGTTGATGCTATTTCAGCAAGGTGCATTGGGAACATTATCACCACAAATGCAAGAAGTAATCGCCATCATGTCCCGTAGCAATATCAACCTGCTTTCTATGGTCAATACCTTATTGGAAGTTTATCGCTTTGAAGCAGGGCGCAAAACTTTGGCATTTCAACCGATTAATCTAGTCCGCTTGCTAGAGGAGGTAACTGGAGAATTGGCGCCTCTAGCTGAAGACAAAATACTGTCCATTAATCTAGACAAAACTTCCGAGTCAAGCATAAATACAGTGATGGGCGATCGCTTAGAATTGCATCGTCTATTCACTAATCTGATCGGGAATGCGATCAAATTTACCGATTCTGGATCTGTTACTATTGGTTTTACTTCTCAACGCCAGTTCGACAAAAGTAGTCAATCTCAGTTTTCTGAAAAATCCAATTCTGTTGACTACATTAGAATTGAAATAGCGGATACTGGCCCAGGTATTCCTCCTGAAGAACAAGTAACCATATTTGAACGATTTCGTCAAGGCAGCCACAAAAGTTCCGGTAGTGGCTTAGGACTGTACCTTGCTCGGCGAATTGTTGAGGCACATCAAGGCATTATTCTGCTTAATTCTGAGTTAGGCAAAGGTAGTATATTTAGTGTGCTACTACCCACCAAAATATGAGAAAATTATGAATAATAGAATTTTTTATCCTGATCACTCATAATTTATAACTTTACTACTATCTAGCAATAATTGAAAGTAAATATTCTAATTAAAAAGTCAAACACTAAAATCTGACGAATCAAATATGCTGAAATAGCAGCGCTAACATAAAATAGTTTTTTCTAGGACAAAACAATGATTACCACTGAATTATCTAAGATTGGCGATATTATTCAGAATCAGCGTGAGTTTTTTAGAACTGGCAAAACTAAAGATGTCACTTTTCGCATTGAACAACTTAAAACTCTCAAGCAAGCAATTATTGAGCATGAACAGTCAATAGTCGAGGCATTACAAGCAGATTTATATAAACCAGAATTAGAGACTTACATTACAGAAATCAGCGTAATTAAGGATATTAATTATGCAATAAAACATCTTAAAAACTGGAGTAAGCCCAAAAAAACAGCCGTTTCCTTTGATTTCTTTTCCTACTCAGCAAGAATTTATCCAGAACCGCTAGGAGTTGTCTTAATTATCGGGCCTTGGAACTATCCATTTCAGTTAATTATCTCACCGTTAATAGGTGCGATCGCAGCCGGTAATTGTGCAATTATCAAACCTTCAGAAATAGCTTCTCATACTTCCCATATCATCGCTGAAATTATTGCCAAACATTTTGACCCCGCTTATATTGCAGTGGTTGAAGGAGACGTGGAAGCAAGTCAAAAACTACTTGCAGAAAAGTTTGACCATATCTTTTTTACTGGTGGTACAGCCGTCGGCAAAATCATCATGGCAGCAGCAGCAAAATATCTCACACCAGTTACTTTAGAATTGGGTGGTAAAAGTCCTTGTATCGTAGATAGTGACATTAATCTGGAACACACTGTTAGACGAATTATTTGGGGTAAATTTATTAATGCTGGACAAACTTGTATCGCCCCTGACTATCTTTTAATTAATAAAAAAATCAAAAAAGATTTAATAGATGGACTGAAAAAATGCCTAAAAGAATTTTATGGCAATCATCCAGCAAACAGTCCTGATTATGCCAGGATTATCAGTCAAAAACACTTTGAGAGGTTGGTTAACTTTCTCAAAGATGGTGAAGTTATCATTGGTGGAGAAACTCAACCTTCAGAGCGTTATATTGCCCCGACAGTGATTGATAATCTCTCCTTAGAAGATTCTGTAATGCAGGAAGAAATTTTTGGCCCCATTCTACCCATAATTGAATATAGTGACATTGCAGAAGCGATCGCCTTGATTAACTCTCGACCTAAACCCTTGGCATTATACTTATTTTCTCAAAACAAAAACCTACAAAAGCGAGTTTTGCAGGAAACTTCCTCTGGTGGAGTCTGTATCAATGATACAATGATGCAGTTTGGTCTTTCGTCTTTACCATTTGGTGGGGTGGGAGATAGTGGTATTGGCAACTATCACGGCAAAGCTAGTTTTGACACTTTTTCCCATGATAAAAGTGTATTGCAAAACTCATTCTGGCTGGATTTAAAATGGCGATACGCTCCTTATCAGGGCAAATTGCCAATAATCAAGAAACTTTTGGGTTAAAAAAATTTATGAGTTAGGAGTGAAAAATAAAAATCTACAACTCCTAACTCTTGTACAGACGCCATTCATCGCGTCTCTCCTAAACCCCATAAGCGTTGCTGTAACGTTCCTCAGCCCAAGGTTCACCACGGCGATGATAGCCATTGCGTTCCCAAAAACCAAGTTCTTCACCAGCTAAAAATTCCAACCCATTGATCCACTTAGCACTTTTCCAAGCATAGAGGTGGGGTACAACTAGCCGCATCGGGCCACCGTGTTCAGTTGGAAGGGCTTCACCAAAGACTTTTAAAGCAAAGAAGTTTTCTTCCCGCATAAAATCTTCGAGAGAAATATTGGTAGTGTAGCCGCCGTAGCAGTGTTCCATAATGTGGACTACTTTCGGGTCTAGCTCAATCAGACCGATGAAATCTGTCACTTTAATGCCAGTCCATTTGACATCCAGTTTAGACCAGCGCGTTACACAGTGGAAGTCGGCTGTGAATTCGTGTTGAGGCAGCGCCATAAAGTCTGACCAATTAAAGGTAGCAGGTTTTGCCAAACCCCAAACTCGAAACTCCCATTCCTCAGTGCTAACTTCGGGAGTTGCACCGTAAGTTAATACGGGGAAACCTTTAGCTAAATGTTGCCCAGGAGGGACACGTTCGCCCTCTTCTTTCCCTGGCTTCTGAAAAAATTTTCCTACCATAGTTGCAGAAAAATAAGTTTTCTCATGATATTTACAAGCTTTTTTGCAAATAATTTTTATCTGGTTACTTGCTCATTACTGATGAATCATAGGTAATGGGTAATGGATATTCCCAATTACTCACTACCAATTTTTCTCGATCTAATCAGCTTGTGTAGAGTATCTATGATTCATAATGCAATCAGGAAAGCTCAGAAAAAGCGTTTATCCAGTGGTAAGAAGTTTGATTGGTTATTTATTGCCAATCAAATCTATCGGTGCTGTTCATACTTTTCCTGACTGGGAAATTATGATTCTTCTTCCTCTTCTTCAGCAATTGGATAGACAAATGTAGAACGTCCAGTCAAAATCGACTTGCCCAAAGAGAGAGCTTTCTGAGCTTCGACGACGGCTTTATGCCTCCAGGTAGCTCGACGTTTATCTCGTTTTGATTTTGAAGTTTTCTTCTTAGGAACAGCCATGTCAGCAGATCGCGATTCTTCACAACCTTCTTATTCTAGGCCATCCACTGACGCTAAGGACAACAGTTGAGTCAGGAATAAGTAAGTTGAATTGAGCGGTTGATACTGAAGTGGGGACATCGGTGCTTGCACTTCTCTCTGTGTCGCTCAATCTTAAAGCCGCTATTTTGGGGTTGACAGACTGCTAGCTGCTGGAACTGGATTAGATGTCGGCTCTTTTTCAAAGAAAAGTAGCGATCGCGCGGTTTTGAAGTAAGTCGCCCAATTTTGAGCATCAGGGCGCGATCGCCATTCGGGACGACTGACTTGTAATGTCAGAACTGGTGCGATCGATCCATAATTTTGTACGGACACAATTATGGAAACATCTGTAACCAAAATATCTTGGTCGAAGCTGCGTTGAGCAGCTGCTCTTGCGGCTGCTTCTGCTCTGGTGAGAACGGTTTCATAGTTTTCATCTGGCAGGCGGTCAATAGCTAGATCAACTCTAGCGGTGTAAGCTCGCACAAGCTGAGGTGCGATCCCCTCCGTCAAAAACCACGCCGGAACGGTAGCTATGAGCAAAACTACTAAAGGAACTATCCGGATTCTTCTGGCAATTTGGCTAATAACTGAAAAGGGAGTGATCGATGATGGTAGGTGAGCAGAAATCTTGCTCATGACCTTCTATCTCCTTAGTGATGATCTGTTATTGAAATTAGGTGAAAGTATTTTCCGAAAAGATAACGTAATAAAAACTACATTCTAACTGAAGATTCGATCAGAATCACTTAGATTACAAGACATAGGTTAGCTTTGTTTTTTTAGCAAAGCCAACCGCAATTTTAAGACCAGCAAACAATAACTGACAAAGAGCGGGATGGCAAATTACTGGGCGATCGCGATTGGCATCAATCAATATCAGTTATTTCAACCTTTAAGTTGTGCCCAAGCAGATGCTGAGGCACTAGAGCAATTTTTGGCGACAGATGCAGGTTTTCACCCTAAGCACTGTCTGTTAATGACAGATACTTCGCCGCCGATTGGGGATCGATCCACCTATCCGACTAAAGAGAATATTTTGCTGCTGCTTGAGGATTTGGCAGCGACAAGTTGGCAACCGGACGACTATCTGTGGTTATTCTTTAGCGGTTATGGAGTCAATTACAAGGGCAAAGATTACTTAATGCCAGCAGAAGGCAACCCCGAACTCGTGCAAGAGACTGGCATAGAATTGCGATCGCTAATGCAAAGTTTGCAACTTGCTGATCTAAATGTATTGCTACTACTCGATATCAACCGCGCTTTTGGCACCCAAGCGGATGCTCCCGTTGGCGAAGAAACAATAGAACTAGCCCAAGAACTGCAACTGGCAACAATTCTTTCTTGCCAACCAGAGCAATTTTCTCATGAAAGTAGCGAATTAGGTCACGGATTCTTTACAGCAGCTTTGTTAGAAGCTTTGCATTCTGGCAATGGCAGCAACTTGGCAGATTTAGAAAGCTACCTAAGCTTGCTCATGCCAAAATTATGTCAACATCACTGGAATCCTGTCCAGAACCCTGCCACTATCATCCCATCAAGGCAGCAGGTAATTTTGCCAAAATTGGCAATGGAAAGCGATTTTGAGCCGGAATCGGTGATTTATCCCGAAGAATCCTTTGCTGTTGCCCTTGCGGCTCCTCCCCTCGACGATTACCCTCGAACTTCAGCAGATCGGGGCAGATGGGGAGAAGCGACTGTGAACTCTTCCCAACAAATGAAGGCTGACAAGGTTGAGAAGTCTAAGGGTGAAAAAGTCCAGGAGTCGGCTAACGGTTTAGTTTCCCAGCCAATGCCGGAAACTTCTTTAGGAGTGAATCCCAGGGGAAGATTTATCCCCAATTCCTCCCAAGGCTACGTCTCTCGATTGCCATCAAATCAGCCAAGCATCCCTTTTTGGAAACAGTTTATCTTATGGGGCGGAGGCAGCTTGCTGGTAACAGGTTTAATCGCCGTAGTTTTTCTGCGTAATCAAGAAACTTTTAGAATTAAGCAAATATCAAACACATCACCCAATGCTACTGCTAGCGATCGCCAGGTGATCCAGAATTTAGCAAGCGATGTCCACGACGGGCTACGCCTACGCACTCCACCAGTTAAACTCAACAATCAATCTAACGCCCAAATAGTCTCTAGTTCCGAGTCAAAAAACCGGAATCAAGCAGTATTAGATTTGGCGAAAATGTCGCTCAGACAAACTCAGGCTAACGATTTGAGCTTGGCGATCGCTACAGCCCGGAAAATTAAACCCGGTGAACCACTGTACGAACAAGCCCAGGAAAATATTAAGATTTGGAGCCGGATGATTTTAGATTTAGCAGAAGGTCGTGCTAAACAAAGACAGTATGCTAGCGCTATTGCTGCCGCACGGTTAATTACCAAAGATGAAGACTCCTATGCCAAAGCACAAGCAGCAATTAACCTGTGGCGGTTAGAGGGCAAGCAGTATGTGAGTAACAAAACTCTTTTAGATGCAGCTAATGCCTTGATTAAGTCTGGACAGGCATCTACATACAATCGGGCGATCGAAGTTGCCAAGAAAGTACCAGCAAGTCAACCAGGTTTCGATACTGCCCAAAAATCGATCAATAACTGGAGTGAGAAAATTTTAGATTTGGCCAAGCGTCGCGCCGCCGAAGGAGAACGTAATGCCGCAATTGCGACTGCTGCTTTAGTGCCAGAGGAGACAGGGGCTTACGAAGATGCTCAGGATGCCATCCAAAAATGGCAAAAAAAATAGTTTGGAGTTATGAATTATGAATTATGAATTATGAATTATGAATTATAAATTATGAGTTTTATTTTTAATTCTTCATTAATCACTTCTTATTCCTAACTTTTCCCTCAGCAGTCTGTATTAGCAGTACTGCGACACATCTTCGCCACAATCGTCGGCTAGATAGCACATGGCTCGGAAACGTAAACCAACCACTTCTTCATATAAGGGGTTGAGCTTGCACATCGGCGGAATGTGAAAGAGGGTTTTCCCGAATAATTTCACATCTCGCTCAAAGGGACACTGAGATGGAATCAGTTTGCACAAGCGGTGAGCTAGTTGGCGATCGCGGACTTGAATCTTATCTACCCGATGCCGTAAGGGTTGGAGAATATCCCAGTAAGACTTGGAAACAGAAGGGTGTAGCTGGCTTGCTTTCTGACCACTAGTCTCTGCTTGATTGATTGAGACCCAGCTGGTCAGAAAAATCTTTTTTGTGGTGCTGTTGAATACTTTCATGGTTAATCCTCTGTGTAATTGAGGCTATTCAGCTTTTTGATGAATATATACAACGTGGCGACGACCTTTACCGGAAGAATCGCGTTCTGACTGCGATATAATATATACCTGAATAGCCAGTTAAGTCAGAACTTAATTTATTACTACGTCAAGTTAATCGCAATTTTCTGGGGATCGGTAGCGTAATATTACGATCTTGTTCATAACTTGACATATTTAAAATTTTAGTAAAGACATCTGTCATTCGATAGGTTTTAGTGTAACATTTACAAACCTTAATACAAGGTCTTCCTGGAAGTATTTTTGCTAAGTATAAATATCAGTTATATTCTAGTAGGCGTCTTTCCTCTGCGTATTCCCGCTTCCCCACGTCAGAGCGTCCTGTTCATTGCTGGTTGAATGCCGTTGAAGCTTTGCCCAGATGTTCACAGGTAATTGGTATAAGTTGCTCACTGTCAAACAACCTTAAGCTGAAAGCACCTGCTGGGCTGTCAGGGTTAATTCTGGGAACGTTCGAGAAACAATCCGTTGGTCTTTGATAAACACAGTTAGCTTGTAACTGCCCCGATTTAGCAAACACAGAGTTACTTCATTTTCCAAAGGGTGAACAATCCAATATTCGACCATACCTATATATGCATACTCAGAGTTTTTTTGGTCATAGCGATCGCCTCCAAACAACTATATGCAGGCAACTACGAATTACTGGGGCTTCTATCCAGATGATAAGAGACTAGGACAATGAAGTTGCTATTGTGCGATCACATCTGATACTGAAAATAAGCATACAAACAATTTTGGCAGTGCGATCGCTTGCTCAAAAGTGGAGCCGGGATTATGTCAGGTTTAGCTACAGTTGGTGGAGTTCTTGGTGGGGGAGCTGTTGCAGGCATTGGCGCACTTGGTATGGCTCCTGCTGCTATAACAACCCTGGCAATGAATAGGGTTTTAGAAGAAAGATGACGAAAATCTTACTAGCGAGGAGCGAGAAGCTCGTGCTGTTGGCAGAACGATGACGACTGTTGGTGCTGCTGCTGGCACTGCGGGAGCCGTTGGTGCAGTTGCAACTGCTGGCGTTGCTGGTCTGAGTGCTGTTGGAATCACTTCAGGGTTAGCAGCGGTTGGGGGAGGTATGGCAGCGGGTGTAGCTATTACAGTTGCAGCACCAGCAGTAGCAGCAGCAGCAGTTGGTTATGGTGCTTACTGTTTCTGGAAATGGATATCAGAATAATAAATCAGCACTCCCGGCAAAGTTGGTTATACGCAACGACTCCACCTTATAAAGGCAAATGATTTTTCTCTAAATCTCACGCGAAAGCGCAAAGACGTTAGAAAAACTCTGCGTCTTTGCGCTTTGGCGTTAAATTCTGATCTTACCCTATGATGCTACCTGAGCAGCAGTCCGAGTCCGGCGTCTTCTACCATCGGCAACTTTTACAGGTGGCTCATCAGGAATTTGCATCAACAAAGTCACAGATGGCTGACATTGCAATTCCCGACGGAGGGAACGTTGCAATTCTCGTTCTAAAGTACCTTGCAATCCACCCCAGTCTATATCTGCGGCTTCACCTTGCCCAACAGCAAATTCTGACCAGCGCACAGTCAGGATTTCTTCAATCCGTTGTTTTACCCAGGTTTGCAACAGCGATCGCTCTACACTTGTAACAACACCCCGCAGGTGAATTTCTGGTTTTGCCAACAGTTTCCCATTCCAATCAATGGCAGCTGCGATCGTGATAATGCCTTCTGAAGCCATGCGTTGGCGTTCTTGCAATACTTTGGAACTTACCATACCCGAACTAGTAGTATCCACTAGTTCGATACCAGATGGCACTTTACCAGCGACGCGAATGGAATCTTCAGTCAGTTCGACAACATCACCATTCTGGATAATGATCATGTTTTCTGCGGGAATGCCCATACTCTGAGCCGTTTCTGCGTGCTTCACCAGCATTCGATGTTCGCCGTGAAATGGCACAAAGAACTTGGGTCGAGTTAAGGCAATCATCAGTTTTTGTTCTTCCTGACAGCCGTGGCCGGAGACGTGAATCCCTTTATCTCGACCATAGACCACTTTCGCCCCCTGAATCATCAATTTATCGATGGTATTGACTACAGCAATCGTATTTCCGGGAATTGGGTTAGCAGAGAATACTACCGTATCTCCTTGGCGGATTTTAATGTGAGGATGTTCTTTGTTGGCAATCCGGGTCATTGCTGCCATCAATTCACCCTGAGAACCTGTAGTTAAAACTAAAACTTTATCATCAGGGAGATTGCGGACTGCGTGCAATGGTTGCAGCAGATTATCTTCACACTTGATGTAACCTAAATTGCGGGCATGAGCAATCAAGTTCAGCATGGAACGCCCCACAACCGTTACTACACGGTTTTGCTTCTTGGCGATATCCAAAATCATGTTGATCCGATGCACACTAGAAGCAAAGGTAGTGACAAATAATCGCCCAGTGGCTTGACTAAATACTCTCTCTAGATTCGGATAAACTGAACGTTCCGAAGGTGTAAATCCTGGTATTTCAGCGTTAGTAGAATCACTCAGCAGACAAAGAACGCCTTTTTCACCATGTTCTGCTAGGCGTTGCAAATCAAACTTTTCCCCATCCACTGGGGTATGGTCAATTTTAAAATCCCCTGTGTGAATAACTACACCAAGGGGAGTCTGAATGGCAACAGTGAAACTATCAGCGATGGAGTGGGTGTTACGGATATATTCCACTAAAAAGTTTTTGCCAATCCGCACCACATCACGGGGGAGAACAGTTCTGATTTGGGTGCGATCGCGCACTCCGGCTTCTTCCAGTTTACCCTCTAGCATGGCCATTGCTAGTCTTGGCCCATAAATCACCGGGATATCAAATTGCTTGAGATGAAAAGCAATTCCGCCAATATGGTCTTCATGACCATGAGTTACGATCATCCCTTTAATTTTGTGGCGATTTTCCCGCAGATAGGTCGTATCTGGCAGAACAATATTTACTCCATGCATCGCCTCTGTGGGAAAAGCCAATCCTGCATCTAAGAGGATAATTTCATCGTCATACTCAAAAAGACAGGTATTTTTGCCAATTTCATGCAAACCGCCCAAAGGAATAATTTTCAAGGCGGAATTGTTAGCTTCGTTTTTAGCCATTTTCTCCTTAGATTGTTTACTTGTGGTTAATTAAGTTGATAGTTAAGTTTCCTTGTATTTAAGACAACATCTGCTGTCTCTTAAGTCAGTCCCAAAGCAATCAAGTTTTAATTGATATCTTCAATTTTTTATTCAATAAAATCGATACTACACTTAAGGATTCATAGTATATCTATCAGTCCTAGCACAGGTTTTTAAATTGCAACTTATGAACAATTATGATCATTGTTTATAGTATCTTTGGCAAGGAGGAGATTACCAACGCTTAACTAGTTGGTGGCTAGATTAAACTAAGTTCTTTCAGAACCGCTTCTAACTTTTGACTTACTTCTAAATCAGCTTCACATAGCGGCGGACGAGTTGAACCAACCTCCCAACCTTGAAGTTTCAGTGCTTTTTTCACTGGAATCGGATTTGAAGTGAGAAATAGAGCTTTAAACAACGGGAAGAGTTGGAGATGAATCTCGCTGGCTACCTCAATTTTACCCGCACGAAAAGCTTGGATCATCTGCTGTAGTTGGTTTCCTACCAGATGAGAAGCCACACTTACCACACCCTTTGCCCCGATCGCTAACAAGGGCAAAGTCATGTAATCATCACCAGAATAGATGTGGAATTCTTTTGGTGTCAAGCGACGAATTTCGCTTGCCTGATCTATACTACCAGTGGATTCTTTAATCCCGATAATATTGCTCACCTCAGCTAATCGGGCAACCGTTTCTGGCTGAAGGTTTTGTCCGGTACGACCGGGGACATTGTATAACAACAACGGTAGGTCGGGACAGGCTTGTGCTATCGCCTTAAAGTGCGCTTCCAATCCCGCTTGTGGCGGTTTGTTGTAATAAGGAACAACTTGTAAGGAACCATGTACTCCTATCTTAGACGCTTTTTGGGTGGCAGCGATCGCTTCTTTGGTGGAATTTGAACCACAACCTGCGATTACCTTGGCTTTTCCTGCCACGGATTGTAATACTTCGACAAACAACTGGTATTCCTCATCCCAACTTAGGGTCGGGGATTCTCCTGTTGTGCCGCACATCACCAATGTATCTGTACCGTTGTTAGCTAGATGCGCCGCCAGTTCTGCCGCTACATCATAGTTGACACTACCATCTGCTTTAAACGGCGTAATCATCGCGGTTAAGACATTGCCAAAATCTCCCACCCTTTTTTCACTCCTGATTACCCATGTTTTTCTATCTTGGTGGTTTTCTATTGTAATAACCTATATACAAATTACTTTCAAGTGTGATTAATCATTTGTCACTTCATCAATTATTAATGACTAATAGCTAATGGTTTGAGTAGATTTTTCTCTACCAATAACTCCGCGATTTGTATTGCATTCAATGCTGCCCCTTTGCGGATTTGGTCGCCACATAACCATAATTCCAAGCCACAAGGATGAGAAATATCCTGACGAATTCTTCCCACTAAAACTTCATCTTTACCTGTTGCTTCAATTGGCATCGGAAAATGATTAGTTCCCCAATCTTCGACCAATTTCACTCCAGGGGAGGATTTTAAAATTTCTCTGGCTTCCTTCGCACTAAAGGGAGTCTCAAATTCTAAATTAATTGCTTCTGAGTGAGCGCGGAGTACGGGAACCCGTATACAGGTTGCAGTGATTCTGATTTGCTGCGTACCAAATATTTTTCGGGTTTCGTTGACCATTTTCATTTCTTCCTCACAATAACCCAAATCGTTTAATGGGGAGTTATGCGGGAATAAATTAAATGCCAATGGGTAAGGCAATATTTCGGCAATTGGCGGCTGTCCTTGTAGTATAGCGCTTGTTTGGGTTTTGACTTCTGCCATTGCTCTAGCACCAGCACCACTGGCAGATTGGTAGGTTGAGGCGACAATGCGTTGCACTGGTTTAACTTTATGCAATGGCCATACTGCCACAGCCATTAAAATTGTTGTGCAGTTGGGGTTAGCAATAATGCCTTGGTGATTAGCTGCGGCTAGTGGGTTAACCTCTGGTACTATTAAGGGAACTTCCGGATTCATCCGAAAGGCACTGGAGTTGTCAATTACCACTGCCCCCTTTTGCACAGCAATTGCTGCCCAAGTTTTGGATGTGGAACCACCTGCACTAGCTAGTACTATATCGACATTTTCAAAGGCGCGATCGCTCACTGCCTCGACTGGGATATTTTCCCCTTTAAACGCCAGCGATCGCCCGACACTGCGTTCTGATGCCAATAACTTCAGGTTAGCAATCGGAAAATTACGGCTTTCTAATAATTCCAGCAACTCTGTGCCAACTGCACCAGTCGCCCCTAAAATAGCTAAACGATACGATTTCGACAACCTTGCTTCCTCCTTTAAGAGATTTTAGGCAATTTCTGGGAACAATTGACAATTTACTTATATTTAAATAGCGATCACAATCTGGAAATACATTTTGAATAGATTTATATTTTCTCTAATTTAGTCTATCTCTATATATCTAATACATTTATTTTATTGGCTATTTATTAAGTTAAGTGATGTTGCATTCTCCAACGGCTATCCAATTTAACCATCGATTTTAACTATATATTATTATACAATAAACCGCCATTTAGCAGAAAAATTCAGATATCTGCACTTAAACGTTTAATATGCATCACACCTGTAAGGTAACAAACCTCTTGGCTGCAAAGTTGCTTACCAATATGATCAATATACTAGGAGCGAAATGCATAAAACCAGCAGAAGATAAAACTGAGCTAGACGGCTAGGCAACAGATGCGCTCTCGTACAACAACTTAATAATAGCTAGACTTAACACTATCACTTTAAGTTGGGGCTACTAACCACTCGCTGATAACCAGGATATCACAGCGTTAGCTCACTGAATAATTAATTCCTGAGTTCAGGGGGAGTGGGCAGTAGGGAGACGAAGGAAGAAAGAATACCAATGCCCAATACTTCTCTACGAGAGGCTGCACTTCGGCAAGGCTCAGTGACCACGCCAACGGCTTCTCTACCAGACGCTGTTCGCGTTCGCTCAGTACAAGTGCCCAATGCCCATTAACTAAATTGTTATGAAGGTAAAATGTCAAGTCCTTGGTGATTGGCAGTAAACTGGATCTTTGCCCCAAGACAAACATCCATCCTTGGATGTGATCAGACCTTTTGGCATCCCATTCCCTTAAGAGACATCAAGCCATAAACGCGAGCAATTATTGCGTCTTGTGTGTACTCGGAGTATAAAATATCAGAAAACTAGAGACGAAGCATGAAAGTCACCCAGGAAAAACTTCCCGCCAGCCAAATTGGCCTGGAAATAGAGATTACACCGGAAATTACCAAGCAAACTTACGAAAAGGTAATTAAAAACTTAGCGAGTACTGCCAATATTCCTGGGTTTCGTAAAGGCAAGGTGCCTCGACCGATATTACTACAAAGGTTGGGTACAACTCGAATCAAGGCAGCAGCGCTGGAAGAACTAATTCAAGATGGCATTGAGCAAGCAGTCAAACAAGAAGCAATTACAGCAATCGGTCAGCCGCAATTGCGCTCCTCGTTTGAGGATTTGATTAAGAATTATGAACCTGGAAAACCTCTGACGATTTCGGCGGCTGTGGATGTAGAACCAGAAGTGAATCTAGTGCAGTACACTGATTTACAAGCGAAAGCTGAAGAAGTCAATTACGATCCAGAGCGAGTGGAGAGCACGCTAGAGAAGGAACGTACAGAATTAGCAACATTGATTCCTGTGGAAGGACGTGCAGCCCAAATCGGCGATATCGCCGTAGTCGATTTTAAAGGTGTATTCTCCAAAATTGAGAGCGAAGAGGAAACAGCCGAACCAGAACCGATTCCGGGAGCCGAAGCAACTGATTTTCAAGTTGAGTTGCAGGAAGATAAGTTTATTCCAGGGTTTATTTTAGGAATAGTCGGGATGAATCCTGAAGAAACCAAAGAAATTGCGGCGCAGTTCCCAGATCCGTATGCTAATGAAGATTTAGCTGGAAAAGGGGCAACTTTCACAGTAACGCTCAAAGAACTGAAGGAAAAGGAGCTACCAGAGGTAAATGACGATTTCGCACAAGAAATCAGCGATTTTGAAACTTTAGAGGAGTTACGCGCTTCTTTGGTAGAGCGATATCAAAAAGAGGCGGACGAGAAAACAAAAACAAATAAGCAGGAAGCTTTGTTAACGGAACTGCTCAACCACGTAGAAGTTGACTTACCAGCAACATTGATTGACCAAGAAGTGGATGCGATGTTAACGCAAACAGCAATGCGCCTGTCTCAACAGGGATTGGATGTGAGGAATTTGTTTACTCAAGATATTATTGCTCAGTTGCGGGAGCGATCGCGCACTGAGGCAATTGAACGCATCAAACGCTCGTTATCCTTACGGGAAATCGGGAAACGCGAATCTATCCAGGTAACACCAGAAGAAATCGCAGCCAGAGTCACAGAGCTTTTGCAGCAATACCCGGAGGAAAAAGAGGTTGATGAAGATAGACTGCGCTCCATCGTGGAAAACGAACTATTAACCGAAAAAATCATTGATTGGCTCTTAGAACACTCCTCAGTTGAACTTGTACCCGAAGGCTCGTTGAGTGGCACAGAGGAAACAGAAGCCGTAGAATCAGATGTTGATGCTGATGCTGATGCTGATGCACCTCAGACTGAGCCAGAAAACAGCGAAGCTTCCACAGAAGTCACAGAAGGATAATCAAAAATCCCACAGCCATGAGTTCACCAGTTCTGAGTTAAAGTACTGGTGAAATGGGTAAGGTAAAGAAGATGAGGGAGCAGGAGGAGATGAAACACTGCCTCTTGACTTTTGAGAATTCCGGGATGAAGCCAGAATAATTAAAGAATTGATGAATTTTCCGCAAATAGTCACACCTGTTATTACCTGGGCTTGATACTGTGTTAGACGAGAGGAAATTATATGAGGCATAATGGTTAATACGTAGCTTACAAAAATCTCATTCGTCGAAAAGGCAGCATAATGCTGCTGAAACATTTGTCCTAAATTATCGTCAAAGAAAGCTTGTATGCTTCTATCGCAGTCGGGAAATAACCCCATCAGCAACTTAAGTCGAATCAAGATTAACTCCCAGTTAAGCAGCCCTAGCAACATCGTGCCGATGGTGATAGAACAATCTGGCATGGGAGAAAGGGCTTTCGACATCTACTCCCGCCTGCTGCGAGAGCGGATTATCTTTTTGGGAACACCAATAGACGATGCCGTAGCCAACTCAATTGTGGCTCAGTTGTTATTCCTAGATGCCGAAGACTCAGAAAAGGACATCCAACTGTATGTTAATTCTCCTGGCGGCTCGGTCTACGCAGGGATGGCAATCTATGATACAATACAGCAAATTCGCCCTGATGTTGTTACCATCTGTTTTGGATTAGCCGCGAGCATGGGGGCATTTTTGTTGACAGCAGGAGCTGCAGGTAAGCGAATGTCTCTGCCCGACTCCCGGATTATGATTCACCAACCACTTGGTGGCGCTCAAGGTCAAGCCATTGATATTGAAATTCAAGCCAGAGAAATTCTTTACATTAAGGCTAAGTTGAATCAGTTAATGGCTCATCATACTGGTCAACCCTTAGAAAGAATTGAAGCAGATACTGAGCGCGACTTTTTTATGTCGGCAGATGAAGCGAAGAATTACGGTTTGATTGATCAGGTCATTTCCAGGCAAAATCTTCCCACAGCAGGGGAAAACGTCACCATTCTGAAATAAGAGGCTGGTATGTCTAAGTACGACTCCCATTTAAAGTGTTCATTCTGTGGCAAGTCTCAAGAGCAGGTGCGTAAATTAATCGCAGGGCCGGGAGTCTACATCTGCGATGAATGCGTTGACTTGTGTAATGAAATACTAGACGAGGAGTTACTCGATACCAATGGTGCGGCAGCACAACCAGCACCAAGAGTAGAAGCACCTGAAAAACGGCGTACTCGCTCTTCTAGTATTTCGTTTAATCAAATACCCAAGCCAAGAGAGATCAAAAAGTATTTAGACGAACACGTTATTGGTCAAGACGAAGCCAAGAAAGTGCTGTCAGTGGCTGTTTACAATCACTACAAGCGGCTGGCGGTAATTCAGTCTAAAGCTAGTGGCAAACCTGGGGCGGATGATGCAATAGAACTGCAAAAATCCAACATTTTGTTAATTGGCCCGACTGGTTGCGGCAAAACTCTCTTAGCGCAAACCCTAGCAAAAATCTTGGATGTACCTTTTGCCGTCGCTGATGCTACGACGCTGACGGAAGCAGGGTATGTGGGAGAAGATGTAGAAAATATCTTGCTGCGACTGTTGCAGGTGGCAGATTTGGATATAGAGGAGGCACAACGGGGAATTATTTATATTGACGAAATTGATAAAATTGCGCGTAAGAGCGAGAACACCTCAATTACCCGCGATGTTTCTGGCGAAGGTGTGCAGCAAGCTTTGCTGAAAATGTTGGAGGGAACGATCGCCAATGTACCACCCCAAGGAGGGCGGAAACATCCTTATCAAGATTGCATCCAGATTGATACAAGTAATATCTTGTTCGTCTGTGGTGGTGCCTTCGTCGGCTTAGAAAAGATTGTAGATCAGAGAGTTGGCAAAAAAGCAATCGGTTTTGTGCAACCGGGAGAAGGACAATCGAAGGAGAAACGAGCCGCAGACACTCTTCGCAGTCTAGAACCGGATGATTTAGTAAAATTTGGCATGATTCCAGAATTTATTGGGCGCGTGCCAATGGTAGCAGTAGTAGATCCGCTAGATGAAGAAACACTGATGGCGATTCTCACCCAACCACGCAGCGCCTTAGTGAAGCAGTACCAAAAGCTGCTGAAGATGGATAATGTCCAGTTAGATTTTAAACCAGATGCTTTGCGAGCGATCGCTCAAGAAGCCTACCGCCGTAAAACTGGTGCTAGAGCATTACGTGGTATTGTCGAAGAACTGATGCTGGATGTAATGTATGAGTTACCATCCCGTAAGGATGTGACACGCTGTACAGTAACACGGGAAATGGTCGAGAAGCGATCGACTGCCGAACTAATAATACATCCATCTTCACTACCGAAACCCGAATCAGCGTAATAGTCATTGCTTATTAGTCATTAGTCATTGGTTATTTGTCAAAAACTAAGGACTAATAACCATGTATCAAGGAAAAATGACTAATGACAACTGACAAAGCACAAAGTCTGAGCGGAGGTTTCCTCCGTTGGCGCAGTCCGCCACAGGTCTTACCCTGAGCCTGCGCCGAAGGGCATCAGAACTTTGTAAGAGAGGACAAATGATAAATGCCTTATATTAATGTTCGTGGCGTTGAGCATTACTACGAATGGGTGAAAAAACCATCTGGTTCTTTGGTAAAACCAGTGATGGTTTTTATGCACGGTTGGGCTGGTTCGGCTAGATATTGGCAAAATATCGCTGATGCTTTATCGGAGCAATTTGATTGTTTACTCTACGATTTGCGGGGATTTGGCCGTTCTCGTGGAAAGCCAACCATCGCTAAAGCAAGTGAAGCTGTTGCCGAGTCAGAGTCTCTTCAGGAAGAATCAGAGGCAATCAGAGAATTAACCTATGAATTAGAGGAATATGCTGATGATTTGGCAACTTTGTTAGATGGGTTGCATATTCAGCGTGTCTATATCCATGCTCACTCAATGGGCGCATCTGTTGCTACTTTATTTTTTAACCGCTATCCCGAACGAGTAGAACGAGGAATTTTAACCTGTAGTGGCATTTTTGAGTATGACGAAAAATCCTTTAACGCCTTTCATAAATTCGGTGGTTATGTAGTAAAATTCCGTCCCAAGTGGTTAAGCAAAATTCCATTTGTTGACCGAATGTTTATGTCACGATTTTTGCATAGTTCCATACCACATTCTGAGCGTCAAGCTTTTTTGCAAGATTTTCTGGAAGCCGATTACGATGCGGCTTTAGGGACAATTTTTACTTCAGTTAGTAAGGCTCAAGCTGAGTTTATGCCGCAAGAGTTTGCCAAGTTGACAGTGCCAACTCTACTTGTGGCGGGGGAATATGACAAGATTATTCCAGCCGAAATGGGGCGTCAAGCAGCAGCACTGAGTAACAAAGTGGAATTTGTGATGATTCCCGACACAGCACATTTCCCAATGTTGGAAGATGCCCCAACTTATCTGCAACGGGTACAAGAGTTTTTGCAAATTAACACGCCAAAACCACAAGTGGGATGATTGATAGCGGTTTTTTAAACAGTTAAGTGTACCTGTGTGATACCTTGACGCATTTCATATTGTCGCTTTAACCAAGACTTTTGAATTGTTTTACGGAGTAAGGGAGCAAGTAGAATCAACAGTGAACGTAGTAGGGCATTTTTTCGCAATTGTTCACCTTGTTTAGCTTCCTCTAACTGGAGTTGCTGGGCGCGGATAATTTCTGGCTCACGTTCCGCTTGGATGTGCGATAGTGCCATGTCAATATCCTGGTGTCCAGCTTCTTTTTGCAACAGTGGCACAAGATGATTAGCAGCGACAATCACATCACGGAATGCTAGATTAATTCCTTGGGCACGGACGGGAGACATTGGGTGTGCAGCGTCACCTAGAAGCAGTACCCCTGGTGCGTGCCATTGTGGACAAGAACCAACCACAACAGAAAGCCGAATGGGGGATTCGATGGTGTTTGCATGATTACGGAAATGCTCTGCTAGCCATGAGGGTGATAGTGAGGCAAAAATCTCTGCCCAGTTAGTTTGTTTCCAGTCTGTATTTTCAGTTGCGGACATCACCCAAGCCAGATGCAGTTTTCCTGACTCTGCTCCGTGAAAGATGCTAAATACGCGATCGCCATTTAAAATTGTACGAAACACATTATCATCTGCAAACTCAGGGCTGGCAGCAAGTTTAAACCAGAGAATATCAATATTTTTGGGCTGGCGTACCAATTCCAATCCTACACGTTGTCGCACAAGGGAATTTCGACCATCTGCCCCAATTACTAGGTCAGCAGCAAATTCTCTCCCATCGCTCAGTACTACACCTGCGACACGTTGATTACTCCACAGCAAATCCTTGACAGGAACACCCTGGATGAATTCAAACCCATCAATGGTTTGAGCTTCCGAAATCAGTGCTTTGAGCAGTGGTGGTTGTGAAACCAGTGTACAGGGTCGGGTTGCCCCCATCGGTTCATCAACTCGAAACAACTGCTTGTCCCCGATAATGAATTCCCACCCGTCAAGTTGCCGATGGGGAATATGCTCTAACAACGCCGATAGACCCATTTGCTCTAAAGCTTCTAAGCCACTGGGCATTAATCCTTCACCGCGAAATACACGATGAAAGTCTTTTGCTGCTTCAATTAACGTTACAGCAATACCACGTTTTACAAGGAGCAGGGCAACGGTTACACCTGTCGGGCCTGCGCCCACAATCACAATCTGCACTATCCCATCCCTCCTGTATCAGTTGCTCTCAAAGATGTTGGTAGAATTATCTTGAGATTAAGTTAAACCCAGTTCTCGTTTTAGCAAGTTAATCGAGTTAGTACCGATATAATTCTCAACCTTAATCAGCTTCGGTGGACGAATAATATCTTCATCGGCTGCTTGCACTGCTGCTTGCACTGCCGCAAAACTGGCTTGGTCACTTATGATTACCTCAGCCCGTTTAACCATTGCTTGAAGTTTATAAGCATCTTTTGGTTGCGAAGTCATCACCAGTAGTTCATCCCCCCGCAGACCGTGAAGGATGACTTCTGCGGCGCGGGCAATCCCGGAACTGAGGCTAACTATGCCTACACAGTTTTCTTTTGGTAGGGTTTTCAATAGGCTGAGTTCTTTGCTGTAGTCGTAGATATCTAGAGGAATTACCCGTGCAGCTTTCGGAGCTGCGATCGCTTCCACATTACTGATAAAATACCGACTTGTGACTACTGTCGCTGAGGTAGTTTTATCTAGCGCAGCTGTTAATTCATCCATTGCTACCAACTGGACTGGTATTTTCAGAGCTAGTTCTAATTCATACACCATCAACTCACCAGCACCCATGTCATAAGATGGAACTGCAACCAGTACTCGCGCACTACAACGCAAGCGCCAGTCAATTTCCGCTAAAAATAGCTCTCTGGATTGATTCAGTGAACATCCTTGTGAGAGCAAATCATCAAGTGCTTTCTGGACAACTTGATAAGCATTAGGATTTTTTTTGAGAATTGGTGATTGCAGCCTACTACCGCCCTCATGACCTTGGGGACGAACATAAATTCCTGAACCAGCCATACTTTCAACAAATCCATCTTCCTCCAGTTGACGGTAAACTTTGCTAATGGTATTACGGTGTAATCCCGTTTGCATTGCTAGCGCTCGTGTACTTGGCAATTTGTAAGCAGGGGGATATTGCCGGGAAGCGATCGCAAACCGGATTTGATTAAACAGCTGGGTTGATGCGGGAATTTCGCTGTCTGGCTGAATACGGAATTGAATCATCAGCAAACCTCCTGAATACTAAGTGGGGAGTGGGCAGTGGGCAGTGGTGATTGGGCTTGCCGTGAGCGTAGCCGAATGGGAGTATTAAGTGTTGCTTTCCTACTCAGCACGGGCTAAATGCCCCGCTACCAGCACTTTTAACTCAGCACTATTTTGGTGTCCAGCGGCATTTATTACATATAAAAAATTTTATTTACATATAAAGTTTTTCTGGTAAAAATTTTTAATGCGCTGATTATTGGTAATTGATAATTTAATTGGAAAAAACGTGGACATACTGGCATAGTTATATCAAATAAACACACGGCTAATCACATAGCACTGGTAATAATTATTATGACAGAGCAAGCAATAATTACCACAACGGTTAATCTTTTGCAAGATAATGTTCAAGTGTCTGCAAATCTTGCAGAGCCAAAAGAATCTGGATCTTATCCAGGAGTGGTGGTATTACAAGAGATTTTTGGTGTCAATGTTCACATTCGGGAAGTTACAGAACGGATTGCCAAACTTGGATATGTAGCGATTGCACCTGCACTTTTTGACCGTGTTGCTCCTGGTTTTGAAACCGGATACACACCCGAAGATATTGAAACGGGGAGAAGCTACGCTATGCAAACTCAAGCATCAGAGTTATTGAGCGATATTCAATTAGCAATTGACTACCTGAAAAATCTGCCTCAAGTGAAAAAAGATGGTTTTGGCTGTATTGGCTTCTGCTTTGGCGGTCACGTCGCATATCTTGCAGCCACCTTGCCAGATATTAAAGCTACGGCTTCCTTCTACGGTGCTGGAATTACCACCCGCACACCCGGAGGTGGCGCTCCTACTCTCAGCCGCACCAGCGAAATAAGGGGTAGTCTCTATGCCTTTTTTGGTAAAGAAGATGCTAGCATCCCAGCCGAACAAGTAGATGAGATTGAAGCAGAGTTAGAAAAATATAAAATTCCTCATCGTCTGTTTCGCTACGATGGAGCTGGTCACGGATTTTTCTGTGACCTTCGTGCCAGTTATAATCCTAAAGCTGCGGCTGATGCTTGGGAGCAAGTGAAACAACTCTTTAGTCAACTGAACTGAAGCATACACAGCCAAGTTCGTTTTTTGTCATTTGTTATTAGTAATAACCACAACGCCGTGTATAACTTTTACTCAAATTTAACCCTTCAGCCCTCTTCCATCAGAGGGAATGAAGAAAATTCTCACCTTTCTCCTAAAAGGAGAGAGGTGAGAATATTAAGTTGCACATCGCCTAACTACAGATAAATGACAAAGGACAAATAACAATCTAAACTCCAGTGGCATCAGATCAAATAACAATTAATCTTCAAAAGTCATGAATTCCGAATCGAAACTTTCTCAAACAGCCAATTCGTCGTTTACGATGGACGATTTTGCCAAAGCACTAGAAATACACGATTACCAGTTCCAAAAGGGACAGGTTGTACATGGCAAAGTGTTCCAACTTGATCACGATGGAGCCTATGTCGATATTGGTGGCAAGTCGTCAGCTTTTCTGCCGCGCGATGAGGCTTCTTTGAGAGCAGTTACCGATTTATCGGAGGTGCTGCCATTGCAAGAGGATCTGGAGTTTTTGATTATCCGAGATCAGGATGCAGAAGGTCAAGTCACCCTTTCTCGAAAGCAGTTGGAAATTCAGCAAATCTGGCAACGACTGACCGAAATGCAGGAAAATGCTCAAACTGTGCAAGTACGGGTTATGGGTGTGAATAAAGGTGGTGTTACTGTCGATATTCTTTCTTTGCGGGGATTTATTCCGCGATCGCACCTGGCCGAGCGTGATAATTTAGAAGCACTCAAAGGTCAAAATCTAACTGTGGGTTTTTTGGAAATTAATCGCAACACCAACAAACTCATCCTTTCCCAGCGTTTAGCAACTCGTTCTAGCAACTTCAGTTTGTTAGAAATAGGTCAGTTGGTCGAAGGCAAAGTTACTGGTATCAAACCTTTTGGTGTATTTGTCGATTTAAGTGGGATGGGCGCTTTACTTCATATCAAGCAGGTAAGCCAAAAGTTCATTGAATCTTTAGAAAAGGTATTTAAAGTTGGTCAGTCAATTAAAGCTGTAATTATTGACTTGGATGAGAGTAAAGGGCGGGTTGCTCTTTCTACCAGAGTTTTGGAAAACTTCCCTGGCGAAGTGCTAGAGAATTTTGATGAAGTGATGGCTTCGGCTGAAGCGCGTGCCAATAGAGCTAATAACAAAACATCTGAATAGTTTTGAGATGGGCTTGATTAATAATCCAAGTTGTGGGTTATTTTATAATTCCCCCTGCATCTACAAAGATGTGGGGGGATTTGATATTGGGAAAACTTTTTATAAACTCCTTTCTCGCCTCTAAATGTGGGTAAAATAAGAAGTTTAGTCAGCTTCAGATGACTTTCGCTATGAGCCGCAGAATTTATTCTGAGGCGGACGTGTGGGCAATGCCAACATTCTGCAATGATGCAAATACGTGAGTCTAGAATCTCACATTTGAACCCATCACCCGCCATAGGTTAGAAACCTACGGCTAATAGCGAAAGTCCTCTCAAGAGGACTAAACAATAATTTATTTCACTTTATGACTTGCTTACCCCGAAATTTTTAACCTGGATTTTGCTATCAGATCAAAAGCTAATTGCTATTAGCCCCCAGTGCCAGGTATCGGATCTCTGAAATGTTGATAAAATCGTAGACATCGCTTATCCGTTGCATTGAAGTTTTTGTTGGAGATCAGGGCAAGCACGGAATTAGTGCGATCCCTAACTGTAGGATAGAGTTAGATAAAAATATCTGATATTAAAATACTTGCATGAACCCAAGGGCTGATTTGTTGACTCGCATTACTCAAACTCCTGGTCAGTGTGGTGGTCGTCCTTGTATTCGAGGTATGAGAATTCCTGTGAGTGACATTTTTGAAATGTTGGCTGAGAATGTCAGTGTTTCTGATATTTTAGAGGATTTTCCCGATCTCGAACTTGAAGATATCCAAGCTTGTCTGATATTTGCAGCACGGCAAGGAGAAGCAATTGTAGAAATTAGCAGTAGTTCATGAGTAAATTAGCAGGTAGAGAACCACACCACACAGTGTCTTCTTGCCAGATAACTGCTTTAATTTTCATCGCTAATCATCTCTACAAGATTGCGACTAATATTTTAGCGTCAAGCCGAGTGCGTCACCGAATAGCCCGCACTTCTCTACGAGACGCTGCCGGCAAGCTCAGTGACCATCGTAGACATCGCTTGTCCATTGCATTGAAGTTTTAGCTTCCCACAGATGCGATGCCTGCGGCTTGCCGCTAAAAGCATCTACGCACAAATAGTTGCTAAAAATACATAGATTTCTATGAAGCAGATGATGCCTGCGATGATGGTTTAGAATCATCTAACTCAGTCAGAGCTATCTTGACACACGCACGAACACCTTTCCAATCAACTTCTGACAAGTGACCAATCAAAACCAAATTAGCTGAGGGTGGTAAGGTGACAATAAAACTTTTGAAAACAGACGCAACCCGCAAACCTGCTGCTGCCCAATCCTGAAGTGTGTAATCAGTAATTCCAAGGCCAGTTGTCTGAGTAGTGATCAATCCAATGATCACATCAAGACGAGTTGCGTGATAAGTAGCAGATGACAGAACTACAGCAGGACGACGCTTAATACCAGTGACACCGGGAAAATCAACTGTGACTATATCACCGGGATTGAAGGTCACTAAACTGTCTCCTCGCTTTCAGGGAAAATTGAAGTTGCGTACTCTAAGGAGAAGGATGCTAAATCAAGCTGATCTTGTTCAGTCCAGGTATCACTTTGGTCGATGATAGATAAGTTTTGCTCGACTAGCTCATTTAGAATCAGGGTTGCCAAGCGTAGCCGTTCAGTCGGTGACAAGTTACAAACAACTTGGCTGTATATCTCTTGGGCAGTATTTGACATAATAAACCCTCCTGTTGCTTATCGTAACAGTTGCGATGCCTGCGGTAAGCCGTGCTGGGTTTCCTTATTTCAAATCAATTTACAGTGATGTGCGCTTGTCCATTGCATTGAAGTTTTAGCCTTCCACAGGCGCGATCGCTCTCCCAAAACTTTCTAAAAAAGCTTGCCAACGCAGGCTTTTTTCGTGTAGTGCAAGGCTTCCAAGCTAAAGGCGCTTTGAGAAAATAGCGATCGCAGCTACGTACTTAATGAGGCGGTAGCCGCTTATCTAAAAATGTATCAGTGGCAAATCGAGGAGATTCAAAAAGGAATTTCTGAAGCGGATTCTGAAGACTTTGCTAGTGAAGAAGTAAAAGCGACTTTTGCAAGACTCACCAATACATATTAACTGGCTGCGTTGTGCGCTTCATACCACACAGTTACAATTACAGTTATCAAATATCGCTTGCTTCTGGTAGCCAGTCTTCATCCAAGACTAACTCTAAAGAATATGGGCACTCTTCTGGAAACACAGAAATTAGCATCTCTGTTTGCTTGGCTGCTTGGCGACGCGCCCTTTGATAACTTTCCTAAAGTTGCTCTGTAGGATAGCTTTTAAGACTAGGACTATCTTCTATGGCTAACTCAATTTGGGTGCGAGAATCGGTGATCGAATCGAGCCAACTATCTGAGCGACGCTGGGGTTGATATTGCCACTTGAGCAGATGCAACAGCAAGCGAATGAGTTGACTGGCAATAGCCCGACGTTCACTTTTGCCCAAGCCTTCAACCTCTTCAATCAGATATTCTACATCAACTTCTTGCCAGCGATGCGATCGCAATAGTTGGGCTGTCTCTTCAATCCACAAATTAAAATCTGCTGTATAAGTTGCGCTCATAGCCGCATAGTTTAGATAAACCAAAATATCCTCATTTTACGATGCGCTCAAGTTCCTCTCGCAATACTCGCCGTAATGTCTCTTCTAACGGTTCACGGCACTGCTGAATATACTCACGCAAAGCATCGTTAATCAAAGTTTGGTAATTTCCCCCACCTGCTGCGTGAACTTGGTCACGAAACCATGCTAGTACTTCATCATCTAGGCGAATTGTAATTCTAATTTTACCTGTTGGTGTTGGTTCAATTGCTCCCCGCTTACCCTGACTAAAATCATACTCAGTTTCCATAGTTTCTAAATCTAATACAGTGTCAAAACTCCCAAATTTGGATTTTTGTCAAACAATAACTTCACGTTTGCATTGTCAGCATTTGCCCTTCTCGATCAGCCGCATAACTTAGGCAAGCCAAAATATCCTCTTGTGTCAAATAAGGAAAGTCCAGGACTTACGCATTGACAAGTAGAACGAAAAATGCATAAAGCAATGTAGAACAA
>NZ_JABXKJ010000098.1 GCF_017115085.1 Nostoc sp. NMS7 | reverse complement strand
GTACCTGCTGTATCTGCTTAATTATTAAGTAGATGCAATCAAATTAGAATTACAAGCTAATACCGTTTCTTCGTGAAGTCATCTGCACCAAGATATTTCGATTCCTCCTCTTCCTGTGTTGTTCTTTGCAGTTAGTTTTTAGGGATTTGGATATCAGCATATCTTCATAGAGACTTGGTAGAAGTGAATCTGATTGGTCTTCTGTTTTTCATCGATTATCTTGATACTTCTCAATCAAGATTTATCAAAGGATAAAATGCCAAGAGCAGCTATTGTTTAAGCTACATTATCTGGATATTAATTGTCCAGTTAATGTAGTTTATTCATGATTTGAATAATATTGCGGAGTAACCTCATCATAGCTTTAATGGAAAGAATCCGGCAAGAACATCAGTCGATAGCTGAGGAAGTATCTCAACTATTTAAAGAGACTCATGAATTCTTGTCCGCTACAACAGCAGGCAGACAAGAGAAAGCCAAAAAACAAGCGCAATATCTGCATCAGTTCCACCAATAACGTAGTAAAAATATAACCTTCAGCAGGATCAGATATTTTTGGTTCGCTTCCCGAAAATAGACCAAAATGCCTTGTCCAATTCAACCAATGCTTAACATTGCAAAGAATTTCTAAGATACTACGCTCCGGCATCAAAACACGAATTTTTGATTCTAATTCTTCGACTTCATTCGTTTGGGCTAGGGATGGGATTCTTTTAAATACAGATTCTCCGTCTTTATTGATAGTGAATTGTTTATCAACCGCACAAATCTCATCTACAATGTCAGCTACCTGCGCTAATTTATCTTGTACGTGTTTAACAAAGTCATCTGGGTTAGCAGGAAATTCAAGTAAGCAACAGTATTCCTCTATCAACAGTTCCGATTCAGCATGACTCAATAATTATTCGCGGAAATCGGCATAACTTTCCGAACCCACAACACAAGCATCTCCTGTTTTAAATTCAGTCGCTAGAGTTGAGAAAATGCAAATTTATGAGGGGGAAAAATAAGGCATTTTTAGCCCCCCTTTTTTAGTCCAGCAATGGAGAGCTTCAGGTAAATTAGCGTTTGCAGAATGCTGCGATCGAGGTGAAAGTACCGTTCTCCTAAATACAACATCCCAAAAGAACTGGCTATGTAAGTATTAACTCCAGTGGCATAGAACAATTCCATCCAATTCTCCTTGCTTGAGGATAGAACTGGAGTACAGCACACTTCCCACTTTGCATTCTACGGGTAGTGATTCCCCCGTCAACGCCGATTGGTCAACCTGTGCCGGATCGCCTGACAGAAACCGCACATCTGCGGGGACAATATCGCCCAGACGCAGCCGGATCAGATCGCCAGGAACTAGTTCGCGGGCAGGGATCTGTGTCCAGGTGTTATCTCGTTTAACCCGTGCTTGGAGTGCTAATTTTGCCTTGAGAGCAGCGATCGCATTACTGGCTTGAAACTCTTCCGAAAAGCCCACTACTCCGTTGCCAATTAGGAGTAGCAAAATGATGCCAAAATTAACCCAGTCTCCAACTATTGCTGAGAGAATCACCGCCGCCTCAATCATCCAGGCGATCGGCCCCCAAAAGTGCGATAGGAATTGCATGATTGGGCTGACGGTCGTTTCGGGTAACTCGTTGTAGCCACCTTAGCACCGATGTCAACTTTGATGCCGGGGATGATTCCTCTGCTCCCCCTGCCTGCCTTAACAGATATAATTTGCTTAACTGAACCGTATTGGTCTATAAGGTCTTGTGCATTCATCTGTGACTCCTGGGAAAATTTATTGACTATTAATTGAGCTAAACAGAGGTGGGTCAGTTCTGTGATTTTCTTGGTGGTGCAGCCGTCCGAGAGTGCTATCGATCAATCTGGTCAATTTATCAGCAGCCCCGTCAACGGCTTGGTCTAAGGTCGCTGCCTGATGTGTTACCGCGATGGGCTGGCGGCCTTTGAGGCGGGCTTCTATCATGCAGCGCATATCATCATCGCCGCCCTTCTTGTCGCTGTTCTCATCGCTCAGGTGAACATCAATGTGAGTGATGTGATCGCTGAATCGGCTCAGGCTCTCTTCCACTACCTACCTGCGAAAAACTCTGCGATCGCATCCATCGGGTGGTTACACCATCGCCAGAAGGCGGCGCGGAGCATCGTCGCAAAAAAAGTGAGGCTATCCTACCTCATTGCTGCCAAGTTAACTACAACTCCTAGTTGTAAAACTTGAATTATTTCCTTGCGGCTAGGATGTAAAGCTGGTTCCGGGGCTGACTAATTGTTGCCCAAGATGAACGTAGCGAAATAACCAGTAAATGCTTAAGCCTAAAGCCGCAATTTCCCTAATTGCGGACAGCAAAGCGATCCCTGATTTGAGATCGCAGTAAACTAGCAGCTGGCGCATCGCCTATTGTTCCAGATAAGTGACCTTTATGACCTTGTGCGTCTGCTTTCGTACCCTGATCTTCTCCAAAGGAAATTTCGCCTTTCCCCATCTCCACTCGCTGTCCGTCCATAGTCTCCACAAACCAACGTCCCGACAAAGGGATGATCCACTGGGGTTTCGGGTTTTCATGCCAGTTTCAGTAACGTGCCACGGGCAAATTCATGATAAACTGCGATCGGTTGCAAGCTAGCAATTATTGAGTCGCGTCCAAAAACGGCGACAAACCAAGGAATACCAGCAGCAGGCATCCAAAATTGATGCCCATTATCATACACCTCAATCCGTAGCGCTCCCATATCCGCGATCCCTTGCTGATAATATTCGGCAATTTCTGTCCATAGGCTATGCTCTTAGTCTTGGATTTGGCAAAGCCCTGTCGGAAATCTT
>NZ_JABXKJ010000038.1 GCF_017115085.1 Nostoc sp. NMS7 | reverse complement strand
AAGGAACTTCAGTTCCTTGCGGGACATGGCTTTTACGTTAAGTTGACACGCATGAAACCCCTACCGCCTATGTGTTGTGTGCGGGTTATGAGATGCGTAGGCGATGTTATGAAAACAGCAGAGGCTCCAAACCTACCTAACCGAAAATGCCTCGTTGAATCGCCGTGTCACCGGCTCAGTGATGAATGTCAAAATTGACTTTTTACGAGTGACAATTTCACCTGTAGCACTCATCCCTGGTGTAAATTCTACTTCTTGACCCCGCACGTTCACGGAGTGTTTACTTAGCTTAATTCTTGTCGGAAAAACTAAGCCTAATTCTTTATCAACGATTGCATTCGGACTGACTTGCATGACTTCGCCCTCCACAACACCAAATTCTTGGAAGGGGAAAGTTGCCATTTTCACTTTTGCTTTCATTCCTTGACGAATAAACCCAATATCGCGGTTGAGAACTTTTACTTCTAGAAGCATTTCTTCCCCTTCCGGCAAAATTGACACCAATTCTTCACCCGATTGTACCGGTCCCTTGGTGGCTTTGACTCTGTAAATCGTACCAGCAACGGGAGCCTCAATCGTTTCCAAAGCTTGCTGCTTTCTTGCCTGATCTAATTGACCTTGAATAGTGGTCAGTTCTTCTTTACGCTTGTTGAACTGGGTCAAAATTTCACTTTGGCGTTCTGATGCTACGCGCTGGGACTGACTGAGTGCAGCTTTGTAAGCTTGTTCTGCTTGGCGAATTTCCTGCACTTGGCCAGCAATATCTTTTTCTAATGATGTGACTTTATCTTCAGCCTCTGTGATTTTATTCTGGGCGTTGGTAACTTCATCTTTTGCTCTGGTGATTTCTGTCTTTGCACGAGTTAATTTTTCTTGGGCATCCAAATAATCGACACGAGGTACAGCGCCAGGAGTAATTAGAGTGCGTAGGCTTTTTTCCCTTTCTTGTGCAAGAGCTAAATTACTTTCAATTTTAATTCGGATGCTATCGGCGTTGACAAGGTTGGTTTTAGCATTCGCAACGCTGCTTTTAGCATTAACTGAGTTGTCTTGCAATCGAGTCAAGCGGACTTTGGCTTGATTAATCAGTGCTATTTGGCGATTTGCTTCTGCTTCCGCCGCCCCTTGACGCGCTTGAAAGTCTTGCAGGCGGGAGTTTAATAGTTCATCTTGCAGTTTCGTGCCAGTCGTTTTGCCTCCGGTACGTTCTGCATCCAAACGTTGTAAATCGTCTTGAATTAATTTAGTAGATTTGGCTAGGCGGGAAACATCGGTTTTCTGCAAGTCTGGATCTTTTTGAATCAGAATTTGACCTTTAGTAACGCGATCGCCTTCTTGCACTTTGACGGCGACAATTGATCCCCCACCCAAGGATGTCACCGGTCTTACCTGTGTGGAAGCAATTAATTCCCCTGGTGCTGTTGCTACTTCGTCTATTTGCGAGAAGTGCGCCCAGGCGATCGCCCCAAATACAATCACGCTCATTGTTCCCGCTAATAATCTCGTGTACAGGGGTGGCAATTCCTGTACCGCTTTACCCAATTCATAGGTGAGTTGTTCCTCTGGTTGGGCGAATCGCTCTTTTGTCTGACGTGCTTGAGCAGCATTTGCAGCTAGGGAAGATTTCATTTTTGTCCTTTGTCCTTTCTCCTTTGTCATTAGTTATTTGTCCTTTGTTATTCACTAATGACTAATGACTAATGTTTAATTCAAACTGCTAAATAGCGCCGCAAAAAATTTTCTAATGTCTCTAACTGGAAGTTAAAAATTCCCTCTAAATTGGCAATTTCATCTTTTGTACAGAAAAATTCATTTGTTAGCAATGTGCGATAAGTTCCTAAAGCTTTTTGGATTTGGGGATTAAATAAACCCAATGCACTCTGTAACCCATCAATGACAAATAGTGGTGAGTTAATTATTACTGGTTCTTTGGTGAAAATCCGACCAAAAATTCGGGGAATATCTTCTCGTAATAAAATCTCCGGCCCTCCCACTGGTAAAATCTGGTTACGAGCGCCCTCAACTGTCACAGAATCCACCACTATCTTTGCCAAATCATCGGTACTGACAATTGAGGTACGGTTTTTGCGATCGCCAATCAGCAGATACAATCCCGTTTCCCGAAACCGTTCTACTAATGGCAGCAAGTTAGATGTTAATCCAGATGGGCGTAAAATAGTGTAATTCAAGCCACTAGCTTGCAAATATCGCTCTACTGCTCGTTTGGCTTTAAACACAGGAGCGTCTTCATATCCGCGATCGGCTCCCAGTACAGAAATGAAGACAAAATGCTCCACGCCATTGGCTTTTGCCTGGTCAATGAGTTCAATATTAGCGCGGTAATCTAAAGATAGAGCATCGCTATCAGAACCGTGGGCGCTGATAATATACTGTACACCCTGACTAGCTTTCTGGATATCTTTTTCCTCTAGCAAGTCACCGATGAAAATTTCTGCACCCCGATGTTCTAACTCGCTGTAGCGCGAGTTAAGGCGGACAAATGCCCGCACAGACTGTTCTCGTTGCCGTAGGAGTCGCACAACTCTGCGACCAATTCCTCCCGTTGCTCCAGTTACCAGAAACATATAAATACCTAAATTGAATAGTTACAGGGTTTATAGTTCTCCCAATGTTTCGTATATGCTCAAAATCATTAAGCAATACTTAAACAGAAATATGAGCATATTTTTATACTGACTAACCATGCTCAAGATATCCTCAGGCCAACCAAGCCAATAGGTTGCACTTTATTTATCTTAATCTCTAAAAATTATCCCCCATATTTTTAATAAACTTCATCTAAGTTGAGAACCATAGTTTTCGCCCTCACCCTAAATCCCTCTCCCAGAT
>NZ_JABXKJ010000034.1 GCF_017115085.1 Nostoc sp. NMS7 | reverse complement strand
TTCTTCTGCTTAACTCTTTGTTACATACTTATAAATTTTCTCCACGACTTACTTAGTTGTCAAGGTAGAAGTAACTTATTTTTTAATCAATCAGGTTTGAGGCTACACCAGTTGAACGTAATGCCATATTCATGAGAATTTTTTGTGAATTAGCTTCGGGAGAATCATCATAGGGATGCCGTTGAATGTAAGTGCCATCGGCTTGTAATTCCCAAGCTTGGCGATTATCTGCGAGCATAATTCCCATAATTTCTTGCAAATCTTTTGCAATATCAGGGTCTTTTACTGGAGTAATTACTTCCACTCGGCGATCTAGGTTGCGGCGCATCCAATCGGCACTGCCAATATAGATTTCCTCCTGTGTGTTGTTATGAAAATAAAAAATGCGAGAGTGTTCTAAAAAGCGACCGATAATGCTGATGATGTGAATGTTTTCACTAATGTCTTTGAGTCCTGGGCGTAAACAACAAACGCCCCTGATAATTAAGTCGATTTGTACTCCGGCGCGGGAAGCTTCATATAAAGTGGCGATAATTTCTGGATCGACTAGGGCATTCATTTTGGCAACAATGCGTCCAGAAAATCCATTTTGAACATTTTCGATTTCGCGGTGAATTAGTGCCAAAAAGCGATCGCGCATATTCACAGGTGCAACCAGCAATTCTCGATAAGACTTTTGCAGGGAGTATCCGGTTAAGAAATTAAATAAATCTGTGATGTCAGCACCCAATTCTTCACGGCAACTGAATAATCCCAAATCTGTATACAGCCGTGCTGTTTTGGGGTTATAATTTCCAGTGCCAATATGCACGTAGCGACGTATCCGGTCTTTTTCCCGCCGTACCACCATGACGGTTTTACTGTGGGTTTTCAGCCCCACTAAACCATAGACAACATGAACTCCAACTCTTTCTAGTCGTTTTGCCCAGTAAATATTATTCTCCTCATCAAATCGCGCCTTTAATTCCACCAGTACAGATACCTGCTTGCCATTTTCGGCGGCGGCAATTAAGGCGTTGACGATGGGCGAGTCGCCAGAAGTCCGGTAAAGGGTCATCTTGATGGCTAACACATTCGGATCATAGGCAGCATGGGTAATAAAGCGCACCACTGTAGCCGAAAAGGATTGATAGGGATGGTGTACTAGCAAATCCTTTTCCCGAATCACAGCAAAAAAGTCTTTTCCTTCGTCCGTCTCCAGGATATTTGGATCTAAACTCGGTTCCCTGAGTCGTTGCAGGCGTAATGGTACAACGGATTGGCGTGGTGGATCTTTGAGTTCTGGCAATGGCAAGGACATAAAATACATCAAATCCCGCAAGCCTAAAAGACCGTCTACTTCGTAAAGATCACCTTCGGTTAATTCCAAATCTTGCAATAATCGCGATCGCACTATTTCAGGAGTCTGGGACTGAATTTCTAGCCGGACTGGACTCCCACCTAGCCGCCGTTTTCGCAGTTCTTGTTCGATCGCTAATAACAAATCATCTGCTTCATCTTCTTCTAAGACCAAATCAGCGTCACGGGTAATGCGGAATGGATGATATTCTTGAATGTTCATCCCTGGAAATAGAGATTCCAAGTTATGAGCGATCGCTTGTTCTAAAGGTACTCCTGTCCAATGGGCAGGTTTGTCATTGTCCACAGTTCGCAACTCAGGCGGTATTGGTAAAAATCGTGGTAGAACACTGGGGACTTTAACTCTGGCAAAGAATTCTTCTTCGGTGTCTGGGTTCTTGACGACAACAGCCAGATTCAGACTGAGATTGGAAATGAAAGGAAAGGGATGACTGGGATCAACAGCCAGGGGAGTCAAAACTGGAAAGACTTGTTCCTCAAAATAACTATTGAGATGAGTCCGCTGTTTTTGATTCAAATCTATGTAATCAAGGATATGGATACCGTGATTTGTTAATAACGGTCGAAGTATTTGCTCAAAATGTTGGTGCTGTTTCTTTACATGAGGACTGAGGGTAGACCTAATATCGTCTAACTGTTGTTGTGGTGTTCGCCCATCGGGAGTTAACAGGGTAACTTTCGCCTCTACTTGTTGCTTTAAACCAGCAACGCGTACCATGAAAAACTCATCCAAATTAGAGTTGAAGATTGCCAAAAACTTGAGACGTTCCAGAAGGGGCGTGCGATCGTCACAGGCTTCATGTAACACCCTGGCATTAAATTCTAACCAGCTTAACTCTCGGTTAAGATAATATTGTGGATCGCTGAGATTGATGGGAGTAGCGCTTTTCTTAGATTTTGCCATAATGACCTAAGGGCAGGCAGATGTAGCCCATTTAACTGGGGGACAATAAACATATTAAGTTAAATGGTGCTTGAGCATAACGCTGAGGCAACAGTTAATAGTAGCTAACTTTTACAGCAGCTTTCAATCATCTGAAATACAGGTTTTTCGAGAGACTTAGATCCCACAAACCATATTTCTGATAATGTTGCAGCTATCCTCAAAGGTACTAACCCCGGTATAAAAGCTCTTACCATTGACGATGCACCAGCTATTGTCAAGTTAGTTGCTGGCAGTAATGGACTAAAGTAGACTCAGTAGTGCTAAAAATTAACTGTAGCTGTAATGGAATCTGTATAAGTTCCAATCCTGACATTTTGCCTAGCTGGAATGATGCCATAAATAGTTACAGTATCTTTTAGATTAGAACTCATATAGTGTAGGCTATTTATATTATCGCCCCAAATCGATCCTCCTGATGCGTTTAGATAAAGATTATAATTAAGAACATTAGCTCCATTTTTCAATTGCCGGGGAGTATAAGATCCAGCATTACCTTGGCTGAGATCAATAGTAATTGAGGTAGGAGATGGACTTGCCATAGAACAATCATAATTTATAGTGCCAGTAGTCGTTGTGGAACTATTATTAAAAACATCGTAGGAACCAAAATTTACACTATTAACGTTTACAGTGCATTGGCATAAAGCAGGTAACGCAGTAGTGCAGTTTAAAATAATTCCGAATATTAATATAGATTTCTGATTCTTCATAGTTTGCTACTTATTTTCCAGAGTTCTGTATGCACTTTAAGCTTCCTAAATTAAGTATTTTTTGGTCAGAGTGCGGAATATTCAAATCAAAAGTACACACACCTTGTGCATATTCTACATTAGCTACATAGCGACCAGGAGCAAGATTTTCTAAATAGAATTCTCCCTGATTACCAATAGGTGAATCTACTTGTTTATCATTTCTAGTTACAGTTAACTGACCATAAGCAGGAATTATAGTTTTTCCTGATGCTTCTATAGAAATATTGCCGATTATAGTCTGAATACGTAGTACAGGGAAACGAACAATTGCTCCACTTCGGAAGCTAGGCGCAATTACTTTTTCGTTAGCATCAACCCTATAGTCTAGTGGAATATCTTCATCTTGAATTCTTAGATTATTACCATAGTATGGTAGTAGGTTTGGGATGAAAAGGTTGCCCCTGGAATTAGTTTGCCCAATTTCCTGATTACTTATATAACCCCGCACTCCTCTAACTCCTGGCACTTGAATGAGTGCATAGCTGTCTGTGACAGGACGGGCAAAAAAGATATTGTTTCCTATTGCTACAATGCTACCGGAGGCATTGAGGTTAGTTGCATTTCCGCCGTTGCTGTTGTGATCATAATTTAACTCATAAATACCAAAGGGAGCTTGATACCTTAAGGTACCGTTACCTGGTAGTTGTTCCTCGCTGGGACTCAACTGCAAGCGGTAGCCAAAGCCTTCCCCAACAGGAGCAGATTTTTGCAAAGATAAGGTAGTTACAGGTTTTTTATCATTGATCGTCTGATTCACGTTGGCATTGGCGTTACCCAAAGAATAATTAAACCCAATAGATACCTCATTTATTGAAGACTCTGTAGGTTGAGAAGAACGGCTAAGATTTATAGATAAGTTTGCCCGATTGCTGACTTGAATAGTATTGAATAGAGAAATTCGATTGCTCTGCCCGCGATCGCGAAAATCAGATAAGGCATACTGTAAACCTAAGCTCACATTACGACTTAGCGATTTAGAAATAAAAGCATTAATTTCTAAGTTTGGTCTATCGTCTAACGCACTTAAGCTTAAGTTGGCATATTTGTTACTGAATAGGCGCACGGAACTACCGAAACCAAAACTTCGACCGGAGTAACTATAGGCTATTGATGCAGCCGCACCTGGAACTCCTGATTCACTACTGGCGGCTAAAGATAGTTCTAGCGCACCAAAAGGCAGTGCAGTTGTCAGAGTAGAACCACCACTGATTAAATTACTCGAGACTTCTAAACGCCCTCCTAATGTTAGGGATTTACTTATACCTTGAGTATATTGACCCAGGAAGACAGGAGATCCATAATTCAAGCTATCAGAGTTCAAATTCTGCCGACGAAAGCCCAGGTTAAAACTATAGCTAGATAACCCCGGCTTGAGAAGCCCTGTAGACAAATAGAATGGTGAGGTTATTACCTGTTCTCGACCAAAAGCATCGCGGATAACAAGTTTTGTAGAATCGTTACCCACAGGTAATACTAAATTATTTAGTTGAAACTGACCGGGGGGCAATTCTTGCTGACTCACCCGTTGACCATTGACAAAAACCTCTACTGTAGAAGGGTTGACAACAGCACCAGATAGTGCAAAGGTTGGTTGGCGAACGAAATAAGGATTCAGTTCAAATTCTCGTGAGAAGCTAATACCTCCCAAAAACAGTCCGCCCCCTAAATCCCCAGTATTAGCAAAAGTATCCCCAATTACCAATCGATTCAAGTTTTTGGGACGATCTATAGTAAGATTTGTTAATCCTCGCAGAAAGGAGCCGTCTGCGTTGCGCGAAAAGCTGCTAAATAGCAGGTTGCCGTTCAAACTTAGCCCAGCCTCTCCAGAGAAAGTATAGTTATTAAATGCTTGCCCATTGAACGGCACATTGAAGGCATAGTTAAAAAAAGCACTTGTGTCTTTGCTATAGACAATATTTTTTGGTGGCTCTTGTCCTAAGTTTACTGAGGTAGAACCTAGTAATTGAGGTTGGGCTGTTATCCGCAAAGCTAGGTTATTCTCATCATATTCATAGCTAACATTAGGAGCTAGTGAAACAAGAGAGACATAAATTTCATTATTTATGGTTTCCCGAATACCGGAGAAACCTTGTAATCGTGCTTTTTCTAAGTCTGACGTGCGAACAAGAATATCGCTCTGCCGTAATATAACAAAAATTTCCCCTTGGGAAACCTGGTTAACAGTTAGTTCTAAGATAGCTTTTTGATCTTGTGCTGCCACCTGAGAGCAGATTACAAGGCTAGAACCTAAAAAAAAAGTGAGGCTACCAAGAAACTGTAATGAATGCCAATTTCTCATTAACTAAATAAGTTTCTCTAAGACGATGTTTTAAAAGTCTTTGGCGAATAGAATAGAGCCTCCGGCACGCTGACGCGAACGCTACTACACAAACAAAGTCCACCTGCGTGGGAAGCAGGAAAAATTAAGAGTTTCATAACCTGCGGAGGCAAGTTTTGTCTGTATAGCCTAAGCCAGTGCGGTCTTTTCCGAAGCGATGGGGAAACACTGTGTTGGGCGGGTTCTTCCTCTTCCTATGAACAACTGGGGCGGGATTTCTAATTGCCAGGATAGATAAAAATTAGCTTTTCAAATATCCTCTGAAATTAGAAGCATTTTTTGAACGATTTAATTGTGCTAGCCTCTGGATAACGCTTAATTTGATGCACTACAAGCATCTTTGGGCATTTCCCGCTTTTCTGTAAACATCTTATTATCTGTTGTTTTGACCTCAATTACTAAAGTTCGAGTTTTGCTACACTCCTGTTGAGACATTTTTAGATCATAGGACTGAGATGAATCAGCAAGAACATACCAACCATTTCGTTGGCGGTCAAAAACACTTTTATCGGACTCATCAATACCTTTTATCCGCAACTTCTGAGCAATAAAGTGAACGTTGCCTCTATTTGTGACCTGAAAATTTATCTGATTTTTGCTAACAACAATATTTTCAACACCTCCTTCTACAACTTGCTTGGTAGGTTGAAGAAAGATAGGAATTCCTAATTTTGTTAAGATGCGGACTACATTTTGCTGTTGATTAGGTTTTGCTTCTGGGGGAAGTTCTTCTATAAAAATGCGGTAGGTTTTTTCGATAGAACTTACAGGGGTTAATGTGCCAACACGCACGATGCGATTTTGCCCAGGTTTTAAGGCAAATAAGCCAGGAAAAGCTACTACGTCTTGTGTAGCATCAAGCTGCATCTCACCTTTAGCATTTTGCTTCCAAGCATAGGTGTGAAGTTGAAAGCGTAAAGTCTCATTACTGTCATTGTGTACCGTGAGAACTTTACTCGATACCCTGGAAGAAAGTGATACTGTAATCGGAGAGACTCTGAAGTTACTCGCCCCAGCTTTCTCTGGTATGACCAGCCCCATACTCAGCAGTAAACTCAAAATTATTGAACTTTTTTTGTTAAAGAAAAACATAACATTACCAATTTTGTTTAACACTGCAAACTTGTAGCAATTTGGGATAGTCCCATTTGCCTTCTCGCCAGGGATGAAACCCTGAATTTTTATTTCAAATTATTAATTATACAAGTCTGTAATCTAATGAACAATATACTGAATTGGCATTAGTAATAATACTGAAATAATTAATAAAAACACTGTAGAAATTAAAGTTTTTGTAAATAATGAATGAATTGTTGAAATATTCCGCTTTAGCGAGACTCAGGCACACCTATAGCAATCTTATTTGATTAGAGGCTCTGCTTTTAGGAGAGAGGAATGGAAGTGAGGTCAGAGTGTATTGCATAGAAACGAGAAGCGCTATATAGCAATTTTCATTTGAATGAGATACAGAGTAGGGGCGCACATCTGTGCGCCCCTACTCCAAGCAATTGCAAACTTCTATGGCTATCCAACTTAGGCTTAAATTCATCAAGACCGATAAAATCAGAGCTTTTGATTTTTACCTGAACCAAAGTGACAGAAGGTGTTCATGAGCAAGCACCGCTATGATTGAAAAAATCAAGTTTTCTTTCGAGAGTGCTGACACTAAAGCATCTAGAATTATTTGGTGTTAGAAGGTGACAGTAGCTACCACAGTATCAGTGTAAGTTCCTACGGGGACGTTTTGGTTAGCCGGAACTTGACCATAAACAGTGGAAATTTGATTTGTACCGTCAGTAATAGGTAACACACCTGTTAGTGCTGTGTTTCCCCAAACAGTTGCACGACCTGCATCTTGGTACAGGTAGTACGGTAATAAGTTGGCTCCAGACTTCAATTGACGTTGAGGAGCATCAGGAGTGCCAGCAGTATCGTTTGTACCCTGCCCTAACGTAATAGTAGCTACAGCACCAGTAGTACAATTTGTTGTCACACTTGCATTGACATTATAAGCAGTAGTCTTATTCGCTACTATTGGGTCATAGGCGCTAAAATCGAGGGGAGCGGTAGCGATAGTGCAATTAGCTACAATCTCAGCTGAAACATCAAGGTCAGCATTGTTTGTAGCTGCCATTGCGGGAGCAGCAGAACTAGCGATTAGTAAAACAGAAGCTAAAGCAAAACGGCGTAACATCATATACTTAATTCTCTAAATAGTTGATATGCTGGTTGACAAATTGGCATCTATCCTTAATACCGTGTCCGTCGAATTCATAACGTCCAACCCTAATTCCTCAGAACTTGTTTTGAACTGAGATAAAGTGTGGCTTTCACGGGGTAGAGTGCCAGGAAATTAAAAGTATCTGACACGGGATTAACTAGGAATATTGCTTACCCTTTTCGGTGGGCTATGTAATCAACGATACGGGTTATAGCGCAGGATGACTTCAGTAAAAATTCTGAAAATTATAATAACGTTTAGAAAACGTGCATAGTATAATTCGCTATATAAAATTTTATATACATACACAATACTTAATAAAATAACCCGTGTAGAAAAACAATCACAGGGTTTCTGGTTGCTTGATTGTGCTACTCTTGCAGACGCTACCGCGATCTTTCCATTCGCAATGACATTGTGTAATTAATTATGAGGATATTAGACCTCTTGCATAAATCAAAAATAAGAACCCCACCCCGCCTTTGACTTAAGTCAAATTCTCCCCTCCCCGCCTGCTCTTAGGGGCTGGGGGAGGGGTGTTAGGGACTTTTGCAAGAGGTCTATTCAGTTAAAAAAATTGAGGAAACAAATGTGTTTCAGGCTACTCGCCGTCGTCTGGCAATTTGGTACACTGCCGTCACTGCTGTATTACTATTATTGTTTGCTAGTGGCGTTTATTTATATGTTCGTAGTACCCTAATTGAGCGGATTGATGATACCCTTAACCATGTAGTGGAAATAGTCGAGCGATCTTTGGTGATTGAGCCAATCAACAACCATGCTGATCGATTCCGGATTAATGTAGAAGCTAGTTTTCGTGACAATACGGGCACTGTAGAAGATGACCACATTGACTTAGAGTGGTTTAGTCCGACTGGTAAGTTACTTTGGTCAACTTTATCCGAACCTTTAAATATTCCCATTCATGGCGATCGCAGTGGTGAAACTGTGCGCGTAATCAAGGCAGAGAGTGAAAATTCAAAATTCAAAATTCAAAATTCCCCACTGTTATTACGCCAAGTCACACAACGGGTAGAAGTGGGACGGCAAGTATTAGGATATCTGCGTGTTAGTCATCCCTGGTTTGAAGTCACTAAACCCAGTCGCCAGTTAATTTTTGATTTGGCGCTAGGTATTGGGTTAATGGTGCTTTCTGTCGGCGCAAGTGGCTGGTTTCTTTCGGGTAAAGCGATGGAACCCGTAGATGAGTCTTATCAACGCCTCAAACAATTTACTGCTGATGCTTCTCACGAACTTAGAAGTCCGATTACTTTGATTCAAACAAATGTGCAAGTTGCCCTTGCTGACTTGGATTTAGCAGAGGCAGAAGCAACTACTTCTTTGCAGTATCGGCAACAGTTAAAGGTGGTGGAACGGTTAACGCAGCGTTTGGGTAAGTTAGTCAATGACTTACTGTTTTTAGCACGGCAGGATAGTGGTATTAGCAAAGATACTTTTTCAGCTTGTCCGATGGACGCTTTGCTGATGGAGGTGGTTGGAGAACAACAATTGTTAGTCCCTGAAAAAGAAATCGCCCTTTCTTTAGACTTAGTTGATCCTCCCGCATCGGAAACTAGCCCGGAATTACTGGAAAATTGGTTTACGCTGGTGGGCAATTGGGATCAACTGGTGCGGCTGTTCACAAATTTAATTGCTAACGCTTTGCATTACAGTCCAGCAGGTGGACGGGTAAAAGTGGAATTGGCGCGGATAGAGGGAATAAATCGGGTTTCGGGACTACGTTACACCAGCGCCCAATTGCAAGTTAAAGTGAGTGATACCGGAGTTGGAATTCCAGCGTCAGCACTACCACGCTTGTTTGACCGTTTTTATCGGGTAGATCCGGCACGTACTCATACAACTGGGAATACAGCAACAGCGATCGCTACTGGTTCAGGATTAGGATTAGCGATCGCTCAAGCTATTGTGGAACATCATCAGGGTCATATTCAAGTTGAAAGCACTCAAGGCATTGGCACCACATTTATTGTCACTTTACCAATAACTCTTGAGTCTTGATTCGGCAAGAAATATTTGTTTCCTTTGATAGATGTAAGATTTCAGTCCACTCAAGCAAACTTTAACTATTAGGCAGGAAATTTATTTTCTAGTGGGGTGTTAGGGACTTTTGCAAGAGGTCTAATGAAAAATTGAACACCATAATTTAATTTAAGTAGGAAGGCACAATTAAATATAAGATAAAACCTCACCCTCAATCCCTCTCCTTAGTAAGGAGAGGGAAGCTGGAGGCAGAGTGAGGTTTTATATTTAATTTGACTTACTTAGTGCTTTAAAAAATATTTTAAGAAATAAAAATTGAAGTTTTTTTAGGAGTCAATAATGAATATGAAATTTCCAAAAATTCGCAAGTCCACTGAATTATTTGGCGCTATTTGTGGGGGCTTACTGATTAGTCTGCCAGCCATTTCTCAAGCAGTAGCACAAGAATCTACTTCCAAAATTAACCCTTGTCCGAAAATTTTTTACGAAGAACCACATAATAATCAGATTGTAGTACCACAGGGATGTCCTCCCAATGCACTAACACAAAGACAAAGACAAGCTGCTCAAGGGGTTGTTCCCGTCCCTGCTACCCCATCACAAGACCAAAGAAAATTGGGTGTCGGCGGTGAAACTCCAGAACCAGGTGTCAGACTACCACGCCCAGCCTCTGGAGATCAAACTCAACAGCCCATACCAGAAGGGGGTTCCACTAACCAACCACCACAAACCCCGATCGCGACGATCACACTGGCTAATGGTAAAGTTACTATCAGGTTTGTGAATGACACTGCGGCGAATATAATTTATCAAGTTATCGGCGATACAGCACCGCGATCACTAGAAGGTAAGTCAGATGTAATATTGCAAGATTTAAACGCACCAGTTACGGTGACATTTCAACGACCAGATGGCGGACAGTTGATAGTGACTCCACAACCCTCTTCAGAGCCAGGAAGCTTGGAAGTTAAATTCAACGAAGCCACCGATGCAGCACAGGGTAGAAGTGCTTTGAGAATTGAACGAAACGGTTCAGTGTTTTTGAATTAGTAGAGGCAAGGCGTGGGTTAAATTATATAGGACTAAAACTGTAGGGGCAATACCCTGCGGTCAGCTAAAGCTACATGAATTGCCCCTACTCTCAACGATGCAAAAGATTTTCGATAGCCTACTTCTACTTTTGCTGATGCATTTTACTTAGCTGATCTTGCAATTGCGTTTCTTGTTCGCTGTCTTTTAATGTCCGCGCCAGTATAATTGCCCTTTCGTAAAAATTGCGGGCAGTTAGGTAATTACCTTGCTGCTCGTATAATTGAGCATAGGACTGAAAAGATTTTAATTCTTCTGGCAAACTTTGCAATTCTTCAGCGAGTGTTAAACGTTGTTCTAGTAAGTCAAAAGCCCGTTGGTAACGTCCTACAGCACTGTGAGCTGTAACTAAACCGTCAATTGCGCGTAATTCATTAGTGCGATCGCGGTTATTTTTAGCTGTCTGCATTGCTACCCCATAAGTGCCAATGGTATCTTGATAATTTTTAGATGCTAAATAAGCATCACCTAAATTATTCAGGGTATTTGCTTCACCGATGGCATTACCAGTCTGACGGCGGAATATTAAAGCATTTTCATACAATTTAATCGCCTTGTTGTAATCTCCCAACCTAGCTGCTACCAAACCTAAATTACTCAAAGATAGTCCTTCACCTTCAATATTTTTGACATTGTGAGCAATTGCGAGTGCATCATCAACTGTTTTACCAGCAGCAGCAAATTCGCCTTGTTGGAGCAGAAATGTACCGAGATTATTCAGCACAAAAATCTGAGATTGGAAGTCTTGAGTATCATGAGCGATCGCTAATCCTCGTCGTAAAGAATCTTCTACCTCTTTGAAACTACCTAGCTGGACATAAGCCTTTGCAAGCAAATTATAAGTCATACCTTGTGCTTTCAGGTCGCCAATTGAGTGATATAGTTCTAGTGCCCGTAAGCAAGACGTAATTGTTTTATCGGCATATCCTGAGGCATATTGTTGTTCACCGATACCCAGCAAACTGTCTGCTTCATCTCTTGATTGTCGTCCAACAGAACTATTTAAAGGGCGGTGGAGTTGTTGGGTAATATCAACCGCACCCGCCGCTATCGGACTCAGCAAAAAAGTAAACAGTAAAATGCTGTGTAAAAGTATCTGGGGAGGAGAAATCGCACCTACACAAATTAAGCCTAGCTTTTGGCTGGGAAATACAAGCCGTGGTTTCATAAAAATTACCCGTAAAGTTGCGGGTTTAACTAGAAAGTCTAAGAAGAAGTTTTAAGTTTTTAAATTGAAGACAACGAATATACGCGTTTATACTTAAATTATGCTTGAGCAAAATCTTCTCCGAAGTATATAGCGCGGATATCTGTGGGTAATTTGTCCTCTAGCATACGATAGCCTTCCTGGAGAGAATTGGCTACTTCACTTGGAGCGATCGCTTCTCCTTCAGCTTGCAGATAGGCAGCGATTCTAGTTTCGCTCCAGTGGAAAGTTTGAGCCATTAACACCATCAATCGTAAAACTGGTGGTAGTTGGTCTAATGCCTGTTCTACATAGCACCATAGCGGCGGCGAAGTCGCTTGGAGAGAATAATGAATTGCTTCTGTAGGTGGTAGTTTAATCTCGTTAATACAGAAAGCTGTCATATTAATTAACCAATTTTGCATGGTTAAGGCTTCCTCACCTGATTGAGAGTCGGTTAAATTTAGTCCACCGAGTTCATAGTAGATATGCCGCCAGGTGAGGGCAAACAGATAATCTGCCTGGACAGGCGATCGCGCCGAATGCCGAATTAAGGTATAGACTATGGGACTATAGCGGCAAAAAATCACCGTAAAATACTTCCCTGCATCAGGATAGCGTTGAAACAGAGTTAGTAGTTCATCGTCACTGTGATGGAACAGCGACTTCACCAGGGGATGATTAGCTTCGGGAAAATGAGGAATTTGCACAAGCCTTTGAGTTGATAGTTGTTAAAATAGTTTTGGGAATTGCACTCCCGTAGTTAATCGCATAATATCTTGGTGTTGCTCAGTTTGTTGATGAGACTCAGATTACTTGAGTATTGATAAACTAGAAACAAAGACTTAATTTTAGTCTTAATCGGCAATTATAAAATTGACTCCTTTATAGAATCCTTATTTGTTCATGGTTATAGCAGTTAGTGTGATGTCGTTCCTGCTCAGTCCCCTTACCTTAGGCTCCTTTCTGCCATCGCTGCCCTTAGATAGCCTGTTCTCCACCCAAGGCATTATGGTAATGCTGCTAGCAGCTTACGCTGGTGCCATGTGGATGTTCCTCACCAGCGCCCCAAAAGTACACACTGTAATGGTGTCAGATTTGGAGATTGCCCGACAGTTGTATGAAGGGCTGCTAGATTTGCCAGCAGCTGAGGTGCCATTGCACTATTACTACAACTACGAGCAAACTATTGGCGCAACCGGCATTGATCCACTATATATGTCTACTGGGCCGAGCTTGTCTAGCAAAATGCTGAATAATGCCAATGATGGGCTGTGGTATCAATTGAAGAAAAACACCCAGCTACACGTCATTACTGGCGCGAGTTTAGGTAGCAAAAATCAGCAACGCCACGTTTGTTTTGACCATGACTGCCTGGAAATGATTTTAATGCGAGTCGAAATGCGCGGTTTGAAATTCAAGATTCGTAACCAGAAGCCCCTGAATTTTTTAGTTAAGGACTATGAAGGGCGCGTTATTGAGGTGGCTGAGGTAGCGAATTAGTCGTTAGATTTGAGATTATTTTAGGTTGGGTGATGCGTAGCTTGCCGCCTTCTCTACGAGACGCTGCGCGAACGGCATCGCTCTACGATTAATTATTTCAAGTCATTATCGGGTTTTGCTAAAGAAAAGCTTATGACTGTTGAAAAGATGTACACATCTCATCTGTATGAAACAGATTTCTATACTTGGACTCAACAGCAGGTTAGCTTGCTCAAAACTCAACAGTGGGATCAATTAGATACCGTTAATCTGATTGAAGAAATTGAAACTTTGGGTAGAAGAGAACGGCAAGAATTGAGAAATCGGCTAGGAGTATTGCTAGGACACTTACTGAAATGGCAATTTCAACCAGAAAAACGTAGCAATAGCTGGTTGGGTACAATTCGAGAGCAACGTGTTCAAATTAAGCTGCTTCTGCAAGATAGTCCTAGTTTGAAACCTTATTTAGATGAAGTTTTCCTGACTGTTTATGAACTAGGTTTAGCTTTAGCGATTCGAGAAACTGAGTTGGGTGAACAGGTTTTTCCAAAAATCTGCTCTTACAGTTTAGACCAAACTCTGAATCCTGAATTTTTACCAAATCTAAATCAAGTTGATGAGTAAGGCGAGTAATTACCCTAATAGTGTTTTATCACCGTAAACCGTGGCAAATAAAAGCACCCCAGTAGCGAGGATGTGAAAAGGGGAATTGCTCTATGGAATTTCAGATAAACTCAAACATTTTTCCAACTCTACAGCAATTTCTTGTAGCGATTTATCTTTTAGCTGCTTTCTTAGCCTCACCGCTACCAAGTCATCACTTTGCAGGAAATTAGTCACTAATTCTACAAAACTTTGCTGCCCATCTTCGTCTTCTCCCCATGTTTATAGCCAATCTCCATCAACATCATCACAATATAAATGAGCAGCTTCAAGCCCATACTTCATGATGTCATCCTGCACTTTTTGAGCAATTTGCCAATTTCTCCAGCAATTCCTCAGCTAAATCCAATAACTCAATTTCATCAATTTCATCACTAGTTCCGCGATTACTTTCTCCAGTCGTCACATTAGCAGCCAAAACATTTTTGACAGAAAAAAGCCTATCTTCTTCTTTAACTAGACTCAAACATTTTTCCAACTCAGCCGCAATTTCTTCGATTGTCCTTGTACCCAAACGCGCTCTCACTTTTACTGCTACCGAATCGTCACTTTCCAGCAGTTTTACCAAAGCTGTTCTCAGTCGATCATCCTCGCGGGAAAACTTCTCGATCGCAACACGCACATATTCCCGCACGCTCATGTTTAGCGCCAATGCCTTTTGTGCAACTACATCTGGCACATCTACCAGCAATGAACCTTCGTTATCGCTGGCTTGATATAATTTATCCCCTTGTTTGACGGCTACCAGCAAATCTGCACCCAATGCGTGTAAATAGTGCAACACTGATTCCAACTCATGTTCTTTTAACGCTGACTCCAACTTGGACACCGCCGCTTGTTGTACTCCCAGTTTTTCCGCTAGCTGCGTCTGAGTTAATCCTGATTTATTACGTATTTCCCGCATGGCATCAGTAAGATAGAGACGTAAATACTCTAGCTTCCCTGCCAGAATCACCTCTGAATCGTCGCTGACTTTCTGCTGTAACCAAGCTTGAAAATTAGGCTTTTTCATGATTGTTCCCTCTGCTGCAATTCACGCAATCTCACTCTTGCAGGCTCTTTGTCTCTATCTTTGATAGCGTTATCGTATTTCTTCATAAAGGCGTGCAGCACAACAAATTGTTGAGGAGTAGCAGTCGTTAAGATAAACCGGGGATTATGTTCGCTCTTAGTCATGCGTAACTCATACAAATCATCTTCCAGTTTCTCAAAGATGCCACTGGTAGTGATGCAAGTCCTTTGTTGCACAGGTAGCCAAGATTAACTTGCAAACGCCTGGTTTCGGAAGCACTCAGTAATGGCTTTGGTGGATTTTCTGGTTTCTCCTCTTCAGGAATCATCCTAATGAAAAAAGCTAGCAAATCTTTGGGGATTTCCCCATTGACATCTTGATAAAGTTCCCAAGTCCAAATCACTTCCTACCTCAGAGTCTAGTATTCCTTATAAGGAATGTCAATCACATTATTCCTTGTAAGGAATATTATATAGATTACGGGAGTGCAACTTAGGCAATAAAAATGGTGCGTTAGGCAAAGCCATAACGCACGCTACTGTTGAATAGCAGTTACTATCTCAACTCAATTGTTCATACTTAAATTTCCCTTTAATAAACTTGTTAAAATATTGACCTTTAGACGGTGCATTGTCTAAGTCTTCCTTGACACTAGGAGGTACTTTGAAATACTCGTAAACACTTCCACTATCAAATTCAATAGTCAGTGTTTGAGTTTTTGGATCATAGCTAAATTGCTTAATAACGCTGCCTTCAGGCTTGAGTAACGGGAAGGCGATCGCATCCCGAATACTGGCACAATCTGTTAATAACATTACTAACCGATCAATCCCAATCCCTAAACCACCCGTAGGCGGCATACCGTATTCTAAAGCTGTTAAAAAGTCTTCATCTACACCTTGCGCTTCCAAGTCACCAGCAGCTTTTCTTTCAGCTTGGACTTCTAGGCGTTCTCTTTGCTCAATGGGATCGGTAAGTTCTGAGAAGCTGTTCCCAGTTTCTCGCCCGACGATAAATAACTCAAATCTTTCCACCAAACCAGGTTGAGAACGATGGGGTTTTGCTAAGGGCGAAATTTCTACAGGGTAATCAATTACAAAAGTAGGTTGAATTAAATTAGCTTCTACCTTCTCTTCAAAGGCTAAATTCAGTAACTTACCAATTGATTTTGCTTCATCTCCACCAGGAATCCCAGCATTTTTACTTGCTGTTTTTGCATCTTCCAAACTTGGGAAAGAATTAAAATCCAACTCCGTAAATTCTTTAACTAAATCGTGCATTGTCACCCGCCGCCAAGGTGGTGTCAAATCTATAGGTTCCCCTTGGTAGGTGATTTGCAATGTACCGAGTACCTCTTGGGCGACAGTGGTAATAATCCCTTCTGTCAGCGCCATCATATCGTTGTAGTCGGCGTAGGCTTGGTAAAGTTCAATTGTCGTAAATTCGGGATTATGGCGAGTCGAAATTCCCTCATTGCGGAAAACTCGCCCTAATTCAAACACCTTTTCAAAACCACCCACAATCAACCGCTTGAGATGGAGTTCTGTGGCAATTCGCAAATACAACTCCATTTCTAAAGTGTTGTGGTAGGTGATAAATGGACGTGCATCTGCACCCCCAGTTTCACTTTGCAAAACAGGCGTTTCAATTTCTAGAAAATCCCGTTCTTCTAAATAACGACGAATACCAGCAGTAATTTGGGCGCGACGGCGGAAAGTTTGCCGTACTTCCGGGTTAACAATCAAGTCAACGTAGCGCTGACGGTAGCGCTTGGCTACATCCGTTAATCCATGCCACTTGTCGGGTAGAGGCAACAGGGATTTAGTGAGGATAGTATATTGTTTAACGTAGACAGATAACTCCCCCTTTTCAGTCCGTTTAATAGTACCTTTGGCTCCCAGAATGTCGCCTGCATCTGTGAGTTGTTTCAAGTGATTAAAGGCATCAGCATCAATATCTGCCATACCTTCTTGGATGCGATTTTTATCCAGATAAAGCTGAATTGTGCCGGTTTCATCTTGCAAAGTGAAGAAAGCCAATTTACCGAAAACGCGACGTGCCATAATGCGTCCAGCGATCGCAACTTCTAAATCAACTTCTTCACCACTGGGTAAATCGACAAACTTTTCTTGCAACTGCGCTGCATGATGGGTAGATTCCCAACGATAGGCATAGGGATTAGTCCCTAGCTGCTTGAGTTGTTCTACTTTTTCCAGCCTAGCGGCGCGGATATCTTCTTCCGACATGGTAACGAACTTTCAGGGGGCAAGATTAATTATAGATGCTGCAAAAGTTGAGAGTGAGAGATATTTGCACTTTGCAGATGAAATATTTGCAATAGATGGTAAAAGTATTTGTTGCACAGTTACAGACTATAGTCAATGATGTCAAAAATTTATCAGTATAGTCTCGGTGTTCAGCCCTGAGCGAACTATTGTTTCACAGATGCAAGCATTTGAAACTGGCTAGCATTGTGAAATCGAAATTGTACAAAAATTGATATCCGATTTTAGAGGTTCTGAATCGCCCGATTGATAAGATTATTTTGAATTAAATTAGTAAAGTTATTTATATACCGTCTCAAAGAGCAGACCGGCAGGCTTTGCGAGCCGCTTTGCTACTTTCTGCGAGTCAAGATCGGCTGGTGTCGCTGATTGAAATTATTAAGAATTATCCCACAAATGAACTGGAAGTGGAAGTTGATGGCGTAGTTTACCGCCGTAGGCATCGCTAGGAGAGTGCATACCGTCAACTCCCTCGCTGGCAAAATTTACTTGGGATTTAATAAGCTAAAGTTTCTAAAGTTTCCCTTAAATACCGTTGTACCTGCTGTTCCAAGCGAATTCCCTGTAATTGAGTATCACGTTCTAGTTGCCAGCGTTGGAAACCGGAACTAGTGGAGATCGCGCATTTGAGGCTATACCAAATTTTAGTATCAGCAGAAAATTGGCGATCGCTAGAAGCTGGAATTTGAGCCATAGTTTCTCATTCCTTTGTTTTAAAGTTCAACGGTAACTGGGCATTGGGCATTGGTTATTAATATATTTTCCTTTGCTCCTTTGCCCCCTACTCTCCTCTGCTGCTTATTTGTAGCCTCTGAAAGTAATATTATTTACTTTCAGGGCTGCTATGAATCTGTATTAATCCTAAACAAGGATTGCAACAATCGGGGCACGATTTGATTAACCCGCACCCCTAAAATTGTGAAATCCTGCTTAATCTTTTCTAAAGATAATGGCTCTATGCCAGCGAATTCTGTCTCATTAATTACCAAAACTCGCATTACACTCACAGGAATTTGTAAAAATAGATTGCTGGCTAAAAAGGCTAATCCCGCCAGCAATAGTGCGACGCTGCGCCATTGTGGGAGAAATTTAGCTGAATTTGCGACTAATGGGGCAATTTGGTAAAGATACCACAGCACCCAAACCGACAAGAGTGCTGCCACTAATGCCAGGATACGATTTAACTTTGTATTAATTAAACAGAGAATTTTTCGCTGCCGTTCAGTCAGATTTTCTGGCTTTAGGGCTATTCCTAAAAGAGCAAATATATAAAAAGGGCGACGCAACTGCATCCATAGTAAGGGGAGAATACCAATAGCCGCAACTAACAATAGCTCCATCCAGACTGGCAAAAACGGCTCGCCTACAGACAGGAACAATAAGCAGAGTACTAAAAAAACAGGCAACGTCGCCAATCCAGCGACGTGAATCCACAAAATAGGTTCAGAGCGAAATGAATGCATATTATAAAAAGTTGTGAGTTAAGAGTTAGGAGTTAGGAATTAGCAGCCTTTCACTCCTAACTCCTAATTTATCACTCCTAACTTCTAACCATTTTACCCTCAACACTATCTCGTTAAGGTAAGAGTGCGGCGCTTCGTAACCATTTGATAGGATTCGATGATGTCACCTTCAACCCAATCATTGAATTTATCTATGCCGACACCGCATTCATAACCGGCGTTGACCTCACGAGCATCTTCTTTCATCCGTTTTAGGGAGTCAAGGACGCCTTCAAAGATCACCTTACCGTTGCGTCGCACCCTGACTTTACAGTTGCGAACTAACTTGCCAGATTGAACGTAGCAACCGGCAACAGCACCACGACCGACTGGGAAGACGGCACGTACTTCGGTTTGACCCAAGGGTTCTTCCACCAACTCTGGTTCCAAAAGACCTTCCAAGGCATCTTGGATATCTTCCAGGAGTTTGTAGATGACGTTGTATTCCCGGACATCTACACCTGCTTCATCGGCGGCTTGTCTTGCGCCACTGGCGAAGGTAGTGTTGAAGCCAATAATTACAGCGTTACTGGCAGCTGCTAAGTCGATATCTGTCTCGGTGATTTCCCCAGCAGTAGCCAACAGCATCCGAATTTGGACTTCGTTTTGCGGGATTTGCTTGAGCGCTCCCACAATGGCTTCTACCGAACCTTGTACGTCTCCCTTCAAGATCAAGTTGAGTTCTTTCAACTCCCCTTCTTGTGCTTGAGCCGAGAGGGTTGTCAGGGTAACACGTCCTTGTAACAGACGGGATAGGCGTTGTCTGTCGGCGCGATCGCTTGCGATCGCTCTGGCTTCTTTCTCGTTGTAGAAGACCTCAAACTCGTCGCCTGCTGCTGGCACATCACTTAAACCTAGCACCTCGACAGCAAAGGAAGGAGAAGCAATGTCTACTCTCTTGCTTCTGTCATCCACCATTGCCCGGACTTTACCGAAAGCCGAGCCAGCTACCAAGATATCTCCCACATGCAGGGTGCCATTCTGAATTAGCAGGGTAGCAACTGCTCCCTTGGCTTTATCCAGATGTGCTTCAATCACAGTTCCTTTGGCGGAACGATCTGGGTTGGCAGATAGTTCTCCAACTTCTGCTACTAAGAGAATCATCTCTAAGAGCGTATCCAGATTTTCACCCCTGATGGCGCTCACCGGAACCATGATTGTTTCACCACCCCAGTCTTCTGCGGTCAGACCATACTGGGTCAACTCTTGTTTCACCCGCTCTGGCTGTGCCCCTTCTTTATCAATTTTGTTGATGGCAACAACAATTGGCACTCCGGCTGCTTGAGCGTGGCTAATCGCTTCAATGGTTTGGGGACGCACACCATCATCAGCGGCAACTACCAACACCGCAATGTCTGTTACCCGCGCTCCTCGTGCCCGCATAGCTGTAAAGGCTTCGTGACCGGGGGTATCCAGGAAGACTATCTGCTGCGGTTTGCCCTCATGTACCACATCCACATGGTATGCGCCGATGTGTTGAGTGATACCACCAGCTTCGCCAGCAGCCACTTTTGTTTTGCGGATTGAGTCGAGCAGGGTTGTTTTACCGTGGTCTACGTGACCCATAATTGTCACGACTGGCGGACGGCGGTGGAGATGTTCTAAGTCTTCTGCACCGACCATTTCCGTAATTTTCCGAGCTTCTGCTTCTCGCTCGGCGGTTTCGACTTCTATTTCTAGTTCTTTTCCTACCAGAGTAATTGTGGGAATATCCAGATTTTGGGTGATACTCACCGCCATGCCTTTAAGGAAGAGGATTTTGACAATCTCTGTATCGGCAACGGCTAAAACGTCAGCCAGTTCTTGCACAGTCAACGGACCTGTGATCACCACTTTTGCGGGACGGTCACGTTTTGTCTCGGCTTCTTGGCGACGGTTTTGCTGATGGTCTCGGCTGGAAGACCTGGAACCAGACTTGGAACCAGACTTTCTCGCTCTTGTAGTTGGAGCGCTAGCAAGGCTTGCACCTGGCATCTGTACAGGACGAGTCGCTTTGGGTTTGGGAGGACGGGCGATGGAAAGGCTGACTTGGACGGTGGCTGGTGAGTCGAGATCGTCATCATCCAGTAAATCTTCTTCAAACTCATCATCAAGTATCGGCTTGATCCGCTTGCCTTTGACGCCAGCTTTCGCTTTCTCTTTAACTTCGTCAATTATTTCCTCTTCTACCCACTTTTTGCCGCCTTTGGTCGGGCGAGGCGGACTTGGGCGTTTCAAATCGAGAAGATCGGGTGTGACTGGCTCATCACCCATTCCTTGAGATTTGCCCGCTATTCCTGACATCTGTCTGGGTGGAGTAGCGATCGGCATTGCGGCCGCTACAGCTTCACCTGGACGTGCTGGCCTAGGTCGTTGCCCCTCTCCTAGTTGTGATGGTGCAGATGGTCTATTAGCCCTCTGCTCTGGTCTGCTGGGTGAAGGGGTAGGACGACTTGTTCTTTGTGGTGCAGATGGTGGCGACTGGTCTGTTGGCAGTTTCGCAACTTTTGGCTTAATTTGCTCGCGATCGCCTTCGACCGGGCGTAATCGTTGGTCACGTTTGAGGATCGGTTTGTCTGCCTGAGATACTTGTTCATCTGCCTCCAGCAAGACCGGGGCAACTTCTGCCGTCGGTCTTGCTGGAGGAGCAACTAGTTGTGGTTTTGGAGCTTTTTCGGCTTTCTGTCTGGGTGGAACTATTTTTTCCGGTTTTTGAGATGCGGTCTTTTCCGGTGGCTGATTTGGATTAGGCGTTTGTTCCAAATCTGTAACAGGAGGTTGCTCTTGAGTCTCAGATTGATTCCGGGGTACGGGTCGAGTTGGTGCCGCCGGCTTCATGGGTGAGACTGGTGTAGCAAAAGGCCGTGGAGGAGAGGGAGGATTAGCTTCAGACAAGGCAGCTTGGGTATTGTTAGCAAGTGACGCCTCTGGGGCGTTGGAGGTAGTATTTCTCAATATTTTGGGTTTGCGTATTTCCAAAATTTGCTGTTTGTGGGGTGCAGCAGGTCGGTTACGTCCGCCGTTCGGTGATGAATTTGGCTTATGGCTGGTTGTACCTAGTTCCTTTTTGGCCGACACATTCGTAGCTGGCAGTTTTTCTGCTGCCGCGCGGATGTTTTCTGCCTCGGATTCGGAAATCGTGCTGCTATGGCTTTTGACCGAGATGCTGAGCTGCTCGCAAATTGCTAATAGCTCTTTGTTATCCAAATTCAATTCCTTTGATAATTCATAGATTCTAACTTTGCCGTTGTTCATCCACTCTTCCCCTTTAATTTACAGTTTTAGCGAATGGTTGCCTGGTTTGCGACATCTCCATCCTTGGATTACTGTTTTTAGATTGCCGTTAAGTTGTTGCCGGTGCCTCCAATCAGGAAAGAGAGATGTTTCGGTTTAACAATGGCATCCCCACCAGGAATGATGGTTGAGAGGCATCCATAAAAATTTCTTAAATATAAGATTTTTATGGGAACCCTTGACACCGAACTGCGCCTGAGCGCTACCAGGTTGCCATTTTGTAGTTTCTTGTTTTGTTGATTTTGAGTCTTCCACAACACAATCGATTACATCTTGTTCTGGGAATGTTGCCTCGCCCCTCATTAATTGGAGAGCCGAATCCCTTTTACACCTATTTACTATTTTGGCACTAACCTTAACGATCAACAGAGGGTGTGATGAAAGCGCGACTTCGGCTTTCGACACAATTCCTCTAGTGATTACGCCAGAAAGTTGTTCCAACTAAATTTGGTTTTGGGTATTACTGCGGACTAAACGTTGCGACAAGCTTTGGTACAGTGTTTCTGGCACTGATGCTTGTAGCGATCGCCCTAGTCGATTTTTTTTTTGAGCCGCTTGTAAGCAACTCGTTTCGGGACAAATATAGGCAGAACGCCCCATGCCCTGATCTAATTGTACCTTTCCCGATGGAAAGACGCGGACAATCCGCCAAAACTCATCTTTTAAGCCTACTTTCCGGCAACTAATACAGCGCCGATAATTTGGTTTCATCGATTCTGTGTGATTTCACTCCAGCTTTTTGGGTGTAAAAAGAAGTTTATTATTACTATTTTTTACTTATACCAAGTAGCTTTTGAGAAAATAATCCTTGAGACTGAGACTAGAATCAACAGTATCAAAACTTTACACAATTAATCAATTATTCATCATCGTCATTGTCAAAACTATCCTCCTCTTCTAATTCGTCCTGATTTTCATCCTCTAATTCTTCCTCAAACTCAAGATCATCATCCTCTGGTTGATATTTTGTTCTGACAGCTGCAAATTTGGCATCCTCTCCGGCAAAATCATACTTAGCTTGATCTTTAATGTCAATTTTCCAACCAGTCAGGCGGGCTGCTAAACGGACATTTTGTCCTTCTTTGCCTATAGCCAAACTCAGTTGATCTTCAGCCACGAGTACGTGAGTTTGCCGGGTTTCTGGGTCCATCAGGCGGACTTCATCCACCCGTGCTGGACTTAAGGCATTGGCAATGTATGTTGCTGGATCTGGGGACCAGCGAATTACATCTATTTTTTCACCGCGTAATTCGTTGACTACCACTTGAATTCGCGATCCCCTGGCTCCGATACAAGCGCCTACTGGGTCTACATCGCGGTCAAGAGTATCTACTGCTATTTTAGTCCGGGGTCCAACATAACGCGAGGGGGGGTTTGCCTCCCTAGCTACGGCAACAATCCGTACCACTTCATCTTCGATTTCTGGGACTTCGTTGGCAAACAGATAAACCACCAAACCAGCATCAGCACGAGACACAAGCAACTGTGGCCCTCGTTGCTGACCTTGAGAGACTTTTTTGAGATATATCTTGAAGGTGGCATTTGCCCGATAATTATCGTTGGGCAGCTGTTCCCGCTTCGGTAATTCAGCTTCTACTTCTGACTGACCAAAGCTACTGCTAACAGCTAGAACCACCGATTGCCGCTCAAACCGCAGGACTCTTGCTTGCAGGACAGTTCCTTCTAAATCTTGGAACTCTTCTTGCACCATCTGGCGCTGTTGATCGCGTAATTTTTGCGCCAGTACCTGCTTGGTTTGCATCGCCGCCATCCGACCAAATTCGCCTTGGTCGGGGGTAACATCCAGCACCACAGAGTCTCCTAACTGCGCTTCGGGAGCTACTTGTTGAACTTCGTTTAGGGAAATTTCATGGTCTGTGTTATTGATTTCTTCGACAATAGTTTTGGTGGAAAGAACGCGAAATCCTTCTCCTTCAATATCGAGTTCTACTTCAAAATTCTCAAAATAGTCTTCGTCAAACTGTTTGCGTTCTAAATTTTGGGCGCGACGATAACGTTCATAGCCTTTGAGTAGTGCTTCTCTAATAGCTGATTGAACTGCAAGCCGGGGTAAATTGCGATCGCGACTTATACTTTCAATTAATTCTTTTAATCCAGGTAAAGTAACCATTGACATAAGCAATCTCCTTTAAAAATTAGGGACTGGGCATTGGGCACTTGTACTGAGCGAAGCCGAAGTATTGGGCATAGGGCATAGGGCATGGGGCATTGGGCATTGGGTGCAAAGGGGAAAGACTTGCAGCAACTTCCCCTCTGCTCCTCTGCTCCTGTGCTCTTCTGCTCTTCTGCTCATCTGCTCCTGCAATCCCTAGTCCCTAGTCCCTAGCCTCTAGCCTTTAATCACTCGTTTATCGGCGCTCCTCTAGCTGCACCTTAGTAATTAGGGAGCGGGGAATTTCGACTACATGACCTTTTTGGTTTAAGTAAAGTGCTGTCTCATCCCGGCGAATCAACTGACCAATCCACTCTTGTTGTCCGTCGTAGGGTGGCGAAGTGGAGATAATAACAGGAAATCCTTTAAAGGAAATAAATTCCCTATCTGTTACCAGCTGCCGCGAAATACCAGGACTAGACACTTCCAAGACATAAGCATCTGGAACGATTTGGGCACCATCTAAGGAGGTTTCTAAAGCACGGCTCATTCTCTCACAATCATTCAACCCGGTGTCTTGCTGAGGATTACGAATGTCTACCCGCAACACTGGTGGACTTTGGTTAGTGTGAAAAACCACGCCAACCACTTCCAATCCCAGTTCTTCTGCCACTGGTGTCGCCAAATCAATAATTTGTGGAACTAAAGGATGAGCCATGAGAGAATTCAATAAAAAAAGTGGGTATCGACCCACTTCCTGTGATAGGTATATCTTCCAAGAAGTCTTGTGACGAACCAATCATGATTCGCCTAGTTCGAGTTTAGCGCATTTCTTCGATACTCAATAGTCAATAGTCAATAGTCATTGGGCATTGGGCATTATTCTCCCCCTGCGGCCTCTACCCTTGCCGTATTTTTGGGACGGTGCTTTTATCCACTACTGCTAGAACTGATCTTTGTGTTCTTAGCTGTCTGGTTTGCTCAATAATTTGGTCTATGTCTTCTTGGGACAAACGCTGGACGTAGTTGAGTTTTATTTCCTCTAAGAAGTCAAAAAGTAAACTCTGAATTTCTGAAAGTACGTGTTTTTCTTTTATTTGAGATCCTAAAGCATCGCTGAAGCTTTGTACCAGTTGACTGGTGAGTTTTGCGCCCACAGGATCTTCAACTGCGCTAAGTAAAGTTTTGTAAAGATTCGTTGTGATTTGGGTCGCCAATTGTTCACTTAACTGGGTTTGGGCGTGTCCTACGCCAGGGAGGTTCTGGAGGTTGCGGTAGACGGGGACTTGATGGAAGACGGTTTCGATATTGTGGCGCAAAATCGCCACGATCGCAGGTTGGATTTCCGGTAGCACTTGGTAGACAATTGTTTTTACCAAAAGACCTGCGATCGCTTCCACTTCATTCACATTATTAATATCTATGTAGGGACGTAAATTTTCCTGTTGTGAGAGCCAGCGCGTTAACTCACCCTGCTGAATTGAACCCTGAACCTGATTAATTACCCTCACCACGACAATTTCTGTAAGTTCTTCGGCAAAATTGGCGACAATCCCCTGATTAACTTGCTTTCGCACTGAATGGAGGTTCAATAACTGCGCTTGATCGAGGCGGACTAATACAGGTATGATTCGCAACGTCCGCCAAAATGGTAGGAGTAAAAATAGATCGTACCAACGCCACAAGACTGCTTCCAACCAGCTAAAACCAGGATGTTCGCGTCTGATTAAGAAGGTATGCCCCAACAATTCTATGCCAAATAAAATCACAAAGGGTAAGTCAATCATCCAGAAATCATCAACAAATTCGCCACTTTCCCCGATTTGACGGTAGTAGTTAGAGGCAATCAAAGGGCGGATTCTCTGGTTGAAAAAATTATTTTCTTGATCCCAACCATTTTGGGTTAAATAGGGCTGACTCCAAAAAGTGGCAAAGGACTGTTTTGCAGATTCCTTACCGATGCGATCGCGCATCCGATTTTTGATTTTTTCCAAAGTCCCACTCTTATTCACTCCCGCAAACGGATTACTGTCAATCATCTCGCTACTAAGACGCCTTATTTCCTCTAGCCTGCTATTTACTTGAGGCGACTGTAACCCGGTTTGGTTGACTTGTTTTTCTAATGCGTCTACTTTTTCTAGATAACTTTTTGTGTCTCGATGAGCTTCAATACCTTTTATCGGGTCATAAATCTTAATAATTTCGGGAAGTTTTCGCAAGTAAAAATCTCGCCAAGGTACGTAACTTAAATCAAACAAAACTAAACCTAAATTTACTGTGGCGGTAATTGCCATAAACCCTTCAAACCAAAGATTGCGCCGCTTAGAAGATTTTATGTCTTTCATCTTTTGTTAGATATTATACATTTTTTGAATATTTGGAATATAAGCTCTTTCATTTATTTAGGACTTACGCATTTATAGATCCCTCAACCCCCTTAAAAAGTTGGCTTTTTAAGATTCCCCGCTTTTGAAGGGAGGGTCAAGCTTTCAAGTTTTCAGTGCGTAAGTCCTGTTATTAATTTTCGGCTCTTTCCAAGAAATTAGAGCAATTTGCAGTTGAGTAGACCCGAGTAGGGCATTGGTGTCAACTTCAGAAAAAATCTGCTTTGAGAAGACGTTTTGCCCTCATCCCCTAACTCAGAATCCCAACTTGGGAGAAGGAGAACTAGAGAATTTGCTCCCCTCTCCCAAAATTGGGAGAGGGGCTGGGGCTGAGGGTCAAACCTCGAAAGCTTGCCTTGCCTAACTTCTACGTTAAGTTGACACCAATGCCAGTAGGGGCGCATATCTGTCATAGATTACGTGTCAACTTAACCTTAAAAGCGCGTGTTGGCGAATTGATCGGGGGGTCTAACCCATTCAATCATCTTAATATCTTTAATTTCATGCGTTTCAAGGCACTTGAGCTATTAGCCCCCAATTTATTGCCGGGCGGGAAACCAACGCAAAACCAATGTTTTAGGCATAGGATGTTTAACAAGAGAGTGAATTGACCAACAGCCTCATAAAATTCACCCTGGCTCTAAGTTGACACAGGCGCACATCTGTGCAGTCATCCTGTATTTTAGTGTTCAAGGGTGTATTCGATTCAAATCATAACTATCTCTGCCACCCAAAGATACTTCTTTAGACGGATGATATAAAGTAAGATTTGTGTTTTAAGTTAAATTCAACAAAAATAAATCACAAATTATTCAAAAATCTTTAAATAATCGCGAAAAAAGTTATTAAAAAAACTTAAAATGCAGCTGTTAACCTTTATAATCCTGCTGATTTAATCCAAAGGAGTTTTAAGTATGTGGTGTGGGTTTGGAAAATCAAGCGCGACCTTTGCTGTTACTTGCCTGGTAACTGCTAGTGTAGTAATTGCAGACACAGGTTTCGCAGCCTCTCAACGTAGCTATACGCCCCAGCAATTCCGTACTGTATTGCGGGGGTTAGGCTATAAAGTCAAGGTAACAAAGAATGCTTTGACTGATGAGGAAACTAAAAAGGCAATTCGTGAATTTCAGACGGGTTATAAGCTAAAACCAGTTGATGGGATAGCAGGGCCAAAAACCCAAGATTTTGCTGCTAACATCGTTCAAATTCTGCACAGAAATTTGAATGCAGTAGTGAAACCAAATCCTCCCCTCCCACGCGATCATTTTTATGGTTCACAGACGGAAGCAGTGGTGAAGGAGTATCAGAAGAAATATCAGTTGCAAGAAACTGGAATTGCTAATTTAGCACTCCGCCAAAAGCTGAATGAGGAAGCAAAGACAGTCTTCAGTCAGCCGTCAGCTACACCTACGGGTAAACCAACAGCTACACCTACGGGTAAACCGACAGCTACACCTACGCGTAAACCGACAGCTACACCTACGCGTAAACCGACAGCTACACCGACATCTACACCGACGTCTACACCGACGTCTACACCGATGTCTACACCGATGTCTACACCGATGTCTACACCGATGTCTACACCGACGTCTACACCGACGTCTACACCAACATCTACACCCTAGTCCACACAAAAAACTCCTATACCAAAGCTCCTCAAGTCATCTGATTTGGTTCTTCCAAGGGTCTGCCCTTGGGTGTAGGTAGAATTGGACGGAGGTCATTGTAAGGCATGGGAATGTACTGCACGCTGGGGCGCCCTCCTTGTGGCTGTGGGTACAGATCCATGAGATCATAAATAGAATGGGGCAGTCCGACGGTTACGGGCAGCCCCATTTCTGTTGCTTCTTCAATAGTGATGGGATAGTCGTGGGTGACGCGCCCGGTTGTTAAGGCTTCGATAATCGATTCGATATTTTCTGGCAGAACTTTTTGTTTAGGTATACTGTCTTTTAGCAGAGTTCGTACAAACCTCTGTACTTGCTGAATTGCTTTGCGTGAGAGGTCTGCCATAATTAGAGTTTGGTCATCAATCTCACTGATGGGTTTATCTTCAACTACTTTCAGGATACTGGCTGCGGGATAATTACCCAGTTGGGGATCAACTGGTCCCAAGACAGCGTTAGCATCCATAATAATTTCATCAGAGGCGATCGCCAGCATTGTACCGCCACTCATCGCATAGTGGGGTACAAAAACTGTAACTTTTGCTTGGTGGCGAATTAACGCTCTGGCGATTTGTTCGGTAGCCAAAACCAAACCACCAGGAGTGTGCAAAATTAAATCAATCGGCACATCTGGGGGTGTGAGGCGAATTGCTCGCAATATTTGTTCTGAGTCTTCGATAGTAATGTAGCGAGATATGGGAATTCCCAGGAAGCTAAGGGACTCTTGGCGGTGAATCAGCAAAATCACCCGACTTTTGCGTTCCTGCTGGAATTCTTCTAAAGCACGCAAGCGCCGATATTCTATTTGACGTTTTTGCCAAAGGGGTTGCAAAGAAGTCAGAAGGAGGAAAATCCAGAATAAATCACCAATACCAAAGCCCATAAAAATTATTGTTCCAAAATCACGGTTGCCGTCATTATTGTCACAAATTTAGAGCGATCGCAGTTCTATCTGTAGATTTAAAAGTATCGAACCACACTCAGCAAAAATATTATTACAAAACTTAATATTATTACTAAGCTAAAAATCTTTTAATTTGCATCCTCAAAAAAATGAATCTCTTGTGGGGTGGGCATCTTGCCCGCCCTAGTTGTGGAAATTAAATGCGCGACAGCTTAATTGAGAAGTTTATTACACTTTTTGGGTAAAAAAAACGAAGTTACGAATTAGGAATTATTTATAAGGGAGATGCTGAAAACCCCTGAGAAACAGCAACGTAGTTGCGTATTTCGTACTTCAGGCAGGGGATGAAAGCTAGCAGCACCGTTTACGGTGTTCCGATTTAATCTTTTTGGTGTGCAATATACTCTATTACATTTTTTGTAGAAATATTACCAGCAGTGGAAACAAAATAGCTAGGTGTCCACAGAGTTGGAAGTTTAAGTAATTCTGGAAACTCTTTTCTTAAGTGATGAGAAGCCCGTCCTTTAATTCTGTTCATGATTTGGGACGGGTTGTCTGTTGGTTTCACGTTTAAAAATAAGTGAACATGGTCAGGCATAATTTCTATTGCAACAATTTTCCATCTATTTTCATTGCAAACTTCACAGATAATTTCCTGCAATCTCTGTGCTATTTCATTTACCAATACCTTCTTTCTACGTTTGGGTATAAAAACGAAGTGATAGTTAAGAAGTGATATTGCATTGCCTTCGTGTCTGTATTCATCTGGAGAAAAACTTCCCATACTTTTGTAATTGCTGATTGTGCTTTGTCTATATATAGTGTATATTCAAGTAAGTTAATAGACAACAGGGGGTGATGTCAACTGCTAACGAATTATATCTATAAGTTGCGACCTAACATTACTCAGTCAACCAAAATGAGTAGCTGGATAAATATGCTCCGCTCTAGTTACAACTGGAGTTTGGCTGACAGAATAGCCCAATATAATCATCAATTCATCCAAGGGGACTACTGCGACATCAGAACCAGAGGAGAAGCCTGTCCACTAACTTGTTTTGTGAGCAAGAATGGTGCAAGCGGAGAGCCTTGGAAGGACAGCAAGATTGATAAGAATGGCAAACTTAAAAACCCACGGCGTAGTGCTGGAGATATCCAAATAACTATGTTGCCAGAGTTGAAGAAAGCTAGACCTTGGTTTGGTGAAATTGATTCTACAGTGCTACAGCAAAACGTCAAACGTCTAGACACTGCTTACAAAAACTTCTTTGAAGGTAGGGGCTTTCCTAAGTTTAAAAACCGCAGTAACTTTACATCATTTACTTACCAGATGGGTGTAAAAGTTCAAAGCAGTAAAATCTATCTTCCTAAGTTGGGGTGGATGCGGTTTTTCAATTCCCGCTTGATACCAGATGGATTTACCATCAAAGCCGCAACAATTAGGAAACGTCAGGATGGATGGTATGTCTCAATTAGGATAGAAGATAAAGCTATACCTAACTATGCGTCAAAACCATTGGATGAAGTTAATTCTATTCTTGGTTGTGACTTAGGAATAACCAAACTTGTCCACTTGTCGGATAGCTTTCAAATTGATAATCCTAAGTTTTCAACCAACAAGAAAACTAAACGCACTTCTTATATTAGGCAGAGGCGAGTTAGTAAAAAAGTTAAGGGTAGTAAGAATCGTAAAAAAGCAGCTAGCAGATTAGGGCGTTTTCATAAAAAGATTACAGATAAACGAGTAGCTTACCAGTGGGCTGTTGCTAACAAAATAGTTTCTAGAAAGGTTGATGCTATTGCATTAGAAGACCTCAATGTTTCAGGAATGATGAGGCGTTGTAAAGTTAAAGTTGATGAAAATACTGGCAGGTTTCTCAAAAATGGACAATCGAGAAAGAAAGGATTAAATCGCGCTATCTCTGATGCAGGTTGGAGTGAGTTGATTTTAAAGATTGAGTATCTGGCTGAGAAGCAAGGAAAAGTCGTAATTAAAATTAATCCTAGACACTCATCTCAAGAATGCAGAAGATGTGGACATATTGATAAGTCTAATCGTGATGGTGAAAAATTCATTTGTACCCAGTGTGGGTATCACGAACACGCTGACATAGGTGCAGCCAAGACAATCAGGGATAGAGGTCTGGAAATAGTACGTGGGGACTCCGCGAAACTTGCTGTTAAACAGCTAAACGCTCAGAAGATATCAGCACGCACTTCTGTGCAAACGTGTTGAGTCTGGGAACCTGTGCAAGCAGGATATTAAGATTGCAAAGTCTTAAGAATCTCCGCACCTTCAGGTCGGAGAGTGTCAATATCCCCGTCGCCAAATCTTGATAGTGTCGTCATCACCACCGCTAACGAGGGTTTGGCCATTGGGACTGAAGGCGACGCATCTAACATAGTTGGAATGCCCTGTAAGTGTGCTGATTTCTCTGCCACTCTCTACGTGCCACAGTTTGATAGTCTTGTCCCAACTGCCACTAGCGAGAAATTGCCCATCCTGGCTAAAGGCGACTGACCAAACTGAATCAGAATGACCAATGAGAGTACGAATTTCTCTGCCTGTATTTATATGCCACAGTTTAATCGTGTTGTCAGCACTGGCACTAGCGAGAATTTCCCCATCCTGGCTGAAGGCGATACAGTTGACGAAGAAGGAATGACCTATAAGTGTGCAAATGTTTTTGCCTGTGTATACTTGCCACAGTTTGATGGTGTAGTCATTACTGCCACTAGCCACTAGCTGTCTATCCTTGCTATTCGTTGTTGGCATTCTCGGAGAGTAGGCGACTGACGAAACTAAGTCAGAATGACCTGTAATAGTTTGGATTTCTATGCCTGTGTGTACCTGCCACAGTTTAATTGTGCAGTCAGCACTGCCACTAGCCAGAAACTTGCCATCTGGACTAAAGGCAACGGAATTCACCCAATTAGCATGACCAATGAGAGTACGAATTTCTTTGCCTGTGTTTACATCCCACAATTTGATCGTGTTATCCCAACTACCGCTAGCCAAAATCCCCCAGTTCCGATCTGCGATTCCTACCGATTTCCCTGACTTTTCTTGATAATAAAGGTTTGGGGAGATTGGGCTAAAGGCGACGGAATGAACCATATTGGAATGACCAGAAGACCAACGACCCAGTTGACGCACTAGTTTGCCAGTACCCACTTGCCAAAGTTTAATCGTCTTGTCATTACTGCCACTAGCAATAAATTGCCCATCTGAGCTAATGGCGATCGCCTGAACCATACTAGAATGACCTTTGAGGGTCTGTACACATTGCCAGTTCTGTTGCTCTAATCCAACAGGTCGAGATGGTGGAAATTTAGGCGTTATCACTAAGGTAGATGATATTGCTGTTACATCCTCACCACGATCATATCCCAGTAAATCCAACCACTCCTGCACAGACTGGGGACGATAGGTTGACTCCAAATCCATGCCGCACATAATCGCCTGATTGACCTTGTTGCTGATCTGAGGATTAAAATATTGTGGTGGTTCTAAATTAATATTGTGACGGCGATCGTCTGCACTTGTCGGGATAACACCGGTAAGCAAATTATACAAAGTAGCAGCTAGGGCGTAGATATCAATGTATTCTCCTCGTGGCGCTTCTGATTCATACTGCTCAGGTGGGGCAAAACCAGGAGTGCGATACACTGTATGCCTTTGGATAATATTGGGAATAAATTCTCTAGCGATGCCAAAGTCTATCAGCACTGCTTCTGATTTATCGATGCGGAGCATGATATTACGTGGTTTGAGATCCCGATGCAGCAGTCCTTTAGAGTGAATTAGCGTCAAAGCGTTACCAATTTGCCGGATGTACAGTAGCGCTTCTGCTTCTGATAGCACCCCCATCCGTCTCAAGCGCTGTCCTAAGTCTTCGCCTTCGATATACTCCATCACCATGCAAGGCAAATTTCCCTCATCGAAGATGGTTTCTATTTGTACTATATGAGGATGGTGACACACAGCAAGTCGAACTGCTTCATCACGGAAGTCTTGCCGTAACTTGTTTCGGTGGAGTATCCAAGCGGGGTGATTTAAGATTTCTTCTTTGAGGGTTTTAATCACTCGCAGTTGATTCCCTTGATTTCTGGCAAGATAAGTAATGCCAATTCCACCTTCGCCTAGTTGGCTTTGAATAATGTAGCGTCCACCGAATAAAGACTTTCCTGCATTCCACACCATTAGTAATATTTGACAATTCCTGGTATTTATTTTGGCACGGTATCAGAACAGCCCACAGGAATTTTGGGAAATTCCATTTTGTTTTGCTGTTGTCGCTTTTTGGAACTTAGTTACTTAAAGAACATTTTCATTAACCTCAATAATTACTAATATAAAGTTGGGTATACCCTGATAGTTTTAGCTAAACTATCACCTTTACACTAAAATCTTTAATTGATTGCTCATGCTAGAGTAAACAATGACTTTAGCCATATTTAGTCATAATAATTTGACTTGTAGGTAATCTGAAATTATGCTAAAGAATCTGAATTTGAAACAAAAATTTACAATTCTACTAGTGGTAATTCTGACATTCGGTTTGAGCTTGAGTGGATTTGCTCTTTCTTCTTTGCTCAGAGAAAATGCTAAACAAGATATTAGCTCAACTGGTCTCATGCTCATGGAAACAATGAGCTCTGTTCGGAAATACACCAATACTCAAGTGAATCCACAGCTAGCTGATAAATTGGCTACTGAGTTTTTGCCGCAAAGTGTGCCTGCATACTCAGCACGGGAAGTCTTTGAAATTTTACGGAGAACAAGAGACTACCGTGATTTCTTTTATAAAGAAGCAACTCTCAATCCCACAAATCTTCGGGATAAGGCTGATGGTTTTGAGACGGAAATTGTAGAAAGGTTTAGAAATAAATCAGACCTCAAAGAAGTGAGTGGATTTCGCTCAATTCCTGGTGGGGATATCTTTTATATTGCTCGTCCGCTACCAATTTCTGAAGAAAGCTGTCTGAAGTGTCATAGCACACCTGAAGTTGCCCCTCAAAGTATGATTACTCTTTATGGTGCAGCTAATGGATTTGGGTGGAAGCTGAATGAAATTGTCGGCGCCCAAATCATATCAGTACCTGCAAATAATGTCATCAATAAAGCTCATCAGTCTTCCTTACTAATTATCCTAATTGTATCAACTATATTTATAGCGACTATCCTGTTAGTCAACTTGTTCTTGAATCGACAAGTTGTTATGCCTCTCAAACGCATGACTCGCATAGCCGAAGAAGTCAGTACCGGACATATGGAAGTTGAATTTGAGCAGATGTCTAATGATGAAATCGGTAATTTAGCTAAAGCTTTTAAACGGATGCAGTTAAGTTTAGAAATGGCAATGAAAAGAATCAAACGCACTCAGGGAGGTACAAAGGATTAAAATAATTTTTAATTCGTAATGGGTATTTAGACGCCGCCAAAAAGCCTTACCACTTTTATTAAGTCTCTTGACTTAAACCCACAGAATTAGTTATAAGATTAAAATTTATCCGTAAATTCGTGCTGGTGTAAATATTTATGAGAATAAGCTTTTTTTGAATTCAAAAGCTGCTTTAAAGTCAGGAATTTCTCTGGTGATGAGTTCAACAAATTGGTCAGGTAAAATGTCAGGATTTTGAGCTAATATTTCTTCTATAATCAGATTTGCCATTGGTCCGATGTGGTAGGCTAACTGTTCCTGACAACGTTTGATAAATGCTGGTTTGAGTGAAGGTTGTTGTTCAATTTGCCCAATTTGCGGACTAGCAGGTGAACTAGATAAACTAAAAATTGTTTCTCCAGGTTGGTTGTATGACGGCGATATTGCCGACATAGCCTGAAATTCAGGGTTAAATACCGTAGTAGGTAAATCATCAAGCATGATTGCAGGAGACATTGCCACTTCTGGTTCTTCAATCCCTTCTAAATCTATAAGAACTTCCCTAGCTGTTTGGTATCGCTTGTTAGGTCTATCTGCCAACATGCAATCGAGTATTTGAGCAAAGCTATCAGTAATAGAAGTATAATAATGCCAGTTCCATTCTAAGGAATTCTGATCCATTAGTAAGGATGGATCTTTACCTGTGAGTAGTACAATAACAGTTACCCCCAAAGCATAAAGGTCACTAGAGGGGGAACATAAACCCAAGCTAATCTGTTCGCGGGGAGCATATCCGACTTTGCCTACAAGGGACATTTTGCCAACAAACGTTACCTGGTGGTTGGAATTTCTCCCCTCATTCATGTCAACAATTTGCTTGCCAACACCGAAATCAATCAGCACTGGCAGATCCTTGCCATCAGGTAACATGATGTTGTCAGGAGAAATATCTCGATGGATGATGTTGTGCTGGTGGACATATTCCAAAACAGGCAGCAGATTCTTTAGCCACTGGATAACTTCTTTTTGAGAAAAATTTCTTCCTTGACGTTGAAGTTCTCCCAGCAGCCGAGAATATGTTTTACCGTCAACATACTCTTGTACTAGGAATAACCGACCATCTCCTTCAAAGCAAGCCAAAAACTTGGGAATTTGAGGATGTTGCAATTGATGAAGAATTTTTGCCTCTCTTTTAAATAAGTTGCGATATTGTTCTAGTCCACTCTCCCCTGTGCCAATGGGTGCAAATTCTTTAAGAACACAAGCTTCATTAAACCGACGAGTGTCAAACGCCAAGTAAGTTCGCCCCAATCCTCCCTGTCCTAGAAGTTTTTGGATAATATAGCGGTTATCGATTAGAGTTCCAGCAGCTATTTCTGGTCTTGTGATAGGGTAATGTGACATTTCATGGCACTCCTAGCGATTTTCTTATTGATAAATTATCTAGTTTGCTGAAAGTCAGAAACTCTAGCAGATAAAGGCTGATAATATCCTTCAAATTGAGATTAGCACCACTATGGAGACAAGGAAATACACTTTTCTACAATTTTTTAATAGTCTTGTGTGACTAAACAGACGATTTTTACCGGGGTAGTTTGAGCATACTACTTATACTTAAGTATTTTAGCAGCCACAACATAAGCAGTGTCTGCGGTAATATCTGCGAATATCGCCTTTTGGATTTGCTGCTGAAGCTTATCTTACCCCTAGTAACCAAATTTACAATGACTTTGGCAACAGTAACGATATAGCATGACATCATCGTTTTTCAGAAAAACTGACGTTGCTATAGACTTCCTGAAGGAAATATTATATGTATTTCAAGTGCTGAATATGCATTAGCGCAGCTCGTCGTAGACATTGCACTCAAAAGTTGATCTTTCTGAGAGCAAATATTGTTATTAAATAACTGCGTTGGTATCGGCTATCAAAGTTTTCAGTACAGGTGATTCCTCAAAAGCAGAAAATAATGCTGCGTATCAGACAAAAATTTCTCAAGCTACAAGAATTCATCTAGTTCATCAGGATTCACACCTAACTGACGCAAACGTTGTGCTAATCGTTCTGCTTTTCGTTTAGCTTCGGTAGCTTCTAGTTTAGCTTCTGTAGCTTCTAGTTTAGCTTCGGTAGCTTCTAGTTTAGCTTCTGTAGCTTCTAGTTCAGCAATGATAGCTCGTTCAGTTGCAGCAACAGCTTCTTCTGTAGGTGCGGGAATTAATTCTCCTTCTAAAGTGAACCACCTTAACCACAACCTTTCAATATCTCGAAATGAACCCTGCCATAAGCCTAAACTTAAATTTATCTCTGGCATTAGTAGGCATCCATCAGTCAAATTCATCGGTTCATAGTGACCGCCGACTAACTGAAAAGCCCGAAGCTCATTAGTGTAGCGACTAAAAACAATATAGTAGGGAATCCGCAAAATTCGTTCATAAACTTCCCATTTGCTAGGAGGTTTATCTGCTGCACTTTCTCTTCTTGTGCCTAAATCTTCGTCTTCCGTACCTGGAGATAATAACTCAATAACCACGAAGGGATTTGCTGGCTCTTGCCAAGTTACATAACTTAACCGTAAGTCTTGCCCTTTGTATAATTTTCCTACCCCTACGACACCAAACCAATCTGGGCGCTTATACCACAAAGGATGCTGAAGATCATAGTAGAGATTAAGGTCAGCAGCACTGTAAACTAGTTCTGGATTCCAGTTAATTGGCTGAAAAGTTAAGTATAAAAGTAAGGGTTGTAAAAAGTGAAAATCGTCTGGCAAGCCTGGTTCCTCTGGGTTGTCACTTGGTAAATCATACATCGTTGGTAGCGTTTCCCAAGGAGGAAGCGGCGGATCAGATTGAGGGATGTAATGGAGAGAAGAAGTCATATCTTTTATTCTTCAAGAGAAGACCATATTTGCTGGATGTGTTGACGCACTTTTTCCCAATCATTTGGTTGTAAAACTTCTAATCGATCTAATAAGCTGTTCCACATTTAACTTGCATATCTTGGGCGCTCTGTCGCCCACCCCACAATAAATGTACAATTTCAGATTATGCAAAATAAATGTGGTTTAACTTAACACTGGACGGAGTTTGAATGTTACTGCATCAGAAAAGCATATTTTCTCGCCTTACCACAGGCAAAGAATGCAGCGCGTTAAACCAAACTATTGAATGTAGCTTCTGTCTTAGTGTCTCCTTTGAAAGTTCAAATTTAGAAAAGGTGGGATAACAAATCATTAGAGTGTATTCTGAGCTTGATTAATTTACAGACGCTTGTGCCTCAGAGTGTAATCTCGTAGCTATGCGGAATAGTTCTTGACCTGTGTGTAAATAACGCTCATCGTAGCTTAAAGGAAAGTAACTTAACTCTTCGAGTCCATCTGCTACTTGATTAAGGCTGTAGTAAAGGTGAGCCGCCGTTCTTGCTAGACTAGGGGGATTCGGTAGGGAGCGAAAAGTAATTTGTGCCTGCTTGAGGTCATCTCGACAGATTTTTAAATATTCCTGAAATTCATCTAACAATTCATCATCAAAGGGATCAGCGGCTAATTGATCCATTTGTTCTTCTAGGGAATAGAGAATACCACAAAGCAGGCGATTGACTGGTTGATAAACTCGGCGCAGCCATTCGTCTACTTGCTCGTCAGCTTGCCGTCCTGTTTTTCGTCTTGTCTGGTAATGCTTTTGAGCTGATGCTGTACGCTGTAGGCGATCGCTATTTAATGTTTGAGACTCATTTTGCAGTTGTTGGTCATAATTGCGGCGATTTTGATTATCCCCTAAAACTTCATAAGCTGCATTGATGCGGATAATCTGCTCGTGATCGGCTGTTTCCTGATGACTGTCAGGATGAAACAATTTAACCAAGCGGCGATAAGCTTGCTTAATCTCCGTTTGGCTGGCACTTGGACTAACTTTGAGAGTTTCGTAGTGGTTAGAAACGTGCTTATAATTCACCATTAATTCAATGTATCGTTAACTGACGCTAGCGGCTAACCTTGCCTCCAGGTCTTGGAACAACGGCGTACTCAAATACCTCTCCCCAAAACTGGGCTGAATCATCACAATTAAACGTCCCTTATTTTCTTGACGTTGGGCAACGCGAATTGCTGCACATAAAGCGGCTCCACTGGAAATGCCAGATAGTAGCCCTTCTTCTTTTGCCAAACGCCGACTATAAGCGATCGCTTCTTCATCGGTGACACTAATTACTTCATCAATCAATTTTATCTTTAATACTTGGGGAATAAACCCAGCACCAATTCCCTGGATTTTGTGTGGTCCTGGTCGTCCCCCAGATAAAACTGGGCTATTGGCTGGTTCAACAGCGATCGCCTTAGAACTAGGCTTGCGTGCTTTAATCACTTCTGCTATTCCAGTGATCGTACCACCTGTACCCACCCCTGCCACGATCATATCTACTTCTCCATCGGTATCTTCCCAGATTTCTTCTGCTGTAGTTTCCCGATGCACTTTTGCATTGGCTGGATTGCGGAACTGCTGCAACATATAGGTATTTGGTGTAGTATTAACTATTTGCTGCGCTCGCCTAATTGCCCCACTCATGCCTTCCATACCTGGTGTTAGTTCCAGTTCTGCTCCATAAGCCCGCAACATTGCCCGTCGTTCCCCACTCATTGTCTCTGGCATTGTCAAAATTAATCGATAACCTTTGGCTGCTGCTGCCATTGCTAGGGCAACTCCTGTGTTTCCAGAGGTGGGTTCTACCAATACTGTCTTCAGAGGAGTAATCAGCCCCTCTTCTTCGGCGTCGTTAATCATACTCACCCCAATTCGGTCTTTAACTGATGCCGATGGGTTCATACTTTCCAGTTTCACCACAATTTGAGCAACACATCCTTCTGTTTGGGGAATGCGGTTCAACTGCACTAGGGGTGTACAACCAATCAGTTCTGTAATGTTACGAGCAATTCGCATAATTTAGTCCTTAGTTATTAGTTATTTAGTTATAAGTCATTGGTCATTAGTCATCAACAAATGACCAATGACTCTTGACTAAATGTAGTACATGATATCGAACTGCCGCCGCGAATCTCGTTTTTCACAAAGATCCTGGAGCGTATATTTTTGCAACACTGAATTTGCCGCGCGACTTGCTTCTTGCCAAATTTCTTCTATAACCGAACTGTCTACCGTTTTGGGATTAACGTTTTCTTCACAAGTCAGCACCTCTAACCCTTCTAAACATTCCAAAATCTCAAAAAGGATGATTTTCCGGGGTTCTCGCGTTAACAGATAGCCACCTTTTGATCCGCGCTGACTCTTGACTATACCCCCACGCCTCAAGGTTGCTAGCAGCTGTTCCAAATAGCGATCGGGTATGTTTTGTTGTGCTGCAATTTGTCGAATTTGCAGAGGTTCGCCGCTTTCGTAATGGGCGGCCATCTCTAATAAGGCCAGAATTGCGTATTCCGATTTACACGATAGTTCCACAAGCAGCAATAAGTTAGGAGTTAGGAGTTAGGAGTTAGGAGAGACGCGATTAATCGCGTCTGTACAGGAGTTAGGAGTGATTCAATTTGGATTTTAGACTTCGGCGTGAGCGCTCAGTCGAACGCTTTTCCTTCAATCTAAAATTGGCAGAGTTAGGATATTACGTAATATGTAACTTTATACGCCAACCTCTATTAGAAAAGCTCGCTCAGACAAAGTTGCTCACAACGTAAGTCACTTGTAGAGTGGACATTATAATGCCTACCCTATTCTGGTCTATTCATCTAAAAACCGTCATAACTCATAACTTCTAACTCACAACTCCTAACTTTTATAGTATACTCCGGTTAGATACTGGGGTTTATTCATTGTTGCTACCGACAACAAAAAGCCCCGCCTGATGGCGGGGAGCAATAAAGTTCAAAATTCTCAGTGGATAGTCAATATTCTAGAAGGTGAAAGTTGTTCTGAGTGTACCGATAATTGCATCATCGTTATTGCTGTTTTGACCAGGAGAGGTTAACCAGATTACACCAGGGGTAACAGAGATGTTATCCGATACACGATACTTGTAGAAGCCTTCAAAGTGATAGGGTATATCATTACCAACAAAACCTGGTCGGTTAAAGGAATAGGGTTCTGCACCAGCGAAAAGACCTAAAACGTTACCCTTTTTACCGAAATCAGGTAAGGCTACCCCAAGACCATAGCTCCAGGCTTGATAATTATCATTTACACCGGAACCGTTGATATCGTGGTAAGAGACGTAGCCACTAACTGAGAGTTTGTCGCTAGGTCTAAACGCAGCCTCCACACCGTAGGAGTTGCTAGAACCTGCATTTATTAAAGTGTTAGCTTGTTGAGTACCTACTGCAAGAATCTCTGGGTTTGACGTGGAACCGGAATTGAATAAAGAATTGCCGCCTCCATTATATCCGTGAACATAGGTAGCAGCTAAAGCCACGCGATCGCCTACACTAAAGTTCAACTGTCCAAGAGCTGCATAGTCGCCGTTGGTCAGACCTTGACCAAGACCAGGATTATTACCTTCCGATGCCAAGTAACCCGCAGTGATTGAACTATTTCCCAAAATTCCCCCACCTTTACCAAGGGGGAGATTGAGCGCTATACCTGCACCGCCACCAATCCGATAAATCGGACTTTCAGAAGCCAAGGTAGATAAAGCGCCGTTACCGCCGTCGGTTTGGTCGAAAAAGTAAGGGTTGTTGACAGAAGCATAATGGCTGTGTCGTCCGCCACTAGCTGCGAGGTAAACGTGGGCTGGGCCGATGGGAAATTCATAGGTCAAGCGGTCTATCTTGACACTGTTGTTACCATCGCCAGCACCAACTTGAAACGTTTGTGTGCCTTCAGCAGTAGCGATTTGATTCCCAGCTTTATCAAATTGTGTAAAGGGTGCTGCATTACCTGCTGCAAGACGAGTATGTAAAACATCTCTACCCGTGAAGCTGGTTTGTAAGTCTAAACGTACCCGATCTTGGAAGACGGTATTGTTGTTGTCACCAGTATTACCACCGAACACATCAGTAACGCCAAAAACCGCTTCACCGACTAGTTTGGTAGTAGTCGAGAACTGATTAGCTTCCAATTCAGCAGTCCGCGCTTCTAAGGAATCTACACGACCGCGTAGGGTTGACAATTCTGCGGAAAATTCTTCTTGCAACCGTTGTAAGGTAGCTAAATCTTGTTTAGTCACCATGTCAGCTGTTGCTGTGGCAATCAATTCATTAACCCGATTCAAACAGGCATTCAAACCAGCAGCAAATTCATACCGGGTTAAAGCACGATTACCGCGATAAGTTGCATCTGGATAACCTGCAATACAACCATAGCGCTCAACCAAGGACTGCAATGCTTGGAATGCCCAGTCGGTGGGTTGGACGTCGGAAAATTGCGAAACCGATGTTACTTGAGACTGAGAGTTATTTTGCTTGCCTTCGTTGCTGTAGCGATTAACTTGATCTATTGTTGTTTGAGCTAATGTATCTGGCTGTTGGACAACTCCCGTTACACCCGCTTGTTTGGTTGCTGATGCTTCAGTCGTTGGGCTTGGAGCCGCCATTGCTGTTGTCGAAACTAACAATGTTGCTCCCAAAACTGCTGGGCTAACCACTAAGGATTTCCATAATAGATTAGACATTTTCCTTTACTCCTCACACCTTGTTTAGATAATTGGCTTCGATTGCACCTAATTCTCAAAAATCCGGCATCTCATTGAAACCTGTCGATGAGGCATTGTTGCCACTACTACAATTTTAGTTTTTGCAAAGCTAATAAACGGTTAACTTAGGGTTAAAAACTTATGTGATTAACTTATGCAAAAACATATCTTCATATCCTAACATTATAAAACATCTGATTTAGATGGCAAGATTAGAGCGATCGCCTTAATAACTGTCACACCTACTTATCTAAATATCTAAGCAGGGAGTAGGGTTTAGGTCATTCGCTCCCTATTTACTTAAAGCTTTAGACACTTAGCAGCTTGTCAGTAAAAATTACTTCTTGCACTTAGCCCTAGTAGAAATGGCACACGAGTTAGGGACTTCCACTTCCAACTAAAAAAATATTCCATCGCATTAAGGCAGGGGAGCAGGGAGCATGGGGGAGGAATAGTCGTGTTGATTCCAGAAATTGGGATAATTTATTTTTTGGAAGTCCCTTAGAAAATACTGGCTCGGCTATACAACACCTAGGCAAAGCCTTCTAGCAGGGTAGTCCGCTTGGTACTGTTTGAATAAACACAAAATTAGGAATCAAGATTTTTCAAATCCCTACCTCCACTCTTAAGGAAGCTACCAGCTACGTCTCCATCAGGAGAAGGATAGTCGGCTTTTGTCTGTGTCGCGGTGACTTTTACTTGCCTAGTGCCAGATATCAGAAGAAATCACTTAGTTGATTTTAGCAATCACCTGTGCTAAATCAAAGTCTGCTTGCGTCAACCCACCTGCATCATGTGTTGTGAGTGTAATCTTTACTTTATTATAGGAAATCTCTATATCTGGATGATGTCCTGCCGACTCAGCCGGCTCCACCAGTTTATTGACAAACTCGATTGCTTGGATAAAATCCTTGAATTTGCGGGTAATCTGCAACTTGGAATCTTCAACAGTCCAACCTGAGACAATTTTTGCCTGTTCTTGAATTTCCGCTTTAGTCAGTAGTTGTGCCATATCAAAAAATTCCGATATAATATTTGATTTGTTACATCTTGTATCTGACAAAGAGAAACCGTTAATAAAATAAAAATCACCTACAAAAAACTATCCGCTCTGATTTAGATCAGTTGATCTAATATCAGAGCGGTCTAGCGGGTCTTCAGGTTGCAACCAGACTGCCGGAAGGAACTCCAAGCTTGCCTAGCTACTTGAGCTAACTTAGTCTCTCAAGATGACTAAGGCTAACTTTTAGAGAACAGCTCCGGCGCACAGCCGGCTAACTGCAACCTGATGACCCATGCATTTACTACTTTCTATCATGGGCATCACCTCCTTATTGCCTAAGCGGTCTTAGTTTTAAAAGGGCAGAGTATTTACTCCGGGTTTATCACCTTCAGCTAATATAACACATAAATTTAGAGATATTAACCATATACAGAAAAAAATCCCCCACCAAAAGATGGGAGATCACTGGAGAAGGGGGAATATTGACACTTTATTGGCTTATTACAAGGAGATTATTTAATCTGGGTGGTGTCAATTTTTAGCAACCACAACTCTAATTCGTGTCATAGTCGGCTTTTGATATTAAAGAGCGTTACCGCGAGGTAGAACTTCCTCAGGGAATACAAATTGTTCGTGGGGTTGATCTTGAGGAGCCATCCAAGCGC
>NZ_JABXKJ010000059.1 GCF_017115085.1 Nostoc sp. NMS7 | reverse complement strand
GCCCAATGCCCAATGCCCAATGCCCAATGCCCAATGCCCAATGCCCAATGCCCAAATTTATCTTTGATCCCACTCCTGCGCCGCATCCTCTACAGCTTTATCTACGGTCTTCTGCCCTAACATTGCTCCTTGCAAGTTCTCGTAAACGGCCTTTTGCAGTTTGTTAAAATCCTTCAAAGTCGGGGTTAATATTTCTGCGTGTTCCAGTTCTTTAGCACTGATAACTCGCGCTTTTTCTACTGTTGAAGCATTAGCCGGAACATCTTTAAAGTAAATATCAGACAATGCTTTGACTGTAGAAGGTAAGACATTTGCAGCTTTAGCAAAGGCTAACTGATTTTCGTCATTGGTGACAAATAAAGCAAATTTCACAGCCCCGTCTGGTTGTTTGCTATCGCGGGGAATAACTATGTTCATCACCGCGACATTTTTTTTGCCTGTGTCACCAGTCAGTTGGGGTGCTATTCCCGAAGCTTGAGCGATTTTTGGGGCATTGTTAGCGATCGTTTTCAGAAACTCTGGCCCAGAAGCTAGAAACGCAGTCTCTCCAGATTGATATAAATCGATCGCGTGGCGATGTCCTTGCGTCAAAACTTCTTTAGGAAGCAACCCTTTTTTATACAAATCTACCCAATACTGAAACGCTGCTTTCCCTTGTGCTGAATTAAACGCCGCTTTCCCATCAGCATCTATTAAAGTGACCCCCATTTGCACCAAAGATTCCAGCACTTCCCCGGAATCTTGCGGTACGAAAGTCACAAAAAAGGCATATTTCCCCGTCTTATCTTTAATTTGTTGGGCTGCTTGTGCCAATTCTGCGTAGGTGGCGGGTGGTTTATTGATACCTGCCTGTTTTAATAAATCGGTGTTATAAATAGTTAGCCGTGTGGTGAGATACCAAGGAATCCCAAAACTCTTGCCATTCAGGGTGCTTGCCTTCCAGATATTTGGTAGATAGGAGGAACGTACATCGTTTGGGACTTTCGCATCTAAATCTAACCAGGCATTTCGTCCGGCAAGTTGGGAAGCGAAACCCGGATTGAGGTTAACTACGTCAGGTGGCGTTTTTGCGGAGACAGCTGTTAAAATTTTGTTCTCCATCGCCGCCCAAGGTACATCAACCCAGTTAACTTTTATACCTGGATTTTGCGATTCAAAACTCGCAATTAGGCTTTTGAAGTAGTCGGTAAATTGAGGTTGGAGTTGCATTGTCCAAAACTCAACAGTTGCCCCTCCTGAAGTAGCTTGTTTCGTACTTATACCAACATTACCTGTGCTGCAACTTACAATCCAAGTGGTTAATAAGCCAAGCAGTGCCAAAGCAACAAATTGTTTAAATTTTCGTAATTGAATCATTTTCCCAGTATTTTTACGCTTGTTCAGTTTGAAAAGCTTAGGCAGAATGTCGAGATTATAGGCTAAATAAATTACCTAGCACAAAATCCATCTTTTAGTACATTTAAATTTCCAATTTAGCAGTCCACCGGGCACAACTGTGGTAAAAAGCTTCACTAGTCTGTTTGACAAAGCGAATAAAGGGGCTGGCATTGGACTTGTGGCCAAAAGGTTCAATGGTCTGTTTGGCAAATCGAATAAAGGCGTTGGCATTGAACTTGCTCCCGAACGGGTAAATGTAGTTCAGCTACGTAAGCAAGGTCAAGGCTTGAAACTAGAAACCTTTATATCGGTATCAGTTCCAGAAGGCATAGTTACGGATGGTCAAATCAGCGACCCCGCAACAATGGCGGAATTAATCCAGCAGGCGCTAGCTGAGAGCAAAATCAAAACTTCTCGCGTTGCCACTGCTGTACCGGGGCGAGATTCCATCGTTCGGATAATACCCATGCCAACGGAGTTAGATGACAAAGAACTGCGAGAAATGGTGCTAAACCATGAAGCCGGTTTGTATTTACCCTATCCTCGTGAAGAGGCTGATGTAGATTATCAAAAACTTGACTACTTTGTAGATGAGGATGGCATTGAAAAAGTACACGTACTCTTAGTTGCCACCCGCAAGGAGATAACGGATACCTATATAAGTACATTCGAGCAGGCAGGATTAGAACTCGATGTTTTAGAAATCAACAGTTTTGCGCTGATTCGGACTATTCGCGATCAACTGCGACAATTTGGGCCGCAAGAAGCAGCAGTACTAGTTGATATCGAGTTCGATAGTACAGAAATCGCGATCATCGTTAACGGAGTGCCGCAATTTTCGCGCACAGTTCCAATCGGGACTTATCAAATGCAAACTGCTTTAGCAAGGGCAATGAGCTTACCCACGTCACGAGATATGGAACTGTTACACGGAATGGTTATTCCTCCAACTCCCATAGATGGTGGGAAAACCGGCGTTACCGAACTCAATCCTGGTATGGCAGCGATATTGAGAGTATTGGGAGAACTAACCGATGAACTGCGTCGTTCCATCGATTTTTACCTGAATCAAAGTGAAAATATGGAGGTAGCGCAGATTTTATTAGCTGGTCCAGGTGGTGGACTCCAACAGCTAGATGAATTTTTTACTCAACGATTGAGCTTGCCAACTACCCAAATAGATCCAATCGGGGCTTTGGCCTTGGAAGTTGACATTGAGAAATATCCACAGGTACAACGCTCTGGCTTGGCGATCGTACTTGGTCTAGGAATGCGAGAGGTGTAACAGAATGTACAGCCTAGATGTTAATTTTCTTAAAGACCGGCCAGCATACCAGAAAAAGCCTGAGAGAAAAGGAGGAATAGGTCTAAAGCTTCCTACGGGGGATTTGACACCAGTGTATGTGGGAGTTGGACTAGGTGTAGGTCTTCCAGTTTTATTGGGAGTTAGTTTCTGGTTTTTGCAAGGGAAAATTGGGGAATTAGAGGCGAACGCAGCAAAACTAGATCAAGAAAGCAAGAAGTTAGATACACAAATCGGAAATATTAGCAAAATCAAAGCGGAGACAAATGCAATTAAAGCGCAAACGCAAGCTTTAGTCAGTGTATTTGATCAGATTCGTCCTTGGTCAGCAATGCTCCAAGATTTGCGCGATCGCACCCCAGCAGCAGTGCAAATCGAAACCATCAAGCAAATCCCACCCGTTGCGGCAGTGGTAGGTCAGCCACGAAGCAATCCCGCCGGGGGATTAGAAATTACCGGATTGGCTCGTTCTTTTAACGATGTCAATGATTTCTTATTGATTTTACAACAGTCTCAGTTCTTGAAGTCCACAGAAAGCAGAATTCTGAAGGCAACCTTAGTAGATGCTCCCTTAACCCCAGGTACGGGTCAACCTAATACTGGTGTAATAATTAAGCCACCCCAAGTAGTTGAATACACTATTCAATCGAGCATGAGCGATGTTCCAGCTTCGGAATTAATCCGGGAGTTGGAAAAAAAAGGCACAGTGGGCTTAGTGACTCGAATTCGTAGTATGCAAAAAATAGGAGTCATTCCAAAATGACGCTGAGTGATGATTTAAATTTTGCCGAACATGGTGGGGAATTCGAGGAGGCAACACCAGCCTCTCCGGTGGTCTTTGGTATTGCCTTCACACCAAAAATTATTGGGATTTTGGTAGGGGTAATTGGTATAGCGGGAGCAGCTTATATATTCTTAAACCTGCTGATGCCAGCTTGGGAAACCTATCAGCAGCAGCAAGCCAAAAACACCGAACTGCAAGCGCAAGTTGACCAAAAAAAAGCCAGTATCAAACAGATTGACAAAGTTAAAGATGAGTTAGCACAGGCAACCCAGCAAAAAGTTCAGGTTTTAGGTTTATTTGCTAACGAAAAAACCTTAGATACATTGCTGTTGGATGTGAACCGTTTAGTTGAATCTGGGAATACTCCAACTTCTATTAATGGAGTGAGAGCCAAACTGAATAAATTTGTGCCAGTTTCCCAAAAACCAGAACCGATTACCGATGGAAGTCTAGGACTACTAGTTGACGGCAAGCTGCAACGCAGCAGCATCAATGCCGAAATTACAGGAACTTATGAACAAACACAATCGATAATTCGTAACATTGAGCGTTTGCAGCCTTTGTTAACAATTAAAGATTATCAAGTAACTTTGGCTCCAGTAGAGTCAAGATCCCCATTAGATAAAACGCCGCTGCTGGTAGGGCCAGCAGCGATTAATACATCATTTCAATTACAGGTATTGATGCCACTTAGTGCAGAAGAAATAGCCGCCGCCGCAGCTAAAGCTGCCCCAGTTGCCCCAGTTGCCCCAGTTGTCCCGAAAAAGTAGTTAAAAGTTAGGAGTTAGGAGAGACGCGATTAATCGCGTCTGTACAGGAGTTAGGAGTTAAGGATTTCCAAATAAAAAAATACTTAACTACTTCTTGTGGGGTGGGCATCTTGCCCGCCCATAGCCAAAGGCGGGCAAGACTTCGGCATGAGCGCTCAGTCGAACGCTGCCCACCCCACAAGATTGGATAATTTATTTGTTGCAAATCCCTTATGAATTGTGAGTTATCATTCCTCATTCTTAACTACTAACTCCTAACCCTTCGGCAGGTCTTACCCTGAGCTTGTCGAAAGGCTCAGGGCATCGCTTCTAACTCCTAACTTCTAAAATTCACCACTGATGGCGAACTACTCAAAATTGTTTGTAAACAAGGTTTTATAGTGTGAGGAATGAAGTGTGAAACAGCTTCACGGTAATAGTTTTATATTGGGTGCTACCGCTTTTGTATTTTTGGCAGCCCAACCAGTTTGGGCACAAATTAGTCAAATTACTGATGTCCAATTAAATCCAGTTGATGGTGGAATTAAGGTGGTTTTGAAAACTTCTTCAGGGTCACGCCCCCAAGTTTTCACGACAAAAACAGGCAAGGCTTTAGTTGCAGATATTATCAATACTCAATTACGATTACCACAAGGCAAAGGTTTTCGTCAAGATAGCCCAGCACCAGGAATTGCGTCTGTTGAGGTTAGTCAGCTTGATGCCAATAGTGTCCGGGTGACGGTAACTGGCAGCAATGACACACCTAGTAATCAACCTATAGTGCGATCGCTAAATGGAATTACACTCAGCTTTAGCCCATCCGCAGGCACTACAGTATCAGTACCAACGCCAACAGCGCCAACATCCACAGCACCACCTGCTACTACTCCAGTCCAATTTGGTCAAAAGCCAAGCGTTCTCGTTCCCAACCCGCTAGTCACGATTGACGGACAACCTGCACAACCTACTGGGCCAGGTCAACCTCTGAGTCAGGGACCACCTTTCTTACCTAGAGCGATCGCCCCACCAGTGGGAGATATTGCTATTTCTGCTACCGATGCTTCTCCTAGCAGCATTGACTTAGGAACTCAGGAACGTGTACCCCGCTTAGTACTGCGAGATGCGCCAGTGCGTGAGGTTTTGTCATTGCTTGCCCGTGCTGCTAATCTCAACCTGGCTTACGTAGGAGGTGAGCAAGCTGCTGGAGGTCAGCAAGGTGCCGCAGCACCAGCAACCTCTCAAACAATCTCCCTAGATATAGAAAACGAGCCAGTGCAAGATGTGTTTAACTACGTTTTGCGCTTGAGTGGTCTAGAAGCTAATCGCAGTGGTCGGACAGTTTTTGTTGGGGCTAAACTACCTAATGCGACCCGTGACATGGTTATGCGTAGCCTGCGACTTAATCAGGTGACGGTGGGAGTCGCCCTGAACTTTTTGGTCGCCTTAGGAGCAGAAAGCGCAGTCAGCCGCGAACGACAAGTTACCAGCGTTAATGCCATACCGGTGGGGGCTGGAGTTGCGCCTATCACCCAAACTCAGACGACGACGGAAACCCAAGTTCAACCTCTACGCGTTGATTTTAAAGACTCCAGCCCATTACTGAGAGGTTTACAGGCATTAGGAGACGAACGCACCAATGCCATTACCTTAATTGGTTCTCCCAGGCTAGTTGAGATGGCGATCGCTCAACTAACTCAGCTTGATATCCGCCGTCGTCAAGTGGTAGTTAACGTCAAGATTATCGATGTTAATCTCAATAACACCCAGGACTACAACACTAGCTTTTCCTTTGGAATTGGTAACAACTACTTCAGCAGTGATGGTGGTGCAGCGTCTTTTAATTTCGGCGGTTCCAGACCAGCTACTAGTGCTGAAGCGAGAAACAGTGTGACTCAGACGCCTACTATTACGAATCCAATTACAGGAACGCCTTTTCTTAACCCCAATAGTACCGTATCTATTCCAGGAACTACCCCAGGTACAGTAGTAATAAACCCAAACGGTAGCATCACTACAGTCGCAAATCCAGGAAGTGCCTCTTTCTATCAACCTATTTCGCCTAGTAGTACAAACCCCCTACAACCAGGTTTCACTACTATCACCCCAGCAACCAATAACATCATTACAAGGAACGCCGATGGGACATCAAGTATCACACAAGGTGCTCTTGGTACAGCTACTACATCTTTGCCTTCTCTATACCAATTCCCTAAACGTCTTCTCACTAGCTTGCAAGCTCAAGTGACAAATGGCAATGCCAAGATTTTGACTGACCCAACCTTAATTGTGCAAGAAGGTCAGCAGGCTCTTATCAACCTGACTCAAGAAGTAGTGGGAAATATAACCCTCGAAACAACGGATACTTCTGGTGGTTCTAGAACAGATAGAACAATTACGAAACAAGCAGTTGGCTTAACCTTGAATGTAAGAATTGAGCGGATTGACGATAATGGTTTCGTTTCTCTATCGGTTGCTCCTACTGTCAGCGCTCCTTCAGGCACAGCAGATACAGGAAATGGAAGTATTACTTTAGTGTCTCAGCGCTCTCTGACTTCTGGCTTAATTCGCTTACGAGATGGTCAAACACTCATTCTCTCAGGTATCATTCAAGACCAAGACCGGACAAATATCTCCAAGATACCTATTTTGGGTGATCTTCCCCTTATTGGTGCGCTGTTTAGAAGTACAAACAGATCCAACCAGCGCAATGAGGTAATTGTATTGCTCACACCTCAGATTATGGATGACTCTCAGAACTCCTCCTACGGCTATAACTACAACCCCAGCCCAGAAGTGCGGCAAATTCTTGAGCGTCGAGGCTTGAAGCTTCCTAGCAGGTAATAAAGATAATGTGCAGGTGAGTCACCTCTGACAAAGGCTCAGATCCCCGACTTCTTTAAGAAGTCGGGGATCTTCTTGTTCACGAGTAGGATTAAGTTTAAATGTCATTCTAGAATAAATAGGACTTATAACCATTTCACACAAACCCTGATACATATAGACTTCTCGTAGGGGCACAGAAAAAGCTCATTGGTGTCAACTTAAGCTAGAAATAGCTTAACTGTTGGCTGACTCACCCGCCTAGAACTAAAGTTCTTTGGCTTTTAGCTAAAGTCTACTCAAGTAGACTAAAGATTTTTCAGATTATTTAGTCATCTTGAGATGACTTTCGCTAAAAGCCAAGGAACTTCAGTTCCTTGTGGGACATGGGTTTTACGTTAAGTTGACACGCATGAGCATTGCTGTGCCCCTACCAACGTATTTGTATCATTATTAAAGTGAAAGGGTATTACCCAAAACTACACACGGTAGGGGCAATACCCTGCGGTCAGCTAAAGCTACATGAATTGCCCCTAAGAAGAAAATCATTCTTTTCGGCTATTGTTTGCGTAAACTTCGCCTAATTGATTTTGGTCGTTCCAGAACCATATTTGAGCGTTAATAGTAGAATTACTTTTTCCTGTTTCTCCTCCCGTAGGTGGCATTATAATCAATTCTCCTTGGGCATTGCGTTCTAATTTTAAATCGGGATTTTCTTCACACAATTGATAAAACTGCTCTCTTGTCAGTTTAATTACAGAATTGAGGTTTAATGTAAGTGCTGTCATCGGAGTATCTCCGGTTTTTGTTGACTGGCTGGGCTACAAACCTATATCCATTTTGTTCTACACCACAAGAAAAGGGGATGAAATGCTAACTTTCAGCATTTTGCTGCAACAAGTTATTCTTTGATTGTCATATCCGTGTAAGTGACATTTTAGAGATGCTGGCTGAAAATCTGAGTCCAGCCGAAATTTTAGAGGATTTTCCTGATTTAGAGTCAGAAGACATCCAGGCTTGTGCTGACTACAAACCATTTTTCATAACAATTGGTTAATCTCAGCAATAACTCTTCAACATCGGTAATTAATCCTAATAAATACTAACGATCTTCCACCTCTCAACTCCCTGTTCCCCTCGTGATGCCTGCGGTGGGCTGCGCCTACGGGGTATTTACTAGGTATTTTTTCCTATTTTTGGGGTGGTTTTTAGTGAAACAACACCCTAAAATTAGAAAAAATCCTGAAATCTATATAAATTAATGGTTTCATCTATCCACATCAGGCTACAACACCTTAGAATGATTCATTGAAAAGTCGAGCCGATAGGATGTACAGCCGTTTTGAGTAAAAGTACTCCTAAAGGATGATTTTTGTATTTCCGCGAACCGATATTTCAGTACAGATGTATTAATTTACATCCGTAAACAATCTCAAGTAAACCTTCAGGAGTTTGATATGAACAAAGGTGAATTAGTTGATGCCGTAGCTGAAAAGGCTGGTGTTACCAAGAAACAAGCGGATCAAGTCTTAACTGCCGCTTTGGAAACGATTATTGAAGCGGTTTCCTCTAGTGATAAGGTAACGTTGGTAGGATTTGGCTCATTTGAATCACGGGAACGTAAAGCCCGCGAAGGTCGCAACCCGAAAACAAATGAAAAGATGGAAATCCCAGCGACGAGGGTTCCTGCTTTCTCAGCAGGAAAACTGTTTAGAGAAAAGGTAGCACCCCCAAAAGCATAGGTTCTGTCTTCGGGAACCCTTCTTTAATGCGGCAACCTGCACATGGGGGAAATTTAGCCTGGGCAGCAGCACTGGCTGGCTGTTCCCCTGATGCTATTCTGGATTTTTCTGCTAGCATTAGCCCGTTGGGACCTCCAAATAGCGCGATCGCTGCTATCCAGTCCCAAATTGGTAATCTTAAGCACTATCCAGACCCAAATTATAGTGAACTGAGACTAGCTCTCAGTCACTTCCATCAACTGCCGTCTGAGTGGATTCTGCCGGGTAACGGCTCCGCAGAATTACTTACTTTAATCGGCAGAGAATTAGCTCAATTAGCCGCGACAACTTTAATAACTCCAGCCTTTGGCGACTACTACCGAACCTTGGCGGCGTACAACGCGAAAGTGCTGGAGTGTCCTTTGTCATTAATCACTGGTCATACCCTGCGGGAAGGCGAAGCGCCTAGGTTATTGACAAAGGACAAAGGACAAAGGACAAAGGACAAAGGACTATTGCTGAATAATCCCCACAACCCAACCGGAAAGCTATTTTCACGGGACTCTATTTTGCCCTACCTGGAGCAATTTGCTTTGGTTGTGGTGGATGAAGCATTTATGGATTTTGTGCCGCCCAATGAGGAACAAAGCCTGATTCCGGTGGTGCAGGAATATGCGAATTTAGTAATATTGCGATCGCTAACCAAATTTTACAGTCTCCCAGGACTGCGATTAGGATATGCGATCGCACACCCCGACTGCCTAGCTAAATGGCAGCTATGGCGTGACCCCTGGCCCGTAAACACGCTAGCGGCGGCGGCAGCAATTGCGGCACTCCAGGATACAGAGTTTCAGCAGCAAACCTGGGCATGGCTACCACCTGCACGAAACCAACTCTTTCAGGGTTTGGCTAAAATCCCCGGATTGCAACCCCAAGCAAGTGCTGCTAACTTTTTACTGGTTGAGTCGCAAAAGTCTACTTCGCAGTTACAGCAACAATTACTCAAGCATCACCAGATTTTAATCCGCGATTGTCTGAGCTTTCAAGAACTAGGCGATCGCTTTTTCCGGGTTGCTGTACGTTCCCACTCCGATAACCAACGCTTACTAACAGCGCTGAGTGGGGAGTCGGGAGTCGGCTTGCCGTGAGCGTAGCCGAATGGGAGTTGGGAGAGACGCGATTAATCGCGTCTGTACTGGTAAGGGGGAGATGAGGCAGATGAGGTAATTTTTCATTCTCCCCCATGCCCCATGCCCCATGCCCAATGCCCAATGACTAATGATTAATGACTAATGACTATTGATTATGATGTTGTAATTATTGGCGGCAGTCTTGCTGGATACTACGCTGCTCTTGCTGCAACCCAACTCCGGGCTACAGTTGCCCTGGTGGAACCCAAAGTAGACTACGGGTTTGCTCATCACCATGCTCTTACCGAAATTGGTAAACTAGCGCAGAAGTTGAATGATGCCGCTAGTTGTGGTATTCATGCCACACACACTGATACCTTAGAAGAATGCCAGATATCTATGGCATGGCAAGAAGCGATGCTGTATGCTGAATGCGTCGCCTCAAATCTCAAAGAACAGCATTCTCTAGCCATCCTTGCCGGGCAGGGAGTCGATGTTATCGTTGGCAATGGTCAATTTCAATCTTCACCCCAATTAGCTTTTGCCGTTAACAATCGCCTACTACGCGCCCGTACCTATTTGCTGGCGAGTGGTTCGCGTCCAGAAATGCCGGAGATTGAAGGATTGCCAGCCACTGCCTATCTAACCCTATCTAATATTTGGCAATCCTTACAGGGAGCGACATTAGCCAAAAATTGGGTAATTCTCGGCGGAATTCCCCAAAGCATTGAAATCGCTCAAACTTTAGCGCGGTTTGGTTGCAGTGTGACGTTGGTAGTCAAGCATCCATATATTCTCCCGCATCTTGACCCTGAGATAGCCATACTGCTTCAGGCGCAGTTGGAAGTCGAAGGTGTGCGCGTCCTCACCAAAAACCCAGTAACTCAGGTGAGGCTAATTGGGGATAAAAAGTGGATTCAAGCAGGAGATAAGGCCATTGAAACTGATGAAATTTTAGTGGCCACTGGACAACAGCCAAATTTTGAATCCCTAAATTTGGCAGCAGTAGGTGTGAAATGGCATCGGCGTAGTTTAGTGGTGAATGATAAACTGCAAACCACTAACCACCGGATTTACGCTTGTGGTGATGTAATTGGTGGTTACGACTTTGCCAATATCGCTAATTATGAAGCAAAAATTGCCCTGAACAATGCACTCTTTTTCCCCAGGTTACGAGTAAATTATTGTTCTATTCCTTGGGCGATGTTTTCTGTGCCGATGCTGGCGCAAGTGGGTTTAACAGAAGCGCAGGCAAAACGTCTATTTCGTCGAGATGAAGTTTTAGTTTTACGACAGTATTTTAAAACAGTGGCAGCAGCCCAACTTCGAGACGAAACCACTGGGATGTGTAAATTAATTGTGCTACGCAACGGGGAAATTTTGGGAGCTTCGATATTAGGGGCAGAAGCTGGAGAATTAATTAATTTGATTGCCTTGGCAATGTCACAAAAAATTAAAGTCAAAGATTTAGCAAATTTATCTCCCGTCTATCCTAGTTTCTCAGAAATTCTGGAACAAACTGCCAGAGAGTGGAGTAAGCAAAAGTTAAATAGCAATATTGCCTTGCAAGAGTTTTTAGAAGGCTTCTTTCATTTCCGCCGCAATTGGAATTTATGAGTGGGGAGTGGGGAGTTTGGAGAGACGCGATTAATCGCGTCTGTACAGGAGTTTGGAGAGACGGATTAATCGCGTCTGTACAGGAGTTTGGAGTAGCGCTATCAAGGTGAGTCTTGTATTCAGTACTAGCTTTGAACTCGGAAGTTGAGCCTTTGAACTCCGAAGTTGAGCCTTTGAACTCCGAAGTTGCACCTTTGAACTCGGAAGTTCGCCTCGTTCCCAGCCTGGAGGCTGGGAATGTATTCTGAGAGGTTCTGCCTCTTGTCAAGCCCCAGGAGGCGGAGCCTCTTTGATAGGCATTCCCAGTCTGAGACTGGGAACGAGGAAATATTCTACAAATTTTGGTTTAAAACGCTTGCATCGCTACCCACACTACCCCAGCCGCTACTAGAGGTACGCTGAGGTTATCTGTACCGTGGGGTGAGACTGCCTCTGCTAGGGTGGCAAAAGTAGCAGTTACCACCGCCGTCAACAATGCCCATCCTAAACCTAAAGGCGTTGCTAGGGGACTCAGCGACGAACCAGGTAGCAGCAATAGCACTAAGAAAATCACTACTGTACTCGCTACAAACATTGCTGCTGAACCCTCCCAGGAACGTACAGAATTTCCCACTTGGTATTTATGCTGTCCGAAGCGTCTACCGATTAATGCTGCCAGTGCATCACCCCAGGTCATCGCCATTATCCCAGCAACAGCGATCGCAGCGCCATCTATTGGCCCCTTTGGCCGCCACAGTAGCCCGAACAGCAGCGTCACTGAAATAGCGAAATAAACTGTACCAGGTGAGCTATCCTGGGTATCCATTGCACCAATGATTCGGTAGCGGTACAACAGGTAGTTAAGTCCGATAAAGGTAGCAAAAGGGATAATTCCAATTTCCCAGTGGTTAAACAGCAGCAGGACGCCAAAAACCCACATCCCTGCACCAATATGGATCACCTTGCGAGTCAAATCCGGCTTCACACCAAACAGCCTACGCAGTCCCTCACCGATGACAAGCAGACTAGTTGCATAAGTATAAGAAATTGCTAGCCCGATAAAATCATTTGTCATTCTCCGTGTCCCCGCGTTCTCTGGCTCACTTAGATCGATCGCTATTTCGTCTCAGGTTTTTTTCTACTAACGATACGCTGCCAATACCTTGAAGAATACCACGACCGATTAAACCTAAGCCTCGACCAACTATTTGGGTAAGGATGAAGACTATACCGCTACCTACAAAAGCTAATAGTGATTTTAAACGCGGTGCGATCGCATCACTAAATTCTAGGAGCAATGTCACTACTAAAGGAATATTAGAAAGCTTTTCTAACTCCTGATTTCGAGGAGCATACACTGAAGTATTGGCAATGCCACGAGGCGCAATTACAAATAGTTCATACCGACTTTCAAAAACTGCTTTTGGCTCATTTATATAATTTTTTATTCGATATCTCCACGACAAATTATTTCTAAATCGTTCAATCTCTCTTGTAGAAATCAATTGCCGTCCATAAAAATTTTGTTTAATCGCTTCTACATCTGCTAAAGAATTTAACAGTGGTTGTACAACCCCATTCGCTACCTGAATCAACAAGTTCTCTAAAATCATTAATGCTTGGGACTTGGCTTCAATGCTTACTACCGGATAAGAGGTGTTATCAATGTTCAATTCTGTTTGAAATAGTAAATAAGAATACAACTCGCAAACTAGCGGAATTTTATTCAGAATATCTCTTTGCACAATCTCTGTATTTTGTAACAAAAAATTAACGATTTCTATGTTTTGATCTCCTAATTTTATCCGAGAAAATTTGCCAAAAAAATATGTAATTGCTGCTTGCCATAAGTCATATATTAAGGTATTTTTTACTTCATATAATTGATTTATCTCTATTTGAGCAGCACGCAGTTCATCCAACTGGTCAGCTAATTTTTGCAGTATTAGATAAAGTAATTCCCGTTTTTTATCTTCACGAAAGATATCAATTTCTAAAGGTATATCTGTAATATTTCGTAAAGAAAATTGAAATTTGGTAACACAAGATGCAAACAAGGCAGATTGTAGTGTTCCCGGACTAAGTAAAGGTGGCACAATTTGCCTTTGTTGAATGGCACTACTCAATGAAGAAGCCAGAGGCACATCAGCAACGGGGATATCTTCCTCTTGCCTTTCTTGTGATGAAACCAACAACCGATTTAGCAACCAACGAGCCGCTAGCAGTTCTCGCCGATGTCCAGCTAGAATTGCTCGATCTAGTACTGGTAGTCCGGGAACTTGTAATTGTGCTGTTATTGCGGCTAGGGTAGCGTCAATGTTAGTAATTCCTGACAAACGTAAATTATTTCGCAGTCTAGAAAAAGGAAGTGAGCTTGCCGTGAGCGTAGTCGAATGGGATTGAAGAGAGACGCGATTAATCGCGTCTGTACAGGAGTTAGGAGTTATTATTGCTTCTGTTTCCTGAAGCCAATAGGAACCACCATCTGCAACTTCTTGCATGGCGGCGATTAACTCAGAAAGTGGTGTACCTTTGGGGCAGTAACCATTAATACCAACAGATTTCGCAGCTAATAGTAGTCCTTGTTCTTGCACAGAACTGAGGAGCAAAATTGGCAGGTTGGGATATAAGACTCTGAGTTGGCGACACAATTGTAACCCTAGCTGTTGACTGGTGGCGGAGCGACCATTACCGAATTCCAAAACTACCAAATTTACTTGGTTAGGATCTTGTTGAGCAATTTCTGCTAAAATCTGCAAGGCAAGGGTGTAAGTTTCTACCACTGCTGTTACTTCCAGGTTAGGAATTGCTTCTAGAGCTACGCGTAATCCCAGACGAAAAATCGGGTCTTGGTCGATTAACAATAATTTTATCGGGCGATCGCTCATAGTCCACTCAATTACACAAGCACTGTTTTTTTGCAATCAGAAAACAGTTTTGATACAAAACTTTGTCTTCCCCATTGTTACCTGTTTTCGACAACTGATAAATCAAGCATAATTGCCATAGTAGCCTTCACTGTGTAATTAAATGAACCTGAGTATTCGGCACTGGTTGGCAGAACGCTATATCGCAATCAATCAAATCAGAGGATTTTCAACGGGGCAATTGGCAGGTATTGCCTACCGGATTGTTCAGGATATGGAAGTTAAAAGTCTGATGCCTTTTGATATCTGTACCTTGGTAGAGGTTTTAGAACTGCCTTTAGGTATTGTTTGGGAAGAAATTAGTGTGATTTCGCAGTTGACAGAAAACCTGTTGCGTAGTCTCAGTCAAAAAAAACCATTAAAACGTAACGAAGGCACATGGCTAGCGTTTCAAATTGCCTATCTCCAGGCTTTGCAAGCAATTCTAAAGCAAGAAGCAAGCTTGCAAAGACCGTGGCTAGATCGGGCAAGTATACCCATTCAATCACACATACTTAAAGAGGATGTGGGTAAATTTACGCTCCCAGATCCGCAACTACAAGGTTTGCTGAAAACTCTCAGCCCAGGTAAATTGACTGACACTCAAGCCGAACAAGCATTATCTTTAGTTGCAGATTCATTACTGGTGCAACAAATAAATAACGTTGTTATCGCTTGGTTAGTTGCCAATGGTGCAGAGTCACCTGAAGCTAAACTCCTAACACAGCGTTTGGTCAACTCACTTCCTGGTAACATACTGGTAGTCGTTACTGAGAATGCTGCACCTTTAGCCCAACTGCAAAAATTTTTCCGTTTGGAGATTTCATTATCTCCCAGTTTAATCACCCCAGAAGTTGGTTCTACAGTCAGTGAGAAAATTGATTTGCACCGAGAACATTACCGTGCAAGTTTGATTAAAAACCTGAGTATGCCTTTGCTGATGGAATCCTTTGCGCTTAAGGATATTTATGTGCCACAAAAAGGCTTACCAATAGAGGAAAGTATTTCTGAGCCGGATAAAAAAACTATTAAACTAGTTGATTTAAAAACATGGGCGCAGCAACAGCTAGCTGATTTAGAAACGATCGCCATCATTGAGTCGGAACCTGGTTATGGAAAAACTAGTTTTTGCCAACTTTGGGCGGCAGAGGTAGCACAGGAATTTTACCCGACTTGGATGCCGATATTAATTAGGTTGCGGGATATAAAATATGGCAAAACTTTCATCGAAACCCTAAATTCGGCTTTTCCTGTTAATCTTTCAACTTGGTTAGAGCCAGAAAATCTCCCTTGTCTTTTGTTGCTAGATGGTCTAGATGAACTGCCTCCTTCGGCTCATGGTATAAGGGAACAAGCGATTTTTATTCAGCAATTACTCAACTTTCAATCTCAGCACCGACACAAAATTGTGTTGACGAGTCGCTCAATGACGTTAGCGGAAATCGTCTCTGAACTACCGCTATTATTGAGGCGAATTATTATTCAGCCATTGGATGCGGACGAACTCAAACAATGGTTTCAGCAGTGGATAAAAGTGCAATCGTTGGCGATCTCTCAAAATTTATTTACATTCTTAAAACAGTCCGGCTTATTTGCCAGCCAATCAAAGTTAACAGAATTATCTGCCCTGATTCGTCAACCCATAATGCTGCATTTGTTGGGCATTTTGCACCGCGACGGATTGCTAGATGAGCAACTATTGCAGTTAGCTGCTAATAACCAAAAGTCTTCTCTGTTATGGGAAATTTATCATCGTCTGAGTCGATGGTTGTTAGGCTATCCGCTAATTGGTGGTATGAAGATGATGTTACTGCGCTCAGGATCGGCTCATATCCACCGAACTCCAGAAGCGATCGCTAATTTACTCGCTGGACGTCATCCCGAAGATTTACTTAAGCAGATGCAAGCGATCGCTCTGAAAATTTTACACTCGCAACGTCATCAAATTAATCTTGCTGAGGAATCTAATACTTTACCAGGGTTTTACTTTAAAATTCGGGATTTAGAAAGCTCAGTCAAAGACGCAGCAAAAAGTACTTTAATCGAGTTTTCGCATATTAAGTTAGGAGAACTTCTTTGTGCAGATGTGATTGCAGCCCAACTTAAATTTCTGACTCAATGCCAAGATGAGGCTTATGGTACACTGACTTTTGTGCTTGATTCTCCCAGTAGCGTAGCCCAACACCTTTATAATTTATTCGGTTATGGGATACTTAGCCAGGAAATTGAAGAACTAGCGATTGCCGGATTGCGTCGGCAGCAAAAGCACAAGTTTTACTTTGAAGTTTTGTTTCAACGTCTTTTGTCTTTCTGGCGTGCTTACTGTCAAGGCCGTTGGCTAGATGAAGGGATAGCCCACAAAGCTTTGACTCATTTTCACGCACTACAAAACCCGGTGAATGTTGAACAGGTGAATGCTGCTGTAGGGCTGAATGTGTTTTTATGGCTTTGTGCTTGTTACCGAGAAACAAAAGTTCCTTTTTGGCCTTGCGGAAATCCAGCGAATTTTGCAGAATTTAATCCAGATGCGCTGAGTGCGCTAATTGCTAGGACAACGGTTTTGCATAAAAGTGCCTTTGCAACCCGAATCAAGTCTCTGGCTGGACTCAACTTATCGGGAGCCTCTTTATTGCAAGTGATGTTAACTGGGGTAAATCTTGAGCAGATAAACTTATCCAATGCGGAGTTAATCGGGGCGAATTTAGCGGGAGCGAATTTGCAACAGGCAAATCTCGCAGGCGCGAACCTCCAACAGGCGAACCTTACAGGTGCGAACCTTCAACAGGCGAACCTTGCAGGCGCAAATCTGCAACAGGCGAACCTGATGGGGACAAATCTAAATTCTGCTAATTTCAACAACGCCTGGTTATTTGATGCCATTATCGCTGATGCTGACAAAAAATTGGCCGCTGATAATGGTGCCTTGTTCTCCAAAGAGTCGTTTCCCAGATTGAAACATTTGCGTAGTTTACCGCCGCAGGCATCGCAGCAGCCCTTGTCAAACACGCTAAAAATCCCGTCAAACACAGATGTTAATTGGAACAAGAACCCTGCGATCGGACTAATTGAAAGCTCCGAAGGTAGGATTTTACCGATGGATTTATATGATAATGATGAGACAGTTTTTGGCAATAACTTCATTGATGATACTAATGGTTATTAAGTTTTAGTGCCTATTAAAGCTAGAATCCAGACTCTAAAAACCTCCTAACTCCTAACTCCTGTACAGACGCGATTAATCGCGTCTCTCCTAACTCCTATTTCCCAACTCCCATCAGCCTTCTTGCCGGTTGCGGTAGCCAAAAAAGTTAATACTGTATTCAGTAATCCGCACTCCTGTTTGTTCTTCAATTTTGCGGATAAAATCTTCTGGTAGTTCCACATGAACATCAAGAATTTGATTTGTATCTATACAGTTGACATGACTGTGAGAGTCACTGATGTTGCCGTACAAACGCCCATCACAGCGTTCAATACATTCAATGATGCCTTGACTGGATAATGCTTCTAAATTTTGATAAACAGAGGTATGACCGATTTCTTTGCCTTGTTGGTTCAAGCGATCGTAAATCTCTCTAGCGGCAAGGTGTTCATTTGCTTGCCAAAGTAGTTCCAGAATAAAGCGACGCTGACGACTGACGCGCATACCCAGGATTTGACAGCGATCAAGCGCATCTTCTAAGGAACGAATTGGTTTTGTAGAAATTGTTTGTTTTTGCATATTACAGCTTTGTTAACTGTTGTGGGAATTTTCCCATCTAAATGTTTATTGGTTATTTCATATATGCAATAATATTGCACACCGCTTTTTACCTGTACTTGTGTTTTGGCTTTTGATGCTGCGGAAGTCACAAGTGGCGATAATGATTTTTTTGCTTGTTGACGGCTAATTTCTCAGACCTTAATCTAAAACAAACTCATTAGTACTTTAACTTAAAATTGCTGTAAATGTCCACTTTGGCTAAAGCAACGCCTTATTTAAAGAAGATTCAATGCAGTTAAAACTGTGGTCAGTGAGCTTGTCGAACTGCACGAGTCGCTTATATCTCAGCACGCTTTGTGACTGAGCTTTACGCCTACCGGGAAACTTGTAATAATTTGTTAGTTAAATATGAGTATTTATCGGAATTATAAAAGTAATATTTAAGTGTAGCAAAATCCGGTGTACGTGAGTGGATTACTAACTTGACAAAGTACTAGATGTATATTTATTTGTTATAACCAGCGAAAACTAAGCAAAAGTATCAAATTTCCAAACGTATCGAGTTTTTTATGACAATTGCGATCGCACTCAATAATAACTTCATTAACAATCTGGATTTGTCGCCAGCCTCAACGGTGATTGAACAACTGCTGCCAGATGGGGTTGCATCCCATGAACAGGAGCTACGCTTTGATATCAATTATAATCTGCAACCTGGCGATCCACGGGAATTATCAGAAATTCCAGAGGTGCGGCTGTGGTTTGTGCGCCTAGATGCCAAATACCCCTGGTTGCCATTTTTACTAGATTGGAAAGCTGGAGAATTTGCTCGTTATGCCGCCATGCTTGTACCACACCAATTCAGTTCTCAAGAAGGCATTCAGTACAATCCTGAAGCCTTAGAAATATTTTTGATGCACAAAATCTTTATTTTAGGTGAATGGCTCAAACAGCAGGATATCCCCAGCCTCTCGCGGCTGAAGTCTATGTCCCAAATGCTGGGTTATGAATTAGATGATGCTTTTTTTGAGATATTTTAATACTGAAATAACCGCAAAATCTAGTTGTCACATCTAGGTTTTGCGGTCATTCAACAAACGCATAACTACATTGGATATCCAATAGACTGATTGTAGAAATGGGGACAAACTGCTGATTTAGCCACCCCAAATTTTCTCTAAAACTGCGTTTGGTGAAACATCCGCCGTTTTTCTTGTGGGGGATTCAATAGCCAAGAATTTATCGTTTTTCGGCAATAACTTAGCTGGATCAGTTGGCCCAAATAGGGCAATGGTATAGGTTTGGACTGCAACACTCAGTTGTAATGCCGCACTATCAGTAGACAACATCAAATTTGCCCCAGCAATTATGGCAGTTAACTTACCAATATCATCTGGCGCAGTCACCTTGATATCTGGAGAAGACTCCAGAAGCGATCGCATAAACAGCTGATCTTCAGACCCCTTAATGACCACCACAGGCAGATCCGGCTGCTTGTCTTGGAAGCTTTGAATAATTTGCTGCCACTTTTCGACAGGGTAGATTTTATCCAGTTCTTTAGCCTGGGATAATTGGCCAGAAGCGGCATGAATCAAGATATAACCTGTTTCATGAACCCCTAAGCGTTTTTGTTCCTTCTGTGCCCACTCAATATCTGGTTTTGGCACATTTACTGCTAACTCTGGGACAGGAGTTTTTATGCCCAATGGTTGCAGCAAATCGTGATATAGTTCCGCCACATACTGGGATGGTTTGAACGGCACAGTGTCGGTAAGAAAAACCGAGCCTTTGCCTTGGTAGCCAATGCGTATGGGAATTCCTGTCAACCAGAGTAAAAGACCCATCAACCAATTTTGGTTAACAGCAATGGCAATATCGTATTCGCGATCGCGAATTGTGCCCACCAGGTTGCCCCAATCTGCCAGACTGTTACGGTCTTTAAAATCAAAGGCCAGTACCTCGTGAACTGACTTGCTCACTTGGTAAGCAGCCTTTGACTGGGGTTCAACAACGACATCTATCTGAGCGTTAGGGTAATGGCGCTTCAAGTCATCTAGAGTCGGAAAGAAGAGAATTTGGTCGCCAATTCCGCCAGGTACAAGGGCTACTACTCGCATAATATTTATTGACGCTTACTCGCTCCCTATTTTAGGGGAAAATATATAGCTTAAAGATAGAGGAATTCTGTGTATTTATTAATTCCAGCTGCGGGAATGGGAAAAAGAATGGGGAGTAACCGGAATAAACTCCTACTCCTGGTGCGATCGCAACCAATTATTGCTTGGACTCTATTAGCCGCCGAAGCCGCCAGTACAATCACTTGGATCGGAATTATTTCTCAACCTGATGACTGGTCTGATTTGAAAGCAATTCTCGCCGATCTGAAGCTGACTAAACCAGTGGAATTGATCCAAGGTGGCTCCACCCGCCAAGAATCTGTTTACAATGGCTTGCAGGCGCTACCAGTAGCCGCAGAACAAGTGTTAATTCACGATGGCGCTAGATGTCTTGTCACAGCAGATTTATTTAACTCTTGTGCCGAGGCGATTCGCCACTGTCCCGGTTTAATTGCTGGTATACCCGTCAAAGACACGATCAAAATTGTCGATGAACAAGGCATAATTCAAAAAACACCCGACAGACGACAACTCTGGGCAGCACAAACTCCCCAAGGATTTGATGTCAAGTTGTTGAAACAGTGCCATGCTGAAGGTGTCCGTCAAGGTTGGGAAGTAACTGACGATGCCGCTTTATTTGAAAGGTGTGGCTGGAAAGTGCGAATTGTCGAGGGAGAAGAGACAAATTTAAAAGTGACTACTCCACAAGATTTAGCGATCGCAGAATTTATTCTCACAAGTAGAGGCTTTTGAGGGAGATGAGGAAGATGAGGGGGACAAGGGAGACAAGGGAGACAAGGGGAATGCCCAATGCCCAATGCCCAATGCCCCATGCCCAATGCCCCATGCCCCATGCCCCATGCCCCATGCCCAATGCCCAATGCCCAATGCCCAATGCCCCATGCCCAATGCCCAATGAATAAATGATTACAGCCACAGCGACGAAGATAGAAGCGATTCTCTATTTAAAGGGTAAACCCTTGTCGCTCGGCGAAATCGCCGAGTATGCCGCGTGCGATCGCGCCACTGTCAAAGAAGGCATAATTCAACTAATGGACAACTATGCCCACCGAGATAGCGCCCTAGAGGTAATAGAAACCCCAGATGGTTACAGTTTGCAACTCCGCTCTGACTTTCATGATTTAGTGCAAACTATGATACCAGTAGAATTGGGTGTTGGTGCATTGCGGACTTTGGCAGCGATCGCCCTTAATAGTCCCATACTCCAGAGCGACTTGATTAACCTGCGCGGTTCAGGGGTATATCAGCACGTTCCAGAACTCGTCGAACTTGGTTTCATCCGAAAGCGCCGAGACAACGATTCTCGCTCCTACTCACTGCAAGTAACCCCAAAATTTCATCAGTATTTTCAAATCGAACAACTCCCGCAAATACTTTCCACCAGCCAAAAGGAAGAACAACTAGAACTAGAACTAGAACTAAAGGGAGTGGGGAGTGGGGAGTAGGGAGTGGGGGAGATGAGGGAGATGAGGGAGACAAGGGAGATGAGGGAGACAAGGGAGACAAGGGGATGAAGAAAGAAAGTGTTTTCCCAATGCCTAATACTTCTCTACGAGAGGCTACGCCTACGACTTCGCTCAGTACAAGTGCCCAATGCCCAATGCCCTCTTAAAGGCTTATAGCTGTGGTGAATGCGCTACCCTTGTACTATGGTTTAGAGTAGAATTAGCAATTAAGCTAAATAAAACTGCCAATGGTGTTTAATCGTGACTTTTTGAATGACAACTCAGAGGAACACGCTAATCAACTTCTTTCCGACCACTCTGAGGAATACCCTAATCAGTTACTCAAATATCTACAGCATCAGTCTCCTGATGTTTTAGCTAGGATTGCTCAGTCCGCTAGCCCCGAAATTAAACAAATCATCTCGCAAAATGTCCAAGGGCTAGTGGGAATGCTGCCGCCAGAGAATTTTAGCGTCCAAATCACAACAGATCGGGAGAACTTAGCTGGGCTTCTAGCGTCGGCCATGATGACGGGGTATTTTCTGCGGCAGATGGAACAAAGAATGCAGTTAGAGCATTTGTCTAATGGTCAATAATCAATAGTCAGTAGTCAAACATTCTCCGACTATTGACCGAATAATTACTAATTCATAATTAGACAACGGGTACAGAGCCAACACTAAATTTTTGATTTAGTGGTCAACAAGACAGTGGAGAGTAGAGAGCTACCACGGAGAGCGAAGGCGCTCGCGTCTTGTAATTATGAATTATTTTGACTACTTCCTTTCAGGATAAGCTCCTAATTGTACTTTGAAGGTTTGAATTTTATTGCTGCGGTTGACTTCGATCGCTAATATGTCCCCAACTTTGCTGGCCTCTACCAACTTCTGCACTTGGGCTGAGGTTTTGACAGGTTTACCGTTAACTTTTTGAATCACGTCTCCAGGAATAAGTGCTACTTGCTTGGCTGGAGAATTGTCCGTAATTCCTCTAATGACAATCCCAGTATCCTGCTGAATGTTGAGCTGATTTTCTTGATTAATCTGCTGTTTTCTGATGGGAGAAAGGTCTGCCATTTCAATACCCAAGAAGGGATGTTCTACATGCCCTTTGGTAAAAAGTTCATTGGCGATGCGGGCGGCGGTTTCAATGGGGATGGCGAAACCAAGTCCTTGAGCATCAGCGCGGATGGCAGTATTAACACCAATCACTTCGCCTTGGGCGTTTAACAAAGGTCCCCCGGAATTACCAGGGTTAATTGCGGCATCAGTTTGGATAAAGGTAACTCGCTTATCTGGGACACCAACTTGAGTGCTAGTGCGATCGGTAGCGCTGATAATGCCAATAGTGACAGTATTATCTAAACCTAGAGGATTGCCAATAGCGATTGCCCATTGTCCCTGCACCAAGTTTTGCGAATTCCCCAGTTTCACTGTTGGTAAATGATTCGCTTTTATTTTCACCACCGCCACATCTGTCACAGAATCAACTCCTATCACCTTCCCCTCTAGACTCCGACCATCCTTGAGGGTTACTTGTACTGTATCCGTGTCAGCTACCACATGAGCGTTAGTGAGCAATTCTCCATCTTCGCTCAAAATAAATCCCGATCCTGTACCGCGCTCAATGCGTTCTTGGGGAATTGGTTCCTCATCTTCTCCAAAGAATCGCCGCAAGAGGGGATTTTTTAAAGCGTCAGAGATGGGATTGGCGACTTTGCGAGTGGCATTAATTCGTACCACAGCCGGGCCAACTTTTTGGACAGCCGTCGCAATAAAATTCACATTATCGCCCCCAGTAGTCCCAATCGCTCCGTTAGGAGAATTAGGAACTATGGATTCTGGAGGCGAAGCCATTGTTACATTTTTTAACTGTTGGAATGAGGAATTTTGTGGCAGCAGATAGCGACTGCCAAACAAACCTGCACTACCGCCGAACACCAGTAAAAACACATAAACCGCCACTTGCTTTAAAGATAACTTCATAATCATTTTGCTTAAGGACAGCAATGCAGTTGCTAATTTCTAAGTGTAGTCAAGCGAACGGCAAGTGGACAAATCAATTTACTAGAAATTGGGCATTGGGCATTGGGAAAACACTTTCTTTCTTCATCCCCTTGTCTCCCTTGTCTCCCTTGTCTCCCTTGTCTCCCTTGTCTCCCTCATCTCCCCACTCCCCACTCTTCCCATCTAAAATCTAAAGTTAATGCGCTCTTGACGTACATACATGACTTTACCTTTTCGTCAACTGTTCCTCTGTAGCTTAATTAGCGCCTTGGGCCTAGTAAGCATACTGCCAAACACTAATAGCGCCAAAGCTGTTGTCAGTGGTTGCCCAACTCCAGCCTTATCTCGCTTCCAACGCCATAAAGTTGTTCGTGGCGAAACTTTGGAGAGCATAGCGCAGCGCTACAATCTCATACCTACAACTATTATTGGCATGAATCCAGCTTTGCAGAACGGTGCGATCGCCACGGTTGGTAGTGTACTTCAAATTCCTCCCTACAATGGGGTTGTAGTCGAAGTGCCTCGCGGTGAAACTTGGCAACAAGTGGCGGCAAAATACAAAGTTCGTGCTGATAGCCTTTTTGAGGTGAATGGCTGCCAACAAGACCCTAGAATTGTGTTTCTTCCTGGGGTAAATTGGTCGCCGAATGGTGTTGTAACTAAGTCCCCTTTACCTACTAATACAGGTACGCCAAACCGTGCATCCCTGTCTGGATATCCTTTGGCACAATTGGCAATAATCGGATTAGCTTACGGATGGCAAATTAATCCGGCGACAGGTCAAGTTTTCTTCCATAGTGGTGTTGACTTATTAGCACCAGTAGGTACTGATGTGCAAGCGATCGCGCCTGGAACCGTAGCCTTTGCCAACGATCAAGGTACTTATGGCAAGTTGGTCATTATCAATCACAGTGGCGGACTCCAAAGCCGTTATGCTCAACTTGAGAATATCAAAGTTACTGTCGGACAGCAAGTGAAAAAAGGAGACATATTGGGAACCGTAGGTACAAGTGGACAACCAAGTTCCCGTCAACCGCATCTCCATTTTGAAGTACGTTCTAGCTCATCTCTGGGTTGGGTAGCGGAAGATCCAAAGGGTTATTTGAAGAAATGAGGGAATAGGGAATAGAGAAGAAACTGAATTACCAATGCCCAATACTTCGACTTCGCTCAGTACAAGTGCCCAATGCCCAATTCCCAAATTCGCTAGATTTTACGATGTGCATTCCTGCTTCTGCAAACCTTGTAAATGCTGCATCTGCCTGTTCTGTGTAGTCTACAACACCGGAAACAACAACAGGGGAAGTGCAATCTTCTAGCAGATAGATTTTTTGAGCAAGAGCAGCATCTACCTGTTTAATTTCTGTTAATAAATCGTCGATTGTCCAGGCGAGGCAGTGACTTTTAGCTTGACCACCGATAATCACAGCATCAAATTCTAAAAGTTGTTTAATCAGACGCGTGTTTTTTTGAGCAAGTGGACGTTGCTCAAAATCTTCCAACACTTCTGGACGTAAGATGGAATAATTTTCAGTTAAGGGATTTTCACCTTTAATTTCAAATTGTGTCTGACTCTGACGCGCAATGCAGTGAAAAAATATCGCTTCTTCTACCGATGAAACTAAAGCATGACCAATACCACCCAACATAGAATGATAAGGCCAAACAATGAGAGGATATTTACCGTCTTGACTTAGTTGCTTAACATAATGATAAGCGTGTTTTTCTAATAATTCGTAATCCCCATTAGTAACGCTATCAGCAACTGCTGGGTTAACTTTCCAGATACCTTGTTCGATATCTCCAGCAGTGATGCTAGTCGCTGCTGGGGTGGGATGTTCTCCGGCGGCATTTACCCAAAAGATCGGATGGAAAATTTGCGTTGCTGTGTGGGTGTCTAAAGTAGGTATAATTTTTGTAATTACTCCCAAGTTGCGATAGATAAAATCACACAATTTGACGTTATCATCCACCGCCGCAGTACCGGATTTTCCACCTACAAATAATTCAAATCCAGGAATGCAGAAGGTGTTTTGGACATCAATTAATAGTAAGCAAATGCTGGTTTTATCTAGAGATGCAGGTTTGATATCGTGTTGTTTTGCCCAGATTTCAGCTTCGGCGGCACGTTCTTGGTAAGGTACGCGCGAAACTTCGCCGACCTTATCGGGGTTAAAGTGTGGAGGAATTGGTAGTTGGGTTGTTATTTGGGTGTTCATCTTAAATCTGTACTTATTTTCTAATTATTAGGCTTACCTTAGTTAAAAATAATGCTGAATTTAGTAAACGTCATCGTGGGAACCTAAAGTTAACAACAAAATTTCTTCCTCTGGTGATTCAGGATTTGTAACAAATTTCAATAAAATCAGATTCCGATAATCAATTGAACATGAGTATCTACCTGATGAATCACCTTTTAGCTTGTGACTACGTAAACTGAGTTGAAATGGGTCTTCTGCGATTTGTTGTAATACTTGCTCAATTTGAGAACGTAACTCAGGATTTTTCTTGACTACACGCTTAAAAGCACGAACAAAAGTTGGACTCCAAACCAAATTTTTCACTCGTCTAACTCCGCCATCAAATCTGCAACTGAACCACGCCGGACATTACCTTGAGCATAATCACTCTCTGCTTGCGCGATTTCTTTTAATAAGTCATCCCGTCGCTGTTGTTTGAGGCGCTTTTGGATAATATCTACAAGAATAGCCTGAGCTTCTGGATCTAATGCTTCTACCGCTTCTATGGCTTTCTGGAATGTAGATGTTTTTTCTAGCATGGGCATCAAAGAATTTAGTGATAAATCTAATTTAGCTGGTGGTCTGTGTAATCTGTTGACTTGTTGACTCAATAGTATATTTGTATTATTAAAACATAAATTTAGCGTTAGCGAAGCTTAACGAAGTTATCGCTCTCATCCAAACTTCGCAAATTGTCAACCGTCGCTCTAACCACTCATCTGTAAACCAACCATAAGGCAAAACAAAGTATGCAGGAAATTTGGACAAGAATAGAATTCTGGCTCAAAGCTAATGCTCCACAAGTTCTTGATACATTGAACCCTGGAGCATCAGAGAGTCAGATCAAGGCAGTAGAAGACACTCTGCTGATACAGTTTCCTGATGATGTCAAGAGTTCTTACCGTATCCATAATGGACAATCAGGCTACGATTGCTACGATTATGGGCTGATTAATAGACGAGAATTTCTACCTCTTGAACGTATTCAAGATAATGGCAAGTTTGGAAAAAACTTTTAGACGAAGATAATTTCGATGGTTGTGAAAGTCAGCCAGAACCAGGAATAGGAATTCGTACAGATTGGTGGAGTGCGTTATGGATACCACTAACCTATGACGGTGCTGGCAATCACGATTGTCTAGACTTAGCTCCTGCTAAAGGTGGTAAAGTTGGACAAATTATTCAGATGTGGCACGATGACGGTAAGCGAGAACTCGTCGCTTCAAGTTTTCAGAACTGGCTAGATGAGTATGCCACTGGTTTAGAATCTGGTCAATATGTTTTCTCCCATAAATACGGAGGTATATTCAAAGCGGATGATATCTGATGTTTGTAAATCTACGAGCATCGCAACTTAGGCGGGTTAAAGCGATCGCTACTCAAACTACTCAGTTAAAAGGATTTTTAAGCAATATATCATTAAAAATGAGCAAAACCTCTGAATAGCTCATTATTTCTTCTGCTGTCTCATTCTCCATTTTTTTTCGACTTAATCGCCCAAAAAAGCCCTAGCTGTGGCAATCTGGGAAACAGAGACTTATCAAACCTGATATTTTAGCTACAGCAAATTTACCTGATAGGGTTATGCAAACTCTACCGACTCTTACAACTTCTAACACCACAGTAGATCAACCCACCTTTGATACAACTATCAAGCGGCGTAAAACCCGTCCTGTAAAGGTGGGAAATGTCACCATTGGCGGCGGCTACCCCGTTGTGGTGCAGTCAATGATTAACGAAGACACTCTTGATATTGATGGTTCCGTGGCTGGTATTCGTCGTCTGCACGAAATAGGCTGCGAAATTGTCCGCGTCACAGTGCCGAGTATGGCTCATGCTAAAGCTTTAGCAGAAATTAAACAAAAATTAATTAAAACTTACCAAGACGTGCCAATTGTGGCTGATGTCCATCACAATGGGCTGAAAATCGCTGTGGAAGTCGCCAAGCACATAGAAAAAGTGCGGATTAATCCGGGATTGTATGTGTTTGAAAAGCCAAACATCAATCGAACTGAGTATACTAAAACCGAATTTGACGAAATTGGCGATAAAATCCGCGAAACCTTAGAACCTCTGGTAGTTTCCTTGCGAGATCAAGGTAAATCGATGCGAATTGGAGTAAATCACGGTTCCCTCGCTGAAAGAATGCTATTTACCTACGGTGACACCCCCGAAGGCATGGTAGAATCTGCCATAGAATTCATTCGCATCTGTGAATCTTTGGATTTCCGCAACTTGGTTATTTCCATGAAAGCCTCACGAGTACCAGTGATGCTAGCCGCCTATCGCCTGATAGCCAAGCGCATGGATGATCTAGGTATGGATTATCCGCTACATTTAGGCGTTACGGAAGCCGGTGATGGCGAATACGGGCGAATTAAATCTACGGCTGGTATTGCTACCTTACTTGCTGATGGCATTGGCGATACAATTCGCGTGTCACTTACAGAAGCACCAGAAAAAGAAATTCCCGTTTGTTACAGCATTCTCCAAGCTTTGGGATTGCGAAAAACGATGGTGGAATATGTCGCCTGTCCTTCGTGTGGACGCACTTTGTTTAACCTAGAGGAAGTGCTGCACAAAGTTCGGGAAGCCACTAAACACTTAACTGGTCTTGACATAGCAGTTATGGGTTGCATTGTCAATGGTCCAGGAGAAATGGCGGATGCCGACTATGGTTATGTTGGCAAAACACCTGGTTACATTTCTTTGTATCGTGGCCGAGAGGAAATTAAAAAAGTCCTAGAAGATAAAGGTGTAGAGGAATTAATTAACCTGATTAAGGCAGATGAACGCTGGGTAGAACCATAAAGGGGAGTGGGGAGTAGGGAGAGTGAGAATTTTAGATTTTAGACTTCGGCGTGAGCGCTACTTCGACCCTTCGACAGACTCAGGGCAGGCAAGCTCAGTACAAGTCAGTCGAACGCTTTTGGATTAAAGAATTGAAATTTAATCCAAAATCCAAAATTCAAGTGCCCAATACTTCTTTACGAGAGGCTGCGCCAACGGCTTCTCTACCAGACGCTGTTCGCGTTCGCTCAGTACAAGTGTCCAATGCCCCACTCCCCACTCTGCCAAATTGTCAAGTATTTTGTTTAAACTAGGAATACATATTCGGTCTGTACAGTGGTAGCCTGTGTTAGATTGAGCATACTGATATATATATATTCCCTCTGACCCAGCTGTGATTATGGTGATTACAAAAAGTAGGCTTGTTTTGGGTGCTACGGCAGTGACACTCTCCACGATCGCTGTTATTAGTCTTGGCATTCACTCGCGAGGTCAGGCTTTATTTAAAGCAAGTCCCAAAGAATTGGTAGATGAAGTTTGGCAAACAATTGACCGCCAATATGTAGACGGTACTTTTAACCAGCTAGATTGGCAGGCTGTTCGTAAAGAGTACTTGAGTAAGTCCTACAGTAATCCGCAGGAAGCGTATAAGTCCATTCGGGAAATGCTCAAAAAGCTACAAGATCCATACACCCGGTTTATGGACCCAGAGGAATTTAAGAATATGCAAGTGGACACCTCTGGAGAACTAATAGGTATTGGGATCACGATTAGTCAGGATGAAAAAACGAAGCAACTGGTTGTAATTGCGCCAATTGAAGATACACCAGCCTTTAAAGCTGGTATTTTGGCGAAAGATATCATCCTCAAAATCGACGGCAAAGATACTAAGGGGATGGATAGCAATCAGGCAGTATCCTTGATTAGGGGTGAAGCAGGAACGCAAGTCAGCCTGACAATTAGGCGCGACGCTCAGACAAAAGAGTTTGACATCAAACGGGCGCGAATTGAAATCCATCCAGTTAAGTTTTCCCAGAAGCAAACTCCAGCAGGGAATCTTGGCTACATTCGCTTGAACCAGTTCAGCGCCAATGCTGGTAAAGAAATGCAAACTGCCATCAAAAATTTAGAAACCAAAAAAGTAGCTGGATATATTCTCGATCTGCGTGGTAATCCAGGCGGCTTACTCTTCTCTAGTGTGGATATTGCCCGGATGTGGATAGATAAAGGTAAGATTGTCTCCACCGTTGAACGCCAAGGAGAGGGAGAAAAGGAAGAAGCAAACGGACGAGCCTTGACAAATAAACCGTTGGTAGTGCTGGTAGATAAAGGTTCAGCCAGTGCAAGTGAAATCCTCTCAGGGGCTTTGCAGGATAATAAGCGTGCTACTTTGGTTGGTACTCAAACCTTTGGTAAGGGACTGGTGCAATCGGTACGTCCCTTGGAAGATGGTTCAGGATTGGCGGTGACAATTGCTCATTACTATACCCCTAGTGGTAGAGATATCAATCATAAAGGCATTGAGCCAGATGTGAAGGTGGATTTGACCAAAGCGCAGATCGAGGAGTTGTGGCTTCATGGACGTGACAAACTCGCTACCCTAGCAGACCCGCAATTCGCTAAAGCGGTGGAAGTCATCGGTAAACAAATTACTGCTAAGTCCACGCCCACAGCAGAAAAATGAAGAGTTAGGAATAAAGTTAGGAGTGAATAGTGAGGAGTTAGAAATAAAGACGATTATATTAGTTAACTCCTAACTCCTAACTTAAACTGGTTGGCACTTTCTAGCCCTAATAAGTCCGACACGCCGAGCGATCGCTTCTTCTAGCGAACTAAAAGGCCCCCACTGTTCTATAATCTCTAGATTATCGTCTCCAACTTTGTCGCTGGAGACAATTTCGCAATTACCAGCAGAACGCTTGACAATATACCAAGTTTGTGAATCCTTCATACTTAAAATAAAAAAATTTGTTTTTTACAAGCTACTCGGTAAGCGTAAAGCTCTTTACCGATAAAAAAGGTATTGGGCGATTAAAGCTCAAAAGTACTCGTGATGGTATTAGTTTCTCACAAACTACCTAGATTCGGATTTAATATCTTTGCGTTCTACATAATACGAACCCAAAAGCAGTGCATCCATGTAAGTTCTCAAGAAGCACTGAATGGCTTCTGTAGGTGTCCGAACAATCGGTTCATTTTCGTTGAGGGACGTGTTTAAAACGATAGGAATACCAGTACGTTGAGCAAAGGTATTAATCAAATCCCAATAAAGGGGATTAGTTTGGCGACTGACACTTTGTAAGCGGCCAGTACCATCAACATGGGTGACAGCCGGAATTTGCTCTCTTTTTTCGGGGCGAATTTTAAAGACTTTTTCCATAAATGGTGCTGGTTCATCAACCTCAAAGAATTCGCCTACCCGTTCTTCGAGAATACTGGGAGCAAAGGGACGGAACTTTTCTCGGAATTTGATTTTCAGGTTGATAATATCCCGCATATCAGCACGACGCGGATCTGCAAGGAGGGATCTGTTACCCAAAGCCCTAGCAGCAAACTCCATTCTCCCTTGGAACCAACCGACTACTTTACCTTCACAAAGGGCGTCAACAACGTGGTGTAGCAGTGCTTCTCGCTTTAGTATTTGAGGTTGCAAATCGTGCGATTGCAATGCTAACAAGCATTCTTCATCAGTAAACTCCGAACCCCAATAAGCATGATCTAATATAAACTGACGTGGTTGCTTGAGCAGATGATTCCAAATAAAGAAGGCTGCCCCAATTGATGTACCATTGTCAGCAGCACCCACTGGAATATAGATATTCTTAAAGGGAGTATTTTGAGTAATCTTACCATTGGCAACAGAATTCATCGCCACACCACCTGCTAAACAGAGATTCTCACTCTTGTAGCGATCGCTTAGTCGATTAATTAAATGAAAAATGATTTCTTCTGTCACCGCTTGCACAGAAGCGGCAATATTTTGATGCTTGGTGGTAACTTCTGACTTGGAACGTCGCGCCGGCCCTAATAATTTTTCTAGTTCTGGGCTGTGGAAAGGTTCAACAATGGGCGCTCCATTTTCCCACTTCATGGCAATGCCTTGCTGATGGTGAGTGAAGTAATCTAAATTCAACTCAAAACTATCACCTTTGGGATAAATAATTCGTCGAAAGGCTTCCAAATATTCTGGTTCTCCGTAAGGTGCTAATCCCATCACCTTATATTCATCTCCGTAGGCGGGAAAGCCCAGATAAAGGGTGATAGCGTTGTAAAGATAACCAACAGAGTGAGGGTAGTGAGTGCGAGAGAAGTACTCTAGATGATTCCCTTCACCCGCAGCTGCCAGGGTACTAACAAAGTCTCCCATGCCGTCAATAGATAAGATGGCAGCTTTTTCAAAGGGAGAAATGAAAAAGGCACTGGCTAGGTGAGTTGTATGGTGTTCCAGGTTATGAATTTTAGCCCGAATCTCTTCAGGTGTAGAATAACAAGCTTCTGCTAACTGTTGCTTAAGACTCGTAGATTTACTTTGTTTGTTAAACCGATCTAAAAGTGATGATAAAGATGGACGTTGTTGGAGAGTAAATAGAAGTTTGCGATTTAAGTTGGCTTTGGGGTTAAAGGATACCGCTACATGATCCAAATCGGCTGCACTAATGCCACCAACTTTTAGGCAATAATGAATAGATTCTGCGGGAAATCCAGCCCAATGTTTAACTCTATTAAACCGTTCTTCTTCAACTGCGGCAATCAGTTGACCATCTTGGACTAGACAAGCTGAAGCATCACCGTGGTAAGCGTTAATTCCGAGAATATTCATTATGATTAAGTTTCAGTAGGTTTTAATAGTTAATTTTGAAGTTTTTCGGCTTCTATCAGACGAATTACTAGTAATATTTCTGCTAGTACACGTTGAAATGCATAGTACCAACCATGCCAACTGTCTAAAATACCACCTTTCAGGATCGTGATTTGTCAGGATGGCTGCCAGAAGAAACCCAAATTTTTAGGGCTGGATGAAATTTGGCAAACTGGGCAGCGAATTCTTCTCTTTTTTCGCTACCACCGAGTACCAGGATAGCTTGTGGTTGGGGTGTCTGGTGGTAGGCGATCGCAATTCCTAGAGGAATGACGCTCAACAATACCAGGACAATAGTTACTAGGGTTAATATCCCATATTTTTTGAGTTGTCGATGCAACCGTTTCATGATGAGAAAAAAGCTATAATTCTTCGGGATTAATGCCCATTTCTCGAAGTCTTTGTGCTAATCTAGCAGCTTTTTGTTCTGCTTGCTGGGCACGTTGGCGTTCTTGTTCTAATAATTCACTTCCCCAAAACAGTAAATTTCCTGATTTATCCCACCAGCGTAGCCAATAACTTTCTAATTCTGCTTTTCTCCCCATCCACACGCCCAAAAATAAGCCCAAGGCTTCTATCCAAAAGCGTCCGTTTTCATCTGGGGATTGTTGTTTATACTTACCCTCCACCAAGAAGTAGACTTCTAATACCGCGATTTGAGGGTGAAAAATTACGTAAATAGGAATTCTTAAAATTTGTTCATAAAAGTACCACTTACCATAGGTATAGTGGGGATTAATCGAGTATTCTCCTCCTTCTGTGGCGGAGATAAATTCCATAACTAGAGCAGGCTTGTCTCCTTGTGTATGGGGAGTGTAGCTACGGCGAATTTCTCCTGAAGGTAGAGGATGAACCGATGGGACGTAAACCCAATCGGGAGCTGTTGACGATAGTTTTGTCGCCGACGGTGGCACACAGACCAAAATTAGAGGCAATCAGCATCGATTCGAGAATCATACCTGCTAACTCTAGGGATTCTCGCAGGGCTGCGGCTAGCAGGGGTTGCAGGTTACTTTCCACAGGTTCATCGGGCAAAGGAAAATCAGCAGGTAGTTTCTGCCAGGTAATCGGGGGTAAGGCATTTGCCGAGTGACCTTGTAGAACTGTCATGGTCTTATTTAGGCGATCGCTAGCAGGCTCGATTTCATTTATTATACAGGTTCGTCATTTCTCCAGGCTGGGATGAGAGCGATCGCTATACTATTAGCTATGGTTGATTGGGAACTGAAAAGTGGAAAATACAAACATTAAAACTGAACTGTATTTATATCACGCAAAGACGCAGAGGAGGACAGTTCATCTGGTAAATGCCTAAAAACTTAGGTTACCATCTAATGCCATTCCCTAGAATGAAATAGCCCTGCCAATTACCCATTACCAATTCCCAATTCTTTAAATTGTTTTTGGCAAATTAGAAGATAGAGCAAAGCACCAATCCAAATTGTACTTTGAATGATTTTCGCGAATGGTAAATCTGTAAATTTCGCGGGAAGTGATAAACTCAATAAAAGTAAGGTTAATATCAAAATATTTGATCTATTTGGCTTATTAAAAGTCAAATTAATTACTGCTAATAACAAAAACACTAACATGACATTATCATAAATTAAATGATAAGTCCATAATCTACCGATAACAGAAGCAATGGCAAAAAAAAACAGTAAAGAATTATCCTTAAATAAATAAAATATGCCTATAATTGTAGCAGTAGCAACTATGGCTAATAATACTGTTGCTATAGCTGGGTTAATGCCAAAATTTAAAAGAACATTGATTCCTGAATATCCACTACTAACATAATATTTGGAAACTTTAATCATTTTCTCAATCATATAAATAGGAGAAACTTGGACAAGCATTCCTATGATTGAACTAGCAATAATAATATAGAGACAGCAAGCAAATGCCGCATTAATTCTTTTTTTAATAACTAAAGTAAAAAAATAAAGTGCGGAAATACTAGGTTTGAGTAAAGCTAAACCTAAAAACAACCCTGCGGAAAAATTATGATTTTTCTTCAATAGCCAAAACATCCCTATTAATAAAGCATTAATAATGATGCCATATTGACCAAGACCAAGAGTAGTAGAATGACTGCTAATTGACAAACAAGCAACTACCGTAAACCAAGCTTTTAATTTCCCATAGGGTTTGCCTATTTGATAAGCAAAAATAGCTAAAATAACTAGGGATATGGTATTTAAAAGAGCATGATACCAGCGGGTTAATTCAAAAGAAATAAGTGGAAAAAATATGAAACCTGAGAAAAAAGCCCAAGGTGGATATCCCCCCGATGTTATCGGTCCAATTGTGGGATCTATAAAAAGCGAACCTTTTTTAATATCATAAGGATATAAACCACGATAAATATATTGCTGTTCTTGCCAGCGAGAATGTAAATCTCCTGCACCAATTTCATCTATGATTAAGTAATAAAAACCTCTGATCAAATAGGCGAAACAGAGTAAACTCAAAATCAGGGAAAGACCAAAGATAATTTTTGGAGGAGTAAGCTTTTTTAAAACAACTACGATTGATTGGTTATTCATTTAAAAATATATATATCTTTGTTTATTGATTTACTAGTTTAATAGAGTTATTATAAAATTGGGAGATATCCCATTTTCTCTAACTTACATATCACTTTAGCTATACTTTCATCAACAGTTTCCTGTTCAGTATTACAAGTAATTTCAGGATTGACAGGTTCTTCGTAGGGATCATCAATACCTGTAAATTGTTTAATTTCTCCGCTTCTAGCTTTTGCATATAAACCTTTCACATCTCTTTTTTCACAGATATTCAAGGATGCTTTGACATAAACTTCGACAAAATTTTCTGTCATTTGTCTTACTTCTTCCCTAGTTTCTTTATAGGGACTAATAGCGGAAACAATCACAATTACTTGATGACGACTCAATAAACTAGCCACAAATCCAATCCGACGAATGTTGATATCTCTGTCTTCTTTGCTGAATCCTAATCTTTGGCAAAGGTGAGTTCTCACCACATCTCCATCTAAAATTTCTACGGGAAAACCTCGTGTTTTTAACTGCAATTCTACTCCTTGGGAAATTGTAGTTTTACCCGCACCACTTAGTCCTGTAAGCCATAAGGTAAATCCTGAATAGTTAATGTTCATCTCTAATTAACTTTAATTTATGCAGAGTTATACTAAATCTTTATATCTGTCACTTTACTTCCTAATTGATACCACTGTTGCCGAAAAAATCCAGCTACATTTGCAAACTGTGATATCAGGAATAATATTGTCAATAATATTTCTGGTTGACTGGACTTTTGCACAAAAGGATACCTGAGTAAATTCAGATAAAATTTGATTGGTTCAACTTTGATATTTTCATTAGTACCCTGAGTTCTAGCTTGGTAAAAACGAAAAGCACCGCAACCATAGTTAAAGTGCTGAAAGCAAAAGGTTTTTAATGTGAGTTGATGAGCATGATAAACAGTAACTTCTGGAATATAAATCATTTTGTTACCTTGGTGCAACCAGCGATCGCAAAATTCCCGATCTTCTGCCGCTGCTAACGAGAAATTTGTATTAAACCCACCAATTTGTTGAAATTTGTCCCTAGCTAAAGCCATATTATTACTGGTAAAGAAACTGGGTTGATGGCAGTCAGCATTATAGTATGAGTAGAGATAATCCAATAAAAGTTGACTAGCTGCGGAGTAAATATTGTCTGACAGTTTGTTAATCGTATCACCACCCAGTAAAACCTCTGGATGATCATGAAAATAGGTAGCTATAACTTTTAAGGAGTTGGGGTGAATTTGACAGTCATCATCAATGAATATTAGAAAATCACCTCCAGCATGGTAAGCTCCAGTATTGCGAGCGGATGCAGGACCGGCATTGTCTTGGCGAATTAACTGAATTGTCAATTGTGCCTGAAAGGGTTTTACTACTTCATTTAGAGGATTGGGACTGCCATCATCTACGACAATAACCTCAAAGCGATCGCCTGGATAGTCCAGATGAGTCAAGGATTCTAGACAAGTTGCTAGTTGTTCGGGACGGGCATAGGTTGGGACGACAATGGAAAAGAATAGCTTTTTAAGCATAAACTCGACATATTCAATATACTGGTGAGGAGCGATAAGCTGTTACGCAGCTAAATTTAACATTTTGCAACAAATTGTTGGATTAGGTTAAGGGTATTCCTTTCAACTCCCCCACAATCAAGAGAGTGGGTAAAAAAGCAATTTGAGGGTTATATTTTGACATTTGACTGAATTGTTTTTTCAATTTTCATCTGATATAATTTGCTAACTATATTGATCCATAACCAATGGCGAAATCCAACAGGCAAGGTACGGCGACCTATGGATATAGCTAATTCCAAATAACCACGCCAGAAAAAGTATAAAACAGGATGGCGATATGTAATTCATAAAGCTTAGGTTGTAAGTAGGGATGATAATTGAGAATATTGGTTTTTTGTCCATCACAATCAAAATTTATGGAATATTTTGGCTTTTGTTGGGCGAGATAGCCAGAGCCACCAACTCCAATGACTGCTGCCATAATTTTGGTGCCAACCATCGGATAGTTAATCCATAGGCGATCGCACCCATCACCGTACAACTGACTAATGATGCTTGGGAGTTGAGTAAATCTCGGAGCAAGTATTTAACTGCCAAAATCACCACTACCATTATCAAAGCACAGACGAGGGGAACGATAAGTTGACGCAGATAAGTAAGAATGGGAGTCTGAATTAATTGACTAACTGCCCACTGACTGATAGGAAAAACGAGGTAATCACTAATTACATAGGCAACAGCAATGGCCATCAATCCCCAGCGCACAGCTACAAGACAAGCAATGACATTGAGGATGGCATTGAGTAAGCCTAAGCGAAATTTCCAAGCAGGCTTACCCATTGCTATGAACACAGATTCATTAAAGAAGGAAACTGAACGTAAAAGTCCAGCTAAGGCGAGAATTTGCATAATGGGGATAGAGGGAAGCCATTGCTTGCCAAATAATAGGATAACCAATTCTGGAGTCAGGGTGATCATGCCGAGGAAGGTAGGAAAGGCAATGAGGCTGGTCAATTGAGTCACTTGATAAAATGCCTCTCGAAGGCGATTTAGGTCTGTTTGCAGGCGGGAAAACGTTGATAGCGCAACTTGATTGCTGGTTCCCACCAATAACTGAGTCATCACTTCTAAAATTCGCTGGGCGATCGCATAATATCCTAAAGTTTTTGCTCCGAGAAAGTAACCAATTAACAAAGTATCAGTTCTTTGATTGAAAAAGTTCACTAGTTGAAAACCGAGAACATGAACTCCAAAGTGAAATAATTCCTCAAAATGAGGAGAAGACACTCTAAATCTAGGTTGCCAGTCACTTGCTCTCCACAAAACAATAATTCCCACCCCTTGATAGACTAATTCTTGAGCAACGAGACTCCAAACACCAAATCCAGCGATCGCCATCACAACACCAACAAAACCGCCCATAAAAATTCCAAATAATGCACGAGTTGCTAGAGTTTTAAAGGCAAATTTTCGCTTGAGCAAAGCTATCTGAACCTGACTAAAAGCATTAAGAAAAAACATCATAGAAAGACATCTAATCAGCGGTATTAGCTGTGGCTCCTGGAATAAATTAGCAACCCAACCAGCCGTTATAAAACTGGTAGTGGTTAGTAAAAAACCGATGGCAACCTGAGTCCAAAAGGCAGTATCGAGGTGTTCTTGATCTAATTTTTGACGCTGAATCAGTGCTTGGGAAAAACCTTGAGTGAGAAAGATATTTATGAAAGTAATAAATAGGTTTGACAATGCCACTAAGCCGAAGTCTTTTGGTTGTAGCAGACGAGCTAATATTAAAAAAACTAACAACGAACCAGTCTGACTTCCCCAATTCTGAATAACAGACCAAAATACTCCTTGAATCGCCTTTTTTTTCATGCTCATGTATCAAAGTTAATCTTCATAGGAATACCCATGCAAGAAAGAAAATTGCTCAATTCTATTTTTTACTAAATCAATCAATTCGGAATTCCAAGCTAGATCATAACGAGCTTTATAGGGAGATTGATAGACCACATCAGCACAATCATTAATTAAATTAGTCATAAATTTAAATTTATTAGTCATAGATTTAAATTTAACAGAGGTTTACCATCAAAATAGTCTGGAATTGGCACATTCATCAGATTTAAAATAGTTGCACTTAGATCAACCGTACTTGCTGTTTCTAAAGTGGAATTAGGAGTAATGCCAGGACCCTTTGCCATCAGAAAACCTCTCGAACGATGTCCCCCTGGACGAAAATAAGGAACAGGTCCTATGCGTCCAAAATCAGGACTATCAATGACATCGGTGGGAGATCCGTGCCAAACTACTACTAAATCTGCATCAGAGAGTTTAGTATCATTCTCCATTGGTGATTGACGAGTGCGAATTACGTCTTTAACAATGGGTTTACCTGTTCTTGCATCTTGAAGATCAAGGAGATGTTGAGTAATTTGATGACAAAGTTGGTCATATTCAAATGGTTGAACTATTCCCTGATTTTCTCTTCCTTTAATATTAAGACGAATCTGACCATCGGTAAAGGCAGGTAGAGCGAAAGCTTTCATCTGATGCCATAGTGGTTGATACCAGCGTGTTGGTATCCACGCAAGACTATCTGCTTGTTCTAACAAAAAAAATGGACAATCTAGCCCATTTTTAGGACTACGAAGAAAGCTACTAGGAGTCCATGATCCAAATAGTTTCTGCATCCAGTTTTTGGGTGTATTCTTAACCCAAATTTCCCCTAACCAAGAATTTCTGATAGGATGGGTAATCATTGGGGGTGGTGGTGTGTTGATCTTACCAGTAGCGATCGCAGTTTGACCAGGAAAACTCAAGCGATACATTAACTCTGGCAGAAATACCATCCCAAATAAATCAGCATTATTAACATCCATACCATGCAGAGAAAAAATCAAAATATAACTATTTTCTGAAGTTTGACTGATTATTTCACCAATTGCATGATCAATTTGTTGATAAGTTTCTAACAATACATCAGATGAGTCATTCTCTTGTTTTAAAGTCGAATATAAAGGATGATCTGCCTGACTATAACTATACAAATCATGACCTGCTGTATGAGTTTCACTAAAAACTGCCAGGAAGAGATCCCAGGGTTCACGAGTTAGTAGGTCTTGACAAATTGCAGAACGTTTAGCGATATTGGTTTTTAACGCTTCTTGTAGCCATTTTCGGTATTTTTTATCCCACCAAATGCCAATATCATTTTGATAAATCAAATCCTGTCCGTGTTTTTGAGTGAGTTCTGGCAGAATTTCAGGGGGTAGAGAATGCCTGGGAGTAAAAGGATCATGTCCTCCCCAACCAAGAATTTGCACTCCTTTAACTTGCTTACAGAGAGTTGTTACTGGCAGATCAAAAATTGCAATATTGTGGTTTTCTAGCAAAGCATAAAAAGGAAGATACTCTTGATATTTATATCCTCCATTAGTGCTGTCGTAGATAGCTTGATAATTGTTTTTATAATATTCAACAGGACTCCAATATCCGGTTTTATTGGGTAGGCATCCTGTGTTAAAAATTGTCCATAAGCATTCAGTAATATAAAATTCCTCAGTTTTTTTGCTATATTCAACGGTGTTTTTAAGATGACCGTAGCTGCCTTGCAATCTCAGTTGATTTAAGTTTTTTAAATACCCTTGCTCCATCCATTTTTCTAAAAGTAGGGGATCGGCTGCGTCTAATCCAATGGCAATAACAGAGTTTTTCATGAGAGTTTTTAGTAAATTTAATAGTAGGTTTAATTATCTTTTAAATACTGTGCTTCTTTCCCAAAAACAGCCTGTAGTATGGGCAATTTGCGACAGTAGTAGTAATCCTGAGATTAAAGGAGCGCGAAATAAAAATTCTTGATGAAAGGGATAAAGTAACAAATTTGTATAAAAAGGGTATGATTCAGCTTTGATTTTTCCTAGTCCCCGTTTTTCTCGTACTTGATTAAAATGAATAGCACCCCGACCATAGTTAAAATGCTGTTTCCAGAACTGAGTTAGGGTTAAGTCATGGGCATGATAAACTAAAGCATCGGGAACATATAGCATTTTATAGCCTACTTGTAAAGCGCGATCGCACAATTCTCTATCTTCAGCCGCATTTAAGGTATATTTATCATTAAAACCCCCAATACGATTAAATATTTCTCTGGAAATAGCAAGGTTATTAGAGGTGAAAAAGCTAGTCTGACGAGTTTTAATATTTTGTTTATTATAGTACTCGTAAAGGTAATCAACTAATATTTGACTGCTAGTAGCATAAAGATTTCCAAGCAAAGCATTAACTATTTGTCCACCCATAAGACAATTGGGTGTTTTAAGCAACTGACAGGCAAATTGTTGCAACCAACCAGCAACAGGAGCGCAGTCATCATCAGTAAACGCCAAAAATTCTCCTTTTGCAAAGGTAGCTCCTAAATTTCGGGCAATAGAAGGACCCTGATTAGCTTGTCTTAATACGGTGAGGGGAAGTTGAGGTTGCCACAAAGAAATGACCTGATCTAAGGACATCGGACTACCATCATCGACAATAATTACTTCAAATTTGTTGTGAGGATAATCGAGTTCTGATAAAGCTTGTAAACAGACGGACAACTGTTGTGGACGTGCATAGGTAGGGATAACAATTGAAAAAAAAGGAAGGTTCATAAATCAGGTTTAAAAAAAATTATGATTATAGTCCTAAATAAATCAAAGATAGTCCAATACAATTCAGTTAAAATAATTGCTCTATCTTTAATCTTTGTCCACATTGAAAATTTACTATATTTAAACATAGCCTTTTTCTCGATACCAATTAATTAAATTTATAATTGCTTCTTCTGGTGAAATTTTAGGAGAATAATCTAACTCAGCTACTGCTCTAGAAATATCCAAACTTCGATCACTGATAAACATATCATAACGATGATGACCAGGCAATTGTTTACTAAATGTTTGATAAAACCATTCGGTCATTGTATTGAGGGTATGATAGGGAAAAGCAGGCAACTGTTGGGTTGGTTCATATATGTTTAAATTTTCAGTAATTAGGTTAACAATTTCTTTGACTTTTAGAGCTTCTTTGCCAGCAAGATTATAGGTTTTACCTTCGATATTGGATTTTTCTGCACACAATCTTAATCCTGCTATAATATCCATAATATCTGCTAAGTGATACTCATTGTTTCCTGTACCAATTAGACGAAATTTTGGAGTAGTGATCGCTCTAACTAACCCCAACCAACTTAAAGAACCTGCACCACAAACCCCTGATAATCTTGCTATCACCACAGGTAAATTCTGTTGTTGGTGATAACTTAACAAAACTTTTTCTCCCAACCATTTCGTTGTCCGATAATAGGTATTTGGACGTGGCACTGTATTTTCATTTATTCTTAGCTGTTTGAGAGTTCCATACACCCCTGCGGTACTTAGATAAACTAACCGTTCAACATTTGTTTTCAGAGCAGTCTCGGCTATATTTTTACAACCATCTACATTGATTGAATAATAAGCTTGTTTAGGAATTTTTGGCTTTGTTCGTTGTGCTGCTCCATGATAAACTTGTTGACAACCTTTCATTATTTTCTCTAAAGTATCAGCATCTCTGATGTCCCCGGAAATAATTTCAACATCTAAGTTTTTTAACTGCGTGACATCACTATCAAAACGAACCAAAGTTTTAACACTATATCCCTTCTCCACTAGCATTTTAGTTAAATAACTGCCAATAAATCCTGATGCACCTGTTACTAATAGTTTCATTTTGATTTTATCCTGATATGATTAACTAGAGGTAAAAATATATCATATTTCAAAGCTAACTCACGGTTAAAATAATGACCCTCCAGATTCACTCTGATTTTCGAGAGCATCCCTGAGTGACATTTCGATTTCTTGGGTTGTAGTTGCAAAATAGCTATCTCTAAAATCTTGACTCCAAGTTTGGTAATAAGATTGGTTTTTATGATTTGAATTTGGCATAAGGATATTGGGGACACCTATTAGACTACTCAAAATGTGAACATGAAGTCGGTTAGTAATAATAAATCTTCTGTTAGACAGTTGACGGTATCCATCAAATGTCCATAAATCGCCCAGGTTGCCACCCCCATGAAGAAAAATCGGGTTACAACCAATCATTTTCCTCATCTTAGATATTGACAGGGACAAAAAATCGGATGCGTAGGCTATATCAACGTTACGAATGTTGTGAAGATAGTCAACTTCTCCTAGCCAGATCAAATGCTCACCGATATTTAAATGGCTCGGATAGTTGAGATGGGCGCAACATGAATGAGGCGCAATTACTCCAAGTCGTTCGTGTAAGGTTTCTCGTAATTTTGCTCTGGCATCGGAGAAAGAAAGTTTTGAACTGCTCATGGTTATCATCTCCGTCGCAGGATATCTTGGGCGGCTTTCCAGATGAAGCCGGCTGTATTGGCGACTTCCCACACAACTAGCAGCATCATTAGTACTGGCCGTTGTGAACCTGGACTTTGACAAAGAATCCGCTTAAGTTCCTGTATGAGCCTCAAATGTTTGCTAATGGTGGTGGAAGTTTTCATGGAGTCTTTTTCCTTACTAAAACGGTAAGCCCCCCGGCCATAGTTGAAATATTGTCGCCAAAAACCATTTAAATCCTTGCGGTGTTCATGAATAACCACTGCATCTGAAGCTTTGACAAGATACCGACCGCTAGCCCGCCAGCGTCGGCAGAAATCACGGTCTTCTGCGGCTAGACGACCATAAGTTACATCACAACCACCAAGAGTCAGATAATCTTTACGGGGAACAGCGAAATTTAAGCCCGCAAAGAACTTAGGCTCTGATCCAGGTGGGTTAAAGGTAGCATCTACTGCTTCGGTGATCAGTTGACTGACGCAGGCAACGAGACTCTCTGGATGAAGGTTATTTACCCGACCGCCGATCATTCTGTCTGGGTAACGCTTAGCTGCCTGGAGTATAGCCTCAAGCCAGTAGGGATCAGCCACACAATCATCATCAAGGTAGACCAGAAGTGAGCCTCTCGCAGATTCTGCCCCCAGGTTTCGATTGCCTGCTACCCCTTGGTTAGCTGCGATTCTATGGCTAATCAATAACTGCTCGGCAAAGGCTTCTACCACATGGTTTACTGGGGGCTGCGATACATCCACCAGGACTACTTCAAAGGTATGGCTGCCAATGCACTGGGCAACAAGAGATTGTAGGCAACGTGCCAACGCCGTTGGACGGTTGAATGTCATCACCACGACGGAAATTTCATAGGAGGGAAGACTCGGACTATAGGTAATTAAAAGAACAGTAAATTAACTTGGGTTTGGCATCAGAAAAGATACTGCTTGACCAAGTAGATGTGCAGGAAAATTTACAACCATTTTTTTGTGGAGTTCTCTAACCAACTTAAAGAACCTGTATTTTTAGCTTACCTTTATATATATGGTATATATAGCAATCGAAGTATAGGTTAGGACGCTAAACGAACAGCCGTATCAACTCTCT
>NZ_JABXKJ010000241.1 GCF_017115085.1 Nostoc sp. NMS7 | reverse complement strand
TTACCCGTTCCACTTTTATGACGCAATTTTCTATCTCTTTATACCTCTAGATTCCAAGTTTTGTTGAGCATTGTTTTCAATTTTATTATGTATATCAACAACAGATTGAACTTTATCAAGTGCCTGTAACTGCTGCTCTGAAACATTAGGCGATAAAACTGCATCAGTGAGAACAGCCTCGCCGTTTTTGGCACGAACGATTACATTACCGTCTTGCTGTTCAAAATCAAAAGTTTTACTTTTGAAGCTTCTAGAACCATCAGGGTTATCTTTGCCCAAGATATTCAGCATTGCTTTAACACTCTGTTCAATTGCTTGACCTTTAACATCATCAACAGCAGCCCGTAGTTCAGTTCGAGTATTGTCAATAGCTGACTTGACACCCATAAGGCTTTGATCAACAGTGTTTTTAACACCGTCTACCTCTGTACGTAACTCTTGAGTTAAGTTCCCAATTTGTTGATTGAGTTCATCCCTGACATTATCTGTGTTTTCTCTGACTCTCAGGAAGATAGTTATCATCAAAAGGTAAGTTATCCCAACTATCAGCAGTGTTTAAAATCTCGCTCGGATATTTATCTGCTAGGGCTGCTATATCTGGAGGTAGTTTAGCAATTTGTTTTCTGTCATAATCGGAGAGAGGGTAAAAATTACTTGGCGACATGAATTTTCTCCTAACTATTTTTAACTTTAATTTTATCCAAAAAATCTCACTTTAAATCAGACTTGCATATTCTGATAACTGCTCTTGATTTTCTATTAAAGGTAACAATTTTAAAGCCAAGGAGCGGCGGATTTTCATTTCTTCATCTGCTGGAGTTAAGAGAGTAGACTCTTTAGACAAGAACTTTTGAAACTCGTACCAAACTTTCACACTGTCAACTTCAGATTGAATTTCATGTTGAGGAATCTTAATTGATTGCAAGATTGGCAAACTTATTTGACCACGAGAACGAAACCCTGGGCTAATAATTACTGCTTTTCCCTCTGGTAAGGTGTTAAATTGATTGACATCAAATAGCTTCCGGGTACTATTTTGATCAGAATTAGAAGTACTTGCGCCGCCCTTGCCTCCTGATGAGCGAGAACGCTGCTTATACTTAATTTCTTCCTCCCCCAAGAAATTACTAAACCTCTCGGCGGCGACATCATCCTGTGGATTGAAAAATGCCTTGGTAGCGCATCCCCCAAAGATGGCATTAGTTATGTTTTCACCATAGGATTCAATCAGCATTGAAAGATTTTGTAAACCTAAGATAGAAATTAATCCATCCTCACGGTTCTGGTTGAGCCAGTCAACCAGTGCTGGTAAATATAATGTGGGTAATTCATCAATCCCCAACACAAAAGGACAAGTACGTTTGTTAGCCACATTCCGGCTAACTAATAGATGCAGAATCGAGACTAGCAAAGGGGCAATTACATCACGCTTCTCTTTGTTCATCCCGAAAATCACCATTTGTCGTCCCTTCAAGTCCAGTGGAATATTAGTTTTTCCAGAGAAAGCAGCGAGGGCAGAGGGAACCATAAAACGGCTGAACAATCCGCTAGCTGTACCAACAATACTAGCTGCTGTTTCTGGGGAACCGGCGACAGAGACAAACTGCGCGAAAGCCTCTCTGACCATGAAATTCAGATTTTCTGCTTGCTCCATGCGCTTAACTAACTTTGGCAACCCTAGTATTGCTTGGCACATCATGATATCTGGGTACTCTGTGCCCTTTGCCAGCATAAAGACGGCTTGGACTAACTGATCGCCAGCGTTGGTAAAGAAGCTATTTCCAGAATCTTTATCACCGAGTTGGAAATTGCGATTTAGCGTGATTGCTAACTGCCGCGCCATTTCTGAGTCTTCATTGCTACGAAGAAAGTCTATTGGGTTAGCAACTGCGGATTCTGCAAACCCAGGAGCCAAAATAGTAACTTGATAGCCACGTTCGAGAGCATATCCAGCCAGAATCGGGGCTTGTCCTTTAGATGCAGAATAAGCAGATTCTTGCTGTGCATATTTAAAATCGTACAATACTAATGGAAATCCTTGATCTATAGCTGAACGAATCAAAGGATTAATCATTGAAAATGACTTTCCGCTTCCTGGTCCACCACAAACTAGGATGCCTCGCTGTGCCTCTGGGAAGTAAAGGGTTGTTGGATCTTCAGGGATACTCGTTTTCCTGATTCCATTGACAATCTCGCTCCTTGTATTTCTGGGAGTCCCTACATACAGCGATACTCGGTTATGCTTTCGCTTCTGAATTTGCTTACACGCCAATTTCCGAGCTGCCGTTTTCTCTACCGTCCCGCCCCATCTGGCAGTGGCTAACTTGGCTTTCCCTCCCCTACTATCGATGATTTTGGCGATTACAATCACCGCGCCACAAGCGAGTACCCCTAATCCGGCGGGGGAAAATAGCGCCGACTCAATGCCTGGGGGAATGAATTGATTTGGATAGACCTCTGTCTTAGGAGTCTCTGTCATCGCCCAGTGCCCACAATTACCAAATCATTCTCGCTCACGGGCAACCAGGGCACGGGCCCAATGAAGTAAGGAGTGCAAGTTTTCTGTTGGAATGGCGGTCGCGCACAGATCCTAAAGAATAAGCCAAAGTCGGCAGTCCCCTTGGATTCATTAACTCCAGTTAGCGCCACTTTGAATCCCCTACCATACACTAGCCGCCCCGTGGGTTCCTTGCCCCCATTAACTGCTGCTAGGAACCCATAGCCGCCCTTAACTATCTGGGATGAACCAGATGCCCAACGCTTACCATATAAGCCGCCCTGACTGCCAGCAAAATCACCCATTTCTAAATACGAGCATTCCTTGCCGGGAGGACAGGCGACGGGAACGGTGCGGTCGCCTCTGACAACACGTCCAGAAACAAAGTAATTGTTACCTGCCTTTGCATCGCCTTTTTCAGCCGTACCAAGTACAACCGACGCAATCCCCACAACGCGCTCAAGGTAACTTGAGAGTATTCAAACCTTTATGGTTAGCATGGGTCGGAGAAC
>NZ_JABXKJ010000099.1 GCF_017115085.1 Nostoc sp. NMS7 | reverse complement strand
CAATCCGGTGTGACCCTTTGTATCCTCTTATTTTTCTTCCTATCCCCTATTTATTGAGCGGATACAAAGTAAGGGTCATTTTCCAGGAGTCTTTGTCATACCCAATTACAAAGATTCTTATCCTACCAGATTATAGCTATCCCAGATAAAGGCATTCTAGTGTCTCTACTAATTAGGGGTAAACCTAAATACTTAGCAGTGGCTGCAATAATTCTGTCAGGCATATCAGGAACACTGTCTCGTGGTATTGTTGCCAATGCTGTAACTACCTCATCTGTAAGATTTGCTAGAATCATCCCACTATTCCTAGCTATTAATGCAGTATCTAGTTGAGACTTCATATCCGCTGATATACGTCCTTTTTCCTGTAAATAAACAATTTCTACAAGGCAAATCGTTGGGATGTAAATAACAATTTCACCGCGTTCGCACTCCTCAAAAGCCTGGTTAGCAGCAGCACTAAGACGCGAACTATCTTCTAAATACCAAATCAGAGCATGGGTATCCGTTACCAAATTAGACATCAAACGTCCTTTCGAGGGAAGTTTGCCCACATTTGCTCTCTAATTTCTGAAATGTCTGACTCACTGATATTGCTACCTCGCCACAACCCTCTCAAAGACTTTCGCTGTTTCGGCTGAATCATTGTCAACTCTCTTTCAATTTGAGGTGCAACTTGCTCAATCAAACGTACTTTATCTATTAGTGAAAGCTGCTTTACTAATTCAAGAGCTTCTTCTAACTTTACTGCTTTCTCCATTTTTATGACCTTAACTTTTATTAACAGTTTATCATTATCTTAGTGAAGAGGAAGAGTTGATTTAAACTAAATTTAACAACTTATTTCAATCTCAATTATTCTTCGTCTAAAAAACGAATATCTAGAAGCTAATTAGCTCTCTCCTCCTCTTTGCCAAAACTGCCGTAAAATCTCACCTGGTTTTCTATCCCAGGTGTCGATATGTTCATATATTAAATTATCTTGGTTGAGTTTATACGTTGAATAGCCGTTAAAAAGTAACCCTGCTTTCCAAGGAACGCGCAATACTCCCCGCACTGTCCACTTTGCTAAAATCGTGTCTTCGGCTAACTGATAAACCTCATGCACATCAAAGTAAATTTGGGTAAAAAATAGCCGAGCGTGAAATCGCAAAGTCCAAAATATAATCCGATAGTTAAATTTGTATTGGAATGTATTCACCGGGTCTTTAAAATAGATATCTTGTGTATAGATGTGATATGAGATGTCTTTTTGAAAAAGTGTTGGTAAATCCTGTTTGAGAGTTTTAATTACTCGTTCCACCGATAATTGAGATTCCACGCGCATTTTTCCTTAAAAAATCTTTTTGAACAACCTTTGCCAAATAGAAGATGTCCTCTTGTTACTCACACCACCTCCATTCAAATCTGACAGAGTGGGAAATGATGCAGACTTAGCATAAGGGCCATTTCGCAAAACTTTAGCTAGGGTATTGTTATTCTCGCGCAAACCTTCGTAAAAAAAGAATACCTCTCCTTGAATGCCAAGTTGACGATTGTATTCAATTGCCTGCACCAGATATTCTGAACTAATACAATAACTGCCAAGCTTCATCAGAATTCCTGGCACTAACTTCGGTAGTGTCGCATCTGTAAACTGTTGATTTACTAGTTTATCAGCGATCGCACAATAACTCCTAAAGTCACGGCGATAAATCTGCGGCTGAATCATATCAACTATTCCCCGCTTCAGCCATGCGGGGGAGTCTTGCAGATATTCCTGGAATGCCCAATCATAGATATTAGGTGCGATCGCTACCAGCAAATTAGGATTCACCGCTTTCACCTCCCGATAAAGACGCGCCAAGAAGTCAGTGAGAATATCTGCACGCCACTGTAACCATTGTCTATCCTTGGGATTCTGTGGCGGATTGTGATCAAATTTCTGGCGATAGCGGGTGACAGTTCCCTGATCATAGCCACCTTCAGAGGGTAATGCAGGCAAGCGATCGTCACCTTGAACACCATCCACATCATAATTCTTCACAACTTCCAGCACCAATTTTAACAAAAATTCCTGCACCTGTGAGTCGAGAGAATTCAACCACTCAAAGCCGTTTTTCTTCAGTAAGTTGCCGTTACAATCACGCGCAGCCCATTCTGGTTTTTTCTGCAAAAGTACACCGCCATTCAAATTGTAGGAACTGGCAAAACCGTATTCAAACCAAGGAATGACTTTCAACCCAACTCGCCGCGCCTCAACCACAACTTCTTCTAAAGGGTCGCGTCCTACACACATAGGGTCAATTTCGACTCCAAAAGTCTGCTGCATTGTTTGACTAGGATACAGAGTTACAGCCTTGTTCCAAACCACGGGAAACACCACATTAAATCCCGTCTCAGCAAGGAAATCCATCGCCTCAGCAATGCGTTGCTTTGACTTTAGAACTTTACTATCAGTAGTCGTCAGCCAGATACCACGCGTTTCTATTGTGTCCATTTTATTTGTATCTCAAATAATCATCTTATTGCCCTTTTAAAACTATCTCTTAGCAGATGTTTTTAGGAAAAACATTATACATAATAACTATCACCTACAAAAAATACTAGATATGTCTGTAATAGAAGTGACTTGGAAACACAAATATATAACTACTAATGGGGTGAAACTACACTACGTTACCCAAGGTGAAGGTCCCTTAATGTTGATGTTGCATGGGTTTCCTGAGTTTTGGTATTCTTGGCGGCATCAAATACCAGAATTTGCCCAAGATTTTAAAGTCGTCGCCCTTGACTTGCGTGGCTACAACGATAGTGATAAACCAACAGAGCAATCAGCTTATGTAATGAATGAATTTATCAAAGATGTTGAGGGAGTAATTAAAGGATTAGGATACCAAAAGTGTGTTTTAGTTGGACATGATTGGGGTGGTGCGATCGCTTGGAATTTTGCCTATGCTCATCCCGAAATGCTGGAGCAATTAATTATCCTTAACCTACCTCATCCTGCCAAATTTGCCCAAGGGTTACGCACTCTCCAACAGTTGCTGCGTAGTTACTACGTGTTTGTCTTTCAACTACCGTGGATACCAGAATTACTTTTACAATCTTCAGACTACCAAGCTATTGAAACAGCTTTTAAAGGTACAGCAGTTAACAAGAGTGCTTTCACTAAAGCGGATATTGGCGCTTATAAAAATGCTGCTGCAAAACCCGGTGCCCTCACAGCAATGTTAAACTATTACCGCAATATTTTTCAACAGAGAATGCTAAATCCAAATTGGGGCGTTCTAGAAGTGCCAACACTGATGATTTGGGGAGAAAATGACACTGCACTCGGCAAGGAATTAACCTACGACACTATAGCCTATGTCAGGGACTTTCAAATCAAATACATTCCTAATTGTGGTCATTGGGTACAGCAAGAACAGCCTGAGTTGGTCAATCAGTATATGCGAGAATTTCTCAAGACTTAACTTAACACTATTTGCTAATATCCCGCTTTTGTCACTCTCGGAAAACAAAAATTAAGCCACTTTCCATACAAATCCAGCCGAACCCTATATCTCGTGACATTTCCTGTACATCCAACCCTACCTTGGCTTTGAACCACTGACGGTTAGCGTCAATGTTTTGCCCAAAAGCATTGGCAAGAGCAACTAAATATACACCAGCAGCCTTTTGTTCAGAGACAATAGAAAAAGCCCATATTATACCAACGCAGTTATGACGACTACACTTGCTTCTGCTGTTAAACCAAGAGCTGAAGATAGTTTTGCCATTAGCTTTGCACCACTATCTCTTGAAGAAATCTATGCCAAGTCTGACGATCCAGCCAACGGTGCTGTGGTTATGATGAGTGGCGTGGTTCGCAATCAAACTGATGGTAAACCTGTAATTGCTCTAGAGTATCAAGCTTACGAACCTATGGCATTGCAGATATTTTATCAAATTGCTGCTGATATTCGCTTATCTATGTCTGATGTGAATCGGGTAGTGATTCATCATCGCACCGGACGTTTGCAAGTTGGAGAAATTAGCGTTTTAGTAGCAGTGGGTTGTCCTCATCGGAGTGAGGCGTTTGAAGCTTGCCAGTATGCTATTGATACTCTCAAACACAATGCTCCTATTTGGAAGAAAGAACATTGGGAAGATGGTTCTAGCAGCTGGGTGAGTATTGGTGCTTGTGAAACATTGGGAGAAAATTGTTAAGATTTATGAGCTATTGTCTTCACACAATTGCAATCTCTTGAACAGGCAGTTATTCATCCAGCAATTAGCAAACGATGATTTGTGCTGTGCTAGTTGCTGGATGACAGTTCTTTAACCAAAATCTAAACCAAGTTAATAATATCATGTCCGCATAATTAGTTATGATTCTCACAGTCATTGCACCCCACACGCCAGATGCTCCACTTGGGGAGACCCCAAGACCGCACTGGCTCCCCTTAATCCCCTCCCCGCAAGCGGGGAGGGGAGACAAAACGTAGCTTTGGCGGGGTGGGGTTCTTCGGGTTTAATAAGTAATCAAGCGGACATGATATAATCTCTAATTCTGAAACGCCTGCTTCACAAAAATATTTAATTTTTACTAAAAATATCTCGATTTGCAAAACAACAATTTTTGTTGCATTTGTTTACCTAAACTGCATGACTCTATTGAGGTTTGTAAATATTTTGTATTCCTGCAAGGAATATTACTTTAGACTGAATTTCAACGGAAAAATATGGGGATAAACACAAATGCATTCGTTAAATATATTTTGTCACGAATTTGTAGTTGCTGTTTCCTTTGTAGCTTGCATTATTGGACTGGTGTTATTGTGGGACAGTAAGCAGCAAAAAAATGATGTGGAAGAAACAGAGCGGATTCTGTTTAGAATGAGCTTTACTTACTGGCTAGTTTATTGTGTAGCCTTTGGCATAGAGAAAATAGTTTTACCCGACTGGGAATCTGTAGTCATGAGTTTGAGAATAACTACAGCTCTGTCATATTTCTTAACTTTTTCTTGTATTGTTAGTCTGCCACTACACAAATTTGCAGTACATCGTGTTGAGGAATAGTCATCAGCCATGATTAAGATTTCATTGCGATCGCTAATGCCATTTCTAGTTCCAACTGTGGCAAAGGGGTTAAAATAAATACCTCTTGTACCGTCTTTCCCTGCCGTGCAATTACTTTATAGCCGCCGCGAATCGGTACTGAGACACGCAGTTGCATTTTTGGACAATGACCTCTTGCTCGCCCAATCACTCCCGGCGTCACGGTTTGGATGCCATCGTGCCGACAAAGACGTTCTAAAATTGGGATGAGACCAGAAAGGTGTGTTGAGTGATTCCAAACCAGTCTAGCAGCTTTTTGCGAAGCCGCTCGGAGGGGATCTACGGTGGGTTTGCCCATGATGATTAAGCTGCTTCTAGAGGTGCCATTGTCAAACCTGCTCGGCGCAGCTGCTGGTGATAGAGTTCCGCAGGTTCTTGGGGACCAACCCAGACGATCGCTTGACCTTCATAGTGTACCTGATTAGTCAAATCCCAGGCGCGATCGCCAGTCATCCCCGGAATATATTTCATCAAACATTCAGCCACATGTGGGAATGTATTAAAATCATCATTTAATACAATCACTTTGTAATTTGGATACGGCTTGCTGGTAACTTGATTAGACCGTTCAGGAGCTATAGTTGGTGCTGTGGCCATCCCGTAAATATCGGCTGAAAGTGTCGTAACCATAGAACAATTGGGCAAGGTAATTTTACAAATATTAAATAACTAGTTTAGTCTATTGTCTGGGGAGTGGGGAGTGGGCTTGCCGTGAGCGTAGCCGAATGGGAGTGGGGAGATGAGGGGGACAAGGGGGACAAGGGAGATGAGGGAGACAAGGGGGACAAGGGGATGAAGAAAGTGTTTTCCCAATGCCCAATGCCCCATGCCCAATGCCCTATTTCCAATTATCCCAGTTTTCGTTAAAAATAGATGTATCTGGGAAAGCGGTAGGATTACCATTTTGTTGCAAAAGCCGTTTGAGCGCTTCCAGTTGTAGCTCTTGTTTGGGTAAGTCATCGATTAGTTGGTAAGGTGCGATCGCATTTTTGATAGCAAAACTAGCGACTGTTCCCGCAGCTGCGCCAGCCGACCATTCAAAGGAATGTACCCGATAGGCAGCAGCAGCAATATGACTAGTAGCAATGCTTTTACCTCCTACCAGCAAATTGTCAATTTTCTGCGGAATCATCGCCCTCAGAGCAATTTGGAAGGGATAAGCTTGACCAGCACCAAGCCTTTCGCCTGGATGTTCTGTGTTACCAGGGGCTTCAGGGGGACTATTCACCATGCAAGGATGGAAATCTATCGCGTAGTGACCAATACCCACAGCGTCGGGGAAGATGGTAGAACGAGTCCGTCGCATTGCTTTGTCTGGTGAAATTTTACCGTCAATTACTGATACTGCTTCCAAACCGGCAAGGGCTGCTCGTAGCCTACGATACATATCTGCTGGCAGAGTCTTGGAGTAATACTCATCATTATAATTTCGGCGAGAAATATCAATTTCCCCAATACTAAAGCCTCCGGGTTGTCCCCAACTGGGGCGGCCAATGATCCGCCGTCCTTCGCGCATATAAGGATATTTCGATAAGCCATGCACTGTCCCCATCGGCGAATTTAGCCCTGACAACAAGCGATTATTAGCTTGCTGCTGCTTTATACCCTCCCCCAGTCGGGAATCTGTAATCCCAGCTACCAACCAGTAATAGAAAGATAGGGCATTTTCCTCAGCTTTGCGGAGGGTTTCTGTCCGCAGTCCTCCCATCCAGCCCCCTGGTTTTAACTGCCCAGTAGCTTCTAACTGTTGGCGACTGTAAATTAGGTTATCGTTAGCTGTTCCGGGGCGGTAGTCGTTACCCCAAGTCCAGTTTTGCATCGAGATGTCCCCTGGTGTCGCAGCAGTAAAATTTACACCTCCGAATTTTGCAGGTTTGCCTTTGTTTGGACTCCAAATCCGACGATAGGCGAAAACTAAATCAAAGTTAGCCAGTCGCGTTAATTCATAGCTGAAATATGGTGCGTATTCTAAATAAAATGGGGGCATCGTCTGCGGTTGTGGTTCCTTAGTTGCCTCCATTGCAAAGGTGTAGGTAAAACCTTGAGGGCAATAAGGGTCGTTGTTAGCGCTGGAAGCAGAAGGTTCTAGGTAGGAACGGGCATCAATGCCTAATCGGTAGGGAACATCAGCAAGGGCGATAATTTCCCCGGTTTCGCTGGTGTCTACGACGTACCATTTAGGAGCATCCCCTTTCGCTTCTTTGGGGATAAAACGGAGAATAGTTTTAGTAAACCGAGATGAGTTTTCGTAGCTATAGGCATCTTCAATACTTTGAGATAAAGTAAAAGTATTAAGAGGTGGTGCGCCTTTTGCTGGTTGATGTTGGATTGCGATCGCACTATTAATTATTTTGCCATCAGCAGCGATTTCCAAATCTTTAATTACCGTATTGGGAAACCATTGCAACTTTCCTTTGCCCTTTTTCTCAGCATCTTTGAGCATCTGAGTCAAAATGGTGTGAGCATCGCGGGGAAGAAAGCAAGATTCACTTACCCAACAGTTACCGGGGTTAAGTTTACCGTATTTGCGCCCAATCCGGTTTCGCAATTCTAAGTAGCCGCGAGAATAGAATTTGAGAGCTCGCTGAGTTGGGCGTTCGTCTAACGCAGATGTCCCTTGAGCAGAAATTTGTCCTCCCAGCCAGTCAGTAATTTCCGTGAGGCAAACCGTTCGTCCTGCTAGCAACCCCTCGTAAGCTGTAGCGACGCCAGAAAGTCCACCACCGACAACTAAAATCTCGCAATTAACACTTTTGTCTGGGGTTCTTGGTGGTGTGGCGTTCGCCCAATCAAATGCAACTAAGCTAGATATTAAATTGACACTGATCAGCGATGTCAAGCTATAAGCTACTTTGTGTCTGTGCTTCATGGTTAAAAAAATCACTCCAAATCCTATGTCACCTTGTAGACATTAGCATCCAGCAAATGTTCATTACAAGCTTATTGAATTGGGTATTGAGCATTGGGGACTGATATTCTTCCCAATACATAATACCTAATCGCTAACTATTAATTCCCAACTTCTAACTCAGCACTCAAGCAAAGAGTAGACCACGCACTCCACTTACACCAGATACTTTTCCACACTCGCTCCCGGCTACACAGCCTACGTAGTAGCCACCGGTAAAAGCTAAACCTGTGTCAGTTCTCAAAAAGAAAGTACGATAGAGAATATCTAACTTTTCTTCTTCCATAGCACAGGAGTCATTAATAAAGGGTAAAATTACTTTTTGTAAACAACAGCCTTTAAAAGGCTAGTGAAAGTTCAAAGGGTACGCATCCCCAAGAGTGATAAAATCACTTGGACAATTGACTATTTGCGTTCGAGAGTAAATAAATAAATCTAAATCTTGATTACCTATGTTTCTCAAGAATCGAAAAGGTAAAATCTGGCATTGAACCAGTCTTGAATTACTCTAATTTAGGAGATAGTTAAATTACATAATTTTTGCGAACATTGGTCTTGCTGTTCAACCTTGGCGATCACAAGCTCAAACAAAAACACCACTGTGTCGAGTGGTGTTTTAAGTGAATGTGGACAGATGATAAGGATATTGCGAAGGACTAGGTTGGTAAATCCTGTGGCTTAATCTCCCAATCCTCTTTCTTGATTCTCTCGCTTGCAAGCCGTGCCAGCTTTTCTGCAACTTTTTTAAAAGTTCCTTTGTTCGTGTAACTAGGAGATGGCTCAATTTGTGCGTGAGATGGATTGTCGTCTGTTGGTCTTGGACAGACATCAATTTTATAATCAAAAACTGGGTTGCCTTTTGGATCGTTTTGAGAAACATTTATCATCCGAACTTCGCCAGCAATTAAGCTCACTACACCATCATCTGGGTTTTTCTGCGTGCATTGTGGGTCATAACCACGAAGCTTTGCTCTGTCAACAGAAGGAGCTTGATTTCTATCTGTAAAAGCTTGTGAGCTAAGTTCTAATCCAAACTCTCCAATGCGGTAATATTTGTCTAATCCACAAAAAATGCACCGATACAATAGCTCATCATCTGTAACCACATCGCTCACTGCAAACCTCTATGAAACTAGCCATTTCCAGAGAGCCGTAAGTTGAGCAGGTGATGCACACGCGCCGTCTTCCATTTCATTGTCAATGTCAGTCCCCCAAACTTTGATGTATTCTGCGGTATTTCCCAAAATATAAACAGTTAACTTTTTAGTTTCGTGCCACCACTCAAAAACTATTTCTGAGTCAAAGCTCAGATTTACCAGTGGCTCACCCCACCACATTTGGTCAGCAGCAACAAGCTTGCGTAGTTGCTTCAACCATTCTATGGTGTATTTATAGGTTTCATTGTCAGATCCTAGTTCAGCAATTCTTCTGTGAGTTTTGTGAGCTGGTGAATAGCTCCAGCTTGAAAGTTCCAGCACTGCATAATTATCAGATTGCTCAGAGATAGCTTTGGCCCTTTGAACTGAAGAAGCAGCTATCTTAGACCGATATTTCCAACTCCCCACGGTTGATGTTCTGTCTGTCGCAAGAATAACAAGATTGGCGTTTTGCACAACCGATGCACTTTGCAAGCCTTCTGCTGATTGAGAAAGCGGAAGTTGGGTTAATTTGCCGCGTATCTGAGATAGCGCTGTTGTCTCTGAATTGCGACGTTCGTCCTTTGTGTAATAGGCGGCTTTACTTGACATCGAATAACTCCCTTGTGCGATCAGTAATCAAACTCTCAAAGGCTTGTCCTTCTCTACTCTTTAATTCATGTAAATTAGAAAGCACTTCTTTAAGGGATAAAGGCTTTTCTATCCAGGTTTGAGAAATGTCCAAATCAAGTATAAATACAACTTGTTCAGATGGTGGTTCGGCATCTGATAAGGTTATCACTAGCCTAATTGGAATATCTTCATAAATTGATTCAGTTCGCGTCACCAATCCTGATATGTTGCTTGGAAGGCTATCCGGGAATTGAGGATATATATTGAAATACTCACTAAGGTCAACTGCCTCATCAGGTGAAATAACTATTCGATTTATGTAGCGAAGAGAAATACGGGTTATGCCAACAGGTTTAGCAACTTCTAAATAAAATTGGTATGCCTGATCAATTCTGTAACTAAATTCATCCCACCCTTCATAAGGGCGAAGGCTATGGATGCTCAGTGCATCAGGCCCCACACCTACTAATTTGGCAGCATCGGCAGAAGGGAACAAAAACTTGGGCAGCTCTTGTGTTACCGTAATCTCAGGCTTTGCAGGCGGCACCCGCCCAAATTTAAATTCCGTTGTTATTAAGCTTTGCTGCTGTGGCTCACCTGTGTATAAATCTCTTACTTTTTCATAGAACAAGCCTGGTATTGTAAAATTCCATGCTTGTCCAGGAGCAAAGCGAAACTCACAGATTGCCTCTTCTATTGGTGGATTACTATACTGACGGCGTGTCATAGATTACTCAAGTGCAGTATAACCTCACGTTTTTAGTAAGCTACAAATTTAAGACGAAAAATAACGATTCCCGTTTACTAATCTTAAGATATATAAGTCTGTCCTTATAAAAAGTTTTTCATAACCTCACAATCCTGCCGCCACAACCTGTCCCGTTGAAAAATCATTCATGATCTTGGCGGCGTCATCTACGGAGTTAGGAGATTCCACGGTGAGATTGCGGGGCTTTTAGCGACTGTGGATAGAGAATCAATTAGCCTGTCTAGTCTTTGATTTCCTGTTTTCAACGTGCGTATCAATGCTCTGGAGACAATGATGACAAAAACCTTGATCCAGCGATCGCCAATGCTTTAGCATCTTTAGTTAAAGCAGCGTATGGCGATCTGTCTCAAAATGATGGCAAATTGAAGCAAGATCCCTAAAGATATGTGATTAATTCAAAGTCTATCGCCTGAATTTAGGCAACGCTGTGAGGCGATCGCTACTGAACAACGAAGCTTACATCAAGTACGATCGTTTGAACCATTACCCGATCAAAATTTTAGAAGCTGCATTGGTCAATCGATAATTAGTTACTAATAATCTTTAGCTGAAACTGTGGTGATTTCGTCTCTTTTTCTAAAATTAAAAACTGCTCTTGCTAAAAGTAGACAAGAGCAGTTTTTAATAGCAAAGCCCAAAATAAGAATTTAGGCATCTTCAAGTTCAAATTGAGCCACCGTAACGGCGTTAAAAGCGAAAGCCAAAACTAATGGCATCGGAGACTGGAAGCCAAAGGTAAAAACAACAGCTAGGATTGTGCAAATTACTGCGGACATCGACCACAATCGTTCTTCAAAAGTCAATCCCTTTTCGGCTTTAATTAATCTCAGAACATGAACTGGAATTGGTTCCGGCATTACCCCACCCGGAGGGAAAGCCCAGAAGTTATTACGTCGCTCGACAAATAAATCTGTCCAACCATTTTCTTGGCACCATGCCTCAATCCATTGAAGTGAGTAATGATTCATCATCGGGTTTCGGAGTTTAGTTTGTGTAAGGTGTGTACTGGGTGAATATAAACTCTTAGAGATTCCTCAAGAACTAACTAATCGCTATAAAATTAACGCTAATTATCCAACTTTTAAGCTTTGTTAAGCACTTGAGACGCATATAATTACGCTCAAACCTTGCTTTCATTAATTAAAAGATTAACAGGTGATCGGGGCTGTTGACTTTGAAATTCAATAAACTTTACTTAACAAATTGAAAGTCAAGAATTGTAAATAAGTCAGTAAGTATTACTGCTCAATAAAACTCGTTATATCCGAAAATTCAAATTTAAAAATGAAGAATTGTGAACAAATCAACAAGCGTGGGCATAATCCATGTAGAGATTGTGTCATCCGGCTAAAGCATTTCTTGAGAGTTAGGAATTTCAAGTTTTACCTTTATCAAGAGCGATAGGTTCTGCTAAAGCTTTTGGAATTTAGCCTTTACCCCAAAACCAATACCCAGACTATGAGGGAGTAATTTACGCTTACCCGAAAAGTATTGCCCCAGACTGCGTGTAGCTTTGCGTAAGTCCTATTTATATACCTCTCTGAGGATAAATAGAATTAAAGTGAAGCTAGGAGTAAAATATATGAGCAAATTAAAACTTACTGGACTCAGAGCAAATATATGTTCAATATACTTTGGGGTATTGTTGTTGTACTGATTGCTTTTTGGGCATTAGGACTGGCACTTCATATTGCTGGAAATTTAATTCATGCAGTGTTGCTTTTAGCCATTGGACTTGCTATATATAATTTTTTCAAAGGGCGTGATGTCTGAAATATAGTCGTTCCCGACCTAGTGAGGTACATTTTCAAAGTTACTAACCCTTGGTAAAAAAAATTTAAGTGTACCTCAGTTGCTTAAAAAACGCTATATATTGAGTGCGATCGCTCCTATATTGCCGCTCTCTAACTAAACGTCTGCAAGTCTCAATTAGGATGATCTAGTCTTGCTAATATTCAAATGCGGTAAGCTTAAATGCAGTGATTAGACACCAAATTGGCTCTCGATATGTTTTGGCGACAAGGGTTGGCATTCCTTCTAGGAATTATTATCTGGTGCGTGGCTGCTCCCGCACTGGCAGTAGATTGGACTCATCCACTGTCATTTAGCAATGCAGAGTTGTCAAGACGCGATTTTTCAGGTGAAAGTTTGCAAGCTGCGGAGTTTTCTAACGCCAACATGGAACTGGCTAACTTTGCAAACGCTGACTTGCGGGGAGCAGTCATGAGCGCTTCGGTGATGACAAAAGCAAATCTTCACGGAGCAGATTTAACGAATGCAATGGTTGATCAGGTAAACTTGACTAAGGCAGATTTGAGCGATGCAGTTTTCAAAGAAGCTCTTTTGCTCCGCGCCATATTTAATGATGTGAATATAGACGGTGCAGATTTTACAGATGCAATTTTGGATCGGGTGCAAATCAAAGAACTGTGTCTAAAAGCCAGTGGTGTGAATTCCAAAACAGGCGTGCAAACTCGTGATTCTCTAGGATGTCAATGAAGCGTGTTGGTGTAATTGGTGGCGGACAACTTGCCTGGATGATGGCGGATGCAGCACAGCAGCTAGGAGTAGAATTGGTAATACAAACTCCTAGTGAAAACGACCCGGCTGTGTCAATTGCCCAAGAAATCGTTTTCGCTCCGGTAGATGACGCCAGGGCTACAGAAATATTAGCTCAAAAATGTGATATTATCACCTTTGAAAACGAATTTGTTAACATACAAGCTTTATCTGTTTTAGCACAGCAAGGTGTTTGTTTTCGCCCACGATTAGAAGCCTTAGCTCCTCTTTTAGATAAATATCACCAACGCTGCTATCTAAGCGACTTGGGCTTACCAGTTCCTGAATTTTTCGCCCTTGACCAGACGGAAAATCTCAAATCAAAAATAGAATATCTCGGTTTGCCAGCAGTCCTGAAATCCCGACGCCACGGTTATGATGGTCAGGGGACTTTCATAATTACGGATTTTGCTACTTTAGAGCAAAAGCTAAGTTATGAAACCACAACAAAAACTTTAAATCAATCACTTTTCTTGTTAGAAGAATTTGTCCCTTTTGAAAGAGAACTAGCAATAATTGCAGCGCGTTCTGTAGAGGGAGAAATTGTAACTTATCCAGTAGTAGAAACCCAACAAGAACAACAAGTGTGTCGGCGGGTGATTGCGCCAGCCGAGATTACGCCCAATCAAGTAGCAGAAATACACGCGATCGCACATACTCTATTAAATAGCCTAGAAGTAGTCGGAATTTTGGGAATTGAGCTATTTCTCACTACTGATGGCATCCTGGTAAATGAAATTGCCCCCCGTACTCACAATTCTGGGCATTTTTCCCTTGACGCCTGCGAAACTTCTCAGTTTGAGCAACACCTAAGAGCCGTTTGTGGTTTACCTTTGGGAAATGCGGCTTTGCAGTGTGCTGGCGCTGTGATGGTCAACCTCCTGGGGTATGAAAATTCTCACAGCGACTACCAAAGTCAGCGTCAACAAATAGCAGAGATTCCCCAGGCGCACGTTCACTGGTATGGGAAGACAGAATCACGTCCTGGGCGAAAGTTGGGACATGTCACCGTTTTGCTAGATAATCAAAATAGAGAATCGGCGTACCCCATTGCCCACAGCATAGAATCTATCTGGTATCCCAGGTAAATTGCTCACAAATGCGAGCATCTGACTTTTGCAAATATCGCTGTAATATGATGTCCGGGCAATTAAGCATAATACCCGCAACCCACCCGGCCGGTTCTTTATAGTTAATTTGGCGGACATGATGTAATTATGGGAAGATAGTCAAGCTGCATACTATAGCACTTTTTACAGTTATAAAATTAATGTTTCAAGTCTTGCTTGCACTTCTTCAATTAAATCTTGTGTAACTTTTTCAACAAATGTTACTTTTCTAGCTTTCCAATCCAATGTTTTAATCTGGTCAGCTAACACAACCCCCTGTGTTTTCATTCCTTGAACAAGAGGAACTTCAAAACGGAGTCCCTTTGTTTTGTTAGTAATTGGACAGGCTAAAACTAAGGAAGCCATTCGATTGTATTTAATTGGAGACATTACAAGAACAGGGCGGTAGCCAATCTGCTCACGCCCAAGTTGTTCTAGTTCATTATTTAATGTTCTAGCAATGTCATCAAATGATATTCCTGACCCTCTGAGGATAAATGCACGCTGAATCGAATCCCCCGTAAATTGTTGTATGGCTCCGAATTCTAATTTGACAATATCTCCCCGATCAGGAAAGTATGAATTAACTAACAATCTTCATTCCCCACAGCGTTTCCAGTTTCAAACTCCGAATGAAAATTATCAGGAGTCATACCTTCAAGTAACTCATCAAGCGTATATTTTTTTCTTTTTCGCGGTGTAATTATAATACTGTCGCCTGAGACAGTAAAAATTATATCCGTTCCTTCTGTTACATGAACTTGTTCAGCGACTGCTCTTGGAATCCGAATAGCTAAACTGTTTCCCCACTTAGCAACAACTGCTGTCATAGCTATCTCCAAATGTTTTGTTAGAGATACACACGCTTAACTCTAAGAAGGCAGAACTAACGCTCTTACTAATTTTTGTCTGATGTATATACTTTGAATATACATATTTAATTAGCGGGTGTCAACATCCCGTTTGTAAGTGACTTCCAAACAAACGGGGTAGAAGGTAAAAGTGAGATGCTTCCTGAGAAACTTTCAATATTGAACACACAACATCTTGTTGAAAGCTATAATGAGGAAGTTGCACTACGACGTTGGTGACTGCCATCAAGTTTTTTGATCTATGCCTTTAAAGACAGGGGAGCCAAACAGTTCTCGTGGCAGTAAACCGGGCATGTACCCGGAAACTTTAAACGAGGAATTTAGTTCCCACCTGGTTAAACCAGGTCATAAACTTAGGTAAAACGGCGTCGCGGTGAACTTAAAATTATTAGCTCAAAATTATTAGCTCCCAAAATCAGTTAGGATTTGGGAGCTTTAATTATTGAAATCAGAAAAACTTATAGCACTGCAACAAGTGCTACTGGAATTGGGAGAAAATACGACTTTTTAGTAAGCCCCCCAAGCGTTCTACATTGCTTGAGCCAATTTGTAAGCTCTTGGCTTGCATTTTTAGTGTCAACTTACAAAAGAGTTAAATCTACTGAAGTTAGTAATACCTGCTGATAAAAACAAAATCTGTATAACTTGATTCTAAATTAGGTATCGTTCAGAGTTAAGATAACAAAATTATCTAAAATTGTGGTTAAAACTACAAAAAATTGTTAAAACAACTAACTAATACCGTGTTTCCAGCCTCGGTCTTCCGACTAGAGAGTGGTTTAACGTTTATTCATCAAGAAATTCCCACTACCCCTGTAGTTGTGGCGGATGTTTGGGTGCGTGCTGGAGCAAGCCTAGAGCCAGAACCGTGGTTTGGCATGGCGCACTTTTTAGAACACATGATTTTTAAAGGTACAGCGACGCTACCCCCTGGAATGTTCGATTACAAAGTTGAAAACCGAGGTGGCGTGAGCAATGCGGCGACAAGCTATGATTATGCTCATTATTCACTGACCACAGCTGCCCCTTATTTAAAAGATACTCTGCCCTACTTGGGAGAACTACTGCTGAATGCGGCAATTCCAGAAGATGAATTTAGCCGCGAACGGGACGTGGTGCTAGAGGAAATTCGCTCTTGTCAAGACGATTCCGACTGGATAGGATTCCAAGCTCTGATTCAAAGCATCTACCAGCGTCACCCTTATGGACGTTCGGTGCTAGGTACTGAGCAAGAACTGATGCAGCAATCACCAGAAGCTATGCGTTGTTTTCACCGCACTCACTATCAGCCGGAAAACATGACGGTGGTAATTGCTGGAGGTATAGCCCAGCAACCAGCTTGGGAAATGCTAAATCATTCATTTGCTGATTTTGCCGAACGCTCGAATTGTCCGCAGTTTGAGAAAGTAGCCAAGCCAGTAATAACAGGAATTTGCCGTCAAGAACTGCGTTTACCACGCATCGAACAAGCACGATTATTAATGGCGTGGCTTGTACCAGGAGTAGAGTCAATCCGCACTAGCTATGGTTTAGATATGTTGTCGGTGTTATTGGCAGAAGGGCGGACTTCGCGTTTAGTGCGCGATTTGCGAGAAGATTTGCAATTGGTACAAGGAATTTGCAGTAGTTTTTCTCTACAACGGGAATCAAGTTTATTTACAATAACTGCTTGGTTGGAACCAGAAAATCTGGAGAAAGTTGAGTCCTTAATTTGCGCTCATTTGGATGATTTGCAGACTAGAGAAATTAGTGAACAGGAACTAGTCCGCACATCCAGGTTGCTGTGTAATGAGTATGCGTTTTCTACGGAAACGCCAAATCAGCTAACGGGGCTTTATGGATATTACAATACCATCGCCCAAGCTGAATTAGCTGTGACGTATCCCCAACAGATTCAGTCTTTTGATGCCCAAGAACTGCAAAAGTTAGCTAAACAGTATCTTTCACCGCAAAATTATGCGGTTACTGTACTTAAACCGTATTAGTTATTGGGCATTGGGCATTGGGCATTGGGCATGGGGCATGGGGCATTAGTTTTTGACAAATGACAAATGACAAATGACAAAGGACAAAGGATAAATGACAACCTTGCTGCAAAAATCGCCTATCCATCGCACTGTATTAAACAATGGCATTGTCGTGCTGGTGGCAGAAAATCCGGCTGCGGATATTATTGCGGCGCGAATCTTTGTGCGTGCCGGTAGTTGTCAGGAAAACCGGGAGCAAGCAGGGTTGGCACATTTACTATCAGCAGTGATGACAAAGGGATGCGATGGTCTTTCTAGTTTGGAAATTGCCGAAATTGTTGAGTCTGTAGGGGCGAGTTTGAGTACAGATGCCAGTACTGATTATTTTTTGCTATCTCTCAAAACGGTAACATCCGATTTTGGGGAAATTTTAGCATTGGCAGGGCGGATTTTGCGATCGCCTACTTTTCCCGAAACTCAAGTGGAATTAGAAAGACGTTTAGCACTCCAAGATATTCGTTCCCAAAAAGAGCAACCCTTTAATGTCGCCTTTGAACAAATGCGGCAGGTAATGTACCAAAATCATCCCTATTCTATGTCAGTGCTGGGAGATGAAACTACCATGAGCCGCTTAACTCGTGCGGATTTAGTGGAATATCACCAAACTTATTTTCGTCCAGATAATCTAGTAATTAGTATTGCTGGTAGAGTCACACCTACAGATGCAGTCGCGTTGGTGGAAGAAGTTTTTGGTGATTGGCAAACTACAGCCCAAGCACTGCCAATACTAAATTTACCTGAAATTAAGGTGGAACCGCAGGTAAGGTTGAAGCCAGTACAGACACAACAATCAATTGTCATGCTCGGTTATTTGGGAACATCGGTAAGTTCTGTTGACTACGCCCCACTAAAGTTGCTATGTACCTACTTGGGAAATGGGCTTTCTAGTCGCTTGTTTGTGGAATTGCGAGAAAAACGAGGTTTAGCTTACGAAGTATCCGCCTTTTACTCCACAAGGCTATTTCCAGCGTCATTTGTGGTTTACATGGGTACAGCACCGGAGAATACTAGCATTGCTCTAGAGGGACTGCGTACAGAGGTAGATTTATTATGTACCACAGAAGTATCCGAAAGCGCCTTGCAAGCTGCTAAAAATAAGATTCTGGGGCAGTACGCTTTGGGTAAACAAACGAATGGGCAAATCGCTCAAATATACGGCTGGTATGAAATTTTGGGCTTAGGAATTGATTTTGACACCAAGTTCCAAGAATTGATTGCGGCTGTGAGTGCCAAGGATGCGATCGCCGCAGCTTGTAAGTATTTAAAATCACCTTACTTATCTTTAGTTGGTCAAGAAGAAGCAATTAATGGAGCGATCGCATAACCTGATTCTAATTTTCGGCTTTTTGAGAACGGTTAGGGAGGATCAAATCTAGGACTTACGCATTGACAATAAATAGTAAATATATATAAGTGAAAAGCCACATCTTTCGTAGGGGTTTAGCATTGCTAAACCCCCACAATATGGTCTATTTACGATCAAAGGATAATTAATAAAAGCCTAAAACAACCTCAAGATCGTTAATACACATCATGATGAATTTGTACGTAATCTAAAATCGGGTTTCATACTCAACTTGGAACTGATTTTCATCCCCCAAATCAGTTGAGCCTCGCATCAAAATTTCGTCATTAAGTCGATATAGCACATTGTAAACGAAAGAGTCATCATTGTTAGAAAGAGTATGTGATAAAGAAACAGATGCATTTCTATTGATGTCAAACACACCTTCTGCTGATAAATTAAGAACTGAAGCGATCGCTGCTTTATTAGTATTAGTAGATGGAGTCGGATATATCCGAAACTCACTGAAACCTACAGCCTGTCCGATCGCAGTGATACTTCCTTGCAAACCACCTAAAATGGTAGAACTAGCGAAATTAGTCAGCCCTTGGCCTGCATCTGTTTGACCGAAAGAACCCAGAATCGAGCCACCCAGTAAACCAACTATTTCTCCCCGGCTACGGCTAGGTTCACTCGTCAGTTCCAGACTGTCACCCAATTTACTAGCTGGCCCGTTCACCCTGGCTTGAACGGTAACGGTACGTAAAGTCCCAAAGTTGTTTGCAGAAACATCGCTGACTTCAGCAGACAATGGCGATTCCAAAATTTGAGTGTTCCTTGCCGATGCTTCCGGTACAATTGCAGTCAGTCGGACATCGAGAGTCGGGTCAAGTCCTTGACTTGGAATAAACCGCGCACTTTGTTCATAGCCCCGCGCCAAGGTAAACTCAGTAGAAAATAAGCTCACTCGTCCTCCTGTCAAACGAATGACTCCTTCAGGAAGCGGCTTGGCTAATGTACCATTAATCGTCAAGTCGCCTTTGGCTTCAAAGCTCAATAGGGGCTGACTGAATGCGGCTCCTCCGGGTACAAAGCTCAATAGAGACTGAGTGGTAACACGAATCTTCTTGTCTAAAATCAACTTTAAATTTGCAAACTCTAGAGGTAAATTAGGTGCAGTTACGGGGCTAGTGCTACTCTCTGCTGTAATCACTGGGTTAGCGCTATTCTCTGGTGTAGGTGTGACATTAGGGTTAATCGGTTCTCTATTTATGACCTTAGGGTTAGCTTCTGCTGTCGCTGCTGATTTTTTCTTAGTAGTAGCCGAGTTTCCAATAATCACCTGACCATCACTGAGTTTAATCTCTCCACCTATTACAGGTTTTAACGCTGTTCCGCGAATTACGATATCGCCGCCAACACCGCCTTCATAAAGTCCTGCAACCTTAAAATTGAGTTTATCTGCAATTGATACTGTTAGGGGATTCGCTGCGGCTTGCCCAGGAGTAAAAATTGGCAGGATGCCTGATGCTGTGACTTGCCCTTTATTGTACGTGCCTTGGATACCTGCGACATTCAGCGTTTTACCATTAAATTGTACTGTTCCTGTGACATTCGTTAGAGGATCAGATAAAGCTTGAGCGCTAAAAGTTGCATTATTAAGTGTGGCATTTCCGTTGATAATCGGTTCGTTTAAAGTACCTTGAACATTTAAATCTACTTTTCCTTGACCGTCTACCCAGGCGACTTGATTGTTGGTAAACACGTTTAACAGTGCCAATCCTTCATTCTGCACATTGGCATTGATGTTGATTTGATTGCTATCTGGTTGCACTGCCACAAAAGGCAAAGGAGCCGGTACACTACCTGTAATCGCAACTGGCTGCGTTCCTGTGACTAATAAGGTACTATCAAAATTCAAGCGAGCTTTGTTGTAATCAAAGTTCACTTTTCCTGTTTGCACAGGTTTCTTGTTGAGAGTCGCATCCGCGATCGCCACTTGCCCTTTCACACTAGGATCTTTTAAACTACCTGCTAATGTGGCATCAGCATTCACTTTCCCAGTAATATCGATGGGGTATTTTTGGATAAAAGGCTCTAAAAGTGATAAAGGTAAACTTGCTACATTTAACTTTCCAGATAGTTGCTCAGTTCCTAACTGTCCTGAAAACGCCACTAATCCTTGATTTATCCCCACACTCAAGGGCAAAAGTGTGACAATACCATCGGCAAAAGTGCCTTGAGCAACAACTTGATTGATGGAGTATTCACCCCATTGCCAGTTAGCACCTTGAAAATTAAAGCCGACATTCAACCCAGATTTTAACGAGCCATTGGCTGTAATTGCTCCACTTAAAGCACCCGTTAATTCTGCAAGGGTGGGCAAAGATAGAGTTTTTTTTGTCTCTACTTGCTGTTGTTTTGCTGCCAATGCGGTAACTTTTGAGAAATATGCTAACTGTGTTTTTAAATCTGCATCGGGCAAACTAATAGATTCAGTGTTAAGTACTTCTGCTTTAGCCAACTTCGGAGGCTGTAACCCGGTATTAAAGTCTTGAAAGTCGAAGACATTGAACGCTTGTAAAAGTCTTTGGATTTTGGCTTGATCAAAATTAGCTTGAAATTTAAATTGCGGATCGTTCCCTGTTTGCACATTTCCACTCAGGGCGATGTTGGTATCTCCAATCCGCAATTGACCATTAGCCAAGCTAGCAGTACCATCGGCATAATTGATCGTACCGCGAAATTCATCGGCTGCAACTCTCGCAACACGAGGCGCGGCGATCGCAACGTCTCCCGCAACTGCATAATTATTTAGATTGACAACTAAATTCCCCGATAATTGCCCCGCCAGTGGTTTCAATTGATTGTTCGGTAAAAAGCCCCCAATCAGAGCGATGGGAAACTGTTGGGCGTTGATGAGCAAGTTATCTCCCTCAGTTTTTCCTGTGGTAACTGCCCCATCACGTTTAACTAAAAATGAAGTGGGACGATAATCTGCACCCAGGTTCAGCGCAATCCGATCTTGCTTCCCGGCTAGTTGCAGACTTGCACCTTGTCCCCCTTGAAATTTCACGTTTCCGGTTAAAAGTCGGTCAAATGCCAAGTTACTCACCTGGAAATTCCGCAACCGGATATTACCATTAGCTTGGGGAACATCTGGAGTACCTGTAACTTTTCCATTAAAATCAACTAGCCCTGCTACTGCGACGTCACCAGGAACTTTGAAGCCAGTATTTTTTAAGTTGAAATTCTGCGCCAGTACATTTAAATTAAATCCGGCAATTTGGGGTGCGCCAGTTGGGGGAGACTGAATCGCGATCGCCCCATTAGCACTCACTCCTGGGGTACTTGCGTTTTCAACTATAATCTGCTGTCCATTCCACTTAAATTGGGCTGTCAGGGGTTTTTGTAGCAGTGCTATCCCTTGGGGAAGGCGGATTTCTCCGGCGGCGCGAATATCTGCAAGCTGGAAAGATTTTGTTGTGCCTGATAACTGAATGTTGCTATTGAGTCGTCCTCGCAGTTGGGGTGAGAAACGGTTGAGTTGAATTTCCGAAGTGTTGACAACTCCTTGCCAGCGTTCTTGTGCAAGTTGACCACTAGCCCTGATTGTCCCACCTGCTACGTTCAAAACGGCATCGGGGAAAACGATATTCTGTCCTTGTTTGGTAACAACAACTCGTCCGCTAGTGGGATAGGTGGCGGTAGGCACTTGTACCCGCGCTACTGTTTGCAGATTACTCAGAGTGCCGGAAATATTCGCATTTGCCGATACCTTCCCAATGGTAATCGAGGGTGAAGTTTTGTAAGCTCGGGCGATCGCATCCCCTGGTAAATTTTCTGCTTGCACATTAAATGATACCCTACCTTTGGGTGCAAGCTGAAGTTGACCGTTGGCTGTGACTTGCCCTCCCACTTCTGGATTTGCCTGAACACGAGCCACATTCACGTTTAAGGGACTACCTAAAGAACCAGAGATTTTAGCGTTCGCAGATATCCCACCCACATTAATCGGAGTTGAAATGCCATAACCTTGAGCGATCGCATTTCCGGGGATACCTTGAGCTTGAATATTTACGCCTACTTGACCTTGGGGAGCCAGTTGAATTTGACCATTGGCTGTTATTTGCCCCCCGGCTGGCGGTGTCACCTGAACACTAGTAATATCAAGTTTCAAGGGCTGTTTGCCAAGTGAGCCAGAAATTTGGGCTTTTGCTGAAACATTCCCAACTGCGATCGGTAAAGTAACGCCATAGCTGCGTGCTAGTATATCCCCTGATATTCCCTCAGCTTGAGCATTAAATATTACATCCTTTTTAACTCCCAGATTAGCTTCACCGCCGCCTGTAATTTCACCACCGGCTGCGGGGACTATTTTCAGATTGGAAAGAGTAAGTTGAGATGCAGTTTGAGATGCATTTAAGCGGAAATCAGTATTGACGCTTTTAAATTGAACGCGGTCAACTTGAATAGGTTTTGTGTTGCTGACTGTACCGCTAAGAACTGGTTGCTGAAGTAAGCCGCGTACCTGGATATTTGCTTGAATTTCGCCACTAGCTGGGACTGACGAATTTACATTCAATGTCTCTAAGATATTTTTGGCGTTAACAGGTTTTATCTGAGCCGAGACATTAAAACCTGTTTTACTATTAATTGTTCCATTAGCTAGAATCGGAACTTTACCAAAATTCGTACTCAGATTATTTAAAGCAACTGTTTGACCCTGAAATACAAAACTCCCATTAAAATTAGAAACCTGCTGAGGAATATTTTGAATTTTAGCAGTAACTTGATTAGCTGTAGCTGTTCCCGTAACTGCTATTTCTGACAGTTTGGCTGGAATCTCAACCCCTAAGTCAGCATTTAAATACCCGGCTTGTAAAGCGATCGGCAACTGAATTAATCGACTTATCTCTGATGCTTGTAAATTTTGTGCTTGCAGCTTCAGGCTAGTTTGTTGAGCTTTTACTTGGGTTTCGCCAACGATTTTAACACCCCCTCCCCTAGCGAGTTGAGCATTTATGTCATAAGCGATCCTTTGATTTCGATCTGAAAATCGGGCAACACCACCAACTTGATCTAATATTACTGAGCCTTTCGGTTTAGTTGGTGCGGCAAATGGCATCAACTCCACATCACCATCTTGAATTTGAAGTGTCTGCAACTCAGTTTGAATAAAGCCTTGTCCTTCCGCAGCCTTAATTTGCGCTCTCACCCAACCACCATCTTTATCCTGTTGAATGTAGACATTGGGCTGAACTAAGGTGACATTTAATGCTAGTTTTCGGTTAAAGAGGAGTTCCAAGGGCGAGAACTGCACATCCAAAGCTTTTGCTACCACCTGATCTTGATCGCTGGGAGTTGCTGGTATCGATAGAGAGCTAAATCTCAGACTAGAGAGCGAAAAACGTTCAACTTTCCCAACTTTTACCGGACGTCCAAGCAATTGCTGAAGATTTTGCTGGACTAACGGTGCTAAATCATTATATACATAGTTTTTAGCCCACCAAGCACCAACTCCAATTCCAACCAGCAGAACCCCACCCAGAGCCAAACTAGTACGTCCTAAAAGCAGCAGCCAGGGACGACGATTAGATGGTTTCTGATTATTTTCTGAATTTGGAGATGGCGTCATGATCGTTACTAGTACCAGTACTTTTTTCTGGAGTGAGGGGAGAGACAGGCTAGTTACAGTTGTATCAGCAAGTCACAAGCTATGGTTTCACAATATTAAGACTTACGCAAGAACTTTGCGGAAACCTGCTTCTATTCTCTAAAAGAGGCTGCGCTAATGAGACGCTCCGCAAATGCGCCTATGTTATTTCATAATTTTGCGTAATTCTTGAATATATTTCGAGTAATAGTTTGTCACCAGATATTAGTTTTGTTGGCTTATGGTATTTTATTGTATATTTTAAGATAATTCTCTAATCATTCAAATTACTATATTTAGATAGATTTTATTTGCTTAAATATTAATTAGTTTTCAAAACTTAGGTAATATGGGAATATTAAATTACTTTGTGATAACTCCTGTATATACAACTTTGGTTATAAAATTCAACCTCTGTAGAATCTAACTTAGTATAGATGACGATGGTAATTAATCTAAGATTGGGGAGTAATGTAGAGTGGAATCTCACTTCCTGAAGCTGGATTTAGATCCCCAACTTCTTCGAAAAGTCGGGGATCTGGGTATTCTTATGTATAGTGCATTAGGATTGCTGTATTTAAATAAATATGAGTTACAACTGAAGCGTCGCGGTTTGAGTAAATGGAAAAAGTCAAGTTTAGGATTAGTCTAAAATTGCCACTTTCCTATATACAACCAGTCAACAAGTTGCTACTTTTAAGCAGCATAATCAATCTCGTCACCTTTGCGTCATGAATTTGTCATAGATTTGTCAAACCAATGTGCAAATCTGAGCGTGAATATATTTATTCATTTGCAGAAGGTGGGATTACCTGCCTTTTGCTTATCTTTAATTTTTTCTCATCAACTCACCACGTATTTCAGAGGCTTTATTAATTCCACCTGAATATCTCGTTTTAGCGTCGTAACTTCTGTGTACGACAGAGAGTTTTTGATGGCTTTCTTTATTTCTAAAACTCAGCACGAGTAAAACAAAACTCTTGCCTCAATTAAGACTCTGTGTGATAATGCAAAACTGATACTAATAAAATTACCGAAGCGAGTAAGTCATATTCAGGATTTTTTGCTTTTCTATAATACAAGCCAATGAATCAACTGATTATTTGCTTCTAGAGAAACAACTAAATGAAGCCAAGGCATTTAAAAAGGAGGAAAGTGTAAACCTAGCACAATCGAGTTGAGTTTGTGAGTTTATTTAATCAAGTATTATGGAATTATGGACATACAAAATAATCGCTTTAGTCCGATTGGTTTTGCTTTTATTCCCCTTGTGGCTTTAGTAATACTTGTGGGAATTGTTGTAGTGAGAAAGATCCAAATAAAACTACTTTGGAATAGTGTTGAAGTTGCTCAAGAACAAAAAGACAGTACAGCAAGAATTGAAGCGCTGGAAAAATTGGTTAAGGCTGATAACACCCTGAATAATATTCCATTAAATGATGTCGATTTCTCCAGTGTCAACCTTGAAGATGCCGACTTCAAGAGTGCCGACCTCAAGAGTGCCAACCTAACCAGTGCCAAGCTGGAACGTGCCGACTTCAAGAGTGCCGACCTCAAGAGTGCCGACCTAACCAGTGCCGACCTAACCAGTGCCGACCTAACCAGTGCCGACCTAACCAGTGCCAACCTAACTAATGCCAACCTCAGCAATGCTAACCTCAGCAATAGCAATCTAACCAGTGCCAATCTCAGAGATGTCCACCTTCAAGGCGCTAACCTCAGCAGCACCAACTTCACTAGTGCTAACCTTCAAGGTGCTAACCTTCAAGGTGCTAACCTTCAAGGTGCTAATATCACGAGTGCAAAACTCAACAGTGTCAACCTTCAAGGTGTCAACCTTCAAGGTGTCAACATCAAGAGTGCCAACCTTGAAGATGCCAACCTTAAAGATGCCGACCTTGAAGATGCCGACCTCAAGAGTACAAATCTTCAAGGTGCTAATCTTCAAGGTGCTAATCTTCAAGGTGCTAACCTTCAAGATGCCCAAAACCTAACTCTTCAAAAGCTCAAAGCAGCTAAAAATTGGGAGAGAGCTTGCTATGACCCAGAATTTCGCAAACAACTAGGCTTACCTCCAGGAAATCCCAGCCAATGCTGACCAATTTTATTGTGCAGTTGAAGTTGTGTCTGAAGAGGGAAGCTTTCGGGAGCAATCAAGTTGAGTTTGTGATTTTATTTAGCAAAGTATTATGGACGTAAAAAAGAATCGCTTTAGGTCAATTGGTTTTGCTTCTATTCTCCTCGTGGTTTTAGTAATATATGTAGGAAATGTTGTATATAGAAAGATAGAAATAAAACAACTTTTGGATACTGTCGAAGCTCTTCAAGGACAAAAAGACAGTACAGCAAGAATTGAAGCGCTGGAAAAACTGGTTAAGGCTGGAAAAACCCCGAATAATATTTCATTGAATGATGCCGACCTGGAAGGTGCCAAACTTGAAGATGCCAATTTCTCCAGTGCCAACCTTGAAAATGCCAATTTCTCCAGTGCCAACCTCAAAGATGCCGAACTTAAGAGTGCCAAGCTTAAACGCGCCAAACTCAAACGTGCCAACCTCAATACTGCCGACCTAACCAGTGCCGACCTTAAGAGTGCCGACCTCAATAGTGCCAATCTTGAAGATGCCGACCTAACCAGTGCCGACCTTAAGAGTGCTGACCTCAAGAGTGCCAACCTCGAAGATGCTGACCTCGAACGTGCCAACTTTGAAGGTGCCGATCTCGAACGTGCCAACCTCAAGAGAGTTGACCTCAAACAAAGTACCCAAATCGAAAATGCCGACTTATTTGATGTCAACTTTGAAGGTGCCAATCTCAAAGATGCCAATCTCAAAGATGCCGACTTCAAAGATGCCGACTTCAAAGATGCCGACCTCGAACATGCCAACTTTGAAAGTGCGAAGCTTTTCAACGCCAACCTTGAAAATGCCAAGCTTTCTAACGCCAACCTTGAAAATGCCAACTTTGAAGGTGCCAAACTCTCCAACATCAACCTTGAAAATGCCAACCTTGAAAATGCCAACCTTGAAAATGCCAACCTTGAAAATGCCAATCTTGAAGGTGCTAACCTCGAAGGTGCCAACCTCAAGACTGCCAACTTGAAAAGCGCTCGTCACCTAACTTTTCAAAAGTTAAAAGCAGCCGAAAATTGGGATCAAGCCTGCTATAACCCAGAATTTCGCAAACGACTGCGCTTGCCTTTAGAAAATCCAAACCAATGTTGAGTAATCAAGGTACTCGGCCGTGGGTGTAATATGTTGTCTGGCTAAAAACAGACGTTGGCACTTCTTTGATAAAAAGGGCTAATTCTGCGATTAATCCCTAGCTAACGTCAGAGTTTAATTTTACTAGGACTTACGCAAAATATCTCTGAAACTCTGATTTCCACCGTTCGCGCAGCGTCTCCCCTTGGGAGAAGTTCAGATGCCTGCGGCGGGCTGCGCCAACGGCGGAAGCCGCCGCTCCGACTTCTCTCCGTGTCGTGCCAGTTGCTTCTCCCAAGGGGAGACGCTGCGCGAACAAGTCGGGGAACCCGCCCAACGCACTGGCTTCTCTGCGCCTCTGCGGTTCGTGATTCTGTAACTCGTGCGTAAGTCCTATTTACTTCCCAGCAAAACAGCCGTGGCAATTGAGAAACATTTATACAAAAATACATCTACTAGGGAGCTACAAAAAATATTTCAACTTTTGTTTGCTCTATTTTCTTGTATTAGATGAATAATCGATGGCACTAAAGAAACAACTATAATTAATCCAATAATCGGTAACAAATACTTATCTACCTGTTCAGGTGGCAGAGATTTTCCTAAGAAAAACCCTAATATGGTGATGCCGAATGTCCAAAGAAACCCACCGATTAAGTTGTAAGACATAAATGTTCGATAATGCATCGCACCAATCCCAGCCACAATCGGCGCAAAAGTCCGTACAATAGGTAAAAACCGTGCTAAAACAATCGTTTTTTTACCGTGTTGTTGATAAAAATCTTGGGTTTTGATAAGATGTTTTTTACGAAACAACCATGAATCTTCCTTCTGAAATAGCCTTCTGCCAAATTTATGCCCAGTAAAATAGCCAACATTGTCACCTAAGACTGCACAAATAAAAGCACCAAAAATCAGAACCCAAATGTTGAGTAAATTCTGAGATGCGACAAATCCAGCAGTGAACAATAAACTATCTCCAGGCAGGAAAAAACCAATTAACAAGCCAGATTCAGCAAAGACAATCGCCCATACCCCAAAGTAGCCGAGTGATTTAATCAGTTGTGGTAAATCCAGATGCATAGAATTTCTTACCTTTCAAAAATAGACCCACAACATCTTAACGTTTAGCAATTTTCCTGAACAAAAAGTAATATTAAATTTGCGTAAAGTTATTGTGTAATTTTGGTAAATGTGATCATATATGGCAGGTTTTGGGTTAAAGGTGCAAGATGTGAAGATATTTGAACGTACTAAGACTATTTTGGAGTGCTGCGATCGCACCATTGGAGTATCGTGTTAACTTTTTCCTAGCTACCTATCCGTAGTCAGTTTTGGCGGTTTGCGTTGCGGTTTTATACTAGTGCTTCGAGTTAGAGCGTAGACAAAGCAGTGCCTTGCCCAGAGTTGTTGGAGCAACATAAAGTTAATATATGAAAAGTAATCAAATTCCTCCTGGAAGCTTTGGTATACCTGTATTAGGTGAAACACTCTCCTTTGTTTTCGACCGCGATTTTGCCAAAAAGCGCTATCGCCAGTATGGTCCTATCTTCAAAACTCATCTTATTGGCAGACCAACTGTAGTAATGGCAGGACCGGAGGCGTTAGAGTTCGTTTTGTCAAGCCAAATGGAGAATTTTTCTTGGCGCGAGGGATGGCCTAATAATTTCAAGATATTACTGGGTGAATCACTTTTTCTGCAAGATGGAGAGGAACACCGCAGAAACCGCCGCTTGATGATGCCGACGTTGCATGGTCCAGTACTGGCGAATTATGTCTCCACAATGGAAGATATTACGCGCAGCTATCTCCAAAAGTGGGAGAAAAAACAGGAGTTTACTTGGTTGCAAGAGTTTAAACAGCTGACATTTGATATTGCCAGTCAATTGTTGTTGAGTACGCGTCCTGGGCCTGAATGTGTGCGCCTTAGCCAGTTGTTTACAACCTTGACGAATGGGCTGTTTGCTATTAACCCGTTGTCTTTACCATTTACTACATTTGGTAAAGCTATAGCCGCTCGTAATCAGATTTTAGAGCATCTAACTCAAGTTGTCAGAGAACGTCAGCAAAACCCAACTCAAGATACCATCAGCTTGTTAATCAAAGCTAAAGATGAAGATGGTAACAGTCTAAGTGAAAAAGAAATCATTGCCCAAGCGGTGCTGTTACTCTTCGCTGGACATGAAACGACTACTTCGATGCTGACTTGGTTGTGTGTAGAGTTAGCCCGTCATCCAGAAGTACTCGAAAGAGCCAGAGAAGAACAATTGCAACTTGCAAGTAAAGATAATTTAGATTTAGAACAATTGGGGAAAATGCCCTATTTAGAGCAGGTTCTATGGGAAGTTGAAAGATTACATCAACCTATTGGAGGCGGGTTTCGTGGTGTAATTAAAGACTTTGAGTTTAAAGGTTATCACGTTCCTGCTGGTTGGCAGTTACTTTATTCAATTGTGATAACTCATAGCCTAAAGGAAATCTACCATGAACCAGAGCGTTTTGATCCAGATCGTTTCAGTCAAGAGCGCCAAGAACACAAAAAGTATCCTTTTAGTTTAGTTGGTTTCGGTGGTGGTCCACGCATCTGTATTGGTATAGCTTTTGCCAAAATGGAAATGAAGATTATTGCTGCCCACCTTCTACGCAATTATCATTGGGAGATATTACCCAATCAAAGTTTAGAAACAGTGTTAGTTCCTAGCAATCGCCCCAAAGATGGGTTACGGGTTCGATTTCAACCTCGGTGAAATATTATGCCATCTCAAATAGACATACATTTGCCTAACGGAATATTACAACGCTTGCAAAATGTGAAAGATTTTGTAGGCGAAAGGGTTAACTCTCTAAGTAATTCAGCACAACAAGTTGGGGACTCTTTGAAGGCAACAGCCACGACAACAACTGATAAAGCAATTGATACAGTTACAACAAACTTAGAACAAAGTTGGCAAACAGCCGAGCAATTTAAGAGTACAACATCGGGAGCAGTAAAAACAGCATTGGCATCTTCTGTAAGTGATTGGCTGACACAACACCCCCTATTTTTTAGGTTAGTTCAAATATTAAGTTGGGGTGCTAATCACCCAATTATTAGTGTAATAATTCTGCTGTTTGCACTTGCTATAGTTTGGAGCATCATTAAAGCAATTGTCCGCTTAATTGAAACAGCTAGTTGGTCAATACTCCAAGTTCCGATAAAATTTCTTCAGGCTTTGATTAAAGTTAGCTTTCTTTCCTTAATTAAAGTTGGGAGTTTTACTATCCAAAGAATGACAGCTACTAAAACAATTGATAATTTGCCAGTTTTACTACCTGAAAATTTTCAACCAAGTAAGCAACAACGATTAGCAGAAATTTCTCATCATTTGGAAGCAATTCAAAAGGAACAAAATGAGCTTTTACAAGAAGCAGCAGACTTGATTGCTTCAGATACAATTGATATAGAAATATCAAAAATTAAACAGCTAAAAAGCGTTGAATCACATCTTGGCTGAGTTCGGCTGTGGAACCGGAGGCGACGATACCACCTTTTTGCATAGCGTAATAGTAATCAGCCTGACGGACAAAGTGCAAATGTTGCTCTATCAATAAAACCGAAATGCCTGTGGTTTCGACGATGCGACGGACTGCGGCTTCAATTTCTAGGATGATGGAGGGTTGAATACGTTCAGTGGGTTCATCTAAGACGAGTAATTGAGGTTCTCCCATTAAAGCACGCGCGATCGCTAATTGTTGCTGCTGTCCCCCACTCAAATCACCACCCATCCGCGAAAGCATGGTTTTCAATACTGGAAATAAGCTAAAAACTTCCTCTGGAATTTCTGCTTTTTTTACTGGTTTGCGTCTAGCTTCCAACCCCAGCAGCAGATTTTCTTTAACTGTCAACCGGGGGATACGGTTAAAGAGATAGCTGGGTAATAATTTCATCTTCCTTGCCAGCAGCAAAGTTAGCAAAACGCTCCGCTAAGGGTGGTACAATCACCAAAGGATTACTAAACCCAGCAAAAACATGAACGCGATCAAATTTGGGAATAGCACCAATTAAGGCGATGTCGCTACTAAATGCCACCAAGCAATGATACCAAGTTCCTGGTAAATTTTCTAAAGTTGGCAAAATTTGCTTTATACTTTTTCGCAACCATTTTTCACTTACCTCTGAGTTTACCTTGGCATGAGGATCTGCGATCGCCCGGCTAATTTGACCGATGCGGAAACTACCATCTTGAAACTGAATTGCACCCGCATCTAAAATCGGTGGTAGTAGTTCATTACCAAGTTCATCCCACAATTCATCAACTTGACTAGATTCAGCTTCTAGTTGAAACCGTTGCACATTAGCCGGCATAACTAAGGTGCGTAACTGCACATTTACAGGTGGGGTTTCAATTATTTCTGCGTGGGTAAAATATAACTTGATGGGAATATCAGCAGATTTTAAAAGCTGGCGGCTGAGTCCACCAGCACAAATGACAACATTAGCACTGTGGAAAGTTGCAGTAGTTGTTTTTACGCCATCTTGCAATACTTGTAATACTTGGGTAATCTGCATTTCACCCCCAGCCCGCAGAAAGGCTTGGATGTAGGCTTGTGCTGTTTTTTCTGGGTGAATATGACCGTGTTTAACAGTTAAAGCACCAGATATCGCCTCTCGATTTAGCTGCGGTTCCAACTCACAAGCTTCTTGGACACTCAGTAACCGGGGTGGAATGGCACAATCATCATATAATGCAGCAGTTGCTTCTGGATCACAATCGGCTGAAATAGTTAGTAATAAATCTAATTCCCGAAATTGGATATCAGCGTCTAACTCTTGAGATAGGATATGGTAACGCGCGATCGCATCTTCGCACAATTGCCGAGTTAATGTTGTAGTAGCCGACCAATAGGCAAGCCCACCATAACTATAGCGAGTTGCATTCTGTGATCTGCTGTATTGCTCCAACAAAAGTACAGAAAAGCCAGTTTTCGCAAGTTCGTAGGCGAGTGCAGCACCAGTAATTCCACCGCCAACCACAATCCAGTCGTAAGTTTTCATCTTAAATGTCTTTCTGAATTACGAACTTGTACTGACTTGTACTGAGGGGCGTCGAAGTAGCGCAGCCGTTGGCGTAGCCTCTCGTAGAGAAGTATTACGAATTACCATAAGTTGCTTGTAAACGTTGTAAAAGATATTCCCCCGCCAGAATGGGGGGATAAATAGGCGATTGTTCTTTCTGGCAACTCTCCAAACAAGCAATTTCTGTATCATCATTAGGATGACAGAAAAAAGCGATAGAATATCGGGACTGTTTCAGCCTGTTATCACTGGGAATCATTACCCGATGCTTGGTTGAGGAAAACAGATGATTTGTCCACCGTTGCATCAAATCGCCAGTATTGACTACTACAGTATCAGGAATTGCAGGCGCGGCAATCCACTCTCCAGATGTTGTCTGTACTTCCAAGCCCCCAACGTCATCTTGGAAAAGTAAGGTAATACTGCCATAATCGGAATGCTCACCAGCACGCAATTGTCCGGGTTTGGGTGGTGTCTGCAATGGAGGATAGTGCAGCGATCGCAAGGTATGATGTTGTTGATTGTGTCTTGTGATAAAAAAATCTTCTGGTAATGACAACGCCAAAGCAAATGTTTGCAGTACCGTGTTAGCAAGTTCTGTGCAACTATCATAAAAGGTGAGAATAGAAGCATCTATCTCTACAGCCTCTTGTTTGCCTAAATTCAACGCTTCTTTCAGGTCGCCTGGTTTATTGGGGTCAACACGTTCTCTTTCAAAACCAACATAACCCGTGTTACTAAACTCATCACTCCAAGCTTGCTTTTGCTTAACTTCTAAAGGTAAATTGAAGAAAAATTTGCTGTGAGTGAACACTTGACTTATTAAGTCTTTTGATATTCCTGAATTCTGTAAATACATAAAGCCAATTTCATGGCAAGCTTGATAGATTTGTTTGATAACAGTTTGCCGAGTTATTGTGTTGCCATTGGTAAAGGCAGTTAAATCTATTACTGGAATTGTAACCATTTATACATAATTACAGATTTTGTGTTTTGTTAACATATAACATATAAAGTAGTATACTCAATACTTAGGTACGGAACTTTACAATGACTCTTGCTCCTTGGCGAAGCGCGATCGCTCATGCGCTCCATCGTAACCGCAGCCTTGTTTATGCCCGTTACCTCCAACTAGCAACCGTGCAAACCAACGGTCGCCCCGCTAATCGTACCTTAGTCTTTCGCGGCTTTCTGGAAGATAGAAACCAGCTAAAATTTATCACTGATACTCGTAGCGCTAAAGCCGACCAGATACAGCAACAACCTTGGGCAGAAGTTTGCTGGTACTTCCCCGATACACGAGAACAATTCCGAATCAATGGTTGTTTGACCCTGGTAAGCGGTAATGATTCTCACCAGAATTTACAGCCAGCCCGGATCAGCATGTGGCAAGAATTGAGTGATGCGGCGCGTTTACAGTTTACTTGGCCCCATCCTAGTAAACCCAGAGTCGAAACCCCAGAAGCTTTTGCACCACCAGCACCCGACCCTATACAGCCAGTGCCTAATTTTTGTCTATTGCTACTCGAACCGGTACAGGTAGATCACTTAGAATTACGCGGCGAACCCCAAAATCGATGGCTTTATCACTGTGATGAGAATCAAGAATGGTTTTGTGAAAAAATTAATCCTTAATTTTGTCATAGGACTTACGCAAAACCACACGCTGTAGGGGCAATTCATGTAGACGAAGGCTGACCGCAGGGTATTGCCCCTACCTGAAAATAAGAGTTTCGGCTATTGTTTGCGTAAGTCCTGATTTAAGTAGATGAACAAACGCAATAACATTGTGTAATTAATTATGTTTGACTACTTATGATTTTTATTCCTAACTCCTAACCCCAAACTCCTAACTCCTAACTTTATTTAAATCCCAGCACCATCTAGAAACTCCTGTATTGCCTTATCTTTAAGGCTGCATACTGGAGCATTTTTTGAGAAATCCGGGTTATAAGCTACAGAACCCGCGAATACAGGAGTTTTTGCAGAAGAGTTAGTGCGCCCAAGAGTTTGTATTTGTTCTTCCAGCGCCTCAATCCGGTCTACTAAAGCACGAATCACTTCAGCTTCCGAATCTGGTAAATTATTGTGTTCAAGAGGTGCAACCCGGACTCCAGAACGATATATGATCCGCCCAGGCACGCCTACCACAGTACAGTCTGAAGGCACATCTCTTAGAACAACAGACCCAGCGCCAATACGGACATTATTGCCAATTTGGATATTGCCCAGCACCTTCGCTCCAGCTCCGAATACGACATTTTCACCCACAGTCGGATGGCGCTTGCCACATTCTTTACCAGTACCTCCAAGGGTGACACCTTGATAAATTAGGGCATAGTTTCCCACGATCGCAGTTTCACCAATTACTACACCCATTCCGTGGTCAATAAACACACTTTGCCCAATTGCTGCACCTGGGTGGATTTCAATTCCAGTCAAAAACCGAGCCAAGTGAGAAATCAGGCGGGGAATAAAGGGAAGATTGACAGTATACAGCCAGTGAGCCAGCCTATGGAATAGCAGGGCTTGCAAACCAGGGTAACAAAATAAAACTTCCAACCAGTTACGGGCAGCTGGGTCACGTTCAAATATGATACGAAAGTCAGCACGCAGTATAGATAGCACGAGATAGCACCCTCGGAAAGCACAACAAGCTACTCTCCCATATTATCCTCTCAGGTGTTACACGTAAAAGGTGGGCAATTCAATTTTGGATTTTGGATTGACGATTTTGGATTAAATTTCAATCTAAAATCTAAAATCTAAAATCTAAAATCTAAAATTCTTACTCCCTACTTCACTGCTGTTCCACCGTCAGAGTATAATCACGCTTGACCCCAGGATTAAATGTACCCACCCAAATCCGATAGGTGCCACTTTTCCAGTTGCGATCGCTAACGCTAGCATCTTTACTTTTGCCAGTGTCATCGCCGCAACGAATCGTCGTTTTATCTGGGCCTTCGATCAGTAAAGTGGTGTCGTTGTTGTTGCTATCGACTTGTATTGTTAGCTGCGAAAAGTCCTTTTCCAAAACCATAATATGATCGGGATTGGGATCGGCAAAACCGATACAGGCTTTTTGATCGCGATCGCGGTTACTTATGGCAGACAATGAGTAAGAACCACCTGTAAATCCCTGCACTGTTCCTTGTGCTGCATTAAAGTTTGTTGACAGTGTGAAAGTACCAAAATTTGCTTGCTCTGCTATTGCAGGGGTAGCTGTGAGCGCAGTAAGTATAGCCAACAGCCAGCCGCTTTTAAACTGAAGTCGGGGGCGACAGTATTTCATAGTAGCCCTCCAACAGGCTTTTAAATTAGTAGTGATATATACATATTCTACTGAAAAAACTCCAGTGAAATTTCAGTTACTTGTGCCACATTAAAATGTGCCACAAGTAATGGCTGAGAAAGCATAGGGCTAATTGCTAGGCTGTTAAGTTGGCAAGCGATTAATATCTTTATTGCAGCCAACAACCACCATTACTGAACCTGGCTCTAAATACCTAGTGGGTTCAGGATTAATTTCAAATTTCCCATCCTGAATGATCGCTAGCAAATTTAAACCAAAACGGTTACGAATTTGAAGTTCGGCGATGGTTTTGCCGTGAAATTGATCAGGTACAATTATCTCTACAATACTATGATCGGGGTCAAGGTCAAATCGGTCTAGTATTGATTGCTTGGTAAGCGATCGCGCTAAGGCACAACCTGCTTCATATTCTGGATAAACAACGTAGTCTGCCCCAACTTTCTGTAACAGCTTACTGTGAATTTCCGAAGAAGCTTTAGCGACAATATAGGGAACACCCGCCTCCTTCAAATTCAGTGTTGTAATAATACTTTCTTGGACATAATTGCCAATAGCCACAACTACCGTCTCAAACTCAAAAATTCCGGCTTGTTTGAGCGCCCCCGGTTCAGTAGAGTCCATCTGTAAAGCATGAGTAGCCAACTTATCGTTTAAGATTTGGTTTACACGTTTTTTATCAATGTCAGTCCCCAGTACTTCGTATCCTAAGTTGTAGAGTGTACTACATACTGCTCGTCCAAATCGTCCCAAGCCGATAATTGCAAACTGTTGATTATTTCGCTGCAAACCGCGAAAAAAATTTAAAGACGACAAATTCACACTTTCTACCTTTGGTTTCATCAGGCGATAATTTTTTATAGCAATTTTTTCTCTGATATTCAACTACTTAAAAGAGTATTGACAGAGAAGATATCATTAGTAAAACACCAACTCGTTTCAAGTACATGATTGCAAATAAAGTTAGCTTGGTAGATTTGAAAATACTACCGATTTACCCATGAGGGGAAATGATTTTGCTGATCTTTAGTTAACCTACTAGCATATTCTCCTCTGGATACTGGATAACACTAGGGCGAGAATCTCCTAGTAAGGCTGACATGAGAATTAAAACTCCAACTCTTCCAATGTACATTATTGTCACTAAAATCAGTTTAGCCGGTGCTGCGATCGCGGCAGTAATTCCTGTTGAAAGCCCAACAGTTGCAAAAGCTGATACAACTTCAAATAAAATTTGCATAAAATTCAAAGATGGCTCAATAATTGCAATTAAAATCGTTGCGCTTACAACAGTTACCAAAGAACTAACTGTGACACCTACTGCTTTCAAAATCGAAGAAGTCGGTACTTGGCGCTGATACACCAAGACTTCTTCTTTACCTTGCAAGATTGCTTTGCTGCAACTGGTTAAAATTGTGATTGTAGTTGTTTTAATGCCACCACCCATACTGCCAGGACTAGCACCAATAAACATCAACACGATGGCAATAAATAACGCAGCAGTACTCATTTTGCTGATATCAATAGTGTTAAAACCACCACTTCTAGTAGTAACACATAGAAAAAATGCTCCCATCAGTTTACTTGATAAACTTAGAGAGCCAAGAGTTTCTGGGTTTTGGAATTCAGTTAGATAAAAAGCAATAGAGCCAGTGATTAAAAGGACTAATGTTGTGCTGGTTACTACTTTAAAATTAAGATACAGTGTATTTTTGACTGTTTTTCTTCTCAAACGATTGTTTAGCCAAAGATACATTTCTAAAATAACTTGATATCCTAGTCCACCGAAAATAATTAATCCAGTAATTACAATATTTAGCAATATCGATGATTGATATCTAATTAAACTATCATTAAACAAGTTAAAGCTAGCATTAGTCCAAGAATTAATGCTATAAAAAATTGCTAGACCTAAACCACTATATCCTCCATAATCAGGGACAAAAATAGGTAATAGTAAAAAAGCTCCGATAGTTTCAAAAATTAGTGTAGTGGTAATAATCGAGCGAACTAATTGTAAACTACTCTGGATTTCAGAGTTATCTAAAGCTTGTTGCAAGATAATTTTATCTTGTAAACCAAACTTGCGTCCTAACAACAGCAAAAGAAAGGTTGTAGCTGTCATATATCCCAGTCCTCCAACTTGGACTAGAACTAGAATCATAAATTGACCCCAAAAGGAAAAATAAGTACCAACATCCACCACAGATAGACCTGAGACACAAACTGCTGAAGTTGATGTGAATAGTGCCACAATTGGGTCATTCCATGTACCATTCCTACTAGAAAAAGGCATGATCAACAAGATGCTTCCAAGAGCAATGAGTGCCAGAAATCCTAAGCAGATTGTGCGAGAAACAGTCATAAGTGATTTACTTCATTGTGCTAGATATCCCAGCTAAATAGGATATATAAATTTCAACAAGGGCGTTTGTCTTAAATACTGCTTTTTTCTATGAATGCAAAACTTTACCAGCAAATTCAGCAATTTTATGATGTATCCTTTGCTCTGTGGGAGCAGATTTGGGGGCAACATCTGCATCACAGCTATTATGGGCTAGATGGTAGCGAAAAAAAGACCGCCGTCAGGCTGAAATTGATTTAATTACAAGAAATGCTTAATTTTGCCCAGGTGAAGAATTAATTCGCCTTTGCAATTCGGCTTCAAACTCCTGATCAGTGGTGCAAAGCACACTAGGGCGAGAGCGAATAATGCTCAAGTAGTGCTGGAATGCATCTTCATCTTGAGGATTATGCCGCACGTAATCGCGTAATTCTTGTTCTGTCAGTGATTGATAATTTGGTGTAGTCACTCGATTAGTACCTATTCGATTGGTGCGAGAGTCAAGGCGAACTAAGTTAATGGCTAACAGCAGTGCGGTGACTCTCACTGATCTTTGGTAAAGCGATTTTAATTGCTAGGAGTGTTGGTTCCAATTTCTCCTCTATTCAGTTATCAAGGTTCTCTAACCCAAGGTAAGGCAACAGCGACCGTTAGCAAAACTATGGCAGATGAAAAACTATAACCGGATTAAACTTCGAGAAACGCTACGCTCCAGCTATTGGTTTGTACCGACACTGATGACGGGTGCAGCGATCGCACTGGCTTTCTTGATGCTAAATTTAGATTTGGCAGGCAAGTCAGAATTAATGGAAATATTCGGCTTGAAGCCTTTCACTGGCGGACTGGAAAGTGGGCTGACTGTGCTTTCAACCATCGCTGGTTCTATGATTACCGTCGCCGGTACTGTCTTCTCTGTCACGCTCGTTGCCCTGACTCTGGCTTCCCAACAGTTTGGCTCACGAGTACTGCGAAATTTTATGCAAGACATGAAATATCAGTTCGTACTCGGTACGTTCCTGGCGACATTTATCTACTGTTTGCTGGTGTTACGGAGTATTAATGTTGATAGAGAGCAAGCTTTTGTGCCAAAGATTTCAATCACAGTCGCTATCCTGCTGGCGATCGCTAGTATCATTGTCCTAATCTACTTCATCCACCACGCTTCAACCTCGATTCATGCATGGCACATCATCAGGGAGATTAGTGATGAACTGGAATCTAATATTGATGAGCTATTATCTGAAAACGTTGGAAATCGTCATCCAGAAGACAAGCGGCAATTTGTTGAGGAAATCGCAACGGGTTTCAACCAAAAAGCCTATCCAATCCAGGCAACTAGCAGTGGTTATATTAGAGCAATTGATTACAACCGCTTGCTTAACATCGCTAAGTCAAAAAACCTTCTGTTGTATTTAAAGCAGCGTCCAGGCAAGTTTATCGTGCGAGGTAGCGAGTTAGTCAGTGTTTCGCCCCCTGAACGTGTGAATCGAAAGCTCACCCAGCAGATCAATTATGCATTCATTTTGGGTAGAGAACGCACTCCGTTTCAGGATGTGGAGTTCTCTACTAAGCAGCTAGTCGAGATTGCGATTCGGGCAATTTCTCCTGCCGTCAATGACCCATTCACAGCAATTCGCTGTATTGACCAACTTAGTGTAGCGCTGTGCCGTCTAGCTGCAAGAGATTTTCCGTCACCCTATTGCTACGATGACGATCAGAACCTCCGCCTAATTACTAATCAGGTGACGTTTGCAGGACTAGTTGATGATGCCTTTCACCAGATTCGACAGTACGGGCGACAAGATGTAGCTGTCACAATCCGCTTGCTGGAGGCGATCGCCACTATTGCTATGTACACTGACAACAAAAAGAACCGTGTGGCGCTGCTGCGTCATGCCAACATGATTAGACGCGGCAGCCAAGACTTATTGGAGGAATTGGATCGAGAGGATGTTGAGGAACGATACCAGGCGGTAATGAAGGCGTTGTCGTCACAAAATGTAGATTCAATACTCGATGTGTGACTTTGATATAATAACCATCGTTTTATATTTTTATCGGACTTATATCATGTCCGCTTGATTGCTTATTAAACCCGAAGAACCCCACCCCCGCCAAAGCTATGCTTTGTCTCCCCTAAGAGCTTGCGGGGAGGGGCTGGGGGTGGGGTGTATTGACTGTGGTTAGCATAACTAATTATGCGGACATGATATTACGCACTGTACAAATTCATCATGATGTGCATTTGCCCTCATCCCCTAACCCCTTCTCCCAAGATGGGAGAAGGGGAACTGGAGAATCACGAATTATGAAGTTTGAAGAAAACGCCCCCTTTAAGCGATCGCGCCTCAGTTCCATAACTACTGACTGTGAGCGATCGCAGGTTGTTAAAAAATGGTTTACCTAAGACTTCCACTAGCTTGAGAATCGGTACTTGACGTTCTAACAAATTCTGGCTCTTTGTCCAGTCAAGATATATATAGCCTTGGTTTGGCCGGGGAATCGCAGCAATACTATCTTTGAAATTGGAATTGTTAATTATGGAATTATCCTTAGCTGTGAGGATTTCATTTATCGTCTCTAAGTCAGACGTGAAAATTTCATAATTTCCTAAAGTTGTATGTAATCCCCGCACTTTTGTTTCAATGCTGAAAGATGCTCCTTCTTTAACATCAGTTTTTTTTGTAGCCGTGGTTAACTCAGTCCAAGCGGAGATTTTTTGCTTGTTTATAGTTAGGGGACTGATGCTGAGTCCATTGGATGAAGCGATCGCATTCAAACGAGCAACCCCTTGTTCTACACCCTCAGATTTTTCTACTACAAAAATCCAATGGGGGGTTGTTTGCTCTTTCTCAGGTAACAATGCTATAGCATATTCTCCTTGTACCCAGCTAAAAATATCCTCTGGTAAATTTATGCCCCAGCGTTTTTGAATATCCGCCAAGGGTTTTGCTAATCGAGAAACCACATCCTCAGAACCATATATGGTTGCTGTCGCTTGTCTCCAGAGTTTGGCTAAATCACTGTTAGCCAAATTACTCAAATTTGAGCCGGAAATTGCCAAACCTACTGATGCTGGAATATACTGCAATGCTCCTACAGGTTTAGATAGCGGTGCAGATGGAGAGACAATTTCCGATGAAGTCAGAAAGGTGGTTTCTGCTAGCAATCCTTTGGGGTTCAACGCCAACGATATAATTTGGCTGTTATAAAGTTCTTCTGGTAACTCTAAGCCTTGCCATTTTGCCACAATGGGAAGATTCAAGAAAGCTACAGCTAAACCCCCTTTGGGCAGTTCTTTGCTAGCTTTTTGGTATTCGGGGGAGCTAGTCAAATTTAAATCGGGCGCTTGGACGTTATTGATCGCATCTCGCAACACTTTTGGATCGTTGGCAAACAACACAAAGCCTTCACCAACAACAGCACCTGCAAGCAAGTCCTGCTCTGGTTGAGAATTGTCAGAAATCAGCTTTACGCCTTTGTATTGTTCAACAGCTAAGTTTCCTCCAGCTAATGCCCGTTTGGAAAACAACAACTCAACAAACTCGCGGCTTTTCTCCGGTTGCTTGGTTGCTAGTGCCAACAGATACCCTGGCTGCTGTCCGTTTTCTAAGTCTCGATCAATATCTAAGGTGGCGATCGCTAATGTAATTTCGTCCCCTAACCAGGGTTGAATGTCTTGTTTGTAATCTATGCCACTTTTGGCGAATAAACTGGTTTTAAGTTTAGATAGTTCCTCTTCCCGTTCCAACGCTTGCAAACGGTCAGGATTCGCTAGTAATGAAACCATTACAGGCGAAAGTTTCGACACGAATATGGTTGCACCAGGCTGGGAGGTAGAACCAATGAGGTTAGCCGGACTTTTGCCGAAAAACCAGTAAAAGCCAGCGATCGCAATTACTAGCAGTGCGATCGCACCAGCGACGATAAAACCGATAAATGAACGTTGCTTATTCACATTAAACCTATTAAGAAAGACAGTTTACAGCCATTTAAACAGAAAGCTTGCCAGAATCAATCAGCACTCTTGAGAATGGATGCTGATGCCAAGGCAGAGATTTTCTGTCACCATAAATAGTATTAGGATTGTTTACAGAAACCTCATGACCGGGAACACTTTTAGTCAACCCATGAACCATATTAGTGTAAAAGAACTAGCACAACGTCTATCTTCTAGTGATGTAAGTATTCAGCTAGTAGATGTGCGTGAACCAGAAGAATTGGCGATCGCTAGCATTGAGGGCTTTGTCAACCTACCTTTAAGTCAATTTGCCGAATGGGGAGATAAAGTACCCACTCTCTTCAATCCCGAAGCTGAAACTTTTGTGCTATGTCACCACGGCATCCGCTCTGCTCAAATGTGTCAGTGGTTAATTGCTCAAGGTTTTACAAATGTGCAAAATATTTCCGGTGGTATTGATGCTTATTCCCTATTAGTTGACCCTTCAATTCCCCAATATTAATAATCGATGACTCAGCTGGGACTTACTCTTCCAGCTGGCTTCTGCTATTGTAAAAATAGGACTGCATCAACTTAGGGTTTTCAGGGGAAACTTTACACCTTTTGCTAGTGAGTATATATTCACAGAGCTTTTCCATCCCAATATATCAGCTATTCCCGAATACGTATTCAATAATACTGTTATAAATTGAAAATTATGCAAAAATACTGTTGTGAGTAAAGGCAGCTTTTGCAGTACAAGTCTCACTTATATTTCAAGCGCACTTTCAAAAAATGCTGAAGCTAAACTTTAAGAATACTTATCATTAGAGAACTGGATAATTTGGTAACTTAATTAATTATTAATAATCTTTGTTTGCGATCAAATCCAGAAATTTTTTCAGAGTTTGATTAAAATTTGCCTTCAGTAAAAGATGCCATATGGAAGTCCAGTTGACAAATCGACAACAGCATATACTTTGGGCAACGATACGTCACTATATTGCTACAGCAGAGCCGGTTGGTTCAAAAGCTTTGGTTGATGAGTACGACCTCGGAGTAAGTTCAGCTACAATTCGCAATGTGATGGGCGTTTTAGAAAAGTCTGGATTACTTTACCAACCACACGCCTCCGCCGGACGAGTACCATCAGACTCAGGCTATCGCATTTATGTTGACCAGCTAATTACACCTTCTCTGCGTTCGCGCAGTGTGTCGCAGACAGACGCTCTTGCTAGCTTGCTTCCACGTTCGCGTAGCGTCCCGCAGGGAAATGGTACGGAAACTTTAGGGCGAGAAGTAGAGGTAGCACTGCAAAAGAGTCTCCAATGGGAAGATTGGAGTTTAGAAACCCTATTGCAAGGAGCTGCACAAATTTTAGCAACCTTGAGTGGCTGCATTAGCTTGATTACCATGCCCCAAACCACTACAGCGCTAGTGCGACATCTGCAATTAGTGCAAATAGAAGCGGGAAGGATCATGCTGATTGTGGTGACAGATGGTTATGAGACACATTCCAAATTGATGGATTTGTTGCCAGTACCAGAGGAAAGACAACGCGATTCAGAGGTAATCGATCGGGAGTTGCAGATTGTTTCTAACTTTTTGAATAGCCACTTACGGGGGCGAAGTCTGTTGGAATTAGCCGATCTCGACTGGAGCGAACTAGATCAGGAATTCCAACGCTATGGGGAATTCTTAAAAAATTCAGTTGCCGAATTGACTCGTCGCACTCTTGCACCGACTGCAACCCAAATTATGGTTCGGGGTGTGTCAGAAGTTTTACGCCAGCCGGAATTTTCCCAGTTACAGCAGGTACAAACGATTATCCACCTGCTGGAAGAAGAACAAGACCAACTATGGCGATTAATATTTGAGGAACCAGAGTTTGAGGATGTGGGTAAACCAAAGGTAACGGTTCGCATTGGCGCAGAAAATCCTCTAGAACCGATACGCACCTGCACTTTAATTTCTTCCAACTATCGTCGAGGTTCAATACCAGTAGGAAGTGTGGGAGTTCTGGGGCCAACACGCCTAGATTATGAAAGTGCGATCGCAGTCGTAGCATCTACTGCTGATTATCTCTCAGAAGCTTTTAGTTATTTCAATCCTTAAATAGAGATTAATCGGATCAGTATGATATTTAGGGACAACTCGCTACAGGTTTAGGCAGTCAATAATACAATAGCAAGCAGATAGCCCAATTTGTAGCGGCAAAATCAATAATTAATCCTACTTAAATCTTTTATGGTTAGAAAAATTGCCTTTGGACTACTGTGGCTGGGATTCACTACCTATGCTTTTTTCCTCGCGCCTCCTGAGCAACCCGGTACATTTGAGTTAATTAAAAACCTTTCTATTGGCCAGTGGCAAGGCATTAACCCGTTAGTCATAGCACTATTCAACCTCATGGGCATCTGGCCTCTTATATACAGCGCAGTAGTGTTTATTGATGGCAGAGGACAAAAAATACCTGCTTGGCTATTTGCGATCGCCTCTTTCGCAGTTGGTGCTTTTGCCTTGTTGCCCTACTTAGCCCTTAGGCAACCAAATAATCAGTTTGTCGGTGAAAAGAATGCCTTGATCAAGCTGCTAGATTCTCGTGTGACTGGGGTTGTCTTGACTGTAGCCACGGTTATTCTAGTTGCCTACGGTTTAACAGGAGGAGATTGGGACAGTTTTGTGCAACAGTGGCAAACCAACCGCTTCATTAATGTGATGAGTTTAGATTTCTGCATACTTTGCCTAGTCTTTCCCACATTACTAGGGGATGATATGGCGCGTCGCGGTTGGAAAAATCCGCAGTTGTTCTGGTTAATAGCGTTGATACCGCTATTTGGCCCATTGATTTATTTATCTGTGCGTCCACCTTTAGAAGGTGTAGAGTCAATACCCAAGCAGCCAGCAGTGAATTGAACAGGACTTACGCAAAAATTGCCAAAAAGCTTATCCCGCTTTTGCCACTCTCCGAAAACAAAAATTAAAAGCAATGTTTAAAACTCTGACTGGGATAGGGTTTGTGGCTTTATTTTCTAAGATGATAGATATAATCATTGCTTTAGACTGAA
>NZ_JABXKJ010000001.1 GCF_017115085.1 Nostoc sp. NMS7 | reverse complement strand
TAAAAGTCTTGCCGTGACCTTTCTCCTTGCTGGCATCTGACCATTGATAACGAGTTACCCATTGATCTGGTGAGTAACTATAAATTATTTCAGTGGCACTGCCGACAACTTCCTTGGGTGGTCTACTCGTTAATTGTTGAGGTTGGGGTATATCGGTCGCTGCCTCGGTCAACTTCACCAAAGTAAAGTCACTTGGGATTGGGACTGGCTTGGGTTTGATTATCTTCTGTTTCGCTGGCTTCCAACTTGGCAAGGGAGTATAGTTATCGCTCCTGGATGCTAATAGCTGCGCCATTGGGTTGACTGCTTCCTTGATTTCTTTGCGATCGCAGCCATTCCAGCAAGTAATCACAGGTGGTTCTGCCTTGCTCCAACTGAAATTATGCCCACCGCAAACCGGACAAATGTACTTGCCTTTTACATTTGTCGCTTCTAGCTGGTCTTGAAAATTACGGATATCGAATTTTTCAAACTGCTGACGTTGAGTTTTTGAGTTATTGGTCTTTTGGGGCGCTTCTTTTGTAAACATTTTTCTCTCCTGTGGGGTGGAATCGTTGCCACAGAAGGATATCGCCATTATTGAGTTTTGCTTTACCCGTGTTCCTTGAGTTGTTAAATTGAATCATACGTTTGGCATTTCTGCCTCTATCCTGATACTGGGAACCAAAGTGGGATAGAGTTGATATAACTATTATTCAAAATAGAGAACCTATTTTGATTGATTGACGGGTGGTTGTTGTTTTCTCCTGTGGGGGCGACATCCTCCTGTTTTTTTTTGACTTAAAACTCAAACTACCAGAATGCAGGTGTTTTTGATTAAAAAATTACCTTGCAGATATATTTCGCAGCTTCAAATGCAAGCACAACAAGGGTCGCAGTTGTCGCAGAACACTTAGACTTCGCAAAAATTGACATAGAAGACACCGAAAACGGGGGCGACACAGTGCGATCGCAAGCTGGAAGTATTAATTTTTCGTTGTCGCTGTCGCTTTTTTGCAACTTAGGATTCATAAAAAATTTGCATATATAGTTCATAGCTCATAGTTCATTCAAAATTTACCCCCAAGTCAATACCAAGAGCGGCTTCGATTTTTCGGATTACTTCCTCGCTTACGCTTGCATAAATCTGCTCATTCTCCAGTTGATACCAGTAAGTCCTAGAGACTCCTGATTCACGGCATATTTGGAGCAATGACCGACCATCGCCCTCTCGCGCTTTTCTGATACGGTCGCCCAATCCTGGGAACTCCCGAACCATTTCAACTACTCGCTTGACTTGCACGAAAATTAATAGATCCATATATTTTCTCAACATCATCATATTTTATTTGTCTACGAACAGTTGCTCTATGTCTACGGATAGTGTACAGTAATTTTGGGTTGAATTGCAAATCACGTTTTCGTTACTTATGAAGGAATCAAGTCAACCAGATTATTACAGAAATGCTTTTGAGACAATTTCAGGGACTTTGAACAATAGGAGATGGAGACAAGTTAGAAGCGAGTTGGAACGTTCTGGATTAGTAGTTAATCTCAAGTCTGTACAAAGCTACGCACTGTTAAAAACCCAATACCCGCGAACTGTTCTAACAAAAAAAGCAGTTAAAACAGTTGAGGAATTTAAAGATGCTCATGAATCCACAGATGAATTTAGTGGAGAAGAATTATTAGCCATCCTCAGAAAAATAAAGCCAAAAGTAGGCGATCGGATGCTAGCCAATTTTTTCTATAAAGCTGAATTACATTTTGGCAGACAAAACGCATACACCTTAGCTGAAGCTTCCAAAGTTGTCTTTTTTGCTGCAATCACAAGGAATAAATAGCCATGAGTAAAGACCTCAAGAATAAAGTAGATTCTATCCGCCGCTCTCTGAAAAATAATGGCTTAGAAGTGTCAGCAACAGTTATTGAAATGAAAATTTTAGAGATGTACCCAAACTATGAAACAAACTGGAACAGCACCACTCGCGCAGAAGTAGTTAAATCTGTCACCAACGACCATAAGTTAAGTCAAACAGCAACTGCGATCGCTCCGGTCGTTAATGCACCTCCCAGTATCCAACCTCTTACCCAGCTTCAAGAGTCTGAAACCTTTATAGAGGAAGAACTAGAGGATGAGGAAGTAAGCGCAATAGAAGACGAAGAAGTAAACGCGATGCCTACGGCGGTAAACTACGCACCCTTGGACATTGACCAAGCTGGTGAATTAGCAACTATTGAGGATAAATCTGAATTGGTTGCCAGCACAGCTGTGAGCTTTTGTTGAATATAAGGCGCAAGTTAACCAACAGAAAATCAATCACATGATTGATGAGGTTAGGGCAACAGTCACCCAGCGTAATAAAGAAACGTCTCAACGCTTGAATAATGGCTTAAGTCAGATAGCGAAAGATATTAAGGAGGCTGACACCGACTTTAAAAGTCAAGTCAAAAGCGCCCTCCAATGTTTTGCAATACCAGCTAACAAAACAAGCTAGCAGAGGCTACACACTCAGTTTTAACCCCAAGAGAGTAGGATTCATCATCATAGCCATTGCCCTACTTCTATTTGCCCTACAAGCTTACGATGACTGGAGATTATCACGATTCCGAGTTAAGGGGATAGAGGACAGGGATTTTGCAGACCCAAATAAATATTTAGAAATACCCAAGGAATTACCAAAATGGTAAAAGATAATTCTACTTTCAAACTGAAAAATCATGTTACACCAAAAGCACGGAGAATTAACCAAGTTCTCAAGACTAAATTTGGTGTAAGTCTGGATGATTTTACAAATGCAATGATGGGTGATGTCACCAGCGCTCAGAAGATTGGAGAATTAGCACGTCAAGGTAGATTGTCAGCAGAATTTGCACCCAAATTAGCCGCAGCGTACCACGAAATAATTAACGGGACGACTGCTCTAAATATTGCCATCTCTGAGGTACTGGTAAATGCTGGGAAGAGTGCGATAGAGATTGACAAAGCAGTTATGAACGCCACGCTTGCAAATGCTCAATATGGGCATAAAAGAAGTGAGTTAGCTGCTGAATCTATAAATGCTCGAAACATCGAGAATCAGCGCCATAACTACCAAATGAATTACACCCAAATAAAGGGGTATATC
>NZ_JABXKJ010000208.1 GCF_017115085.1 Nostoc sp. NMS7 | reverse complement strand
GCGCTTGGATGGCTCCTCAAGATCAACCCCACGAACAATTTGTATTCCCTGAGGAGGTATTACCACGTGGTAACGCTCTCTAATAGACCAAATATTTTAGGCGGTACTGGACGCGACCAAGAATCGACTGGATTTGCTTGGTGGTCTGGTAACGCACGTTTAATCAACCTATCTGGCAAACTACTGGGTGCCCACGTTGCCCACGCTGGTTTGATTGTATTCTGGGCTGGAGCGATGACTTTATTTGAAGTCGCTCACTTCATTCCTGAAAAGCCCATGTATGAGCAGGGCTTAATCCTGTTACCTCACCTCGCCACTCAGGGTTGGGGTGTTGGTGCTGGTGGTGAAGTCATCGACACCTTCCCCTACTTTGTTGTCGGTGTACTCCACCTAATTTCCTCAGCCGTCCTTGGCTTTGGCGGTATCTATCATGCAGTCCGTGGTCCAGAAACCTTAGAAGAATACTCTTCTTTCTTTGGTTACGACTGGAAAGATAAGAACAAGATGACCAATATCATCGGGTTCCACCTGATTATTTTGGGATGCGGTGCGCTGCTGTTAGTACTAAAAGCAATGTTCTTTGGTGGTTTGTATGACACCTGGGCACCAGGCGGTGGTGATGTTCGGATTATTACCAATCCAACATTGAACCCTGCGGTTATCTTCGGTTATGTAATCAAGTCTCCCTTCGGTGGCGAAGGCTGGATTGTCAGCGTCAATAACTTAGAAGATGTGGTCGGTGGTCACATCTGGATTGCCTTTATCTGTATTGCTGGCGGTATTTTCCACATTCTCACCAAGCCTTTTGCTTGGTCACGTCGTGCATCCATCTGGTCTGGTGAGGCTTATCTCTCCTACAGCTTGGGTGCTCTCTCCCTGATGGGCTTCATTGCTTCGCTCTTTGTTTGGTTTAACAACACCGTTTATCCCAGCGAATTTTACGGTCCTACGGGTCCGGAAGCTTCTCAAGCTCAGGCTTTGACCTTCTTGATTCGTGACCAACGCTTGGGTGCTAACGTCGGTTCTGCCCAAGGTCCCACAGGATTGGGTAAATACCTGATGCGCTCTCCCACTGGTGAAATCATCTTCGGTGGTGAAACCATGCGCTTCTGGGATTTCCGCGGACCTTGGTTGGAGCCTCTACGTGGCCCCAATGGTCTTGACCTGGAAAAAATCAAGAATGATATTCAGCCTTGGCAAGCCCGTCGCGCTGCTGAATACATGACCCACGCTCCTCTGGGTTCTTTGAACTCCGTGGGTGGTGTGGCTACCGAGATTAACTCCTTCAACTACGTATCTCCTCGCGCTTGGTTAGCGACTTCTCACTTCGTACTAGGATTTTTCTTCCTAGTTGGTCACTTGTGGCACGCTGGTCGCGCACGGGCAGCTGCTGGTGGTTTTGAGAAAGGAATTAACCGTGATACTGAGCCAGTGATGTTTATGGACAACCTTGACTAGGTTGTAAAGTTTATCTCATCACTGACAATTAAATAATTTAAAGGCTCTTGCATAAAAGCAAGGGCTTTTTTTATAGGAAAATTAGTAATCTACTGATTCAACTGAGCCACTTACCAAGGTAATTAATACTATGAGCGATTCCAATTTTATTGATGCTTTGCAATGGACAGCTGAAGCTAAGGAAAAGTTACAAAATATTCCCTTTTTTGTCCGCACTCAAGCTAAAGCCCGAATTGAACAGCTGGCTCGTGAAGCAGAGCAAGAGGTTGTGACAGCTGATTTAGTAGAACAGGCTAGGCTTGAGTTTGGACAATAAAACATTTACTTGGAAGCGAGAAAGCCGAAACCCCAAGACCGCACTGGCTCCCCTTAATCCCCTCCCCGCTTGCAGGGAGGGGAGACAAAGCGTAGCTTTGGCGGGGTGGGGTTCTTCAGGTTTAATAAGTAATCAAGCGGACATGATATTACAAATTAGTATTAGCTTCTTCCCACATTCATCGCTGCTAAAACAGCCTTCTGGCTCACATCCCTGTAAACTGTTTTCAAATACTTCATGACCACATCACTCGAAGTTGAATTTACTGCATTTTCCTCTTCCTTCGCTAGGGGAATTACTCCTAATACATCTAATATCGTCTCGCTACTGGAAGGTGTAATCACTACTAAGGATGACTCTAGTGGCTCATTGTATTGCCAGAAAGAATCAATTTTTACAGAGTATTTGTTATTAGGAATTGACTGTTGAATATCAAGCGTTTCTGGCGTATTGGGTTCAATCTTGGCACTACGTAAATGACGTAAATCGCTGATAATTTGCTCTTTGGTACGTCCGCGCAATTGAAATAGTATAAAAGGGTCTTCACTGAAGCGATCGCCTAACTGATAGTATACTGCACCAACGTGTTTGCAGGGATTTACTTTATCCGGGCAAGAGCATTTACTCTGGATATCAGCAAGGGTAAATGGAAATATCGAAAGACCATTAGCTGTGAACACTTCTTCTATATTTTGTGGCATTTCTCCTGCCAAAAGTTTGGCGGCAAAAATTGCCCTTTGGGACATAGTTTCAATTACATAACCCCACTGTTCATCGCTAAAAGGTTCCAGAGAAAGCGAAACTTTATAAGGTTCAATTTCGCTACCTTGTACCCTAGCCAATACTTTTGCACCTTTAAATTCAATGCTCAAAACATTTCCTTGACGAGCATAGTTTCTCGCACGTTCTAAACGCTTTTTAAAGCGATAGGAATCTAGCAAATCTAGCCATTGTTGTGACCACCATTCGCGGCTTGCTTGTAATGTGTAATTAGTCATAATGAATAGGGAGTGGGGAGTAGGGAATAAGCCTTTTCGATTGGTACTTAATTTGTTCAAAAATCAAATAGGAGTCCTATATACGCCTACAGATTGGAACTCTGGCACTACACAAGGACTTAAAACCTTGAATTAATTACGAATTATTCCATCCCTGCCTTGTGCCGCAACCGCTCAACTAATCCGCGTGAAAAATTCAAGTTTTGATCACGCAGACGCTCTTGGATTTTCAGGGCAGACTGTGCTAATGGTAGCGCTTCTGCGTAGCGTTCCTCCTTCTCCAGAACTCGCGCCAGCCCCACTTGAGCATCAGCCACCAAGTTTTGCCGTCCCACTTCTTGCGCCAACGCTAACTCACGCTTGTACCAGGGGCGAGCTTCTGAAGGGCGATCGCGGTTAAGGGCTAGATTTCCCAAGCAGCCGCAGTAAGATGCTTGTCGTTCTTTATTTCCCAGTTTTTCTTCTATCGCCAATGTTTGCTTGTAGTACGACTCGGCGCGATCGTAGTCTCCCTGGTTTTGGGCAACTCTTCCCAGATCGTTGAGGGCGATCGCTTCACATTCTTCATCCCCCAACTCTCGGTAAATCGCTAATGCCTCCTGATACAGTCGCTCCGCCTCTGCCCAGTCCTGGCGTTGCTGTGCAATCACTCCTTGCAACCGAATTGCAAAAGCCTTGTCCCGACGATTACCGCCCTGCTCCATTGCCTCCGCCATCTGAGCCGCCCAACTTGCTGCCCGCTCCGTCTCCGCGCGATTGTAGTAAATCCAGGCAACATCATAGGCACCCCAACCAGCATCGCTCCACTGACCGAGCGCCTTTCCCGCCTGATATCGCCACTCACCCAAGTGCACCCTCTCATCCCAGTAGCCGCGAAAGAAGAGGAAGTTAGACAAAGCTTTTTCCAAATCGATGAGCATCTGGGCAGCCTCTCGGTCTTTCAATGCACCGGGGATACCTGCTATCTCCCGCAGGGTTGTCGCCACGCCCTCTAGATTCTGCCACTCGGCTTCCACCTTGTCATGGGTTTTGTAGGCATCTTTGTCATCACCCCCGTACTTCTGGGCAAAGTCCACCCAGTAGCGCAGAGCTTTGCGTAGGGCAGTAGAGTCAAACCGAATTCCACTTAGGGGTGCAGTTCCAACGGTATCCGTTCCGCCTACAGCTGCCCGAATATATGTGCGGGTGAGGGGGTGCAGGCCAAACCGTTCTCCATCCAACTCATTCACCAAAGATAGAGTGACTAACCGCTCTAAAGAAACTTGGATCTCGGTTATGGCTAAATCCGTAGCATCTGCCAATGCTGCGGTTTTTGCTGGTGTCAGAAATACAACTAGGGCAGACAACACTGTGCGATCGTTTTCAGAGAGAGTTTTGGCAGCATCGGCAAACAGAAACCCGTAGAGATCGGGGGATTTGGCGGCATTTCGCAACCGCTCTAGGGCAACACTGATAGAGTAGCCTTTGTGTGCCACCTGTCCTAATGTCCAATCTAGCGCTAGGGGATTGCCACCAGACGCTTCATATAAAGCGGTCAATATCTCTGGCTTAGTTGCGTTTAGTTCCTGGGCTAGGCGGGAGTGTGACCTTCCCTTCTCTCTCATTAATTCCAAAGCTTCTGGCTCTAAGAGACGATCTAAGCGGATGGTGGGGGCGCTTTCCCCAGTGCGGCGGCGGCTGGTGATGATGGCTTTGTTGGGGATGGGCAGTTTCCGCAGAAACTCGGAAATCATATCGCGTTCTTCTGCATTCAGGGTTTCCAAGTTGTCCCAAATCAACAGTGTACGCCGTCCCCGCAGGGCATCAAGAAGGGCACGGCGGCGTTTTGTGGCATCAGTCATTTTCACAATATCTGTCTTTCCTAACCCCTTGGCAAATTCCCGGCAGAAGCTATCGAGAGAAGACAGGGCGAGGGTTTCTTGCCGCACTCCTTCAGTTGAGAGCGAGGTAGTCTTAGCAGAAACAAACAGGTAAGCATCAAACAAGTCTTGCTTACGGGCTAGGTGTGCTACCTCCAGCGCTAAGGCCGTTTTGCCCATACCACCAATACCATCGATCACTACATCCCAACCGCGTTCGTCGGGTGAAAGTGCTTCCATACAACGGGCAATTTCTTGTTTGCGTCCCACAAACACATCGATATACCGGGGTAGGTTATCGGGCAGACTTTCGGGGCGTTGTCCCTGTAACTGGCTTAATCGCGTTTCTAGGCTAGTGACTTCTTTTTGTTTTTCTTCTAGTTCGATTACTAAGTCCGGCGAAATTCTAATTCCAAAACTAGCTTTTTCTTCTTCTAATATCTGGAGGGCGCGACGAGCGCGGTTGAGAGTTCGCTGTAATGCTTCTTGATTATCCATAAGATTATATAAAAGATAAATCTAATATTAATACGCTGCACACTATGGAGATCCCCCTAAATCCCCCTTAAAAAGGGGGACTTTAAGAAACTCTCTTGCCCTGCTTTTTAAGGGGGGTTGGGGCGATCGCAAGCTTGTGGAATAACTCTAGTCTTTCACACTATCCCTCAGAACTCGGCGGTTCATGTTTGGAACTTGGAAGTTCGTGTTCGGAACTCGGAGGTTCATGTTCGGAACTCGGCGGTTCGTGTTTGGAACTCGGCGGTTCGTGTTCGGAACTCGGCGGTTTGTGTTCGGAACTCGGCAGTTCATGTTCGGAACTCGGCGGTTCATGTTCGGAACTCGGCGGTTCGTGTTTAGAACTTGGAAGTTCGTGTTCGGAACTCGGAATGAGAAAAATCATCGTCGCTTATATTTCAATACGGTTCACTTAAGGGACTTCCAAATAAAAAAATACTCAACTATTTCTTGTGGGGTGGGCGTCTCGCCCGCCCGTAGTCCAAGGCGGGCAAGATGCCCACCCCACAAGATTGGATAATTTATTTGTTGGAAGTCCCTAAGGGCAAAACTTTTTGTCAAAGTCAATTTTTTTAACGAACCGCAAAGGACGCAAAGGACGCAAAGGAAGAGAAGGAAGAAATGCTTAACTAAACTGTATTGGGCTATATTTGCTTAATCCAATCCTGTTCTTTGATGCCGGGACTCTAATTCAATGACCTGGCGGCGTTTCTCTTCTAATTCAATCTGCAAATCCACTGGCATACGAATTCCAAAGGAAGCAGCTTGTTCTTCCAAAATTGCTAATGCTCGTTTTGCTCTTGCTAATGCAGGTGTTACCACTTGTTGATCGGTCATAATTGGCAAGTCTGAGACTGGGGTTGAGCTTGGTAGTCCTTTCCCTCCCCGCAGCATGGCAATAGGAAAATCTTCCATCGCTGTATCAAAAAATGGAGTCTGTTCTGCCTGACGTTGGGTTCTGGCGCTCTCTGGAACGGTTTTACCCAAATGATTGATCAGATTTGAAAGCATAACTTTGGAATCGCCTGGTTGATTAGCCGCTCCTCGCAATGCCTCAATTAGATGATAAGTATAGAGACTCATATTTCCATCAGGACGTATCCAAGAAACCTGATTGCCTCTGGAAGACGTAAACACTGCCCTTCCTTGGCCCTGCTTCAAGGCATCGACCACGCCCTTGGGCAATGACGTAGCGATAAAATCAGCAGGTAGTTCACCTTTAGAAGTAGCCATACCCTCTGCGTGGCAACTATCAATTACCACCCACAAGCGCTTTGCTTGAATCTGCCGCAAAGCTTGAGTAAATTCTTGGGCAGATAGGGCGGTGTTAGCAATATCTGTGGAATTGAAGTTATGTTGCAGCAAATAATAACACTGACTTGATAAGTCAAAGCACCCATGACCAGAGTAAAAAACTACAATTGTTGCATCTTTATCAGCAGCAGCCTTTTCCTTTAACCACACCAATCCATCCAAAATTGCGCTGCGCGTCGTCTGTTCATTCTGCAATAAGCGAATATGTTCTGAATCATCCAGATAGGCACACAAGTTTGGATCGGTTAGCACTGTTTTCAGGGCTTGCACATCTTTAACTGTGACAGGCAATGAATATCGAGATTCGGCTGTTCTGCCAACCCCAATTAACAACGCATAACCGTGGGCAAAGTGATTCGACATGATGGCACAGGATAAAGAAGAAGGTGTGATATTTTTCAATATCGCATATTTGTCTATGTGATTAATTTTGCGAGGTTTGTAGTGAGCGCTAAAGCGCTGAAATTAAGGACTAAAGTCCTAACTACAAACTTATTCTGCATCATCGTCAATTATTGCACTCCGGTCAAGTATTAGTAAGTTGCGAAGTTGGTCTGTATCCATTTCAGTTAGCCATTCTTCACCAGCGCCCACAACTTGTTCAGCTAATTGTTTCTTACTTTCAATCATGTCATGAATTTTTTCTTCTAATGTGCCAGTGCAAACAAATTTATGTACTTGCACATTCCGGGTTTGACCAATCCGAAATACTCGATCTGTGGCTTGATTTTCCACGGCTGGATTCCACCATCTATCAAAGTGGAATACATGATTGGCTCGTGTTAAATTCAGTCCTACTCCGCCTGCTTTCAGAGAAAGAATCATAATCGGGGGACCTTGAGGATCGTGTTGGAAACGGTCGATCATTTCCTCACGTTGTTTTTTAGTAGTACTACCATATAAAAAGAATATTTCTCGCCCTAGCTGTTTTTCTAAATAGGGTTTAAGTAACTTACCCCACTCAGCAAATTGTGTAAAGATTAAAGCATGGTCATTTTCAGCTAAAACTTCTTCTAACATTTCTTCTAAGCGCAGAAGTTTGGCTGAATTATGTTGCTCTAATGTCGCCTGTTTCAAGTATTGGGCTGGGTGATTGCAGATTTGTTTGAGCTTGATTAGTAAAGCCAAAATCATCCCCCGGCGTTGCAATCCTTCAGCAGATTCAATCTCTACTAAAGATGTTTCTACTACTTGTTGATAAAGTGCAGCTTGTTCACCAGTTAGACCACAAAATACAGTCATTTCTTGCTTATCTGGCAAGTCTTGAATGATGTCGCGATCGCTTTTCAATCGCCGCAGTATAAATGGTTGAACTAATGAACGTAATTGAGTCAAAGAAGCTGTATCCCCATACTTTTCAATTGGCATCGCAAATCGGCGCTGGAAAAATTGCTTATTGCCTAAATACCCTGGATTCAGAAAATCTAAAATAGACCAGAGTTCTTGCAGTCTGTTTTCTACTGGTGTCCCCGTCAATGCAATGCGAAAGGTAGCTGATAATTGCCGCACTGCTTTTGATTGCTTCGCCTCTGGATTTTTCACATTTTGCGCTTCATCTAAAACAATTATCTGCCAAGATACGCTTTGCAATGACTTGATATCTCGATGAAGAAGTGAGTAGCTGGTAACGATTAAATCATGTTTTTTTACTGCTTCTAAAAATGCTTTTCCTTTTGGACGTTTGTCACCGTGATATTGCAAAATTTTCAGAGTTGGTGCAAATTTATTAACTTCCCTTTCCCAGTTACCTAAAACAGAAGTTGGACAAACCAGTAGAGTTGGATTTTCTAGTGCATCTTGTTCTTTCAAGTGCAGCAGAAAAGCAATGAATTGGATAGTATTATGGCAAATAATATTGTTAGCGACAAAATTGTGATGTTCGCTAACTTCAAAATCATAAACCCATCCTTCATAATCTATCTCTTCTATGGATTTAATCCGGCAATAAAACACCTCTTGGTCGAGCAAATTTTGCAAAGACTGCTTGGTTAAGCTTAACTGTTTTATGTCCAGGTGAGTGTATGCTGTCAGAGTTTGAGTTGTCCACTTGGAAGGTTTTAGTAGCTGATACTGCTGTTGAGCTTCTCCACTAATAATGCGGTTCATCCCAGCCATTACTGGCTGTAAACTATCTTTAGAAAATTGCTGTGAGCCATTAATATAAACAGTGTTGTGCATCCCAAAATGCCGCAACGGTAGCCCTGTTGTTGTGACTGTTTGGGCAACAATATCAGCAGCCGGAACACCCTCAATATTACTGTTGCTTATGTATTGACAAATTTCTTCTAGTTTGCCCTGTTTTTCTGGATTGCTAAAACCAATTGTTTGCAAAAATCGGCGTGCAGAATTTCCACCAATTACACCAATATAGTAGGTGCGTAAAGTCTGGGTTCCATTAGTAGCACACTTTTGCTTGGGGGAAATTCGTAACCAAATGCCGAAGCGCCGCAACAGTGCAGAAAGTTGCTGAATTAGTAAAGCTGAAGCTGTAGAAATCTCAATACTCCGCATACTCAAAACAACAGCAGATTCAGCATCGAAATAGTTTTGTAAAAAGATCCGCACACTATCTAAGTCTGCTTGCATGATCAAGGGCGGAATAGATTTTTCTGCCGATAGTTTGCCCCAAACATAACCTTTAGCTTCTAAGAATCGCCGATAGGCTTGGCTGTTAACTCGAAGACAAGAAACTCTGTTAGGGAAGGTACAGATATTAGGGCTGTTAATTTTGAGGTTATAGCGGTTTTGAATGCGTTGGCAAATTTGGAGTAAATCGTCTAGTACTCTGGTGTCTTTTTGGGATATTGTGACTCTTCCCACATCAGGTAGTTCATGCCCTTCGGCAATCTGCCAAGCGAGAAACTTAACTAAGTCAAGGTCTTGTGGTTGCCCGTTCCAAAGCGTTTTACCTGGGACACAAACATAATCACCTACCTGTAAGTTATTTGTCCAACCTTTACTTGTCAACAGCTTGTGACGATGAGTGATGGTGATACTGCTACCGTCTTCTAGCGTGACTTTTCGTAATTTCTCGCGGACTTGCTGCCGATACAATCGTCTGACATTAGCTTGGACAATTTTGCCAGTTTTTTCATCTATGGAATTAACTAATAATTGATCAGTGGGGTTAGCCCAAAATCCTTCGCCGTCAAACTCTGTTTCTCCAGCGTGAGTTGTCCAAATTGTCTCGGCTGTGCGTAACAGTCCATTTACATTTACTAGAGTATTATTTGCTATGCATTTACCTAATCCCATGTCGTCGGCGAGACACGCACCCAAGCCCCAACGTTCCAAGAATGACAGCCAAGCGGCACCTCGTTCTTGATAAGGTCGCAACTGTCCTTGAAAGCCTGTTGGTGTGGGAAAAGGTGCGATCGCTTGATTATTTGTTAGCGCCCCAATCAACTCTTGCAATGCCCCAGAAGCCTCAAAGCTGACCACTGGTAATTTTTCAATTACCTGGGTATCCCCTGTACTGAAACGCAAGGCATCTTCTAAGGAAAGTGCCATTTGGTCTTTGCGAGTGGTAAAAAAAGTTTGGGCTGTCTTGATATCTTGCGATCGCAATTCTACCCACTCACCGTTAATTTCCACTAGCGGACTATTTAAAGCCACAAGTTTATCAAACTCAGCTTTGGAAATAGTTTGTCCACCAATTGCCAATTGCCATTGGAAATTTAGTAGACTTTGCAACCCTAAACGTCCCTGCTTTGTCTTTGGGGTTTCGGCAGTAATTTTCAAACCCAAACGGTTCGCCCATCCTTCACGATTCGCTAAACTGAGAGGCAAAATTACTCCCAAACCACTGTCTTCCAACCTCCAAGCTACAGCTTTAATAAACTCATAAGCTTGGATGGGGGTGAGATTATAAAATTGGGGATATTCGGTTTCAAAACTGGGTGCGATCGCTGGGTATAATCGGGAAGCTAGCCCTAAACCTCGCAAAAATGTTTCTTGTGGTTGGTCAATTGTCCGATTTTGATAAATTAATTGCTCAACTGGATGATTCCAAATAGTTGCCGCATCTACCAAAAACTTCGGATCGTCAGCCGCTTGCAGGAAATATGCCAATGTCCAATCGGTTTCGCCAGACTCTGGAGAACGCAGTTCAAAACAGGTACGAAATAGACTTTTAAGAGTTAATTGGTATTGTAGCGGCATAGTCCAAGCCTTCAGTGCCGCTTCCAGTCGTTCCACTTCAATTGCATCTGCATTGACTGTACCAGATGCAGTAGTTAAAGCTTGCAACCACTGTCGCACTGCAACTGGTAAAGATGCGATTGCTTTAGCTTCCATTGGAGGTTGAGAACCCGCCATTTCTCGCACTTGGGCATCTATCGTATTGTTAAGAAATCCCAAAAGTAATTCTTGAGGTTCGGCTGGAAAGTCAACATAGATTGGGCATTGGGCATTGGGCATTGGGCATGGGGCATGGTTATTTTCCTTGTCCCTTTGTCCCTTTGTCCCCTTGTCCCCCTTGTCCCCCTTGTCCCCCTTGTCCCCCTCATCTCCCCCCACTCCCTCCTGATAAGTACGACAAACCAACGGCATGTTCGCAGAAAATTTTTCTACGCGGGTTCCATCTACAGCACTGTCTAAAAGTACTTGCCATCTAGTGGCAAATGCAGCATCTAATTGCCGCCCAATTATTGGTAAAAACTTGCACCGTGAGAGTAAATCTAAACTCCACCGGACAACCTGCGACCAAAAACGTAAATCCCCTCCCAAAAAGGCATCTTCCCCGTTAGTAGCATTTAGGGGAACAGCCGTGAGAAATTTTACTGCTTCGCTGGGGTTGAGACAAAAACCCTCAACTCGCCACGGTTGCAAATATTGCGGGGCATCTGTATCTAACCCTAAGCTGGCAGAATGCACAGGGAAAATCGCTGCTGTTCCTTCTCCACTGCCTTCTGGGATATAAGTTGGTAGGGCAATTATTTGCGAATGCGTTGGCAAACTAATCTCAGTAGCAATGGCGGCTTTGCGCGTTCGCCCAGTAGTAGGCAACGCAACTTGAGGTTGTTGGATGAAGTTGGTAATTGCCATGTTCTGGGAACGCAACCACTCACTCAACTCAACTGATGTCATTGCCAATGGATGTAGTGGTATATCTCCAGATCCACTCGGATCGAAATTTACTCGTGGCGATCGCCAAGTTTCTCCCCAAATAAATAAACAACCATTTTGATTTTTTAGTAACCAATTCCCGTGTAAAATCGCCATTTGCTAACTACTCAGATTTTCCCAAACAAAATTAAATAATTCAAATTGCCAATATTCTACTTTTTAGATTTTTTACCGAATATCTTTCCGGCAAATATTGCATATAATAAGTATTTCCGCAATCCATCCGCATCAAGATTATTAATTAATGGATTTTCCCCTTGTTCAAGTTTTAAAAAGCGGGATACTAGTTGAACTAGATTATATGCATCCTCAAGAACAGGAGGTTGTAAGAGCATTACTTAATGTTGTAATTGTTGAAGGTAAAACTTATCCCCAAAAGCAACCTCTATCTCCGGCAGAATTTTCAGCTTACTGGTTGAGTCAGGATGCCTTTGTTATCAGGACATCGGTTGAAGATGCTACACACAAGCCAAAAGAAATATTAGCGGCGTTTTATTTAAAACCAAACTTTCCCGGTCGGTGTAGTCATATTTGCAACGCTGGTTTTATTGTACAACCTGGGTTACGCGGTCAGGGGATAGGGCGGTTCATGGGAAAAGCGATGCTCTTGATAGCAGCTAACCTTGGCTATGAGGCAGTAATGTTCAATTTGGTCTTTGAAACTAATATACCTTCAATTACACTTTGGCAGTCGTTAGGATTTGAGATCATTGGGCGGATTCCGCATGCAGCCAAGCTAGGACAACAAGTGGTAGACGCGCTGATCATGTATCGTGCTTTGGGTTGAACGACTTATCTATCTTTGTATGTACCAGAAGTCAGTCATAGTGCATAAATGTTAGGATTGCCACAGAAAGAGAATAGCGAAAGAGAAGGAAAAAAAACTGAATGGCAGAAGTTGATAAGTCAATATCCTTCGATGGTAGGGATATTCGACTGAAAGTAGGCTTACTAGCTCCCCAGGCTGGTGGGTCGGTGTTGATAGAATCAGGGGACACATCCGTTTTAGTCACGGCTACGCGATCGCAAGCCAGAGAAGGCATTGATTTTCTTCCCCTTACAGTAGATTATGAAGAAAGGCTGTATGCCGCAGGTAGGATTCCCGGCGGGATTATGCGCCGGGAAGGTCGTCCCCCAGAAAAAACAATTCTCACCAGCCGTCTAATAGACCGTCCCATGCGTCCCCTGTTTCCCTCATGGCTACGGGATGACCTGCAAATTATTGCGATCACGATGTCGATGGATGAGTTAGTACCACCCGATGTCCTAGCAGTTACAGGTGCTTCGATCGCTACCCTAATTGCCCAGATTCCTTTTAATGGGCCAATGGCAGCAGTGCGGGTTGGTTTAGTGGGAGATGATTTCATAATTAACCCCACTTATGCAGAAATTGAAGCTGGAGACTTGGATTTGGTAGTAGCCGGTTCACCACATGGGGTGATCATGGTGGAGGCGGGAGCCAATCAGTTGCCAGAGCGAGATATTATCGAGGCAATTGACTTTGGTTATGAAGCAGTGCGGGACTTAATCAAAGCGCAGCAAGATTTAGTCGCAGAACTGGGTCTGGTAATAGTGGAAGCAGCACCACCAGAAGTAGACCAGACGCTAGAAAATTATATCCGCGATCGCGCTAGCAGCCAGATCAAGAAAATCCTCTCTCAATTTCATTTCACCAAACCCGAACGCGATGCAGCTTTAGATGTCGTCAAGGATGAAATTGCCACGACGATCAGCCAATTGTCACATGAAGACCCAATTCGAGTTGCCGCAACTGCAAATAGCAAAGCACTTGGTAACACTTTTAAAGATATTACCAAATACTTCATGCGGCGGCAAATCATCGAAGATAACGTTCGCGTTGATGGTCGCAAACTCGATCAAGTGCGTCCTGTTTCTTGTTTAGTTAATGTCTTACCAAAGCGAGTCCACGGGAGCGGTTTATTTAACCGGGAACTAACTCAGGTATTATCCGCTTGTACTCTAGGTACACCTGGGGATGCCCAAAACCTTAACGATGACATGCAGCTAGATCAACACAAGCGTTATCTGCATCATTACAACTTCCCGCCTTTCTCAGTCGGGGAAACCAAGCCACTGCGTACTCCCGGAAGGCGCGAAATTGGTCACGGCGCATTAGCAGAGCGAGCGATAATACCTGTACTACCGTCAAAAGAAGATTTTCCCTACGTGATTCGGATCGTATCGGAAGTACTTTCCTCCAACGGTTCCACCTCAATGGGTTCAGTGTGCGGTTCCACCCTAGCCCTGATGGATGCTGGTGTGCCAATTCTCAAACCCGTCAGTGGCGCAGCAATGGGTCTGATTAAGGAAGGGGACGAAGTGCGAGTCCTGACCGACATTCAGGGCATTGAAGACTTTTTGGGTGACATGGACTTCAAAGTTGCCGGCACGGATGTCGGGATTACCGCCTTGCAAATGGATATGAAAATCCCTGGTCTGTCGCTGGACGTTATTTCCCAAGCTGTCCACCAAGCTAAATCAGCCCGGTTGCACATTTTGGAGAAAATGCTCGCCTGCATTGACCAGCCGCGTACCGAAACCTCACCTTATGCCCCACGTCTGTTAACAATCAAGATTGATTCAGACATGATTGGTCTGGTCATCGGTCCTGGAGGCAAGACTATTAAAGGGATCACAGAGGAAACTGGTGCTAAAATTGACATCGAAGATGATGGCACGGTGACAATTTCGGCTGTGGATGAGAACAAGGCCAAGAGAGCCAGAAACATCATCCAAGGTATGACCCGCAAGCTGAACGAAGGCGATGTCTATGCCGGACGTATCACTCGGATTATACCCATAGGTGCATTTGTGGAATTTTTGCCTGGAAAAGAAGGTATGATCCATATTTCACAACTTGCTGATTACCGCGTTGGCAAAGTTGAGGATGAAGTCGCAGTGGGCGATGAAGTGATTATCAAAGTGCGCGAAATTGATAACAAAGGTCGGATTAATCTCACACGCTTGGGTATTCACCCAGATCAAGCAGCAGCAGCACGGGAAGCTGCGGCGGTGAATCGGTAACTCGATTTGGGATTTTAGATTAGATTAAATCTAAAATCCGCGATGCCTACTGTGAAGGCATCGCCGTATGCTTCTCTAATTAGTTGCGCGACATTTATAACAGACATTAATCAGAATTGAATCAATAAAACTTAGTCCTGATAATCCTTGTTTTGAGCGATTCCTCGCTGACTACGAACTAGAATTTTATTTTATCTAATTATGCCTAAATAGGGACAATACCCTGCGGTCAGCTAAAACTACATGAATTGCCCATACTTGAACTATTTAATAAATATTGAATTACTAAAGTACAGTAAAATAATCATATTTTAGTATAATAATATCTATTAATTCCTGAGAAATAAGCCTTACTATTAAATATTAAATTTGTCATATTTAAGAATCCAATTGAAAACTAAAAAGATTAACATTATGACATCTCTAAAAATTCTGAATGAGCATTAAATATTTATCTTGTACATTGTTGTAAATATCAATCTAAGTGACACCATGAACAATTTTAACTCTACTTATCCGCCAAAACTAGATACTTGTAATTGCCAAGTTATCCTCGATTACTTTAAGAATGCTTGGCAGCTGGAAGATATGCTGATGAAAAGTTTAGTCGGGGAAGATACATTTTATCTCAATCCCGATCCTCTGAGAAATCATCTGATTTTTTATTTGGGACATGCGGCTGTTTTCTACATCAATAAATTAATTAGTGTGGGATTATTAGAAAAACGCCTCAATCCCGACTATGAAATCCTCTTTGAAATTGGAGTTGATCCAGAAATACCAGAGGAATTAAATCAAGCGATCGCTCATCTGGAATGGCCGCAAGTTGCACAAATTTGGGAGTATCGAGAACAAGCATATACCGTAATTTCCGAACTAATTAAAACCATTCCAATTACTCTGCCAATTCATCCCACTCATCCCCTTTGGGCTTTAATGATGGGGATTGAACACCAGCGTATTCACATTGAAACCTCTTCGATGTTAATTCGCCAACTACCAGTTGAGAGAGTGAAACGTCCCCAAAACTGGCAATATGCCCCTTTTAATGGTTACACTGCTCAGAACAATATGATCGAAGTTGCTGGTGGGATAGTAAAACTCGGAAAAGCCTTTGATGATTCGACTTATGGATGGGATATTGATTATGGCGATCGCACTGTTGAAGTTGCACCCTTTTTCGCCAGTAAATATCTGATTACCAATGCCGAATTTATCTATTTTGTCAAGGCTGGTGGTTACGAAAATCAAGAATATTGGGATGAAGAATCTGGGAATTGGAAAACTCAATACAATATTCAATGTCCAAAATTTTGGTTACATGAAAATGGCAGCTACAAATATCGAGCCATGTTTGATGAAATCGACTTACCCCTAGATTGGCCTGTGGAAGTCAATCATTATGAAGCAATGGCTTATTGTCGTTGGCAAGGTAAAAATACTCGTTTAATGAGTGAAGCCGAGTACCATTTAGCAACTTATGGTAACGGTTTGATCGAAAATATAGACAATTTCAATCTCAATTTCAAATTTGGCTCACCTAGCCCCGTCGGAATGTTAGAAAGTGCAAAAAGTCACTCTGGATTGTACGATTTACGGGGTAATGTTTGGGAATGGTTGAGTGATAATTTAAACCCGCTTGCCGGATATGAACCTCATTTTCTTTATAAAGACAATTCTGCAATCTTTTTCGATACTAAGCATCAGATGATGTTAGGGGGATGTTGGATAACTAATGGTACAGAAGCTTTAAAATATTACCGTAATTGGTTTCGTCCCAATTTTTATCAGCACTCTGGTTTTCGGATTGTTCAAGATTTGCAAGCGTAGAAAGGCACAAAAAAACTCAGTGAATCAACCGAAATAGGGTGAACTCCAAAAATCATATGCAGCATAAGTTGCTGCTCTCCTAAAAACCAAGCAGTTAATCGGATTAAGTCATTGAGTTATGTTAAGTAAATAGCATCAGAATAAGATTTGTTGTTAGTTGAAATCGTTGTCTGCAACTGTGTAAAAAATTGCCATAATCACCACTGATGATTAGCCACGATTAAAGCCTCTGCTGCCGAACTGTTCAAGGGCTTCGAGAAAAAGTTTCCCTGGCCATATTCACATTTCATTGCTCTCAGGAGTGCTAATTGTTCTGCCGTTTCCAAGCCTTCTGCTGTGACAGTTACACCTATTTTTTTAGACAGGGTGACAATTGTCTCAACAATATCTAAATTTCCTTCATCAACACTGCTTCCACTAACGAAGGAGCGGTCAATCTTCAACTCATGAATCGGAAAGTGGTGAAGGCGACCTAATGAAGAATAGCCTGTACCAAAGTCATCAATTGCCAACTTAATTCCTAAATTTCTGAGTAGATTTAACGTGGTGGTGACATTCTCGCCGTTTTCCATAATTACGCTTTCTGTGATCTCCAATTTCAAACTCTGTATATCTAAACTAGTCTCCTGTAAGACTTGATTGATGTGCAGCAGTGGCTTTTGTTGACTGAACCAAGAACTACAAAGATTGACGCTAATCGTCAAGGCTTGCTCACCCAACTTCCCTGATTTTGGAGGGAATCGCTCTTGCCACTGCTGTGTCTGGCGGCATGCTTCACGCATTACCCACTCATCAATTAAAATACTCAGCCCAGTTTCTTGAGCAGTTGGCAGGAAATCTTCTGGTAAAATAATACCCCGTTGTGGATGCTGCCACCGCACCAGTGCTTCAAAACCAGTTATCTTCCCGGTAGTGAGTGACACAATTGGTTGATAATGAATCCGAAACTCCTGACGTTCAATAGCTCGTCGCAGAGCGGTCTCCAACTGCAAGTGTGCCATTGCCTGAATATGCATATCAGTATTAAACATCTCGTAGCGCACCTTGTCTTGTGCCTTAGCTCGGTACATTGCAATGTCGGCGTTACGCAGAAGGTCTTCTGGTTGGTTATAATCTGTGATGCTCAAGGCAATACCAATACTGACTGTGGTAAACACTTCTTGCCCATCTAAAATTATGGGAAGTGCCAGTTTTTCTTGTATCTGTTCAGTCATGCGTACTACGTGGTTGACATCTTGAATTCCTCCCAATAGGATTGTGAACTCGTCTCCTCCCACCCTTGCAGCTACATCTATAGAGCGCAGGCATTCCTTTAGCCTTTGAGCAATAGTGAGCAGTACTTGGTCACCAAATATGTGTCCCAAGCTGTCGTTGATGAATTTGAAGCGATCTAAGTCTAGAAACAGCACGGCAAATAAATAATCTGAATGCTGCTTTGAATAATCGATCGCATTTCTGAGGCTATTCATAAATAAAGTGCGGTTTGGCAACCCCGTTAATGCATCGTGAGATGCCAAATGTAGCAGTTGTGATTCTGCTCGCTTACGCTCTATAACTTCAATTAGCAATTCCTGATTTTTTTTCGCTAGTTCTGCTGTTCGTTCTCTCACACGACTTTCTAGCTGATCATGAGCTATTCGTAACGCCTCTTCTGCTTGCTCTAGTTTCTGATTCTTTTGTGAAAGTTTTTGAATGTAAATTGCGATCGTTTGGATGAGGTTATTGAAGGATATTGACAATAAACCGATTTCATCTGATGTAGTGACAGGAACTCGCAAAGTAAAATCTGATGAAGAACTAACAAGTTGAGCAACCTGAGTCACAGCTTCAATCGGCCGGGCGATCGCTCGACTGGTAGAGAAGGCTAAGACAGCAGCGAACAAGACTGAGAGTACCATACTGATAGGAATAATCTGGTTTCGCAGGTCTTCTGCTTTTGTCAAGGCGTACTTTGCTTCTTTCTCTTGCTCTCCAGCACTTTTAATAAAAGTTGTGAGCTCGTAAGCAGAGCTAACAACTGCACCAAATTCGGGGCTACCTGTAAAGTCTGTAATTAGTTTCTTAGTTGCACCACTTGATTGTGGTTGTAACATCTGCGGCTTTATCTGGTTGAGCAAGACTTCAAGCTGTTGGTAGAATTTTTCCGCCGCCTGATAATCTTTGGACAACAAACGATCCAAGTCTTTTGTAGCTGTGGTTTGTGGCGATCGCTGAAGTTCGTTGATCAGCTGCTTAATTTTTTCTGCTCGCTCAGGCAATTCCGACTTGTGTTGCTCAAACTCTTTCGGCTTTTTGAGTAAAGGTACAAACTCTCTGGTAGGTAGAGTCCGAAGCATGGCTACTTGCAAGTCACTCAACAGCTGACCTTGTTGATTAGCACTGTCTTGACTGGTACTCGCTTGTTGCTGGTAGTAATTGCCAAGGGTCAATCCAGCGATCGTTCCTCCTACAGCAATGCTCAGAGCTACAGCATAGCCGCCAATAATTTTGTTTCTCAAACTCAAACGATGCAGGATGTCTGATATCCTGTTTGAACGAGTTTGTAATGGGATAAATCGACAAATGAGATTGGGTTGACTCTTCACAAGATTCTGGCTTTTAGAGTAAAGAATTCTGCTACAGTTATATAAAGTAGCCTTCATTCTTGTACTCTAACCAGTACAGCAGGGCGCAAATAAACCAACCATTTAAAATAAGTCAAAACCTTATTTGGTAAGCTTTCTTAATTTTGAATTCTACGTAACGGTACTACGGCTAGGTGTTCTATCAAACCCTTCGGAAGAGTCTAAAACTTTGTTGCAGCAAAGGTTTTAGATTAGCTGGCATTTTATAGGAGCTACTCTAAATATTACTCCCACTACAGTGATGAAACAGAGCTAATTAACTCTCAACAGTGTTGATAATAGAAGGCAGTAGAAGTTCTGGTGAACTCATCCACCAGCGAATAATTCTTTCTTCTTTAACGCTGCACTGTACGGCACCCCCCACTGCTGTTAGATATGTAATAACCTCTGGCAAAAGCTGACGAATTATTTTGCGTGTTCCTTGGGCAGTAAAAATTTCTACTTCCCCAAATGATTTTTCCATATAGACTGAGTAGAATCCCATATCTCGCAAGGAATTAATTAATCTTGGGTCTGACTGCTCCCGCGATAAAGTAATGTGCAGCTCCTCTTGACGAAATGTTCCAGGTGCTAAAGATGCCAAGTTAAGCTTAAAAGGAATTTCGATTTCTGGATTGAAAGATTTTTCCTTAATTTCTACGTCAACGGGAATATATTCCGCCTCAATGTACCCTTCTATAGCTTCAGAATTCTCCTCTAAGTAGCGGAGAATACTAGCAAAGTTTTCTCGAAGCTGTGAGGCATATTTAGTTTTTATTGTCAAATGCTTTTTTGGAGGACGATGAGCAAGTCCTTCGGGATGACCTGAGAAGTCGGAATTCCAAAAGTTATGAGTCTCGATCAGAAATTTTTCAAAAGGAGTTGAAAGCGTCTGAGCATCTATATGAATGTGAAACTCACCTACTAATGCTGGACGAGTAGATTTACGCACAATTGTGTTTGTGGGGGCTTTGCTGTTATTCGTCATATTCACGCAAGCTTTTTAAATAGTTCAATTAACCATAGCCCTGAGAAAGTTAAGCCACTACCGTAATATTACTGAAACTTTATCTGGGCTTTTTATAAGAAACTTTCTGGATGCGTGACAAATTAAAAATTTTTCGGTTTGTCAAAAGTCAAATCAAGGAAAGCAAGAAGTATTGTGTTGTCAAATTTGGTAGTGGTCTGAGAAAAATATCCTTTGTATCAACTAGCGATCGCGAGAACAACCCCAGTCAAAGCGACTAGGAATTAGATTAATAGTTGCTAGCTGAGTGTATTAAAGTTGACCATTATCAAATGTATCGTTGTCAAAGCTACTTAAGAGTTATAAGTTATAAGTTATGATTTATGAGTTTTATTACTAACTCCTAATTTCTAACTTTTTACCTGTACTGATCGTGAATCTACGCCGCCTGATTCCAATTTTTGATATTTCCGTCTCCAACTGGGCATTAGAAGCGCGGTTGTTGCGGTGGTTAACGTTGATTTGGCTGTTCGCTGGCTTAATCATGCTATTTTCCGCATCCTATCCCGTTGCTGATGTCCGTCAAAATGATGGGTTGTACTACTTTAAGCGTCAACTGCTTTGGGTGTTAGTTTCCTTAATCGGATTCAATATTATTGTGAATTTGCCGTTGCAGAAAATTTTGGGACTATCCCATTGGTTTTTGTTGCTGTTTTTGGCGTTAATTTTTGTCACACTGATCCCAGGATTGGGAAGAAAGGCTTTTGACGCAGCGCGTTGGATTGCGATCGGGCCAATTCCGATTCAACCGTCAGAATTAATTAAACCCTTTTTGGTGCTGCAAAGTGCGCGGCTTTTTGGTCAGTGGGAACGAATCAGTTGGCGGGTTCGCTTGGCTTGGTTGGGTATTTTCGGTCTGGTACTTTTAGGAATTCTTGCCCAGCCTAACTTGAGTACAACAGCACTTTGCGGCATGACTATCTGGCTAATTGCTCTAGCAGCTGGCTTACCTTACAAGTACCTGGGAGGAACAGCAATTGGTGGAGTGCTGTTGGCAATACTGAGTATTAGTATTAAAGAGTATCAGCGTAAGCGGGTGATGTCATTCCTGAATCCGTGGGCAGATGCTACAGGAGATGGCTACCAGTTGGTGCAAAGTCTACTCGCCGTAGGTTCTGGTAAAACTTGGGGTTCTGGATATGGGCTTTCTCAACAAAAGCTGTTTTATTTACCAATTCAGGATACCGATTTTATTTTTGCCGTGTTTGCTGAAGAGTTTGGCTTTGTTGGCAGTATGGTATTGTTAGTACTTTTAGCTACATTTGCCACTCTCGGATTAATTGTGGCGCTGAAGGCTAAAAATATAGTACATCGATTGGTAGCGATCGGCGTGACGATTTTGATGGTAGGACAATCATTGCTCCACATCGGTGTTGCTACAGGTTCTTTACCGACTACTGGCTTACCTTTGCCCATGTTTAGTTATGGTGGTAATTCCATGATTGCCAGTTTAATAGCTGCTGGGTTGCTGATTCGGGTAGCACGCGAGAGTAGTGAAGCTGAGGTAGTACCGTTGCGAAAACCCTTGGTTGAAAATGGGCGCAGACGCCGAGCTTTTCAGAAAAATAAGAATTGAGCTAGTACGCCTTTGCACGATCAAATTGAATAGACTATGGAAGACCTAAAACAAACAATAATCAGTTATTCCAGCAGAAACCTCGAACAGCGCAAAAATTGGTATTCTCCAGCAGCAGAAGCTTACAACAAGGCAAGACCCCGCTATCCGCAGGATTTGATTCGCCAAGTTGTGGAACTTGCTCAACTCTCCACTGACTCAAAAATTCTGGAAGTGGGATGTGGCCCTGGAACTGCAACAGTAGGCATCGCTCAATTGGGTTGCTCTATAATCTCCTTAGAACCCAATCCAGATTTTTTCCAGTTAGCTCAACAGAATTGTCAACCGTATTCTAATGTAGAGATTCAAAATACATCGTTTGAAGAGTGGAAACTTAAGCCACTTGAATTTGATGCTGTTTTAGCGGCGAGTTCTTTTCATTGGATATCACCAGAAGTTGGATATCCAAAAGCAGCAAATGCCCTAAAAGAAAATGGCTACCTGATTTTATTGTGGAATAAGGAACTTCAACCCAGCTACGAAGTGTACCAAAGCTTATCGGAAGTCTATCAAGTACATACTCCATCTCTTGATCGATATGAAGACCAAGAAACTCAAGAATATATCTTGAGACAATTAGGAAATATGTCCATTGATTCGGGGCAATTCAAAGACTTAATATCTGGACAAGTTAGATCAGAAGTAACCTACACTGTTGATGAATATTTAACACTTTTGAACACTTACTCACCATACATAAAATTAGATCCACACAACAAAGAGTCTTTATTTTCAGGATTGAGGCATCGCATAGAAAATGATTTGGGAGGCAGTCTTCAACTTTCATATATCTCTGCTTTTCACATCGCCCAAAAAGTTATCTCTAAGGTAAGGGAGTTTTAAATGGTTCCCGCAAAAACAAAAATGGGCGGGCATCTTGCCCACCCATTTTTGTTACCTTCTGATTAGGGAAAATTTTGGATAAGCGAATTGCTTATGACTGATCTAACCGCCGTTGCCATTCAGCGTCAATTTGTGCAGAACGCTCAACTTCTTGGTCGAGTAAGTCAGTTTCGCTAGAATACACTAAATCTTCGTTGCCAATGACTTTTTCTGTTGCAAATTGTTGAGCATAGTCGATTTTTTGTTGCAAAGGTGCATCAGGACTTGCCAAGAGCCTTGCTCTGGAAATGCGATCGCGGTTGCGATCGCCTATTTTGCGATTACGCCACCGAATCCAGAAATAACGCAATAAGGGTATGCCTAAGAAACCTGCTCCATAAGCCAATAGCAGCCAATAAATTCCTTGCACAAAACCTACAAAAGCCCCCAGATCACCTAATCGGGCGGCAACTGTGCCATCTTTCAACAAACTTCCCAGTACTAAAGCACCAACAAAATTTAGTACACCTAATCCAGCACTCAGCATAATTTGCCCGGAACTTGCGGCACTAAAACGCCAGAGAAATTCCTCCAAGTGATCTGATATTGAATGACGGCGTTTTTTAGTTGCACTCACCTGCAACTCTGGGAAATAATAAACAATTTGCCCTTCTGGACTTACCCCCGGTTGCCCATTAAATCGCGTCAGAACGGGCAGCATATAATCTTCGTACTCTTTTGTATATCCCTCGCCAATCTCATCCAAATATGGAGAAATTTGTTCCGCTACCACTGCGCCACGGTTCATCCGAATCACCGTAGCAATTTCTTGCCAGCGACGTTCTTCTAAGTTGGCGTTAGGATTACCATCGCCAAACAAAAACGAAAAGACAGCTTCAAAGAAATTCAGATTGCTTTCTTCGCGCCTTTCACGTCGCCGTTCCTGGTTTTGGGTGTCATAATTTGGGCTAAGATACCAGAATAAATTTGGAAAATAGAAGAACCCGCCACCGAAATTACTGCCCCGACTGTTGCCGTTACGGTCTGAGTTGGTAGAGGTAATGATAATGTAGATGGTAACAGTTATCAGGATGATAGAAACAGTTAAGAAAATTCCAAAAGAAATGCGAATCAAGTAAAACAGAACACTCCAGACCTTTTTCCACCATTCCTGCAATCGTAATCGGAAGTATTTATTACGCAAAATTGCTCGAAAATTTTCTGGGAAAAGGTAAACTATATCACCTGAATCCGCTACCTGCAAATGTCCCCCAGCATCAGATGCCAGGGCTAACAAGCTTTGATTAGCTTCAGCGACGTTCAATCCTGCCTGAGTTGCCACATCTCCAACGGTGACACGGTAACCCAGCTGTTCCACAGCTTGCATGATGGTGGGACTGGGAGCCATTGCTCTCCTCTCCTGTTGAAACTTATTCCCGTTTTCTTAAGTATAAAGTTTTATTTTGAGCGACTTGGCAGGGGCAACAATAAAGCTTGAAATCATTAAAAATAGAAATCGCATGAATTTGGCAAACCCACACCAAAGTCAATAAACCCAAAAATAACCTTACACGCAATATGTTATAGTTATTTGCTTCAGCTTGGTTAACCAGGAAATTTTCTGCTCAAATATGGTTCAGTACACTCTCGCTCAAAGTCCAGAAATTATCCTTACTGTTTCTGGAAAAGATTCAGCTAAAGCTCGTGACAAAGCAATGGATCAGCTGATGGAACTGATGGATGCAGGTAAGCTACCCACGGAACTGGAAGAAGGATTTGGCCCTCAACAATTAATTGAGGTTAAAGAGTCAACTATTGATCCTGCTAGCGGTGAAGATACGATTACACAAGCTGTCCAGGTTCTGAGTAACCTGGCCACACTCAAGCTAAAAGTTCAGGAGTCACGAGCGGAAGCGTTGCAAATTCGCAAAGCGGTTGATGTTCTGTTCACTGACGAGTCGGTGACAGAAGAGGAAATTACTCGACTTAAGGAAGGTTTTAAAGTTCTGAAAAATTTTGCCCAAGCTAATGTGCGTTACCAGGAAGCGCGATCTAAAGCAGAACAGGCTCGGCAGACTCTGGATCAAGCTCTTAAATCGCCTGACAAGTAACTTTTACAGAATTAGATGCATTGAGACGCATCTGAAAAATGTAATTAAATACTCTAAAAGACAGGCTCTTATGCCTGTCTTTAGATTTACTGGGGCGCTAGGATTCGAACCCAGGAATGGCGAGACCAAAACCCGCTGCCTTACCACTTGGCGACGCCCCAACGACTTTACTCTAGTTAATATAACACTTACTCCTGGGTTAATGTCAAGTAGTTTAATAGTTGATTTGAGATCATCGGTTTTGACAGCCAGACATTGATTGGTGAGAATCCTTGCACTTAGCCTGTTTCATCTGAATCGACGTTTGGCTGTATCGTCGAAGTCACATTAATTTATCCGATAGTGATTATAGAGCGTTAAGGGAGAAAATTGTGCGATCGCAATTCCTTTGCATCTAAAATCTACTTCACTTGATAATCAACGCCTTGGGGGAGACACATATTTATTTTTATTGATGACTTGTTGGTAAATTCTCATCAGCTGCTGATAATTAACGCTAGATTATTTCTTTTCCCGCCAGTCAGTCTCACCTATTTCCTTTTCCTTAATCTCCAGTCTCGTGAAGGAAGACTGCTGCAATCCGACTTGATGATAGTAGTTGCTTAGTAGCCAGCCATATAAATAGTGGAATGGTCTTAGCATAGCGACCGCAAAGGCGGCGCGGTTCTTGAATCCATCGATACAGCCATTCAAGTCCTAAGTCTCGAACTATACGGGGTGCCCGCTTGTGAATTCCTGCATAAACTGGGAAAACTCCACCCAGTCCAATCATTACAGCCTGTATCTTACCCTTATGTTGAGCTATCCAATTTTCTTGCTTAGGACATCCCAGAGATACTAAGACGGTGCTAGCACCACTAGAATTAATCTTTTGAACTAAAGCTTCGTCTTCAGTTTCACTCAGGGGACGAAAGGGTAGAGGTTCCATCGCCGCAATCTTCACCTGCGGAAATTCCTTCTCTAACCTTTTTCGCATCTTAGAAAGAATTTCTGTTTGGGAACCTAGAAAGAAAATACTAAGATTTTCTGTTTGAGTTAGCTGACACAATGCTAGTAAAATATCCATCCCTGCCACACGGTCTTGACAAAGCGCTCCCATTTTTCGCATCATCCATACAAGAGGCATCCCATCAGGAGTAACTATATCTGCATTTCGTAATATGTTGGCAAACTCTGGATTCCAATGAGCTTCAATGAGCATGTGTACATTAGCTACGTATACAGTTTTACTCTCATGCCGAATCGACCACTTAAGTATTGTTTGTACCTGGTCGTCAAACCGTAAAGCAGTAATCGGAAAATCAAGCACTTTTTTAGTAGGTAGAAGCACTCTTGCCACCATCAATAACTCCTGTGTCCAAGAAAAAAACCCATACATTACCTAGACCATTCCGAATATTAAATAATTCAGATCAGATGACTCCTGACTTTTTGTAGGCTTGTGTCATTCTTGGAAGTTAACACATGGAGGTGCAATTGCCTTCTTAGTATACTTTTGGCTTAATCGGTAATACTAAAATTAGAATTATTTGCTGCTGTGTCCTAGCTTACTGTTTTAAGCTAGGCATTTTAGACGTTGCTTGGTAAAATTCATACTTCCTTCATAATTAATTGTTGATTTCTTTCTGCAAGCATTACAATTGGGATAAGTTCCGATGGATATCTATTTTACTGGGTAATATTTACTACAAATATAAATTAAATTGCGAAGTAAAATAGCAGACACTCAGCCTGATGATTTTCATACGTAAGTATGCGCTTAAGAGTTTCAATTGAATTAGTATATGTTAAAGAATGGCTAATAATTTTTTCTGATGAATTTCCAAATTTCTTACAGATTTAATTTAGTCTATGTATTGAAAAATCCCTACAATTTATTTTTTTCTGAAATAAAAGCCCAAAAATAAGGGGAAGATAAGTTTATCTTCCCCTGCTCTATTATTTTTGTGATTGTCTAGTTTGTTACTTTCCTTGAGTCTTTGCAGTAACATTTGCCTTTGCTTTTTGAGTTGCCGCTTCCTTGCAGAACCGCCTCTACCTTTCTCATTCCTGCCTTCTTTGCGGGGAGATTCCCATCTTTTTAGGCGCATAATTTTTCACCTATCTAGTACTTGTTTGGTAGTGGGCAGGAGGAGAATCGAACTCCTATGACCGCAAGGCCGCCACATTTTGAGTGTGGTGCGTCTACCAATTCCGCCACCCGCCCTTATATCCAATCTTAACTAGTATACTCTATTTGAGGGATTTTGTCACAAGTCTGAAAATTAATTTTCAAAGTTTTTCTGGAATAATATTTTTGACCATTCTAAGGCTTAAAGGCGTGGCAGCCTCACTAAACTAGGGTCAATATCCTCTAGTTTTGCACAGCCGCTAAGTGCCATTGCCAGACTTAACTCATCTTGTAGTAGTGAGATGACATGAGATACACCGACTTGTCCTGCTACTGCTAGTCCCCACAAAATGGGTCGTCCGATCAATACCGCTTTTGCTCCTAATGCCAGAGCTTTGAGAATGTCTGTACCCCTACGAATGCCGCCATCTAACACTACTTCTACTTTACCATCCACTGCTGCTACTATTTCAGTTAGGGCATCTAAAGAAGCGATCGCACCATCGAGTTGTCTGCCACCATGATTGGAAACAACTATTGCTTTGGCTCCATATTCTACAGCCCGAACAGCATCATCTCCCCGTAAAATTCCTTTGATGACTAAAGGTAGTGGAGATAAAGACTGTAACCATTCTAAATCGTGCCAAGTTACTGCTGGGTTTAGCTGTTGGGCAAAATAAGTAAATAACCCAGATTCGCCTTTTTCATGGGAAATATCTAGCCCTGAGATGGTGGCGAGATTAGCCAGATGTAAGTCTGGAGGTAAGGCAAACTCGTTACGTCTATCTCTCTCCCTCTGTCCGAGAACAGGTGCATCTACAGTTAGACAAAGTGCTTTGTAGCCTGCTTTATAGGCTTTTTCTACCAAAGCACGAGTTAATCCCCGATCTTTATGGATGTAAAGCTGGAACCATCGTAGAGAATCTGGAAATTTCTCGCATGCAGTCGCTACTTCTTCAATGCTCTTTGTTGCCATTGTACTTAAAACCATGCCCACACCAGCTGATGCCGCAGCTAGAGCCGTAGCAACTTCTCCGTCTGGATGGGCTAGACATTGAAAAGCCATCGGCGCAATTAATAAAGGTAGTTGCAGGGATTGTCCTAAAATGGAGGTAGTTAGATTGCGTAGGTGTAGCCCGTCGTAGACATCGCTGACATCGACTAACATCCGAGGTCGCAGCTTGACTCGCTCAAAGGCAGCACGATTATCTTGCAATGTGATTTCGTCCCAAGCACCACTACTATAGTAATCAAGTGTCGTTTGAGACAGATGGTCTTTTGCTAACTTTTCGTACTCAAAGAGATTTATGGGTTGAAAGCGATCGTTGTTGGATAAGTAGGTAGACATAATTAAATGTAAAAACTTTTGTTCGTAGTGAGCGGTTTATCGGTCTGCATAAGATTTTAAAAGACTAAAGCTACTTACCCTTCGGATGTTCTCTAATCCGATTGAATAAGCTTAAGTAATCATCGATTTATTAGTAAAGATCGAGAACCCAGTATCTCCGATTGAGTTCTTCTAAAGGAACCTATTTAATAATTCTTTCCTAGATAGTTGCAATAATAAAGGAGTAAATTCCTCTGGAGATAATGCCGACAAAGCTTCAATAATTACTCTTAGTTCCGGTTCTAAAGAACCAAAGCGAACTCGCAACACATTGTCTATAACATTACGACGTTCTGCTTGAATTCCTTCTTGAATTCCTTCTTCAATTCCTTCTTGGATTCCTTCTTGTTTAGCTTCTGCTAATTTCTGCTCGTAAATAGGTGATAAGCGCATAATTAAATCTCTATCCTCATCGTCTATATTTTGATTGAATTCTAAGGTAGTCTTTAAACTTAATAATAAATCAATTGCTTTGGAACGTAAGGGATTATTTTGGGGAAGTGCTTCTAGTTCATCTATTGCTTATTGCTGGACTCTTCCCTTACCTAAAATCCTCAACCATAGTGTTTCTTCTATACACGGTAATTGGTGAATTGCCACAATTCCTGTTCTCAAATAATCCCCTAAAAAATGTACTCCTATTCCCCAATTTTCTTCATATAGGTTAGTTCTAAAACCATCCAATATAGATTCAGAAGCTGTAGGTGAGAAAATCCATAAACGTGGTAAATCTGATTCCGCAATCCGGTTTTTATCACCTTTACTCTGACGCTTTACTTCCGCGAAAATATCAAATAACTTATTCATACAACTACGAATTTCCGCAATTGTCGCCGCATTTCTAAATGGTTCAATTAATGCTGGTTTAGCCGCAAATTTTCCTAGCAGTCCTAATTCTATTGTATCGCTTGTGGATTGGAGTGAAGGGACAAAATAAACATCAATCTCTCGGATTTGGGCCGGAACCTTCCGACTTGTTTCCACTTCTCCCAATAGCTGTAACAATTCTTTAAGATAGTCTTTTGCGAACTGGTCGTAGGGAAACCTGGGCATTAGCTGATTTTTTGGCTGGATCAATATTTTACATCAGTGCGGAGAAGCTACGCGGCGCGTCTGGTAGAGAAGCAGCTTTAACTTGTAAACTTTCTTCAGTCGTCATATTTTTTAGTGCTTCCAAGACTTCTGCATTAGTCATAACTAATCATTTTTAGTTTTTGGTCATAGGTAAACCTAGATTAAGCGATCGCATATCTGGGCTTTTGTTTGTAGTATCTAATAAATGATTTAAAATTTTAGCCAGGGTGAAGGTAAAGCGATCGCCTACAGCTTACCTTAAAAACTCCAGGAAGCGCGATCGCATTTCCTAGAGTTCGCTTACTACTTATGGTAAACTCTACGCCTGCTATTCACTAAAAATTATAAAAGTGGTTGTGATTAGTAGTTCTACCAATTGCGCCATCCGCCTTTGGGTGTAACTTCATTAGTAGACTTCAGCCCGTGACTATGTAACAGAGTTTGATATTCTGTGCTGCTTGCCCATCGGTCAATTTCTCGCGCCCGTAGCACTGGTACTGGATGGGTTAATTCGGCTGTGCGGACGGCTTTGACCATTTCGCCTAGTTCAGTCTTGCTAATATCATCGTAAGCGCGGGCTTGGGCAACAAAGGCGTCAAGATTCAGTTGTGGCGCTAAGGTGGGGGAACCACCTGCCAGCTTCATCAACACTGACATGACAACTTTCGGGTCTTGGGTTGCTAGTAATGCGGCGCGATCGCAGGTAAACTCAGCACAGCGTACCCATTCTAAAAGCTGTGCCTGTATCGCTTGAGCAACGAAGGTTCCGACATTGGGCACAATCGCCGCAGCTAATATTAATAAATTTACAGGAGTCAAGTAAACGCTATGGTCACACTTGAGATGCCCCAACTCGTGGGCAATGACTGCCTGTATTTCCTCTGGTGTGAGAATATCAATTAGGGATGTGTGTAGCACAACAAAGGGCTGCTTACCCCGCACAGCAAAAGTATAGGCGTTGGGAGCCGGATGTTGCCGGACGTACAACTGCGGAGGCTCTATATCCAGGATTTTACAAGCGTCTAACAACAGCTTGTATAAATCGGGCAATTGATTTTCACCCACCAGAACGCTGGAGGCAATATTTTCTACATAGAAAACCTGCTCTGCCATTGGCCCGAGCCAATTTCGCACCAACATATCTATGCCTGGTATCTGCTTGAGCGCTGTGGTCGCTTCCAGGTCTAATGGATGACGAAATGAGTCAGCTTTTAAACCAATCAGCGGGGTTTTGATGAAAGACATGGTGCAGCAAGCTATAAAAAAACACAACTATGGAATCTGGCTGATTTTAACAGCCTCCCATAGTTAGTATAACGATTTAAGTATGGGGCAGAGCATCAGGGGAGCAGGGGGAGAAAATTTTACCTTGTCCCCCTTATCCCCCTTGTCCCCCTTGTCCCCCTTGTCCCCCTTGTCTCCCTTGTCAGTCTCAACCGAGCAATTTCAACTTGACAAACTAGTGATGCTGGGAGAGATTTCTGCATCTGCTGATGTTTCGCCCACACGCAGGATTTTAGCTCCCAATTGCTGCAACTTCACATCTAGTCGATCATAGCCGCGATCGAGGTGCTGTAATCCCTGAATTGTGGTTTGTCCTTCTGCCGCCAGTCCTGCTATGACTAGCGCTGCGGATGCTCGTAAGTCTGTGCCTAATACTGGTGCGCCAGACAATTTCGGTACTCCGCGAACGAAAGCAGCGTTGCCTTTGACACGAATATCTGCCCCCAAGCGATTCAACTCTGAGGCATGACGCAAGCGATTTTCAAAGACGGATTCGTTAATCACGCTGTCGCCTTCCGCTAATGTCAGCAAAGCCATGAACGGCGCTTGCATATCTGTGGGAAAACCTGGATGGTATTGAGTTTCAATATCCGTTGCCTTCAGGGTTTGCGCTGGCAGAATACGTAAGTGTTCAGGCTTGTCCTCAATTATTGTCACCCCAATATCCCGCAGTTTGGCAATCACTGGTACAAGATGTTCTGGAGCCACCGGCGAGAGGGTAAGTTCTGAGCGGGTAATTGCTGCTGCTAACAAAAACGTCCCGGCCTCAATGCGATCGGGAATTATACTGTAGTCAACAGAATGCAACTTGGGGACTCCTTCAATAATAATCCTGCTAGTCCCCGCTCCCTTAATCTTGGCTCCCATCGCGTTACAGAAGTTAGCTAAATCAACTACTTCTGGCTCTCTGGCAGCATTTTCGATGATCGTTTCTCCCTCTGCCAGGGTAGCCGCCATCATCAAGTTTTCTGTTGCGCCGACGCTGGCAATGTCTAAGTAAATCTTCGCACCTTTTAATCTCCGGCTGCTGCCAGGGACGTAGGCATTACAAATGCCATGCTCAATCTGCACCTCAGCCCCCATTGCTTGCAGTCCCCGCACATGCAAGTCAACTGGTCTTGCTCCAATAGCACAACCCCCTGGTAAGGGCATCTGTGCTACTCCCAATCTGGCGAGAATGGCTCCAATGGCGAAAAAACTCGCCCTCAACTGGGTAACTAGTTCGTAGGGAGCTTTTGATGTTTTAATTTCACTGGCGTTGATGTCTAAAATATCACCTTGGCGTGTTAAGCGTACACCCAAAGCCAATAACACCTGAGCCATCCGCTCTACGTCCGCTAATAAGGGGACATTGCGGATGCGACAATCACCCGGACACAGCAAGGCTCCAGCCATGATTACCAGTGCGGCATTTTTTGCCCCGCTAATTTTCACATGACCTCGCAAAGGATGCCCACCCCAAATTTGCAAGACTGAGGAGTCTGCTTTTGGAGCAAATTTGGCATCTGGTAAGCTGGTAGAAGGATTAATAAGCCTACCTCCAAAAGTAATACGTATTTTATATGTTTGAAGTTGGTTTTGATTCTACAGTAAAGATTCAATTTGTCCACGTTTTTGGGCAAGATGTTGCATAAAAAAATTGTTTTTTTGATGAATAATTCGGGCTGAAAAGAAGCAATAGTAAGCTTTATGAGCTTTTGAAAAATTTAACAAAAAATCACCAAGAAGTAGTGGTTTTAAGCAAAATTAAATACTCAGTAAAATAACTTAAGTGTTCTCTAAAAATCAATGCTGTAATGGTGAGTTAATATTTTGACTCGACCTATGCCCGGAAAAACTCGTTTCTAGTTTGAGACTTTTAACGAGGCGTGATCTTTTAAATTGACAAAAATAAAAAATTATGCAATAATAGGAAATTGTCAATAAAGATAATTGCGAGCGGAACTGGCGGAATGGCAGACGCGCTAGATTCAGGTTCTAGTGCCGCAAGGCTTCCGGGTTCAAGTCCCGGGTTCCGCATATTTTTAAGTTAGGAGTTAGAAGTGAAGAATTATAAGTTGAAAGAGAACTAAATTAACTCCTAACTTTTTGATGTTGACCAGTTTACAAAATTCCCTAGTCAAGCAAATTCGCAAACTCCACTCCACCAAGGAGCGGCACAAGCAGCAGTTATTTTTGCTGGAAGGGACGCACCTGTTAGAAGAAGCTTGTGCGGTGAATTACCCACTAGAAACAGTATGTTGTACCCCAGATTGGCAAGCAGCCCACCTTTTGCTGTGGGAGGAAGCTTGTAGCCGATGCGATCGCGCCGAAATTGTCAGTCGAGAAATTTTAGATGCGATCGCTACTACAGTCCAACCAGATGGTGTAGTGGCAACGGCAAAACGAAGTGTTGACCAAACTCAAATACCATTTACTGGTTTAGTTCTAGCTTTAGAAACTGTGCAAGATCCGGGAAACCTGGGTACGATGATCCGCACTGCTGCTGCGGCTGGAGCATCGGGTTTGTGGGTAAGTGGAGATAGTGTAGATTTAGACAGTCCCAAAGTTCTCCGTGCTTCAGCAGGACAATGGTTTCGCCTAGCAACAGCCGTAAGCGAAGATTTAAAAGCCACAGTCCAACAAAGTCAGCAGGCAGGAATGCAGGTAGTAGCAACCTTACCCAGTGCGACTTTGACTTATTGGGAAGTGGACTGGCGAAAACCCACTCTGATTTTACTGGGAAATGAAGGTGCTGGATTGTCGGCAGATTTAGCAGCGATCGCAGATCAGCACGTTAGAATTCCTTTGAGTCCTGGGGTAGAATCTTTGAATGTAGCGATCGCAGCCGCTTTAATGTTATACGAAGCTCAACGGCAAATGAGTTAGGAGTTTGGAGAGACGCGATTAATCGCGTCTGTACAGGAGTTAGGAGTTAAAACTCATAAGGAATAAGAAGAATTAAATAACATACAATTTATTCCACGTTCCTAAGTTTTATTTCGTTTTTCTTTTTTCTTCAAGATATTGTTCAATATCAGCAACTGCGTCCTCAAGAGCCGCTAAATCAATATTTGTTAACTCTTGATCGAGTTCGACTTCAGTGGCAGTAATAGTATGCATTTGGGGGATCTTTTCTTCCTCGGTCGAACTTTCTTGTAAGATATCCTCCAACTCTTCGAGGGATTCTTGAAACACTTGATCAGCGACGCGGCGCTGTTGTGGCTGAATTTGCTCCATAATATTGACTTGAAAATCCTGATTTCCTGACTTAATTTTTGATTGCAATTCCTACAGATTTAAATTTTGCACTTATAAGATCATAGTTGTGTGCTGTATCAACTTTAGCAGTGGTTATCAATAAGATCGATACTTGGTGGTAACATTTGTCAAGCTGTCTCCAATTGCTAAAACTTGTATTTTGCAAAGACTAGGAAATATTCCGGAAATATTATCCAGTAAATCTACTGGCAAAAAGTATCAAAGACTCATCCCAATGCCCCCGACTACTGCAATTCAAATCTTGCTTGAAAGAAACGGAGATACTTCGGCTCGTAAATCATTTTCAGTCCGCGTAGGCGATCGCGATTATAATAAACTTCTTCAACTGCTTCAGCAGTCAGATCCATGTGAGCTTGGGTATAAACGCGGCGTGGAATAGTCAGGCGCACTAGTTCTAACTCTGGATAATAATTATCGCCTGTTTCTTTACTGCGCCCTGCGGAAACAATTCCCCGTTCCATTGCCCGAATGCCTTCCTCTAAATACACTTCAGCTGCTAGACGTTGTGCTGGAAATTGGTCTTGGGGGATTTGCGGTAAAAAGCGTTTGGCATCTAAATAAATCGCATGACCACCAATAGGCACAACAATTGGAATACCCCAATCTAAAAGCTTTTGTCCGAGATACTCAACTTGCCCGACACGGGCACGAATATGATCATCTTGAACTGACTCTTCTATACCCCGTGCCATAGCTTCCATATCGCGCCCAGCCATACCACCGTAAGTATGTAGACCTTCATAGATTACTATCAGGTTACGTGCTTCCTCGTAAAGGTTATAGTCATTGAGAGCCAGCCAACCGCCGATGTTAACTAGTGCATCCTTCTTGCCACTCATGGTGCAACCGTCGGTATAGGAGCAAAATTCATGTAAGATTGTTGCGATCGCCTTTTTACGATAATCCTCCTCTCTCTGCTGGATAAAGTAGGCGTTTTCCACGGCACGGGTGGCATCAAGAATAATCCGAATACCGTAAGTTTGGGCTAACTGATGCACCGCCCGCAGGTTAGCCATTGAAATCGGCTGTCCACCAGCCATATTCACGGTTGCGGCGACACTGATATAGGGAATACGTTCTGCCCCAACTCGCTCGATTAGGTATGTAAGCTTTTGCAAGTCTACATTACCCTTGAATGGATGTACTGACTGGGCATCGTGGGCTTCATCAATAATCACATCTACAAAGGTGCCACCAGCCAACTCCTGATGCAGCCTGGTTGTGGTGAAATACATATTGCCAGGTATATAGTCACCTGGTTTAATCAGTATTTGAGAAAGGATGTTTTCCGCACCACGCCCTTGGTGAGTGGGCACAATATGGGTATAGCCGTAATACTTTTGGATAGCTGCTTCTAAATTGTAGAAATTTTTGCTGCCAGCGTAAGCTTCATCACCCAGCATCATCCCCGCCCACTGATAATCACTCATGGCTGAAGTGCCGCTATCAGTCAGCAAATCAATGTAGACATCTTCAGAACGTAAGAGAAAAGTATTGTAACCGGCTTGGGCGATCGCCTGTTCGCGTTCAGCACGAGTAGTGATTTTTAATGGCTCAACCACCTTGATTTTATATGGCTCTGCCCAAGAGCGACGGCGGCGTAAAGATGTGTGTTTGGCGTCAGTCATAGATTGATTGCTCCTTCATCCAGGTTAGCCGAATATTTGCATACTATTTTGGTTGCTAATACTTGCTGTTGCCAAGACCGTCATCAGTAGTTTTAGGGCTGTTTAGGGGCACACCACTGAGCTATTTGTTCAATTCGTGCTTGCTGCATCAATTCCAAAACTTGCGATTGATTACAACCATAGGTAGATGCTAATAATTCCTCGCCTTGTTGTTTTACCTCGTCGGCAGAGATACCAAAGGTGATGATTTCTTCGTCTTGGTTAGCTGTAATTCTCTCAACTGGAATGATACAGATATATTGCGGTTCATTATGTCTTATTTGTTGCACCATTACTTACCTACCAATCTCACTGTTAATTGTGTCTATTTTCAAGTCTAGATAAATTACAAGTGAAAGTGAAACAGAGTCAGTATTTAAGTAGTTTGTGATTTGAAAAACACGAATTTTTATACTTGGTTAAGATAACGTTAAGAATTCTCTCAAAATCGCCAAATTTCGGAGTGCAAACACTTAACGTATGGGAAAATAAAGTTAAGCATAAGTAAATATCTTTTTGTAAATTTTTGTTTTTTAGATCAGTAATGCGTTGAAACAGATGCATTCGCGTAGGCATCGCAGCATGAATTAATTTAAATCTCTGTTGGTTAATCTCTGGGAGTCAGCAAATCAAGCCTGATACGCCCAAAGATGAACTTTTGTTTACTCAATCCAGGTTGAATGGATTGAGTCAGTACAAGTTTCATAAAAATTGGAGGTTATAAAATGGCAATTCGGAATAACTTAGTCGCCAATTTTTGGCAAAAAGTACAAAAAGATTCAGTTAGTTGGGGATCGTTAGCCCTTTGGATTAGTGCATTAGTTGTTTTATTAGTAATGCTTACAATGTTTTCTAACGCTTAATCTTAGCAGGGTTATTCTAGTTCCTGGGTAGCAGCCTGGGAACTAAAAGAGGGTAGAGTTTTATCCCTAAAAAACTCAAATTATGAACTGCAAAATTCTGGTAACAGTTCTATAGCTATTATCAATTGCATGGAATACAGACCACTCGTAGGGGCACAGCAATGCTCATACGTATCAAGTTAACGTGAAAGCCAGTCTATAAGCAGCTTTTAAGATAGTCTCGTTAAGAGTCTCCGAGTCTTAATGCTCGTCCTTGAGACTTCGCCTCAAGACTTGCGGCAGAGCCGCAACGAGCAGTATTTCCAGCCAGAGGCTGGAAACGAGGTTTTAAAAGGGTTTTGGCTTAAGTTGACACCAATGAGCTTTTTCTGTGCCCCTACCATGTGTTGCATCCAAATGAAAAATGATCTGCGTCAGATTCTCCTAGATGCCAAAAATGTGCTATTGGGTATCTAATGGTATTTTCGCCTTTTGAAACACCTGCTCGACAGTAAATTCCAGTCCCTCAAATAAAGAATCTTTGAGTAATTCTTCTCCCATATAAGTTTGTGGTGCTGCATCTGGATAAAAAACAGTAATACTTCTAGCTTTACTATCTAATACCCACACCCGCAGCACCTTAGCATCTAAATAGTCTTTGGCTTTAGCTGCCATTTGTCCAAATGTTTGTCCGGGCGAAATAATTTCAATCACCAAATCGGGAGGAACAGAACATGCTCCTTCTTCATCCCAATCAGGGGGTAAACGTTCATCAGAAATATATAAAATATCCGGTATTGGCATCCAATCTCGCCCTCGACGAGTTAATGCAACAGCTAATTCTGGGCAAACTTCTCCTTTCCCCTCACAGCATTGCTCAATCAAATTGAGAAGGGCGTGGGTAAGTTTAGAGTGAAATTTTTTTGCTTGTATTTTAGGAATTGCTTGACCATCAATAAGCTCATAAGTTATATCTCCCTCACCAGGTGGAAGATTTAGGAACTCTTGCAAGGTTAATTGATTCTTGGCTTGGAGTATCATGACTCAATAATTCGTAATTCGTAATTCGTAATTGAAGGACACAGCAACTAATTTTTATTCTGACGCCTGAATTCTGACTCCTGAATTCTTCTTCAAATTGTTCACATTCCCCGCAAAACTTGCCGAATAATATCAGCTGGCACCTCATCGGTAACTGTCACTACACCAATCTCCGTTGGTAAAACAAACCGCACTTTCCCGGCTTTGACTTTCTTATCTAACTGCAACGTCTGAATAATTTCTTCAATATCCACCCCAGATGGTAACTGAGTCGGTAAACCCGTTTTTTGAATTAAAGCGTTTTGACGTTCTGTATCTTCCTTTTGCCATAGTCCCAAATCCACAGCAATTTGACCGGCTGCTACCATGCCAATGGCCACCGCTTCACCGTGATTTACTAAACGATAACCAGTCAAACTTTCCACTGCATGACCGATAGTATGTCCATAGTTGAGAATCGCCCGTAATCCGCCTTCTTTTTCATCTTTGCTAACAACATCAGCTTTAGCTTGACAAGAGCGCGTTAATATGGTATGTATCAATTCAGGTTTTACATAACGGAGTTGGTCGAGGCGTTTACTTGCTTCCAACTGGGCAAACAATTCGGCATCCCAAATCACACCGTACTTAATAACTTCTGCCATTCCTGCCCGAAACTCGCGCATAGGTAGAGTTTTTAACACATCTGGGTCAATCAAAACCAAGCGCGGCTGATGGAATGCCCCAATCAAGTTTTTGCCGTGGGGATGATTCACGCCAGTTTTGCCACCAATTGCCGAATCCACCATCGCCAAGAGAGTTGTAGGCACTTGGACAACATTAATGCCGCGCAGCCAAGTTGCGGCGGCAAAGCCAGTTATATCGCCAATGACACCTCCGCCCAAAGCCACCATAGTAGAAGAACGTTCTAGGCGGTTTTCCAAGGCGATATCGTAAAGTTTTTGGATGGAGTTGAGGGTTTTGTAGCGTTCCCCAGGTGGTAACGTGCAGCTAGCAACTTCAAATCCAGCCGATGTTAGGGATGCGATCGCTCTTTCCCCAAAATGTTTTAAGATCGTCGGATTAGAAACCAGCAGTACCTTCTTGCCTAAGTTGAGACTGGCCATCTGTTGACCCAGTTGATCTAAACTCGAAGGTGCGTTAGCATCGCTCAACGTTGGCGAAGCCTCTCGTAGAGAAGTTATCGCAATCTCATAAGACTGCTCTGGTAAATTTACATTAATTACAGAAGTCATTGCCCAACCCCAAAGAAGCGCCCGTGGGCTGTATTGTATCGCAATCTGGGAGTGGGGAGTAGGGGATGAGGGAGACAAGGGAGACAAGGGAGACAAGGGGGATGAAGAAAGTGTTTTTCCAATGCCCAATGCCCAATGCCCAATGCCCAATACCCAATGCCCAATACCCAACAACTAATGATTCAATAGATTTAGAAAGTATTGTGGAGAAACATAAATGTTTGCAATTTTAGCTTACATCGGCTTTTTAGCTTTGTTCTTTGGCTTATCTGTCGCTCTGCTGTTCGGTTTGCGGACTGCCAAAATAATTTAATCAAGACTCTGTGGGGTGGGCAGCGTTCGACTGAGCGCTCACGCCGAAGTCTTGCCTGCCCTCAGTTTACTAAGGACGGGTGAGACACCCATCCCACAAAAGATATTTATCCTACAACAGCTGGACTTGCTATCTTCTCCTGTCTTTGAGAAGGTGGACGCATTCCTAAACCAAGTAAATTCAGCATTTCTCGGTCAGTATCGTAATCTGGACAGGGAGTCGTCACCGTCAACATCTTGTTGTCGTCGCTGGAAAAGATAGAATTGGCTCCTGCCATAAAGCAGAAAGCTTGTTCTACTTGAGAAAGTCTAGCTCTACCTGCACTAAGACGCACATCGGAAGCTGGCATTAAAATTCTGGCTGTGGCAATCATCCGCACAATATCCCAAATGGGGACATCAGGCTGATTTTCTAAGGGTGTACCCGCTACTTGCGAGAGAATGTTAATTGGCACAGACTCAGGATGCGGATGTAAGTTTGCTAAAGTTTGTAACATCCCAACACGGTCATCGACAGTTTCGCCCAAACCCAGGATACCGCCGGAACAGACAGTCACATTTGTCTGACGGACATTCTCAATTGTGTTCAAGCGATCGCTATATGTCCTGGTGGTAATAATTGTGCTGTAATATTCCTGTGAGGTATCTAAGTTATGGTTGTAGGCGTAAAGTCCCGCTTCTGCTAATTTTCTGGCCTGATTTGCCGTCAACATCCCCAGAGTGCAGCACACTTCTAAACCCATTGCGGTTACATCCTTGACCATTTCCAGGACTTCCTCAAATTGTGAGTTATCCCGCACTTCCCGCCAAGCAGCACCCATGCAGATGCGACTAACACCAGTTTCTTTAGCTTTCTGGGCGATGCTAATTACCGTTTCCTTTTCTAGGAGTGCTTGCGCCTTTACCTCTGTTTTATAGCGGGAAGATTGGGCACAGTAGCTACAATCTTCTGGACAACCTCCCGTTTTAATAGATATGAGCTTACAAACTTGTATTTTTGTTGAATCATGATATTGGCGATGCACGCTAGCAGCTTGATAAATCAGCTCTAGCAATGGCGTATTGTATATCGCCTGAATCTCTATTTCCTGCCAATCGTAGCGTATTCCCACCACATCACTATCCTTCTTGTAGACTGGGTTAATCAAGAACTGTCTTTTGGTTGAATCTCCTGCGGTACAGCGTTTGGGCAAAGCGATTTTATCGAAGTTATGCCGCACACTGTGCTTTATCACCCATTGGCTCTCAATCCTTGCGCTCTAGATATTAGACATCAGCTTATCAAGATTTTGGTTGAATGGCAGATTAAGAGCAAAAATACTCACTTCACTGCTGCTAAACCGCAGGTATGAGAGAATTTACAAAATTAGCGAGAATGTTTTGGGAAGAAATGCCGTATATTAAGTAATTTATGATATCAGAACTGCCACTAATTACAAGCGATCGCCTATTATTACGAGTCTCGATCCATAAAGATGTACCCCAAATTCTCAAATACTTTACTGATAATAAAACTTATCTGACTCCATTCTATCCTGTTTGGGCTGATGGTTTTTTCACTGAAGAATATTGGCAGTATCAGATAGAGAATAGTTTTCTGGAATTTCTCAATGGGGAATCATTAAAACTATTTATTTTTGCCAAAAAAAATCCTACTGTAATTATTGGAACAGTCAATTATAGTAATTTTGTCCGAGGAGCCGCTCATTTTTGCTATGTGGGATATAGCCTTGCTGAAAAAAAACAAGGTAAAGGATATATGACAGAAGGGCTAAAAGCCGCGAATAAATATCTATTTCAAGAGTTAAATTTTCACCGGATTATGGCTAATTATATGCCTCACAATCGGCGCAGTGGCAATGTACTCAAAAGACTCGGTTTTGTCATTGAAGGATATGCTAGAGACTATTTGTTAATTAATGGGCAATGGGAAGATCATATTATGACAAGTCTGATCAATCCTAATTGGCAAGCACCTAAATTTTAAAAATGGCTAGAATATTTATTTTCTTTCAAACTATCCCTACTTCGGAATTTTCTTTTTTATAAATTGCTATTTGTGAATGGTGTCCACACTACAGACGTAGGTTGGGTGGAGCGGAGCGCAACCCAACATATATCAGGATATTGGGTTACGCAAAGCCTCCACCCAACCTACAATTTTTTTTGCATCATAGCAAATTCATAATAAATACACAACAACTCCACAAAGAAATGCAATAGTAATATTTATTCACTATCTGGCTCAGTTATCAAGGTTTACTTCAGCCGATGTGTGCAATTTTATTAAATGCTTGAGGAGTTTTTCCAAATGTCCATTAATTCTATAAAGCGCTTATCTGTCCTTTCTAGCATCTTCGCTTTTGCTACCATCTCACACGGACTTGTCTTGGCTGCACCACTTCCAAATTCCGCCACTACACCAGCCTTAAAAATTCAGACTAGTCCTGTAGCACATCAGTCAATCAAACTCACAAAGCAACAGCGCCTACAAATCCAACTGGCTCGCCAGCAAAGAGATAAGGATATTGAAACTCTATTAAACCCGTCCCAAGATACTAAATTTAAGGCGGCACTGCAATCTCGTCAGAGAATCAGAACAGTGTTAACATCTTTGAATCTGAGTCCAACTCAACATAAACAAGTTGAATCAATTTTGCAAACTTATAGCCTGCAAGTGAAAAAAATTCTCTCTTCACAGGCATCACAAACAACAAACTCAGTAGGAATTACTTCACCAACATCACAACCAATTACAAAATAAAAAGCTCAGTTTTATTTAATTAAGGTTAAGTTTCCGAAGACTGGCGGATTTGATCTAAACTGCGGTTGAGCCAGTCTTCATACCAATCATAAAAACTCAACGGCTGCTCCTCATCGCTATCTTGATGAAAATCATCAGGATTAATCTCATGGAAAGCATGACAAAAACTTAAAGTTGTAGGATATATCCCATTATCATTAGTACGGTCATCTATCCAGATTTTTCCTGACTGCTGCCCAGTAATGACTAACATTGCATAAATTCCACAACCATAATTTGTAATGGTGAGAGTACCCTGAATAAACTTATCGTCAAAATAGGCATCATTGTTGGTAATAAAATCAGTATTATTCTTGACAATCAAATCTAAATCATTCCATGCTTCTGTTAAAGGAAATGGTTTAGAGAGAATTTCGTAGTTCTCTTGGTATAGTTTTTCTGGAATGACATCTTCATACTCAATTCCCAACAGACCAGATAAGCCGTATCCTGGGCCAGTACCACCATTACCAATTTCTAAGATAAAGTCTCGATATTCACTTGGTAGCGTGATATTGTGTCTGGATTCAAACACTTGAATATCTTTGTTACTTAAGCAAGGTTTAAATTGATATTCGTGTGATTCTGAACCAAAAACCTGAAATGTAGCGTCTAAAAGAGCTAATTGACTCAACTTTTTCTTTAATTGCAAGACTTTATTCATTATGCGCTCTAGATTTTAATGGTGGCGCTACCATATTTTAGATATGGGTCGCTTTTTGCGTCTATGCTGATGCTAAAGCCAGAGGTAGTATTAAGAGAAGAATGAATTAAGCTTTGCTCGTAATGACTCTGGCTGAAACTCCAAACTACAAGAATTCTAGCAATCCTTTTCTCGCCCTCAACTACGAAAGCGCCTTAGAATCTCTAGGCGGTGACTACTACGATGAGGTTGCAGGGGCGGAATTTGCCCAACACATCCTGCGTTGGCGTAACGATGAACTATTACCCCGTTTCGGTCTAGACCCCCAAGTAGTCAAAGACGAAGATTTTATCACAGCTTTTGGTAAATTTCAGGGGCGTAAACCCTTGTTAGCACTGCGTTACCACGGCTATCAATTTGGTGAATATAACGGACACTTGGGTGATGGTAGAGGCTTTCTCTACGGGCAAGTACGCGCCAATGATGGCGAATTGTACGATTTTGGCACAAAAGGTTCTGGGAGGACGCCCTACTCCCGTGGTGGCGATGGTATGCTGACGCTCAAAGGTGGGGTACGGGAAGTTCTGGCTGCGGAAGCACTGCACTACTTGGGTGTACGTACTTCGCGCTGTCTAAGCATGATTGAAACAGGTGTACCCCTCTGGCGGGGCGATGAACCTTCGCCTACCCGTTCGTCTGTGATGGTGAGAATGAGCAGTTCTCATATACGGTTTGGCACTTTTGAGCGACTGCACTATTTTCAGCGTCCAGATTTAACTAAGAAGCTCTTAGACCACGTAATTGAGCAGTATTATCGAGACTTAAGTACTGAAGAAGATAAATATGCCCTGTTTTACGCCGAATTAGTTAAACGGGTTGCAGAATTAGCAGCGCAGTGGATGGCGGCTGGCTTTTGTCATGGAGTTCTGAATACTGACAATATGTCGATTACCGGAGAGAGTTTTGATTATGGCCCTTACGCATTTATCCCGACTTATGAGCCATACTTTATAGCGGCATATTTTGACTATTCTGGACGCTACTGTTACGGTAATCAACCAATTATTTGCCAGTTAAATTTAGAAATGCTCCAGGAAGCTTTGAAGGCGATTATAGATAAAGGCGAAATGGAGGTTGCATTAGCTAGGTTTGATGAATATTATCAAGCTGAATACAGTTCTTTGATGTTGAAAAAGTTGGGTTTTAGGGAGTTGGCACATCCACAAGCTGAAGAACTCTTGAATCTAACGATTGAATTTTTGAAAGTGAGCCAAGTTGGTTATCACCAATTCTTTTATGAGATGGTTCGCACTTTTTCATCTAAATGGCGAGATGAACCAGGTTTTGTAATGAATGGTTCCGATATTGTACCAGTACCGGGTGCGTCAGCAATTTTTGATGATTGGTGCATACTATACCATAAAATTTTGAATGATTTTGATAGCAATCGCATTGATGTAATCGCCCAAACTCTAGCTGTTCATAATCCCAAAACGGCATTATTAAGACCTCTGATTGAATCTATTTGGGAAGCAATTGCTCAGGAAGATAATTGGCAACCTTTTTATGAGTTAATCAAGGCAATTCAGTCTAGGAGATAGTTAGCATGGGGCAAGGCTTGTACCGAAAATCTTTTTTTTTCCTTGCCCCTCTGCTTTCTTGCCAATATTTAGATGCGTTTGCCCTGGATTTCCATAATAAAATAAAATTGTTAAGTCCCTGGCTTACCTCACCCTCAATCCCTCTCCTTATAAAGGAGAGGGAAGCTAGAGACAGGATGAAGTTTTGCATTTTATTTAATCCACGTTCCTAAGTAATTCCTAAGAGGGTATTTTAAGAGTAGTTGGTTGTGATTTTAAGCACTTTTAGGCACTTGTTGATTCCCCCTAACCCCCTTTTTTAGGAGAGCAACTGCGGTCTTGTCCCAAGATGACTAAACTGTAGTTGTCAAATTAGCTTTGATAATCAGGTCATTAAAATCCTTGTCGCCACCATTTGGCAAATCCTCAAAACCAAAGGTGTTACTTGCTAACAGGCGAATGTGATCTGACTTATCAGAATTAGCACCCAAGAATGGGAAATAAACCGCCGGATCATTATTAGGATTGTTATCTAAAAGCGCATCAGGTTTACCATTAACAATAATGAATGGAGCAAAGATAGCACCAGGTTGGAAAGTATCAGTTTCAGTAGCAGTACCTTGATTTTTCACACTCAAATCAATACCAGCAACCTGACCACGCACAGCAGCCTGAATATAACCAGCCTGTCCCGTGAGAATATCAGCCTTGCCATCGCCATTGGTATCAATTCCACCATTTAGATCAGTCACCTGATAAAATCCGACGTAATCGTTGTAAGACGCCTCTCTGTAAACATTAAATTCCGCTTTGACTGATTGTTGGACATCTCGCAAATCAATCAATTCACCTTGAAATTGACCTTGGAGATTTGTACCCAAAGCTAAAGCTTGATTTGTCAGGTTAATGTTCACTACCAAATCATTAAAATCTGTGGCACTCTTACCAGAAGCATCCTTCCAACCGAGAGAGAAACTATTATTACCCAAGTCGGTAATTTTTTGGGTTGAGACACTAGAAAACAGTAATTTTCCGATAGAATTAGGATCATTGCGTACAGCATTAAGTGTACCGTCTTGGACTAATAAGAATCTAAAATCCTGACCAGAATTCAATTGCAGCAGCCTGCTGAGATTATTAGTATCAAAGCCATTGGGAGTATTAGCGATCGCAGATAAAACTACCTCTGACCGTTGTAAAGCAGCTTGGGCATAACCTTCAGCACCAGGGGCAATACCGTTAATCGTACCTTGAGCATCATCAACAGTAAATAAACCCAGTTCATTCACCAGTTGAGAATTGTGTCCAGTGAGTTTGACTTCCAATGTTGTCTTGACATCCTGACCTGTGATGTTGAAGACATCATCATTGGGGTTACTGAGACGGCTGGGTATTTCATTACCATTATTAACATTAATAGTCAATCCCTTCTCAAAGGTGAGATCACTATTATCTGTAGTGCGGACGCGGATTTGGTAACTAGCCTTAGTTTTAAAGTCTGGAGAATTGTTGATTTTGAGAGTATTGCCATCAATGGTGAAGGCATTATTATCAGTATCGTCAATTCCCGAAACTAAGCTGTATGCGAAATTATCGTTTTGATCTGGGTCGGTGCTGCTGAATGTGCCGATGGCGGTGTTGGATGGTGCTTCATCGTTGACGGTGTTGGCATTCAACTCCAAATCTGTGGGTGCATCATTAACGGCAGTGAGATTAATGTTGCGGGTAACAGGGTTGCTATTTAAGGTGCCATCATTGACGACAAAGCTGATGGTGCGGGTGGGACTGGGGTTGTCGCTGCTGTTTTGATAGGTAATAGAACGCAGGGCAGTTTGATAGTCGGCGACGGTGGCACTGCCAGTTAAGGTTAAGACACCGTTGGTATAACTGCCAGTAATGCCGTTTTGGTTGGTGAAGGCGAGGGTGTCTTCTGTGGCGACGAAACCGTTGGTAAATTTGACGGTGGCGCTGCTGAGGTTTTGTGAGTCTACATCGCTGACGGTGATGCCAGAGTCGATGGCTGTCGGGGAGTCGTTTTCGGTGTAGGTAAGGGCGG
>NZ_JABXKJ010000125.1 GCF_017115085.1 Nostoc sp. NMS7 | reverse complement strand
GTCGCGTGTCAAGGCTGCGCCCTGCCCGCTATTTGTGCCAGTTGCGTAAGTCCTGAATTTAAATACGCAATTTAGCAAGTTACTGACAGAGAAAATTTAGGGCGACCTATTGGGGATGATTAGACTGCTTTCCAAAGTCCATGAATTGTTTTTCAACATTAACCAATACAATCTGACAAAGTACAGACATATTTTATCAGCTATTAATAATTTATACTAAAATTTTTTATAACTACTCAGAAATAAGATCCCCGACTTCTCAAAGAAGTCGGGGATCTCGGTGTTGCCATTCTTAGAAATCAAACAGGATTGCTATATCTAATACCTACATTACTAACAACAATTATTCTTTATCTGCAACGGAGTATCCATTACAAACTTTGGTTTGGGTATACGCCCTTCCAGATACGCTTATGTATTTACCAATCAACTGCCCATTTGCGAACAAGTTCAATTCATAAAGTGGATTTCCTAGTGAATTTGCTTCCCCTGTAGGCGTTAGAGTCATGTAGTTACTATTTCTCTCATACCCCAGTTCAGTTGATATTTTTCGTGACTTATGATTATCCTTATTCAACTCCTGAATAGCTATATTTTTTGATATATCAGATATAGAGCTTTCGGGTAATGCAGAATTATTTTCCCCAGATACAAGATATTTCGCAGTATTATAACTGTTGATTTTCTCTCCAGGAACCGATGCTAATTTATCTGCGAGATTGATTTTTTCAGATGATTGTAATGAATTGATATTTGTTAATGCTTTAACTTCTGCATTTCCATTGCTACCTGCAATAGCTAAACAGGTTAAAGACATCACGATGGATCTAAACAACATGAAATTTATTAACTTGTTTATCTCTTTTGAATATAAACTGGCTTTTTAGTCTATAGCCTCAGAAATAATTCTGATTTTTATGATTTTTAGCCGATGGTAATTTATGTAATTTTTAGTACCTTTGAATCAATCTTTAGCTTTATATGGCGAGTAATACGTACATAAAAATCTACTTAACTTAGGCACAATAAAAATAGGTATTTTTATCATAAAAAAAGGTAAGAAAGTTTTTCAACTCACTTCCCTGAAAATTTTTTGAACTTCCGAAATATCTCTTTCCCCAGGTAGTCCAACCACTAGAGAGCCAATTCACCCTAGATTTGCCAAATCTCACACGAAGAAGTGGAGAATGTGGGTTAAACCCGCAGAATTTGGTAAATTCCCCATTCCCTACTCCCGATTCGTATCGAAACATTAAGGAATATTGCATTTCAACAGAAACCTGAAGGTAAAGCGTCAAATCAGCCGAAAGACCGTGATAGTATGCTTTGGGTAAATGTGAAGATTGGGAGAAAGACCTTTGACACTACGGGTTGCTGTTATTGGGTCAGGCCCTGCTGGTTCATCTGCCGCAGAAACACTGGCAGCCTCTGGGATTGAAACCTACTTGTTTGAGCGAAAGCTAGACAATGCAAAGCCTTGTGGGGGTGCAATTCCCCTATGTATGGTGAGTGAATTTGACCTGCCACCAGAGATTATCGATCGCCGGGTACGGAAGATGAAAATGATTTCACCTTCCAATCGTGAGGTTGATATCAATCTGGTAAATGAAGAAGAATATATAGGAATGTGCCGCCGGGAAGTGCTAGATGGCTTTTTGCGCGATCGCGCCGCAAAAGTAGGCGCAAATTTAATTAATGCCACTGTTCATAAACTCGATATACCAGGAAACAATACTGACCCCTATACCATTCATTACATTGACCATACAGATGGGATATCACAGGGTATTGCCAAAACCCTGAAGGTGGATCTAATTATTGGGGCGGATGGGGCTAATTCTCGCGTTGCTAAGGAAATGGACGCTGGGGATTACAATTATGCGATCGCCTTCCAAGAGCGAATTCGCTTACCCGAAGACAAAATGGCCTACTATAACGACCTCGCCGAAATGTATGTCGGTGATGACGTTTCTACCGATTTCTACGCTTGGGTTTTCCCCAAACATGACCACGTAGCTGTCGGTACTGGTACGATGCACATCAATAAAGCCAGCATCAAACAGTTACAAGCTGGTATCCGCGCCCGTGCATCCGAGAAACTGGCAGGCGGTAAAATTATTAAAGTCGAAGCCCACCCCATTCCTGAACATCCCCGTCCCCGTCGTGTTGTCGGTCGCATCGCTTTGGTGGGAGATGCTGCTGGTTACGTTACCAAGTCCTCTGGTGAAGGTATTTATTTTGCTGCTAAATCTGGGCGGATGTGTGCTGAAACTATTGTAGAAACATCTAATAGTGGTAGCCGTATTCCTACAGAAGATGACCTCAAGGTTTACCTGAAGCGTTGGGATAAAAGATACGGACTCACTTACAAGGTGCTGGACATTTTGCAAAGCGTGTTCTATCGTTCCAATGCCACCCGTGAGGCGTTTGTGGAAATGTGCGATGACCTTGATGTACAACGGCTAACATTCGATAGCTATCTGTATAAGACGGTTGTCCCAACTAATCCCATCACCCAACTGAAAATTACTGCCAAAACTATTGGTAGTCTAATTCGGGGTAATGCCCTTGCACCTTAATTGAGTGCAAAGGACTGGAAATTACAACAAATATATTACTCAATTTTGTGGGGTGGACATCCTGCACGCTCATGAATCAGGGCGGGCAAGATGCCCACCCTACAATATATTATTTTTATCATTTGTAAATAGACCCATGTTGTAGGGGCAATTGATGTAGATACATTCGCGGAGCGTCTTTTGTAGACCTGCCAAAAATCTGTATAAGCAAAAGCACATTGCTGATAAACATCTGGTAAATAATCTCATAATTTACGGGCTGATTTTCGTGTTCTATCTCCCACAAAACAACCAACGATTATTCGAGAATTACGGTCGATTGCTAGCCAGATATAAACCTCGTTTTTCTTGCTATCCAAGTTATTGTATAATTCTGCAAAATCCTTCTTGCAGAATGCCGATAAAAAGCTATTTAATCCGCCGCCATAACTAGGCGAAAACCGATGCTGATACCCCGATAATCCGGTTCATAGGATTTGCGGAAAGAGCTGCGCCAACTGTCTGTCGGCGGTTTGATGCCAACTACCACCACGCACGATGCGCTGGCTGCCACTTGCTGATCCTTTAGGGTCGGTGGATGGGCTTTGTGCATAGTAGTTTTCGCCGTACCAGTCTTGCACCCATTCCCATGCATTACCATGTACGTCGCATAAGCCCCACGGATTAGACAGTTTTTGACCGACGGGGTGGGTGCCGCCACTAGCAAAGTCTTCGCCGTACCAAGCGTAGCGACCTAAGTCACTGATGTTGTCGCCGAAAGAATAAGCTGTAGTGGTGCCTGCATGGGCTGCGTATTCCCACAATGACCTCACTCACAGCAACTTGTCCGGCGTAATCGGCAACTCCCTGATGCGCTTGCCTGTGGCATGGAAGACGGCGTTGGCGATCGCCGCCGGGATGCCGACCATGCCGAGTTCGCCCATGCCCTTGACACCGAGCGGATTGACGATTTTATCGTCCTCCTCAACGAATATCGTTTCGATCTCCAAGATATCGGCATTAACCGGCACGTGATAGTGCTGCAAATTCGGATTCATGATCCGCCCGTAACGGTGGTCAATTTCAGTCGCCTCTTGCAGCGCCATCCCAATACCCCACACCACGCCGCCGATTTCCTGGCTGTGCGAGGTCTTCGGATTCATGATCTTGCCGCAGGCACTCACTTCAATGGCGCGCGTGACGTGGATAGTCCCGACATCCGGGTCAACTTTGACTTCCACAAATTGCGCGCCATGCGCCCCGGTTGCGTATTTTTCCCTTTCCGGCGAGGGTTTGGCTTCGTGGATGTCAACCAGTTCGCTTAGATTGTTCCGCCGCATTAACTCGGAAATATTTATCGATCGCGACGAATCATCTTTGATTTGCAGCTTTCCGTCAAGCATCTCGACCTCTTCGATTTTCGCCGTCTTAAAAGGCGAAGCCACATCTTTATTAGCCAAAGCCAACAGTTTTCGTCTGATGTTTTGTGCCGATTCATAAATCGCCGTGCCGACGCTCGCTGTGGTGAATGAACCACCCTGCACTGGAGCGGCCGGTAATTTTGTGTCCCCAAGTTCAAATTTTACCTTTTCGGCGGGCAAACCGAGATATTCAGCAGCAATCGAAGTCATCACCGTGTAAGTTCTCGGCCCGATGTCTGAAGTGGCGCTGGCGACGTGCGCGGTGCCATCCGACTTCAAAGTAATTCTCGCCGATGCTGGTCGTTGAAACGCGCCCCAAACTCCGGTCGCCATTCCCCAACCGACTAGAGAGGCAGTCCAGTAAAAGTAGTTGACAAGATGCACAGTTTTTGCAGAGTGTAAAAAGAGGAGAACACGTTATCAGGAGTGCAGCTACCATGCGTCCGTTAGTTTGGAACCCTCCCGTAGAACTGTCAGCAAAAGAAGAAAAAGTCACAAAACGTATACGCAAAGCTAAACTGTTTGTATTTTTAAGGCAGATACGTCACGAATTATTTGACGCAGAATTTCAAACAGAACTAGCAACGGTTTTTAAGGATAGTAGCGTCGGGTTATGCCCAGTACCACCCGCACAATTAGCATTAGCAATCATTCTACAAGCGTATACAGGGGTTTCAGATGACGAGGCAATGGAAGCAATTGAAATCGATAGACGATGGCAGCTAGTTTTAGATTGTCTTGATTGTGAGCAACCACCTTTTGGGAAAGGAACACTGGTGAGATTTCGTGCGCTTTTAATGTCAAAGTCGTTTGACCGACGGTTAATTGAAAAAACGATTTATATGGCACAAAAACAAGGAGACTATAACTCACGTTCGTTAAAAGTGGCGCTAGATTCAAGTCCGCTATGGGGAGCGGCAAGAGTTGAAGATACGTACAACTTGTTGGGTCATGCACTACGAAAAGCATTAGAAGTTATAGCCCAGAATTATCAACAAGATTTGGCAAATGTGGCTGCAAGTGCAGGGGCAGAAATCGTCACTGGAAATAGCCTCAAAGCAGCTTTGGATTTAGATTGGGATGACCCAGAATCTCGCAGTCTTGCCCTATCTACAATATTGCAAGCATTAAACTCAGTTGAGTCTTGGGTAGAGCAAAAAACTGATTTGGACTTCAAAACAAAGAATCAGGTAAACAAGAGTCTCAAAGATGCAAGGCAAATTGAAACACAAGATGTGGAAGAGACATCGGATGGTTCCCCAAAGCTTCCCTACGGGACGCTACGCGAACGTAAAGCTGTGGCCAAGGATAGACGTATTTCCATCGAAGATGAGGATATGCGTCATGGCCGTAAAAGCCGCAGTCAAAAATTTGATGGCTACAAACGTCATGTTCTCAAAGACTTAGAATTACAAATGGTCAGGGCTGTTGGTGTCACCAGGGCAAACACACCAGAAGCATCTGTGTAGTATCTCTATTCATCCTGATGAGTCTCTACTTGTAGAATTACGGGAACGTCAAACTACTGAGAGTGGACGTGCAAAACTCCGTGAGCGCGTTAGTGTTGAACATACTTTAGCTCATATTTCTCAGTGGCAAGGAGATCAAGCTCGCTACATTGGCTTACGTAAAAACCTTTTTGACCTCCGACGCATGGCTGTTGTCCACAATCTCCACGTTCTTGCCCGTATGTCCGAAACTCATGCTGGAGAAATTTCTCACCTTACTAATCCACAATCTGCTTAATTTGTCAATATCTTCTACTGGACTGCCTCTCTAGGCTGCGATCGCGCTTTGATAGCTCAGGACGTTCCCACACATCGCCAAATAGCACGTTGTCAGTGAGTTCAACCAACTTTGGGGCGATGTCGCCGATCGTTCTTTGAGCCGGCGTCGGTTGCACACTGACACCGGGAACGGAGCGTGCAGGCACAGAGGATGCCGACCGTTGCGCCTGAACTGGCGTACCGTACTGCTGGTCACTGACCTTTTCCATCCAGTCGGTGCTCTTACCGTCGAGCTGTTCCACAATGGCGATGTGTGTCATTGGCGTGTTTGGCGAGGCTCCGTGCCAGTGCTTTACACCCGGCGGAATCCGGACGACATCTCCTGTCCGGATCTCCTCGACCGGCCCCCCCCCAGCGCTGCACCCGCCCGATGCCAGCTATCTGCCTTGCACGTGTTGCCTTGCTTAATGAGCTACGGAATGCAACCAGAGAACACATTTTTTGCGGCTCAGCGACCGGTCATTTGCTCTAGCTTTTCGGGGTATCTAGCTCCTTGTACCGCGATCTTAGAGGCGGCATCATCGATGTCACGCAGATCGTCAGGCGTGAGTTCGACTGAGACTGCCCCGATGTTTTCGTCCAAGCGATGCAGCTTCGTGGTGCCTGGGATCGGCACGATCCACGACTTCTGGGCTAGCAGCCAGGCGATCGCAATCTGAGCAGGTGTCGCCTCTTTTCGTTCTGCAATGCTGCCGAGTAGATTAATTAGGGCCTGATTCGCCTTGAGAGCCTCGGTTGTGAAGCGAGGCAGGGTGCTGCGGAAGTCGGAACTGTCGAAGGTCGTGCTTTCGTCCATCTTGCCAGTGAGAAAGCCCTTACCCAGAGGGCTGTAGGGGACAAAGCCGATGCCGAGTTCCTCAAGGGTCGGTATCACTTCCTTTTCAGGAGTCCTCGTCCAGAGCGAGTATTCACTCTGGAGAGCAGTGACCGGCTGCACCGCGTGGGCGCGACGGATCGTTTGCACTCCTGCTTCCGAGAGTCCAAAGTGCTTCACCTTACCTGCCTGAATCAGTTCTTTCACCGCTCCTGCCACGTCTTCAATCGGCACATTCGGGTCAACCCGGTGCTGATAGAGCAGGTCGATTGTCTCAACCTTGAGTCGCTTGAGCGAGCCTTCCACGGCCTGCTTGATATGCTCCGGTCGGCTATTCAATCCGGGCGCACCCGTCATTCCACGGGGATCGGAATTAGGATTGATATCAAACCCGAATTTGGTGGCAATGACCACTTGCCCACGAAAGGGAGCGAGGGCTTCGCCCACCAGTTCTTCGTTTGTGAACGGGCCGTAGACCTCGGCGGTGTCAAAGAATGTCACGCCGCGATCGATGGCAGCCCGAAGCAGATCGGTCATTTCCTGTATGTCTTTAGGCGGGCCATAGGAAAAGCTCATGCCCATACAGCCCAGCCCGATCGCTGAGACTTCTAAGTTGCTGTTCCCCAGTTTGCGCGTTTGCATTGTTTTTTTCCTTTGATGTAGATTTGATATTGTTTACCGTCGATCGTTTCCTCTCACTCGGTGTCGAATTCTTGTACACCGATCTCCCGGATTCTGAATTCTTCTATGTCGGTCAATAAAAGATACTTCCTGAGCAACGCTTCATCAAACTCGGCACGGCGATTCATTTTGCTCAGTAAATCTCGTCGTCGCTCCAGCACTTCCAGGTAAATCGATTGATAGTCTTTTAATGAGTTTTGCAAAGCAACGTTTGATTCTTCGAGTTGGCGATCAAAAAACTTCAGATTAATTTCGAGCTTGGAGAACAGATTATCCAGATGTTCGTTTCGCGCACGCTCGCCACTGTATTTTTCTTCTAGGAATTGAAGCGAAGCCTGCGCTAATTTCTTTTGAATAATCATCTCCTGCTTTTGCTCAGGAATGAGGGTGAACCTATCTCTGAGGTTTACTGTGCGGATCAGCCAAGGAAGCGTTAACCCTTGAAAAACTAGGGTGATGAGAATGACGATAAACGTGATGAAGAGAATTAGCTCACGGTAGGGAAATGGCTGTCCGGCTTGAGTGAGGAGCGGGACCGAAAGTGCGGATGCCAGCGATACCACACCGCGCATTCCCACCCAACCGAAAATCAGCGGGCCTCTCCATCCTGGATTCGGGTCTGACACCGTGATCAAGCGGCTCATGACTCTCATCAAAACAGAAGTTCCTAGTGTGCAAAGCAGCCTTGTTGCGATCAGCACGATCGCGATGATTAATCCATACCCAACGGCACTGCCTAAACTAATGTTTCCAAGCTGCCGGACGACAAACGGCAATTCCAGTCCGATGAGCAAAAAAATCAGCCCGTTTAAGACAAAGACCAGATTCGCCCATACATTTACGCTTTCAATCCGGCTTTGGTAACTCAGAAAACGATCGCGCTTGCTGGATAAGAGCAATCCACCACTAACGACCGCTAGCACGCCTGAACAGTGAAAGTGTTCAGCAGCATAATACATACAGTAAGGCGTAACCAGGGTTAGGACAATTTCGATGCTGGAGGTTGTAGGTAATAAACGATGAATGCCATAGAAAATCAATCCCACAACAAGACCGATCGCGATTCCCGTTAAAATCACGAAAACGAAGTTGACGGCTGCTGCTTGAAATTGAAACTGTCCAGTGAGAACTGCCGCCAACGCGAAACGAAACACAATCAGCGACGAGGCATCGTTAAGCAAGCTTTCGCCTTCAATCAGACTGACCAGGGATTTCGGCACGTTGACCCGCCGCATGATCGTCGTCGCAGAAACGGCATCAGGCGGTGAGATAATGCCACCCAACAGAAAGCCCATCGCTAGAGTAAAACCGGGAATGAGCGCACTGGAAACCACTGCAATTACGCATGACGTTAAGATGACGATCGGAAAAGCAAACCCGATGATTAGCCCTCGCCATTTCCAGAATTCTTTCCACGAGACTTGCCACGCCGCTTCATACAGCAAGGGTGGAAGAAAGATCAGGAAAACTAGCTCTGGGTTAATGGTGATATTTGAAAACGGAGCGATGAAACTCAGCGCGAGTCCGCCCAGTACAAGCACGATCGGATAAGCCAGTCGCAGCTTATTCGCAATCATGACCAATCCGAGAATGATCAAGATCAGGCAAATATATTGAATGAAGATGTCTTGCATGAAGCCGATGTTGAAGAGAGGAGTAACGTCATTAAGAGTTGGGTTTATTCACGACTTCATTCAAGCATTGCAAAGCATTCAGTGTTCGGGGATATCCCACCCACGGCAACAATTGTGTAATCAGATCCAGCAGGATGTCTTTGCCGTTTCCGACATTTAGGTTGCCTTGAATGTGCCCCTTTATCTGTGATTCAACCCCGCCCAGAGCAATGAGAATAGATAATGTGATCATCTCCCTGAAGCTTATATCTATGCCATTGCGGGTGTAATAATCGCCAAAGCAATTGCTAGACAGAAACCTTTGAATGTGTAGCTGGTCTTTGGGCGATCGCTCATACATTTGATCGATCGTTTCGCCGAATATGGCTTTTTGTACTGTCAGCCCTTTGTCGTAGCGGGTTTCCGGGCTGGTGGTCGATTGCCCTTCTAAAGGTAATTGAATGCCCCTGCTGGACATCACTTCATTAGTGGCATGGACGAAATCAAATGCTTTCGCCATACCCACGTAGGGTATCGACTGATACAGGATCTCCTTGATTTCAATCGGCGTTACTCCGACATTGAGCGCAGCGCCCACCATAACCCTGTATTCGCTTACTGCCTGGCTGCCGATGATAGACGCCAGAATCAGCATGACTCTTGTCTTTGTATCCAGCTTGCTCTCAGCAATTACTTCGTCGAAGGCGAAGTTGTCAAAGACTTCGATCAGTTCAGGGTCGGTTACTTTCAGGGTCGATTTGTGGTTTGGAAACAGTTCTTCATGGTTTTTATGTGCCGCTTCACTTATCCTTACAGAGTCCTGCTGCTGTGTATTTGTCATCCGCACCTCCCTCCTTATTGGGGTTAAAATTCTATGGTCAGCGATTTTGTCTATAATCCCGTGCGCTTTTCCAACTCTTCTGGATAGCGATCGCCTGACACTGGAATTTCCACCAATGCCGTGTCGATGCTCTTCAACTCCTCCTGCGTCAGTTCGATGTCTGCTGCCGCAACGTTTTCTTCCAGGCGGCTCAATTTGGTCGTGCCGGGAATGGGCACAATCCACGGTTTTTGCGCCAGTATCCAGGACAGGGCGATTTGCGCTGCTGTAGCTTTCTTCTGGTTCGCCACCTCTTTCAACAAATCCACCAAGGACTGGTTAGCGTCAAGAGCCTCCGGCGTAAACCGAGGAACGATGCTGCGGAAGTCGGATTTGTCGAATTTTGCGTCCTTAGTGATACTGCCCGTCAGGAAGCCTTTACCCAAAGGACTAAACGGCACAAAACCGATTCCCAGTTCTTCCAGGGCAGGCAACAAGGTTTCTTCCGGCCGTCGCCACCACAGGGAGTACTCACTCTGAACGGCAGTTACTGGTTGGACTGCGTGTGCCCGACGCACGGTCTGTACACCTGCTTCTGAAAGCCCCCAATGTTTGATTTTGCCTTCACCGATCAAGTCTTTGATGGTTCCGGCTACGTCTTCGATCGGCACTTGGGTATCTACGCGGTGCTGATAGTACAAATCGATCGCGTCGGTGTTTAATCGCTTCAGCGAACCTTCTACGGATTCCCTGATTCCTGATGAATGACTGTTCTGCACCTGCTTACCGTCCTGCAACTTGATGCCGAATTTCGTGGCAATGACAACGCGATCGCGGTAAGGTTTGAGCGCTTCGCCCAGCAATTCTTCATTGGTGAAGGGGCCATACATTTCGGCTGTATCAAAGAAGGTGACGCCACGCTCCACAGCAGCTTGGAGCAGGGAGATGCTTTCTTGCTTGCTGAGGGTATTGCTGTATGCATAGTTCAGCCCCATGCAGCCCAGCCCGATCGCCGAGACTTCTAAGTTGCTTTTTCCAAGTTTACGTTTTTGCATGATACTTCTCCTTTATTGGTTTGAAATCGGCTCAGTCATGGATCTTTCTGGTACCCAACGCTTTTACGATGGCGGGATCGCGATGGTCAAAGAAGGCGCTTTGCTTGCTATCCAACATCGCAACTGCATCCATATCGTCGGCGCTTAACTCGAAGTCGAAAACGTTGAAGTTTTCGGACATACGTTCCTTGCGAACCGACTTGGGAATCGCCACCACATCGCGTTGCGTCAGCCAGCACAGGATGACCTGAGCCACGCTTTTGCCGTATTTTCCGGCGATGGACAGCAAAACGTCGTTGTGGAAGATGTTGTTTTTGCCGTTTCGAGATCGATGTTCCAGCCGGACTTGGATGGGATCGCAACCTTGTCTCGGAACGGCGCTACGCCTTCGCCGAGTATCCGTTCCACCTCATGAGGGCCGTAAGCCTCCGCCGCGTCGTAAAAGGTGATGCCACGATCAAAGGCTGTCTGAATGATGTTGAACGCGCCACGCCGCTCTTTTGGATGGCTTTGCCGACGGCTTCTTCGTTGCCGTAAGAAGCTGCCGTGTCAATCAGACGGTAGCCGATTTCAATCGCGTCTGAGACGCTTCTTTCGCACTTTTCGAGATCAGTCATTTGGAAAACACCGAATCCCAAAATGGGCATTTCCAACCCGTTGTTCAAGACAACTTTCTGCATAATTTCTCCTTTGAGGTGTCATCAGTTGAAATATATCCGGGTCGTCCGCCCTATGCGCCTGGTGTCTGTGAAGCGTTATTTCGAGCCTGCTCTTTGATCCGTTGGATCGCAGCATTGAATCCGTCGGGCGTACTGCTGGAACCTGCGAGGCGATCCACTTTCACCTCGTCAATGCGCTTCCCGACAACGACCACCGGGATCGCGGCAGCAAAGCGGTGCTGCAAGTCGAGGGATGTCGGGTTCGTCGCATTAGGAGTAACTCTGACGCTGGTGATAACGTCGTCGACCAAGGTGACAGTCACCGTGATGGACGAGGGGAGGCCCCCGTATTGACCAGTCGCCGTGAAAACGCCATCTTCGTAGGCGGAGTCTTCACTCATTGCCTATCTCGAACGGCTGATACCGGCACCAGAGGCAGAGGTCGAGCGCTCGACTGCCATATCCGTCGTCGAGCATGAGGCTATGACAAGGGACACGCAGATCCCTGCTATCGTCGTGACTATAATCCGCTTGCTCAGGGTAGTCATACCTTCTCCTTGTGAGTTGGTTGGCTGTGTCGTACAGTCAAGCATTCTGCTGCGGGTTGCGCTTTGACGAGAATATCTCGCCGTCGAAGTTCTGCGATATCTCAGCGCGGCCATCAGCAAACATCCGCACATACGAGAACCGGAAGACCTCTGCCAGATGCTCCGCCCTTGTGAAGAAGAGCGCCGTCGCCAGTCCATCGGCGATCGCAGCCTCGTCGGCGACAACCCACGTTGCGACCACATTGCGCACCGGGACGCCCGTCCGGGCATCGAGCACGTGGTGCAGTTTGTCACCCCAGGCGCGTCTGCTGACCGCCGATGCACACAGGGCGCGGTCTTTCAGGTTGGTCACGCCAATCACCAGATGGGGGCGAACGGGTGTTCAAGCCCGACTTGGATGCTGGACTCACCCGAATGACGGAGGTCTCCACTACTGTCGATCACGAACTGGGTGAATCCGGCCTCGCCAAGGATCTCAGAGACGATGTCCACGAGGTAGCCCTTCCCCGCCGCTCCGACATCGATCACGAGTGGACGCCGCGTGATGAGTGATGTGCCGTCCCGGATGATGTCCTTCGACCAGGTAGCTCTCCTTTGATCGTGCGCCTCGGCTCGCACAAGGTCGGACGCGGGCGTGAGCGAGTACGTCTGGTCGTAGCCAAGGAGTTCGAGGTCACGGCCAACAAGCGGGTCTACGGCACCTGCGGTAGCCGTGTGGAGCTGTTCATAGAGATCGAAGAGAGCAACCGAGTCGTCGGGGAAGTCGAAGCAACCACCGTCAGAGGCGGCGGCAACCCGATACACGAGGGAGTCCGGGCAAAAGCGCGAGTACGTGGCGTCGAATTGTTGGATTCGATTGAGAATGCACTGCTGCAAGCGACGGGTCAACGGCTTGTACGTTTCGATCTCCCATTGAGTTCCGATGGCCTCGAACGTGAACACGAACCGGCTGACGCCGTCCTCCGCTACGTAGGCCGTATAGTCACTGCTGATCCGTTTCGGCGCGTCGCCCATTGTGCCATGCGAGATTGACTCCTGCTTGTCCACCGCCGAACCGTAGCCAAAGCTCAGTCCTACACAGCCGACCCCGATCGCCGAAACTTCCAGATCACTGTTGCCAAATTTGCACTTCTGCATGATTACTCCTTTAAGGTTCCACCGCAGTTATGCAGATTTAAGGGATGCCATATCAATACAGAAGCGGTATTTCACATCAGACTTGAGCAGTCGCTCGTAGGCTTCGTTGACCTTCTGGATGGGGATGACTTCGACATCTGCGGTGATGTTATGCTTACCGCAAAAGTCGAGCATCTCCTGAGTTTCGGCGATGCCGCCGATATTAGAGCCGGAGAGACTGCGGCGACCCATGATCAGGCTGAATGCCGACACGTCCAAGGGCTTCTCAGGTGCGCCGACAAGGGTAATGTTGCCATCGAGGCGGAGCAGGTTGAGATAGGCGTTGATGTCGTGCTTGGCGGAGACGGTGTCGAGGATGAAATCGAAGCTGCCAGCATGCTTCTGCATTTCATCGGTGTTGCGGGAGACCACCACTTCGTCAGCACCGAGGCGGAGCGCGTCTTCTGTTTTATCGGGCGAGGTGGTGAAGACGACGACGTGGGCACCGAACGCACGGGCGAACTTCACACCCATGTGTCCCAGCCCGCCAAGACCGACCACGCCAACTTTCTTGCCCTTGGTGACACCCCAGTGGCGCAGGGGGGAGTAGGTTGTAATCCCGGCACAGAGGAGTGGCGCGACTCCAGGGAGATCGAGGTTGGTGGGAACGCGCAGAACGAAGCCTTCATCGACGACAATGCTATCGGAGTAGCCACCATAGGTGATACCTCCGAGGTGTTTGTCCGGGGAGTTGAAGGTGAGGGTCTGGTTCGAGCAGAACTGCTCAAGGCCAGCTTGGCAATGGGGGCAGGTCTTGTCCGAGTCCACCAGGCAGCCGACCGCGGCGAGGTCGCCGGGCTTGTACTTCGTAACTGCCGAGCCGACCTTGGTGACGCGGCCGACGATCTCATGACCTGGTACAATTGGGTAGACGGTGGACATGATACTGCTCCACTCGTTACGCACCGAATGGAGGTCGGAGTGGCAGATGCCGCAGAAGAGGATTTCAATCTGCACGTCGTGTTCGGTTGGATCGCGACGCTTGATCTTGGTGGAGGATAGCGGTGATGTTGCACTGGCTGCGGAATAAGCTTTCGTATTGTACATAATTAATATTGATGCTCCTATTTGTCTACTTTTGGCCTCTGGTATTGTTCGTCGCTGACCTTTTCCATCCAGTCCACGGGCTTGCCGTCGAGCCATTCCTGAATGGCGATGTGCGTCATGGACGTGGTTGCTGTAGCACCGTGCCAATGCTTCTCACCCGGCGAGATCCAGATCGCGTCCCCCGGTCGAATTTGCTCGATCGAGCCGCCCCAGCGTTGTACTAGGCCACAGCCAGCCGTCACGATTAGGGTTTGTCCCAAGGGGTGGGTATGCCATGCTGTCTTAGCACCAGGCTCAAACGTGACACTGGCACCAGACGTGCGTGCTGGATCGTGTGCCTCAAACAGGGGGTCAACGCGGACAGTGCCGGTAAAATACTCAGCCGGTCCTTTGGCGGAAGGCTGTGAGCCACTTCTTTTGATGTCCATTTTCTTAATTCCTTCACTTGATGCCATTTTGGTGGCTAGCAGGCAAGTCTCTTGCCCAATCAAAACTGAGTTTTTTATTCAATAAAAATCTAAAGTGCTTACAAGAAGCCAAAATCATTTTTCATTGCTTTAGCTTCATCTTAGGCATTTTGGAGGACAAACAATAAAACAATCGTCTAAGATTGTTGTACAATCCTGCAAACTTAGAAATGAACGCTGCCAAAACGAGTGAAAAGTCCGATATCAATTTTATGAACGACCCGCAGGCAAAGCGCGAGGCAGACAGAGCGCAAGCCCACAGAGATGAACTGACTGAGCGGATTGCACAGGCTATTCGTCAGGATGGGACAATTGAGCCGCATAAAGGATTGCACTTCAACCGCTCCTCCTCGCCTTCGGAACCCTGTCATAGTGTCTCTATCCCTGCCTTTTGTGTGATTGCTCAGGGCAGCAAAGAAGTTTTTCTGGGCAGCGATCGCTATCAGTACGACCCGATGCGTTATCTGCTTGCTACGGTCGAACTGCCAATTGTTAGCCAAATTCTGGAAGCGTCCAAGGCGCAACCGTACTTTAGCGTTCGCCTCGATCTTGACCCCACCCTCGTTGGCTCAGTGATGGTCGAGGCAGGGTATCCCTCATCGCGCAGCCGTGCTGATGTGAAAGCGATGGACGTAAGTCCGTTGAATGCAAATCTGTTGGACGCTGTGGTGCGGCTTGTCAGGCTTCTAGATTCCCCTGCTGAAGCGAATGTTCTCGCACCACTGATTAAGCGGGAAATCATTTACCGACTCTTGATGGGAGAGCAAGGTAATCGGCTCCGTCATATTGCAGTTCTGGGTGGCTACACCTACCACATCGCCAGAGCCGTCGAGCGACTTCGTAAAGACTTTAACGAACCGATCAAGATTGAAAACATCGCACGAGAGCTGGGAATGAGTGTTTCGGGCTTTCACCATCACTTCAAGTCTGTCACTGCAATGAGTCCCTTGCAGTTCCAGAAGCAATTGCGGCTCCAGGAGGCTCGCCGTCTGATGCTGGGGGAAAGCCTTGACGCTAGCAGTGCTGCATATCGAGTGGGGTACGACGATGCCTCGCACTTCAACCGGGAGTACAAGCGGCTCTTTGGTGCACCACCGATGCGCCATGTGGAGCGGCTGCGAGAAGCTGCTAGGGAAACTGCTAGTTCAATATGATCTCCTAAAGATGCCCTAATTTGCCAGAAATCGTTAAAACATTGTGGAGACATATCTGTGTAGCGCACCGTATGCTGAATGTTTTTGTGTTTTTTTCACAACGGGGCATTAATTATAGTTGCAGGCTTATGTCATATTTCATTGAAAAATTTTGTTTATCGCTATCTGGGGTTTGATTTTGTCCACAAGCATCATCAAGTTGTTTTCTTAATTCATCTCTAATAGCTTGAATTTTAGAGTAAAACTCTGTCTCTGAAATAAAATTGACATAAGTTTTTGCGCGATCGCACCCTAATGAGGTTGGGCTAGTTGAACAATGATACCAGTGAGTGCATCAACATCAGCTGGCTTTGTGATGTGCCTTTGAAATTTTGCCTGAAGTGCTTTAAGCTGGTGGAGTGGGAGCAATGCGATTTTGTGAGGTGCTTAAAATTCAGGTGCTAAATCACCTATTTAGGGGTGCGATCGCAGTGAAATAACTGTTTTTATTGAGAATTTAGCTCTTTAACTGAGAATTAAAGTCTGATCTAACAAAATCGCATTGCTCCCGGTGGAGTTCTGCGGCATAGGCTATCTGTTGCCGTAGGTTGCCCTGACGTATGTTACCCAACATCCACAATTCTCAAACATAGTGCGATCGCCGAATAGCCCGTCGTAGACATCGCTCTCTCACTTTTCGGCAACAGCTAGCGGGAGCATCCTTCGTTTGAGAATTGCGATCGCCCATCTTTCATAGATAAAGATTGAGTAGACAGATCAACCGTGGTTGGGCGATCGCTTGAATGGGGAATTCTAGTTTAGAATATCGATAACAAATAATTAGCGCCGGAATGCGGAGAATGGCTATGGTTTACCCTAAACTTAGCGGCGAAGAAATTACTCGACGGGGCAAAAAACATTATGAAAATCTCCGTACTCAAATTGAGACAGCAGAAAATATTGGCAAAATTATTTCAATTAATGTTGAAACCGGTGACTATGAAATTTGGGATGATTTGTTAATAACGAGTCGTCGATTACAAGCTAAACAATCGGATGCGCCAATTTGGGCGGCACGGATTGGGTTTAATGCTGTCTATGCCATTGGTGGGACATTAATTAGGACAGAGTAGTAAGTGATACACGGTACTGTGGTCGGGCTACAAGCTCGAATGAGTGTAATACTTCGTCCTCCAGGACGGTCAACCCCTTCGGGGAATTCAAAATTATGAATTCAAAATTCAAAATTAAGACAGAGCATAAATAAATTTAGGGACTTGAGAAAAGGACACCTTTTCCTCGCCCTACGTGTCTCGTAAAAAATCTTTTTCCTTCTCCATAAACGAATAATGGTGCTTGAAACCTAAATTTATTAATTCAAAATTATTTCTTAAATTTTGAATTCGGAGCGAAGCGACGTGACCCTGCCAATTGCGGTCGTTAATGAGCTTCAACTCCCCTATGTGGCTCGAATTGATGCCAACCTTGCCGATGATTCCAGTATTGCAGCCTTTGCTTATCGTGTAACAGTTGTGTGGAATGGTATAGAGCGTGAGGTTATAGTTCTAGGAATAGGTCGTCGTCCATTGATTGGAACTGCCCTGCTTGAAGATTTTCATCTCGGCATAGACTTTTGTGACGGTGGTACAGTACTGATTGATGAGATTTTGTAGATTTTATTTAATTGGTTTACAAAATAAATCCTCAAATAATATTATTATTTTAAATTGGAAAAGACTTGTGGATGATTATAAGGCAGGAAATGGCAACGATAAGATTATGATCTATAGCCGTCATGCAGAGCTTATTAAAGGGGAACGAAAGGTCAATCTATTGAAAAATTTCAATTTTAAAAAATAGAGATTTTTATTTTTATGCAGTATCTTTCTTAACTCCAGAAACAATTGCAGACTTAACCCACAGCCAAGTTCTAAAGTGCGTTAGGAGAGTAGCAACAATCACCATTAATGCTTCCGAGCGTGACAGTTGACAGCACTAGCTTGATTTTTTTAGCCTGAGTAGCGATGCCTGCGGCGAGCTTCGCTAACGCCTTTTCAATCAAATCAGTACGCCAAACTGGTATTAATGGAAACTCAAACAACTTGGCATACTTGACAATATGTTTGTAAATCTTCAGGCGCTTATCTAGATTGGTGGCGACAAACACCAGAATTGTGAATTCAGGCACTTGAACAAGCTGCTGCAAAGTTGACAACTCAGTATCACCCCACTGCTTGAGGTGGCAATTTTCCACAATCACCAGTTTTTTACCACCTGTCAAGGAACGAGTGCGAGCTACGCTGATAGCTCGGTCAAGCTGATCGGCTGGAAATCGGTGATAGCAAAGTGTGAGCCATTGGGCATCAATCTCTGCTTTGTATTGATTCAGCTGTTCTTGGATGGCGTGTTGGTCGTCGCCTGTCAGCAAGACAATCATCCTTTTACCCTCCCATTACTGCTCTTGTTGGCAGTTTTAATTAACACAGTCATTGGTTGTTGACTTTGGGTAGCTCGTTGCAGCATTTTAGCGATCGCCTCTTTACTACTCTCAAACTTATTCAGGTAAGCTGGTGTAACCTCTAAAATTGCCTTGTCACCTTGCAATTTAACAAGATGAGCATGAGCCAACAGCTTTTGATTGCTGGGTTTAGCTATATCCATCACCTGCTGCCAAATTTGAGCCAGTTTAGTAGTCTGGGGTGCAACTGTTGGTAACAATTTGTCATCTACAGGTTTAGCTGTCACCTTGTTTGTGGTGTATACTCCAACTGTTGGTAGCAACTTGCCGTCATGCACAGGTTTAGCAGTTACCGTCTTGCTTGCACTGACAGGCAATAAATTGGGTATCAGGTTCAGTAAGCAAACTTCTAGCCACACAGCAGCATTTACTGTGTACCGCAGATAGTTTTCTGCTTTTTGTAACTCTGCTAGAGACAAGTTAAGCGTCTCGAAATTCCAGTGATTTGCTAAAATCTTGAGTTGAGCATAGCTAACACAACCAGTTAGCAGGGATTGCTCTTTGGGTGCAGACTTGATAATCAGTAAATCTCGGTATGTTTGCAGTAAGTTAGAGAGAATCAATTTGGGCGTTTTACCAGAATCTACTAAAACTCTTGCTACTTGCAGTAAGTTAAAGGTGTTGTTGGTGGATATTGCCTGTAAAATTGACATTAATTCTGTTTCTGTAACACCACCAGCAATTTCCATGACATGATTGGCAGTGATATCTTCATCTAAAAGACTCACCTGACCCAGTAATTGCAGTGCATCCCGCAATCCACCATCGCCCAGGCGTGCGATCGCTGTTAGTGCCTCATCATCAATAGATCAGAAGCTAATGCGATCGCTTACTTCAACTCCCGTATCTTTTATAACTTGAGTATTAGTAGTTTCGTAATACTCAGTCAATATCTTCTTGATAGCATTGCGGTATTGTTCTAGCTTATCCATTGCCGAATTTCCTCCTTTTCTGCATTTACAACTATTAACAGCAGGTGATTTTCATTGATGACTGCTTGTACAGATTTACGTTGAAAAAAGTTCTCATAGACAACATCATCAACAGCTAAATAAAGCTTATATTCCGGCTCTGTAAGTTGAATGAGTTTCCGATAGACTATGTATTGTCCCAGCGCCGAAATTGACGCATAGACATTTGCAGTTCTGGATTTGGTCTATCTCCATAAGGAACCAACATGGCAGGATGATCTGATTGTTGCAAGTGCATTTTGATAGCGGAACTAGGAATTGCTTTGGCTGCTTCTACTAAATACTTGAGGTTAAACTGAATATTCAATGACATTTCTGATGGTAGATGAGCAGCAATAACCTGATCGCCTTTGCCAAACTCCCGTTCAATTGATAGTCGTAGCTGCTGCAAACTTCCATCAAATTGTAAGTAAATACCTTTCTCTTTTTTATCTGTTAACACAGCTAACCGTTCCAGTGCTTTGACTAAGAATGCTTTTTCTAGGATTACTTCTCGGTCAAAGCTAAATCTTGCCAATAGCTGTTCGCAGTCAGGGTAAGTTCCTTCCAAACATTGACATCTGAGGATAATATCTTGCCAAGCAAAACCCAAGCGATTACTTTGAGCATCATACAACAGATTAATGAATTCGACAGAATCATCCAAGTTCCGCGCTAGTTCCTTGAGGACTCGACCGGGAATAGTAAATTGGATTATCTCTTCAGATTCTACTTGTTTGCCGGGTTTTCTACCAATTCCTTGAGTTGAAAGTTCAGTGGTTGCGACTCGATGCCCATCAGTACCAATAAACTTTAACTTCTCCTGTGTAAGCTGGATATGAACTCCGGTCAAGATATATTTATTTTCATCAGTGCTTACAGCATAAATTAGACCTTTCAAACCTAATTTATTTTTGCTGTAATTGATACCAAGTATCAAAGACTATTGTAGATATTTTTATAAATAATCGTCAAATGACTTGCTAGTAATCTTTTTGAGATATCTCATCAAGATTAATTATCATGTAAAATAATATGCTTGCTGTCAAGAAAATCACTTGTACTTAGATTTGATTTTTAGCGATGGCTACACCCGCCGTTGGCGTACCACTTGTCTACGGCACGCTCCACGAACGTGGAAGCAAGCTAGCAAGAGCGTGTCGCAGACAAACCTCTCCAAGAGTTGGCATTGCACCTTGTTTACCCCGACCTGACAAAATTGCATTGCTCCCCTCACTAGACAGCAGTCGTCACACGCCCTATTATAAACGAGACGATCGGTTATCTTGTCTGGAGAATTATGAGTCCGTCAGGAGAGTCTCGATGAATGGAGCCGAAGCTAAAGGGGCCTTTGGAGAAACACTTGCGTCTTATTACCATCAGAGTGATAGCGAAACTGCGACCCTGGCTTGGTCACAGCAAAGTACGTTCGCTATTACACGACTCCACTCGGACGTTGGGCTGCCTGGCACCTCGAACCCTATTCCTGAAGAACCCGCAATTCACGTATCCGTTGCGATCAAGCCCGTTCCCTTACACAGCTATGAACTTTGTATAGACGACCGCGAGATTGCGGTTCCATACATACCTGCGTACCGGACAAGCATTATCGATCTGCAATCGAAACCTGTGTGCTTCGTTGATTGCGGTTTCGACTATGTTCACTACCACGTACCTCGAGAGGGTCTCGACGAAATCGCACGAGATCACAACATCCAGCCGATTGGAAGCTATAAATTTGTGATTTGTGAGGATGATCTGGTCATCGCACAGATGACCAAGAACGTTCTGCCATTCATTGGGTCGCAAGATTGGCCTAGTTCCCTCGCTCTCGATCAGTTCAGTCTGATCTTCGGTGCACATCTGCTCCAGAAGTACGGCGGGTTGTCTCGTCTACCAGAAGTCTCGCCGCGAGGGCTTGCCCCATGGCAAAAGCGTCGGGCCACCGAACTTTTGCTAGAACACCTTGATGGGAATGTCCATCTCGCTAGAGTTGCTCAGGAATGCCAAATGTCTGTGAGTCATTTCGCACGGTCGTTCAAAGTGAGCTTTGGTGTTTCGGCTCACCGTTGGCTCATCGAACGCCGCATTGATCGTTCCAAGGAACTTCTTATCCAGACTCGCACTCCTTTAATCGATGTCGCGCTGCAATCGGGTTTCTCCGATCAAGCTGCATTCACCCGAACCTTCCATCAGGTTGTGGGCGACAGTCCTGGACGTTGGAGGCGAGAACACGTTGGTCGCTGAAGTTCACTGTCCGGCAAAACAGCTAATCAACAAAGACGCAAAAGAGAAATTTCTGGGCTTCACAGAGATGTGAAGCCTTGTCTGTGCGCGATCGTGTACGTAATCCTGCTTGTAGCAGATTTGCCAACAACATCGACTGCTACTCATATCAAGTCCGGTTAATCACTTATCATTACCGCATCTGTGCAAAAATCGGAAAAGCCTCTTTCCCCCAGCTAAGAGCTCCCTGCCCCTGCGGTCTAAATGATAAGTCTTTATCCGGACATAATATCAAACCCCTCACTGAATCCTTTGGGTTCTTGGACTTTGGTCAGCACCCTGTCAAAGCGTGTTTTGCCGGACATGATACGTGCGTACTCCATCTAAATTAGAGCCTGGTTCGGCTCTTTGCCACTCCAGCCGACTGGTTATTAAGATGCCGTTCTCAACGGGTGCGCCGATAGCTCGAAGTGTGAGTCTTTCGCCATTCAATATCACCGAGCGAAGCTGCCTTCCGTGGATCAGATTGGGCAAGAGCGCAACGGACGGGATATGGATGACTGTCTCTTTCTCCTCATCCACTTCGTAGACTCCGCAATACGCGATGTAACCGCTTCCGGATTCCTGATACTCCTCCGGGGTTCCTTGGCGCCAATCGTGTGATTGGAACAGGGAACGTCCCGGCTTCATCAGTTGTGCCGAGACAAAGCCTCCAGGTGTGTAGATGAGAAAGCCCTCCGGTTTAGGGCCGAACGGATAGCTGTCTTCGCGCCCTTCCTGTTCATCTGCATAGCCCACCAACGTCCAGACTCCAACGAGCTGAGAAGCAATAGAACCTAGTATTGAATTGGGCTGCGCCACTGTGTGCGCTTGCTCGGGTTCCTTCATGGCGCAGCTCCAAAGGGCTTATAGTCGGTATATCCATGTGCTCCCCCGCCGTAGAACGTCGAACGATCAGGTGGATTGAGCGGCTGATTTTCTTTGATCCGCTCCACCAGGTCAGGATTGGCGATGAATAGGCGACCAAAAGCGATTGCATCCGCGTGCTTCTTCTCGATTGCTTCTCCCGCACTTTCGGGCGTGTAAGCGGCGGCTGAGAGGAGCGGTCCGTTGAAAGCGGGACGGAACAGGGCAGCATTGTTCAGCGCGTCTTCGTGGAGTTCGTCGGTCAAACCCATTTCGGAGCCTCTAGCCTCGATCAGGTGCAAGTAAGCAATATGCCGCTTACTGAGCTCCTTGATGACGAAGGTGAACAGCTCGAGAGGATTGCTGTCGTGGATACCACCATATTGACCAAAAGGTGAGAGGCGTACGCCAAGTCGATCCGCCCCAATAGCCTCTGTAATCTCGTCAACGATGTCGAACAAGAACCGAGCTCGGTTCTCTTTCGACCCACCGTAGGCATCGGTGCGCTGGTTGGTTCCGTTCTCCAGAAACTGCTCGATCAAGTGGCTATTTGCGCCCTGCAACTCCACTCCATCGAATCCAGCCTCCATCGCGTTCAGCGCGGCCTGCCGGAATGTGCTGATGATGACCGGGATTTCAGAAGTTTCTAAGGCGCGTGGAGTTTCAGCTGGTACTTGTTGAAAGGCTTTCGTCAGAGCAGGAATCGTGGGAGGAATAGCCGAGGGCGCGACGGGGAGTACTCCATCCGGCATGAGCGAAGAATGGGAGTTCCTGCCGTTGTGGGCAATTTGCATAACGATCCTGCCGCCTCGGGCGTGGACGCCATCCGTAATCACGCGCCACCCGGCAATCTGTTCCGCCGTGTAGATCCCCGGAGCATTGGGATAGCCGTGCGCCTGAGGGCTAATCGCAGTTCCTTCCGAGAGGATCAGCCCTGCTGAGGAACGCTGCGCGTAGTATTCAGCGTTCAACGCGGTCGGCACATGGGCAGCGTTGGCACGCATACGGGTGAGAGGGGCCATGACTACCCGATTCCGGAGCTGAATTGCTCCTAGACGCAGGGAACTAAATAGAATCTCTTTGGACATGGTGAGCCTTTCGCGTTTCGTAAAGCTTTAAGGTAGGAAAGCTACAGACTGTAGCTGCTCAGTTGCACGAGCGGCATCGAGCGTTAGATAGTCGGTGTATCCATGAGCGCGTCGCCACCGTAAAACGTCTTGCGGTCGTATGCATTGAGGGGTATATGCGTTTGAATACGCGACACAAGATCGGGGTTAGAAATAAACAGCCTTCCGAATGCGATCGCGGCTGCACGATCTACTTCGATGGCTGCCGTTGCGATCGCGGGCGTATATCCAGCCGACGAGATCAACGGGCCGGCAAAAAGATGGCCGAACTGTTCGATATTCTTCAACATTGGACGTGATTCTCTTCGAGACTCTATGTATCGGATGTTGAGAAAGCACTAGGCGAGAGCGATCTCACTCATATCGATTGCGACTAAAAGAGGCTCCTTCACAAGCTGGTAGTCCCCTTCGTATGCATAGATTCGGCGCGTTGTTGGCACAATGATTCCGTCGATGTCACAGTAATTCGAGGCGTAATTCAGTCCTGTTGCTCCGCCGAGGATGTCTACCGTATAGTCGTGCCGGCGCAGCAGACCGTCTGGTCCGAAGCAGGATATCTGTTCGCGTGTGTGGCTCTTCACGGTATCCGGAAAAATCACCTTCAAGCGCCGCCACGTTTCGCCTTCGACTTGAATCGAAGAAATCTCCTCAGTAGCGAAGCCTTCATGGGTATAAAGAAATGGAGTATTAAGATACGTCCACAATGCTTCGCCACTGAAGTAGGCTACGTGGATGTCATCCCACGGCGTCTCCCTCTGATGCCCCTCAAAGGATTTCTCCGGGTCATTGCGCGCATCGATCAATGTGCCATCCGTCTTCTCGATAACGATACGGGCCGGCTCGAAGATAGATCGCTTGTCCTGTCCAGGGAAGTCCATGATGAGCTGCTCTTTCTTCGTCTCGACGGTCATGACGACATTCTTGAGAGCGTCACCCTTGCTCTTCACAAACCAGATCGCTCCCGTGATCGATGCGGCAACTTTCACCGACTTCACTTTGTTCCAACGCTCAAGACCCCCGTGCGCCTTTACGGCCAGATTCAGTAATTCATTCATTGCGACTCCTTCGGATTTATTGATCGGAATGGTTGAACACGCCACTTATGCTGCACACTAGACCGTAGTACCGGAATGCCGAGATGTTGCGCCTTCTTGTGCGAGCGATCGCAATTACCTCAGCGGTAGGAAACTTGGTCAGAAACGGTAACTGAACTCCTTTGCGCTATTGGGACATGGTTAGCACTATGCGAAAGCGTGCTTTGCCGTCCATCATGCGTGCGTACGCTTCGGGAGCCTTCTCGAGGGGTATGGTCTCGATCTTGGGACGGATACCCTGAAGAGCACTGAATTTTAATGTGTCTTCCTCCTCGATGGGTGTGCCGACGTTTTCGCCTTGAATAGTCTTCGACCCAAAGATGAGTTGTGTAGGATTAATTTCGATAGGTTCCGCAGAAGCACCGACTACGACGAGCTTGCCACGTGCGGCAAGACCCCCGACAAGAGGACCCATCGACTTTCCACTAGCCGCAGTGGCGAGAATCGCATTCGCTCCACCCATTTTGAGGAGGGCTTCTGCGGGATTCTGCTCTGTGCTGTCGATGTACTCATGCGCCCCCAACTGGCGAGCCAGTTTTTCTTTTCCCTTTCCCCGCTGAATCGCCAAGGTGTGAAATCCCATCCTGGATGCGAATTGCAAAGCCAGATGACCCAAACCCCCGATACCTTGTATGGCGACTAAATCTCCAGCGCGAAGCTTTGAGTTGCGGAGTGCGTTGAAGGTAGTGAGACCCGCGCATAGAAGCGGAGCAACGTCTACAGAGGAAAGGTCCTGCGGAATCGAGGCAAGCGCCCGCGCCTCAGCGATGACGACTTCTGCATAGCCACCATCTGTCGTAATACCAGATATAATTAGGTTGGCACAATTAACTATGTCACCGCGTCGGCAGGGTTCACAGTAGCCGCACTCGCCACCGAACCAACCAACACCCACGCGCTGGCCTACTTCCCAATTCACGACACCCTTTCCAACCGCTTCGATCCGACCAGCGATTTCGTGACCTGGCACGCGCGGATACATAATTCCTGGGAAGGAGTTTTCGAGCGTGACTGAGTCGCTATGACATACACCGCAAGAATCCACCCGGATGCGGACCTGGCCGGCTCCAGGATCGGTAATCGTTCGCTCGACGAGGTTGAAAACACCCGGAGAGGTCACTTCTACTGCTTTATAGGAATTTTTCATGGGTTGATTCACCTGTGCTGAGTTGTGGGGCTTACTGTGCGAGAGAAGCCGCCGCGAGTGCAATGATGTCGGCGACTTCTTGCGGGCGGGAAACGAAGGGAGCGTGGCTCGCTGGCACAGACTGTACTGTGGCACCCATCCGTTTAGCCATGAACTCCTGGGCTGGCGGTGGGATCATGTGGTCGTCCGTGCACACCAGATACCAAGAAGGAATCATCTTCCAGGCCGGCACACCTTCTTTGTCGGTGAAGCTTGCGACGCTCAACGGCCTCTGCACTGCAGCCATGACTGTAGCTTCGGTTGGGCTGGCATCCCCGGCAAACGCCTCATGGAAGTCGTCTCGGTTGATCCAAAGAAAACTGTTGTTATCAGACCATATCGCCGCAGAGCCAGGCGACGGCGGACCCTGTTTGCTGAGGGAATCAAGGCTCTCACCTTGGTCAAGACCGAAAGCTGTGATATAGACGAGGGCTTCCACGTCGGGAGTCTCGGTGGCCGCGCCAGTGATCACGGCACCACCGTAGGAATGCCCAACCAGAACTGTGGGTCCTGTCTGCATCGAGAGAAGACGACGCGTGACCGCAATGTCATCCTCGAGCGAAGTCAGCGGAATCTGCGCTGCTGTCACACTTAAACCCTTCGCCTGGAGCAAAGGGATTACCTTGCTCCAGCACGAGCCGTCAGCCCAAGCACCATGTACCAACATCACATTTATACTTTTGTTCATACTTCCTCCATTTGGAAAACAAGTTATTCGTTCACCCTCTTGTGTTCCATGCGCTACGCCAAGGCGTTCTCGTGATAGAACGGGTAGTCCGTGTAGCCGTGCGCGTCGAACGTGTAAAAGGTGTTGCGATCGTAAGCCGTAAGTGGCAGCCCCTCCTTGAGGCGGCGAGGCAGGTCAGGATTAGAGATGAAATGGCGGCCGAATGCCACCGCGTCTGCGGTCCCACTTTCCAGGATGGCCTCGGCAGTGTCTGGCTCAAATCCGCCGGCAGCGATGATCTTGCCTTGGAAGATTGTCCGCATTTGCTCGGCGGCGATTGCCCCTTGGTGCTCCAGAACGACCACATTGCCCTTCACGCGTGGTTCGATGATGTGGAGGTAAGCGAGTCCGATCTGGTTCAGCTGTTCTGCGACGTACTGGAAGAGCGCCTGCGGGTTGCTGTCTGACATGCCATTCCATGTGCCGCTCGGGCCGACGCGAACTCCAACACGATCGCTCCCCCACACTGAAGTCATCGCTCTCACCACCTCAAGCAGGAATCGCGACCTGTTCTCAATGGAGCCGCCATACTCATCGTTTCGCTTATTGCTGCCGTCTTGCAGGAACTGATCCATGAGATACCCGTTGGCAGCGTGTAGCTCTACGCCTTCAAAACCGGCATCCATAGCCCGTTCTGCCGCCCTACGGTAGTCCTCGACGATGAGTGATATCTCTGCGATGGCAAGCGCCCGATGCGGTGACGGCTGAACCCAACCGCTGGATGCTGAAACCAAATGCGACGGGTTCTGCCAGTAAGCCGGATCGACGGAAGCGGAGACAGGCATCTCGCCACCGGTCAGATCAATATGCGAGGAACGCCCGGTATGCCACAGCTGTGCAAACATATGCCCGCCCTTTGCATGGATGCCGGAGACGACCTTCTTCCAGCCTTCAACCTGCTGGTCGGAATAGAGTCCTGGGGCACCTAGCCATCCACGGCTCGTGACCGAGATGTTGGTGGCTTCGCCGATAATGAATCCACCCTCCGAAGCCCGTTGAGCGTAATACTCAGCCATGAGATCGCCAGGAATGGAATCGGGCTGAATAGACCGCGAGCGAGTCAATGGAGCCATCACGACGCGATGCTTCAATTGCATTGCTCCAAACTGAACGGGAGTGAAAAGTGTGGCCTTGTTCATTGTCATGTTCACCTTGGCATCTCTAACTGTGATAATCCGCGCTGGCAACAAACCCAGGTTAGCCGGATGGGTTAGCGGAATTCTTGTTGAAATCGGTCATTCTTCTGGCTTTTTCATGAGCGAAATTGCAAATACCTCTCGGCTGCTCCGATGCTACTAAGAACGCAGAGTAATAGACCAGGGCGGCCGCATCACCTCAATAAGCAAAGTATATTCTCAATAGAGTTAAAACTAATATCATTAACTCTCAATACTGCCTAGGTTTTGCCTCTTTTGGGCATTCTATCAGCCCTCGCTGAGTTTACTAGGTTAGGTATGCTGTATTCTTAACTTGAACGATAAATTGCTTTTTGAATAAATGTTTAATTTTATTTCCTATTTGTTTTTGGCTCAAGCATCGCCTTCTCCTGCACCTGCACCACAGGAAATCTTCATTCCCCAACAAACAAGACCTTTAACAGGACATCTTGATACAGTACCGATATTTAATAGTAATAACCCAGAAGTAGTTCAGAGTGAAGGAATTCTGCTGTCTACATTTTCTCCTCAAGGTAAAAGAGTACCCAGCGCACACCTAAACTTTCCATTTCAGGGACGGTTTGATTTATTTTCTCACCATATTGCTAGAGCGATTGAGACTCCAAATGATTTGCGGACCCTTTATTTGGGGGTGATTGTTTACAATCCAAGCGATCGCCTTGCAACTGTCAATATATTGCAAGCAGCTAGTTATGTTAGTCAACCTGATGCACCTTTTATCAAACTTCCCCCCATGCAGTCAAATAATTCGGGAAACATTTATGCTGGACCAGGCGATCGCGTTATGAATGATCTGCTGCGAGTCAGACGGCAGTCAGGATGGCCAGCCCAGTTGCTAATTCCACCAAAACAAAGCCGGATGTTAATGAATCATCCCATTCCAGTGCGGACTTTAACCCCGCCATTGAATGGACGTTCTACTTTGTTACATTTGTATAGTGATAGTCCTGTTTATCTAGCGAACCTGGCCATGTTTGCCAAACCCAATCCCGATGGTAGTGAACGAGCGCCCACTTTAGAAGAATGGGAGAACTTGTTAGAAAATGGTGATTTTGCAGGACCTCGTGAACCTGCCCCCAGTCCTCCAAATCATCTTGCAGGGGTAAAAGAAATTTACGGACGGGTCGCGGGGGTAGCTGTTGGCTCTCGTTGGCAAGCACAAGTTACCGACTCGAATAGTTCATACCTGAGAATTCCCGAACCAGGACAAGCTTTTTCCTACGGTTTAAGTACCCTTTTGGCAGGCAAAATGGGTACTGAACAAAACCAAACTGCTAAACTAGTGGCGCGTTATCCTGGTACTGCTTACGAAGCTCACGGCAACTACGGCATTGAATACAACATCTCTCTACCATTATTCAACAATACGGATAAGCCGCAAACTATAAATGTGCTTTTCCAAACGCCTATCAAAGAAGATGAGTTAAGTAAAGCAGGGCTTCGGTTTTTTTCACCACCCGAACCATCCGTCTTTTTCCGAGGCACAGTTTGTATTCGCTACAATGACGATAATGGTTTACCCAGAACCCAATACTGGCATTTAGTTCAAGAACGGGGACAGATGGGAAAACCGCTTGCTCAATTAAAACTATCCCCTGGCCAGCAGCGACTGATAGAAGTAGATTTTCTCTACCCACCTGATGCTACGCCCCCTCAAATGCTGACAATTGAAACTATAGACCAAACATAAAGTACAGGGCAGACGGGAACAAAAAAGGTGATGAAAAAACGCTTGCCAGTACTAGCTTCTACTTAAGTAATACAGATGAACTGCTGTGAGGTTTCTCACTCGCATGGAATACAGGTCTTTGGCTTAGTGCAATTTCTGATAAAACAGATGTTGAATTGAATCTGCTGGGGCAAAATAGAAAACATGACGATTGAATCCAATTCTTCTAATCTACCAACCCCAGAACCAGCCCCCGAAAATGACTTGCAACCAGATAACTTTGACGGGAGTGCAACTAAGAAGAACTTAAGCTCAGAAGTACTAGCGACACAACAAGCCCTAGCAGCGATCGCATCTTTGCAATCTCCCCAACATACAATTGCTCTCAAACAAGCCCGTTCTGACTTCAAGCAACCCACTAGCAACCAATTCACCGTTAAGCCGAGGGTATTATTGATCATCCTCGTAGCGATCGCCATCACTTTTATTGGAGTTATCCTCAATAACAGGATCATCGGCATTATCGGAACCGCAATCACTTTGCTGTTATCCCTAGCGATATTATTGCCTTGGTTGCAAAAAGTTTTAACCGAGTGGTTTTCACCCCAAGAACGCACGCTGATTGTGGCCTTTTTGGGACTAATAGTAGCGATCATCGGCTTGATCAGATTCACAGGTGTAGGCGATCGCTTGGTTGTTTGGGGACACCAAATTAACTGGGAAATTGCTGGAACCCTTGCAGAATGGTTTGGCGCTTTGGGGCAAATTTTCATTGCGGTTATTGCTGTTTACGTGGCGTGGCGACAATATGTAATTTCCAAAGACTTGACAATTCAGCAAAACCTGCTAACAGTTCAGCAAAACATTATTACCCAGCAACAGACGATTGATTCCTATTTCCAAGGCGTTTCAGACTTAGTATTAGATGAAGAAGGATTATTAGAAGATTGGCCTCAAGAAAGAGCGATCGCTGAAGGACGCACGGCGGCAATTTTAAGTAGTGTTGATGGCAGTGGTAAAGCGAAAATTCTCCGCTTTCTCTCACGTTCCAAGTTGCTGTCACCCCTAAAACGCGATCAACGATTAGGTCGCCCCATTCTCGACGGGAGTGGTGGATATGCAGAAGATCGCCTAGAAGGTGTGCGTGTGATTGATTTAGGCGTAATGCTAGCGGGAGCAGACCTTTCTGGTACTGATTTGCGTTGGACTGACCTCAGCGAAGCTAATCTTGTCCGCGCTAATTTGGAGAATTGTGACTTAGTAAAAGCCAACTTCTCTTGCACAATTTTATACAATACTAATCTCAGTGGTGCTGATCTCAACGGGATTCGCCTATTTTACGGTGTAGTGGACAACGCATCACCCCGCAGTCGCACCCAAGCACCAGATTATGAAACCGGCGAACACACTGGCGCTGTAGTGGAAAATGCCGATTTTACGAATGTGCAACGGATGTCTGAGTCTGCACGTTGCTACTGTTGCACTTGGGGGGGCGAAAAAACCAGAGGTACTATTCCTGGTGGTTGTGAAGGTATTCCCAATAAGTTGGGAAAATAATTATACCAATTTTGGATTTGAGATTTTAGATTACCTTTAACTAATAAGGTGCAAAATCGGATGTAGCTAAGTCCAGAGTATCTAGCTTAATCTCAAAGTTTACCGCCAAGGTTATAATATTGACAGTATATTCACCACCCCAAACTGCCCGCATTTCTTTTTCGGTCAACTCCACTGTACTTCTGTTTACTTCTTGCAGAAATCAAAAATAAGAACCCCACTCTTAAGAATTTGCTTTTAGAAGTGGGGGTATTAAGGAATTTTGCAAGAAGTCTATTAAACGATAATATCGCTTGCCACTAGTAGTAGTGATCCTTCAAGCTTAATCTCGAAATTAGCCGCTAGATTACTATCAGTGTTACCTTGGAGAATACCTCCAGAATAACGGATCTGACCTGCTGCGGTGAATGCGCGAGTTCCAATGTAAGTGAAAGCTTGGTCGCCTTTTATGGTGGTGTTAGCGTCTATGTTAGATATATCGATTCTGTCACCGGGTAAGTTACCGTTTCCAACAAAGTCTTTGATAATATCTCGTGACAAACCAGGTTGACTATCTGAAACTGAATAGAACAGGAAAACATCGTTGCCAGCACCCCCAATGAGCTTATCAGTGCCAGCATCCCCAATGAGTTTATCATTGCCAGCACCCCCATAGAGGGCATCGTCGCCGTCCGACCCAGCGAGGTAATCGTTACCAAGAACGCCGCCAAATAAATCATCGCCTATGAGGACATCATTGTTCAAACCGCCAACGATGAGATCGTTGCCAGCACCCCCAAAGATATTATAAAAAGTAAAAATATCTTGCCCACTGATAATATCGTCACCGCCAAATCCGTTGATGGTAACTAGACTAAAGTTAATATAGCTGAAAGAGGAGTGATTGTAGTCAATCAAAGTGTCAGGGCCATTCGTACCGTTATAAGTAACCATTAATGTGTTTGTCCTTAACTTAGATGGGATATGAGGCGTTCTGTTCCCCTAAACTGCTGTCCTTGATAAATTCCATCGACTAACTGATAAATCGTGATTACAGGTTGTTTGGATAAGCCAATGTAGCGTTTGCCTCCTAGCCCTAGATAATCTGCGATCCAATACTCCCCAATGCCTAAAGCTTCGTAGTCTTCCACTTTTCGGGCATAATCATTCTGCCAATTGGTAATAACGACCTCCACGACCAATTTAACAGAATTGCCTAGTGTAATCACTGGCTCAGTTTTCCATAATGGCTCATTCACCAAAGCCGTCTGATCAAGAATTACAACATCGGGTCTAAAGGCTGAATTTTGACCTAATGGTTTAATCAGGCATTTCATGGGAATAAACCAAGGCAAGTTGAGCAGATCAATTGCTACGTTGAGCTTACGATTAATTAACCCAGCTACCTGTTCATGAAGTCCAGTGGGTTCCAAGTCGATTAGTTCTCCGTCGATTAACTCGTAGCGTACATCATCCAGATAGCCAGCAATGAATGCCTCAGAGCTAAGATTACTTGTATTAATAGTGGCTGAAAGCATCGATATTTTTCCTTCCAGGTTCAGAACTAGAGCAGGTATTGCTGCTCTTAGCTCGACTTTATCCATTTTTTGACAACGCGATCGCTATCGCTAAAACCTTTGTGGGACAGTACTTTTACTTTTTTAACTTCATTGATAATCTGTGACGTGGAAAAAGTATTTGCCAAAAAGTCAGGGTTTTTGCCGGATAAAGAAAACCGAGTTCTTAATTTTGGATAAAGTCGAGCTTAGAAGATGTTTGAAAAGTGTTTGGCTGTAATTTTAGGCACTTATTGATCCCCAGCGATAAAACAATCGTGTTCACTGTATTTTCTAATAAAGGCGGATAGTTTCGTAAATTTATGTAACCTGCCTTGATTTGATCCAATAGCTGCAATTCTTAAGCTTGTCAGTTCTGGTAGGTCATCTTGCCACTCTCGAAAGAATTCTTCCGAATCAACTAACTCTAATCCATAGAGCAATATTAGTTGCTCTAGTGTGACATTTTCCGCAGCAAGAGTTTGAACCATTATGTTAATCAAGTAGTAGAAAAATCAACTAGCCCAGTAATTCTCGCCTTCAGGTAGGGTGAGGATTTCAACGCCATCTTCAGTTACAGCTAAGGTATGCTCACATTGAGCAGAAAGTTTGCGATCGCGCGTTACCGCAGTCCATTTGTCGCCCAGAACCTCGACTTCGTAAGTACCCTCGTTAATCATTGGCTCAATAGTAAAAACCATTCCTGGTCTGAGGCGCTTGCCCTTACCGCGTGTGCCATAGTGGGGAACATCCGGTGCAGTATGGAAAATATTACTGATGCCGTGTCCAACAAAATCTCGCACTACAGAAAAGCCTTCTGCTTCAGCATACTCTTGAATAGCTGCACCAATATCCCCAATGCGTCCCCCAGGTTTAACTTCAGCAATACCCAGGCGCAAACACTCTTCTGTCACCTCTACCAGTTTCCTCGTTGTTGGGGAAGGAGTACCGACAAAGAATGTCTTAGATGTATCCCCGTGATAACCCTCAACAATCGGCGTCACATCAATATTAATGATGTCACCTTCTTTCAGAATTTGCTTGGCGTTGGGAATGCCGTGACAAATTACCTCATTTACACTAGTGCAAATCGACTTAGGATAGCCCTTATAGCCAAGGGGTGCGCTTTTTGCTCCATGCGCTTGCGTCCAACGTTCGGCTTCATCATTGAGTTCGAGAGTGCTAACCCCTGGCTTCACGAAAGGTTCCAGATGTTGGAGAAGTTTAGCTGCTAAACGCCCAGCTTGACGCATTTTGTCTAATTCTCGTTGGGATAAAATAACAATTAGTTCAGTTTTCATCAACTTTTTTCATCAACTTTTATAGAAACACTCGGTAAGGGTAAAACTCAGTCCCTTTTGTCAACAAACAACGGTTTGGTTTAAATCCCCGGCTACAAGAGAAGCCGTAAGTATGTAAGTCTTGTTCTGTCTTGCAAAGTTGCTCCTCTTGGGGAGACCCCAAGACCGCACTTTGCGCTAAATTCCCGTTACAAAACTGTACTTCCGACTTCCGACTTCCGACTTCCGACTTCTTTAACTAAAGTATCTTTCATAAATATAGTTATCCCTGTCTGTGCAGCTCTTTGTGCAGCATCAGCAACCTTTAGGCTATACAAGCTCTCCTCTGGGGTAACGTACAAAGGAGTGCCATCAAAAAGATGGTCTAACACCATACTCGTGTCTTTGGCGAACAAACCCTGGCGAGATCCAACCTCTATAGGTGTTGTTTCCCCTGGCTGGATGAAAATTCCTGTGTCGCCATCAAAAATTAAACCACCTTTTTCACCGTGAACTTCAAACTTGCGTTCTGATTGCCAAAGACTTTCGCCTTTGCCATAAACTACTTGGGCTAAAAGTCCACTGTTAAAGCAAATGTCACTAGTGCAGAAACAGCTTTGGTAATATTCCGGTTCTATTTCCCAATATCGTTGGTGACAGTTAACTGTAAATACTTTACCAAACAAATCGGTGAGACGATGTAGGCGAGACAGGGCACCAATTAAGGGAAAACCGAACAACTCATGGTTATAAGTCCATTTGCGGGGTGCAGGATTCTGGGCATTGATGGTGCTGTAGCGAACATAAAACACTTCACCAATTTTGGCTAAGTTTTGCTTTAAGGCTTGATGCAAACCACCCAAAAGTTCCAGGTGTTCAACGTGGAGGAGTTTTTGTTGGGCTTTGGCCAAGGCAATCAGTTCCTCAGCTTCGACTACATCCAACGAAAGGGGATACTCTACAATTACGTGTTTGCCGTTGGTGAGTGCTGCACGAGCGATCGCACCATGATCTCGATTAATAGTGCAGATCACCACCAAGTCTATATTTTCACGCTCTACTAGCTCTTGCCAAGAACTCAACGCTTCAATTTCGTACTCTTTGGCAAAGGTTTCTGTTTTTTCTGGGGTATGACCAACAACTGCGACTAAATGCGATCGCATTCGCTGATCATGGAGAAATGCCTCAGCCCGAAACTTTGCCGCATACCCAGTACCCACCAAACCTACACCCACTCTTGCTTTTTCCAAAGCTGCTTCTGGATTATACATGATCCTCACTAGTTCTGTTTTTGATTCTACCAGTTCCCTAAAAGGCGCTAATTTACAAGCGTCTAACCCTAAAAAATCAGGTGATTAAAAAATCTGATTCAACAATTATCATCGCGATCGCCTTTGGTCTTACCGCAGGCTAGCACCGAACGCACTTAAATTTACGGAGTTATTGCGGTAATTTTTAGATTACCAACTCAAACCTTCTTTCTCACTGATGATATTGACAAAATCTCTACCTGATCGAATGAAACAGCCCTGCTTCTGAAGAGAAGTTGGGGATCTCTTCTGCGTAAGTCGTACAAAATATAGGTTTCATATAATCCTATTCCTATTTTTTCATCCCTAAGATAGTTTTTTCTAATCACAGTCTGACTAAGGCAGAAAATAATATAAATAAAACTTATCAGGTTTAAGCAACTAAATTTCTTTACTAATCGGGTTGAATTTCCAGTTACATCGTTTAATTTTTCTCGTAGTATCAGAATTGAAGCAAATTTTAACCAACGGCTAATCCCACAGAATAGCCGTCACCTTTGCCTGAAGATAACTTATACTGTCGTTTGAAAAAGAGAGGATTACTCAATGCCAACTTATAAAGTGACACTAATCAACGAGGCCGAAGGGCTGAACCAAACACTTGACGTTCAGGACGATACCTATATTCTAGACGCTGCCGAAGAAGCTGGTCTTGACCTGCCTTACTCTTGCCGCGCTGGTGCTTGCTCGACTTGTGCAGGTAAACTCGTAAAGGGTACCGTTGATCAGGGTGATCAGTCATTCTTAGATGACGATCAAATAGAAGCTGGATATGTACTAACCTGTGTCGCTTACCCAACCTCTGACGTGACAATCGAAACTCACAAAGAAGAAGAACTCTACTAAGAGTTAGGCCCCTCAACAATAAACCTCTTGCAAGAGTTAATCATGTTGAAAAAATAGAAGCACTGCATCTAGGGTCAACACCCTCTAAATGCCATGTGTACCTCTTAAAGCAACTTTCACAAAAAGCCTAATTTCCTGTTGAGCGGGAACACAAATTTTACTGTGTTCCTGCTTGATTTTTTAAGTCCGCTTAAAGTTGAGTTTCTTTGCTGAGAATTTGAATCTGAGTGCCTGGATAGTAAAATTGGAGAATTTTTGGACTTGACCAACCTAATTTAGCTAAATTTTGAGCGCCAGTTTGACTCAAGCCAACTCCATGTCCTAATCCACCACCAATAAAAGCGTATCCCCACAGTTCGGGTTTGCCTTTGTTCAGGGGTTCTATGTAAAATAGTGTACTCTTAGGAGCAGCAAAGGCACTACGAACTTCATCTTTGTGAAGAACAAAGGTGCTACGATCAGTTTTAACCGCAAGTTCAAGGATGCGTCCACTCTGGCTTCGCTTCACTACTGCCATAGCCTGAATTGTCTTAAATTTGGCATCAGGACTGTTTTTCACCTGCAAAAATTTCTGCAAGTCCTTGGTAATATCCTTTAAAGAGGTTTCCTTGTGCCAACGAAACATATCCCACTTACTTTCATTAAATCCTTGTTGCCGATTAATAAATTTTTGGAAATTCTTTTCATCTGCTAAACTCTGCTTAGACAAGTTCCAAAAATTAGTCGCAGCATCCAGTACAGGCCGCAGATAGGGACGATCATCGCCATTCCAAACATCGCTGAAGAAGGCTGTAACGCCACCAGTGGTAGAAGAATATAGGGCATCTACTAGTTCATTTTTATATGTTAGTACTTGACCACTGGTTGAAGCGATCGCTCGGTCTGTTTTGGCAGCTGCTCCATTCAAGCCATCATAAACTTGGCAGTGAGTATCAGCACACAACTGATAGTTATCTGCGGCAAACCTGCGTAAATTTCTCAAGGCATAAGTCCGGGCGAGAATTGCTTGAGCTTCCAGGGACGCCGTTGGTGCATCTGTGCCGATTTCGTAAGGCAAAACTCCACGCAAATAAGTTTCTAAAGGTACTTGATTAACTAGAGTGTATGTGCCATAGGCATTTGGCTGCAAATTCAGTCGCCCAGCATAAAGACGAGCAAACTCTTGTTTTTCGGTTTTATTCACCCGAATCAAGTTTTTATCAGTGCTAATTTCCAAATCATTCGGGCTGTAGCGTTTACCATCCACCACCCAACTTACTCGCGGCACTTGTTTCCGAATTTTCGTATCAAGATATACTTTTTCTTTGGTAGAAGCTTGGATGTTGTGCAATAGCAAACGTCGCAGTAAAGGAGTGCTATAAACATCTCGTTTTGCCCAAACCTGCCAGCGTTCTGGCTGGGCTATTTCCACTTTCATTCCCTGAGAACGCCATTTATTAGCACTGTCTTCCGCAGTTTCAAAGGTGCGATATGTGCCTAAAACTACTACTTCTTCGACTGCTGACTGGGGTAAAGCTTGCATAACTGTTTCCAGCTTTACAGGATTCTTGGTAAACAGGATTTGCTGCTTGTTGCCGACTTTAAATTTTAGCTCTAAGCGATCGCCTTTTGTGGGTTCCAGTTGCAGCTTCGCTGTGGGTTTCTCGCCAAATCGCTGCACAATCCCAATTTTCAGTTCCCTATCCTGGATGTTGCTCTCAGGCCCTGATGCAGCAGTTAGTCCCAATAGACAAAATATTGTCAGCACAGTATGGGAAAAACGCCAAAACGAAAATTTCATGGCTACCTGATAGCGTTCGCGGAGCGTTTCGTAGAAAAGCGATAGCGAGTCATCGAGCGTCTTGTGCCCGTTAATGCGGCGTTGGAGCTGATTTTCCAATTGCTTTGTAGCGCGGTTTTTTTGTCGCATGAGTGCTCCAATGATACCATTAACAGTTTTGCCCAAAATAGTTGCAAAACGAAGTCATAATGACTATGATTTATATAGAGACGCAAAACAGAACTAGTTGGATAAACTCCTTATGGTTAGAGTCCAAGAAATTCCATTAAATCAGATAAACCGGCCGTTGCCCCGTGTAAACGATCCAAATAAAGTGCAAGCTTTAATGGAATCGATTGCGGAGATTGGGCAGCAAGAACCTATTGATGTCCTAGAAGTAGATGGACAATATTATGGCTTTTCTGGTTGTCATCGCTATGAAGCTTGCCAGCGTTTAGGCAAAGAAACCGTTTTAGCCAGAGTCCGTAAAGCACCCCGGAGCGTTTTGAAGATGCACTTGGCATAGAGAATGGGAGTGGGGAGATGTGGGAGATGGGGGAGATGAGGGGGACAAGGGGGACAAGGAAGAATAACCTACCTATGCCCAATGCCCAATGCCCAATGCCCAATGCCCAATGCCCAATTCCCAATACCCAATTACATATAACCTAATTAGGAGAAAATTATGTCATCGAAAGTAACAGTCAAAAATATAAATATCGGCATTGACGAGGCGAGTCGGGCTAAAATTGCCGAGGGTTTATCTCGCCTGTTGGCTGACACTTATACACTGTATCTGAAAACTCATAATTTCCATTGGAATGTGACCGGGCCAATGTTCCAAACGTTACATCTGATGTTTGAAACCCAGTATACAGAATTAGCCTTAGCAGTTGATTTAATAGCCGAGAGAATTAGAGCGCTTGGCTATCCCGCACCAGGAACCTACAGCGAATATGCCAAACTGAGTTCGATTCCAGAAACTCCCGGAGTTCCTAAAGCTGTGGAAATGATCCGCTTACTTGTGGAAGGACAAGAAGCCGTAGTCAGAACTGCACGGTCTATTTTTCCCGTGGTAGAGGAAGTTAACGATGAACCAACCGCCGATTTATTGACTCAACGGATGCAAGTACACGAAAAGACAGCTTGGATGTTGAGAAGTTTACTGGAAGAATAGAAATTGGGAATGAGGAATGGAGCATAGGGCATAGGGGATAGAGAAAAACTTAATCGCCAATACCCAATGCCTAATACCCAATAACCAATGCCCAATAACCAATACCCCATGCCTAATACCCAATACTTCGACTTCACTCAGTACAAGTGCCCAACGCCCAATACCCAGCTTTTGCAAGATTTAATGCAAAAGCTGGGTATTTCTAGTTTTAAAGCGCTGAGTCGCGCTGCTGGTGTCTCAGAGCGTCAACTTTTGCGGTTACGACAAGGAAAGCTAGAGCAGATGCGCGTAGATGTGCTGCTGAAGTTGTCGCCAGTGCTACAGATGTCATTGAATGAATTAATCGCAACTTTTTCAACAGTAGAGTTGTTACAAGAGAAAGCAGCGCCTACTCAGGATTTATTAGAAGAAATTGCAGATTTAAGAAAAGAGTACCAGCGATCGCAGCAACAAATAGAACAGCAGCGAGAGATATTACTACAAGAATTCCAGCAGTCGAGTTTGCAACTGCTGGAGTCTTTATTATTGCAATGGCCAACAGCAGCACAGAAAGCGCAAGAAAATCCCCAGCTAGCAGCACTCAAAATAGTACCGTTGGTGCAGAAACCCCTAGAACAACTTTTACAGGCGTGGGGAGTGGAAGCGATCGCACCCGTGGGAGCAGAATTACCTTATGATCCCCAACTCCACCAATTAATGGAGGGGACTGCACAACCTGGAGAAACAGTCAAGGTACGCTATACTGGCTACCTTCAAGGTGAGAAGCTGCTTCACAGAGCCAAAGTGAGTCCTGTTTGAGGGAGACGCGATTAATCGCATCTGCACAGGAGTTATAAATTCATAACTCTTTACTTTTTGTGTTATTTGTTCAGAAATCAGCGATATTGGGAATACTAAGACAGCAGAGGCGAAGATTCGAGCTTGCTTGGCGCTGTTGAAACCGAAATTTTTGGCTCTAGAGCGTTAGTCCAGAGGTGAATTCTTTCAATTATGTAAGTAATTGGACATAAATAAGCGTAGATCCTAGTTACTATCATAAGTACTCAATAGTCAACAAATGATTATATCTACTAATAATTCTGATGTTAACCCCTATACAAAAATTATATTTAATTAAGCTAATGATTTTTTTTAATCACTAAAAAACCCGAAAAAACATTGATAATTAATCTTTATCTATCCGAATTAATTATCAATGTTTACTCAATATTAATCTTAGAGTTTTTTATTTTACAAGTATTTTTAAATATTCTATTATGGGTATATAATAGCGAAATCAAAGCGTAATTTACAAAAATCAGCGTGACATAATTATGAAAGAAGAAGTAAAAGTTATTAAGCTCAGTGGTAATTTAAACGCCACAAGTGCACAAGAATTTCGACAAAACATCACTGATATTTTGCAAATTGGTGCAAAAATTGTGTTAGTTGATTTTAAAGATGTAACGTTTATGGATAGTTCAGGATTGGGAGCTTTAGTATTAGCTTTCAAAACCTTGCGAGCCGCCGATACTAAGCTTGTTCTCTGCTCAATTAATGAGCAAGTCAGGATATTATTTGAACTAACTAATATGGATAAAGTATTTGAAATATTCCCCAGCCAAGACGCATTTAATCAGGTTTTAGTCTCAAATACTTAATTCATCAAAGTTAATTTGCAAAATAGATAAATCATCATCAAAAGCATCTTTGGAGTTCAGAGCGATTAAATAACTCAGTACGGGATCAAGTTGACAATCAACAGGATGTTGTAAGCTAACCAGTAACTGAATAAAAGCATCCAAACTCCAAAGTGTGCCATCTGATTTAGTGATTTCATAAGCGCCGTCACTAAAAATGTAAAGGGTGCTGAAGTTTTCAATATTGCAAAATTCATCAACATATTTTGCCTCTGGAAACATCCCAACTGGCATACCAGGGGTTTTCAAGAGTTTAACTTCAGACTTCCTTGGAGATGTGCCGGTTACTAAAACTGCTGGAGGATGACCTGCACTAGCATAAATTAACTGACGGTTGATTCGGTTGTAAACTCCGTACCAAATCGTAAAGTATTTGTCATTTTGATAATTCATCTGAAAGGTATCATTCAAAGCCTTCAATACATCACTAGGTTGATAGTAATCCAGACTTTTGAGCGCACGAGAACGCAGCAGATTCAGCACTGAAACAGAGGGAAGAGTAGCTTTGAGTCCATGTCCGGCAGTATCCATTAAGTAAATTGCCAGATAATCAGGATCAAGCCAGTAGTAATCGAAACAATCACCGCCGAGTTGCCGCGAGGGAATGAATCGGAAATTTATATTGAAGGGTTCAGTCATGGAAACAGGCAGCAGCGATCGCACATATTCTGCGGCTTCTGACATTTCTGATTCTAAAAGCAACTTTTGAGCCTGCAAATCTCTACTCAACTGATGCAGGCGTAATCCCGCTCTTACCCGTGCTTGTAATTCATTCTGATCGATAGGTTTGGAGATAAAATCATCAGCACCAGCATCTAAACCTTTAACACAATCGGCAACGGAATCTAAGGATGTTAATAAAATAAAAAATGTGGTAGAAAATTGGGGGTCTTTCTTAATGCGGTGGCAAACTTCCAGTCCAGTCAACCCCGGCATGATCCAATCACAAATAATTAGTGCTGGACGATAAGCTAGTGCCTTTTCTATTCCTTCCTCGCCGCTACTGGCAGTAACTACCTCATAACCCTGTTTTTCCAACATCCTTTTCAGGAGTATTTTTATTGAATAGTCGTCATCAATTACTAGTATTTGAAACATATAAAGTTGTAGGAAGCACTCATTAATAACTTGCTTTGACATACTCCCCCGTTTTCTAAACGAGGGATTCTGAGGTCAAACAGCAATTGCAGGCACTGCCCGACTTACATTACCTAGCTCAACAGCCGATGCCCCGACTGCAAGAATTATTTTCTTGTCGAATTCATGAATTTTTGATGTCAGAAAATATTATGGTGGTGCAAGAGGATTCACCCACAAGAGGATGGTATTTTTTAGCTGGTTCAAATCGCGGTATGCTTCTTGCTTGAACCATTGCCCTAAAGCGTCAAAGGGACTGAAAGATGTTCCAGTTTGCCATTTAATATCTTGACCTAGAGGTGTTGTGTGAGTTCCTGGTAACGTTTGTGCTGTCACCATCTCATCAAAGCGTTCTTGTAAGATTTTGGTTAAAGCTGCCGATTGATCAATGGTGTCATTGCTAAATTTTATTAATAAATTGCGCCGGATATTGTAACGCTCTTGGATAAGCTTGTTAGTTTCCAACGGCGAGGGGGTAAACTCGATTTTCAAAGTAGAATTAAACTGTTCTACTAGGGGGATAGCTTCTTTAGCGGCGTAGTTGTTGAAGGATATTAAAATATTGCCTGCGCGTTCTACTTTAAAGAGGCTACCAATGAGCAAGTGAAGTTTACAGCCCATGCTGTGTCCAACGCCGTAGATGGGGAAGTAAAGCTTGCGTAATGCCCCAGAGTCATGTAAGCGTTCGAGGGTGCGGTCAAAGTTTAGCAGCACAGATTTTGCGATCGCAGTATGATCCAATGTATTCACAAAAGGCGTAGCAATTACAACATAACCTTTACTTGCCAATTCTTCGAGTAACCAGCGATAAGTGATGTGCGGTGCAGTGGCGACAAATGCACCTCCTAAAAAATGGATGATACCTATGGGATTTCGGGGAATGATTACCCAGTTGCCTCTGACTTCTTTCCAGTCCATGTGGATAAGCGATCGCTTTACGAATATTCTTTATGTTAGACCGGGGATCGCAGCTGTGGGAAGGATTATTGAAAAAGCCATTGAGGATGTCTGGTAAATAGATTGGAAGCCAACCCACCCAGCAGCGTCTATGGATTAGAACTTAGGGATTATCCATCTTCTGGGGTGGGTAGGAAAGCCCGCCCTGAGTATTGATTTTAACGCTGAGTCTGTAATCTTTTCATTTCGTGTTGCACATCTAATGCAATCTGCAATGCTTCATTGAGTAATCTTCCATGCTCAGTAGCCTGTTCAGTTACTTGCATCGCTGCTAAAGTTGCTAAATTGTTGACGAATAGTTCTGTATTACTAAGGATAAAGTTCTTATGCTCCCTCAAAATCCTTTCTGTTTTCAAAGCGCGAACTAAATCAGCTTTGGTGAGTTTAAGCGCTTCGACAACACCCTCTCTTTCCTTTATAACTACTTCGGGATTACCAGCTTCTTCTATTTGGTCATTTATATCTATTACTCTAATAACACTATTGTATTTATTCACCTCACTTAAAAGAATTTGCAGAGATTTGGTCATATTGCTTTTGACAATTTTATTTCTACTTTTCCAGATGAAATATAAAATAGTTTGCGTTAACCCACCGACCCAAAGACCTAAGAAAATTAACAACATCCAAGATGGAATTGTTATCCACGTCACAAAAAATTTAATAATTATATCAAATAAAATATAGACAAAAACAAATGTAGAAAATCCAATAAACACTACAGTTGCCCCTTCAGAGCTTTTAAGTTTTTGGATATATATCTTTGCTAATATTTTCAGAGGATTTGTAATGATTACAAGTTTCTCGTTGACAGGTAAATTAGTCAGCTTTTGCAGTTCATCCTGACTAATTTCCAAACCCTGTAAATCATCCCGCACAGCTTTTTAACCCTTGCCAGAATAGTTATTTAATCTAATATAGCAATCAAATTTCTGGAATGCTGGCATTTTGTCCAAACTTTTTTAAGTAAATTAATTACTTCTAGGGAACTAAGGAATTTCTTGTACAATATGATACTTTATAACCTGCTGCTTGCAGCCACTATAAATAATAATAGAACGCTGTCGTGATCACGGTCTAAGTCAAATTAATCATTAGGATACTTATTGAAGATTTCTTGAGCCTGTGGTTGGGTTATGAAGTCGAGGCAGTTATGTCTACTTTCAGCAAGTTGGCTTCGTTGTCTGTAAAATTAGCTACGCGATTACATTGAGCTAGATCAGTTGTAAAATTTTTTAAATAACCATAGAGAAGGCAGAGAGAAGAGAAATAATTTCCCACAATTCTAAATTGTTTTTGATGTGAACTCTATCATCTGTCTTTTCTCTGTGTACTCTGTACCTCTGCGGTTGATTATAAATAGTCGCCAGAAAGTTACCTATGAATCTGAGTAAATAGGGAATAACCACTGACAGCAAAAATAAAAAGGATGGCAGCAGGAAAAATTACTACATCCCTGACAATAAATAAAATCCAATCTTTTCTTAGTTCTTGTTTAAACTTGAGTTCTCGTAGCTTTCGCTCAAGTTCTGCGTCTTCTTGTGACTGCAAGTTTACAGTTGATAGAATTAGTGGATTGTCGCCTTTACTGGCAATTATTTTTGATAAATCTGTTATGTCTGTCATACTATTTAGATACCAACAATTTCAGTTTCAAGATTTTGGTTATCATCTGCAATCCAGATATGCTTGCCTTTTTGCTTGGCTTTTACAGCTACTTCTAAGAGTGCAATCGCTTTTATCAGCACCTCAGCATTATCTCCATTCAGATGTTGCGTGAGGTTATTTAGTGTCTGATAAAGTTCTGGCGATAAATCTAAATTTATTTGAATACGTTGATTATTTACTTCTGTAGTCATTTCTCTTTTATCTAATATTTTTTAAGGTAAAATCCAGTTTTCCAAGTGTAAATTATAAATGCGGCTGTAGTGACGAGTATTGTTTGTGACTAAAGTGTAATTTTCTGCAACTGCAACACTAGCAATTAGTAAATCAAATTCAGCAATTATTTGTCCTATTCTACGGAGTTCTGCCTTTAATTCACCATACTTTTTAAGAGCAGGATAAGTTAAAGGTAAAACAAGTAAGTTTTTAATAAAGTCTTCTGCACGAGTTAAATTTTCCACTACTCGTTGAGATTTATAAGCACCATAGTACAATTCAGCAACCGTGATACTACAAATACAAATTTCCTCCCATCCTATTTCTCTAACTTTATTTATGACTGAATTAATATCTTTAATCCAATAAATGCAAGTATCGGTATCAAGTAAATAAGTCATAGACTAATGTCATTGTTATAAATACTACCTACGGCTATCATAAATCTCTTTGACTATTTCCTCAGCAGTACGTTCATCTTCCCACGGGCCAAGCCTTTCCATAAATGTGTCTAGTGGATGCGGTTTTGGCTGCTGCTCAGATGAGACAATTATTTCATTCACTATCAATTGATTTGCTTCTGGAACTCCTAATTTTTTGGTTTCCTCTTTAGCTATAACCATGATTTGCATCAAGGTTATAGCCTGACACAGAACATCACTTTTACTTGTGCCTATTTTTTTTGCTAGTTCGTCTAATATCTGATTAAGTTCAGGTGACAAATCTAAGTTTAAGCGAACCATCCTTTGAGTGTTGGTCATTGTTCTATCTTTGTGTAATATCTTAAGTACATTATAGGTGGCTGAGACTGTAAGATTGACAAGATGATTTAAGAACTTGATAGGGTTATTATGACTAGTGATATACCAGAATATAGTTTAGAAGAGGGTGATATAGGCACAGTTGTTTTAGTACATCAGGGTGACAAAGGATATGAGGTTGAATTTGTCACATTGGATGGGGAAACTGTGGCAATTATTTCACTCTACAGCATACAAGTACGTCCCATTGGTAGAAGAAAAATTGCGCGATCGCGGCTGATAAATTAATGTGAACAGTGTGATCGCACGACCTAAATCAACCTTCTTGAGTGTGGAGTAAATGGTTCACACAGTATAATAGCGATCGCTTATCCTAGTTATTAAAATTTGATATAAATAAATTATAATAATAACTTTAGTGTTTAAAGTGCCTCTCTCTTTATGCAAAAAATCTTTACAGAAGATCCAGATTATGAGCAGTGGCAAATGCTCTCAAACTTTATATATCCCTCAAATATAAACAGATTTTTTTATAGAAATGGAATAGAAGATTATGATAAAGAGCTTTTAGAATCGATTTCTGGTTCAATTTTGCAATCTCAAGAGTACTTTGCTGCTGCTAATTCGGTTTCTCTAAATACATCCCCATTACTTTTGTACTATGGAACTGTTAATCTTATGTATGCAGCCTCAATGCTTGTAAGTGGTAAAAAAATTGATATTGAAAATCATGGCATGAGACTTGACAATAATAGCACTAATGCTTTAACAAAACTTGGTGATGTTGAGTTTACACCATTTTTTGCAACTATTAAGGGTGGTTTATTTCAATTTTGTAAAACATTTTGTCCTGATATCAGCATTTCACAATATGAAAGTAAATCTAAATGGACATTGTTGGAAATTTTAGGGTCAATTCCAGAATTAAAGAATGATTTTGAGGAATGTTATGACACTTTATCGTATGTTATTCCGGTTCAAATTGTGCAAAATCAAAATGATTATGTTGAAAGGCAGAAATGTTGAATCCTAATACAAAACTTTACATATTTAATTACACTAACTCTAAAAAGCCTAAAATAGTCAACATGACATCATCTCCTCAAACCAATGAA
>NZ_JABXKJ010000218.1:41510-46581 GCF_017115085.1 Nostoc sp. NMS7 | reverse complement strand
ATTGATTCAACAATCGCTAATAATTTTTGCTTACCGCAACTTATTGAGCGGATACGATAATATTATATATGAGAACAAACGTACTAATTTTAGAGGAACCCTGATTAATATTGCAATTCGGTGTGATGAATCTTGCTACTGCCTAGCAACTGAAGCTCATCAACTTAAGAAGCGGTTATTTTAAAGAGGGAGATAGAGGAATGGCATACAAAATTTTTAATCTCGTCGGGAAATACGCCATCAGCGCTGAGAGTGGACAGAAGGTATATGACCAGATTCATCCAGTTCTACTTTCTGGCAACCCTGTAGAATTGGATTTTATAGGAGTTCAGGTCTTTGCATCTCCCTTTTTCAACTTGGCGATCGGTCATCTCTTAAAGGATATTCCAGCAGATAACCTGAATCGACTGGTTGAGTTCACCGCTATAAGTTCTGAGGGGTGGAATGTTCTTGAGCGTGTGATTACCAATGCGAAGCATTACTATTCTGATGAGCAATTTCGTAATGCGGTTGATGCAGCGATCGCAGAGCAGGCTGCAACTTTTTAAAGCATGGTTGCTCATATCATTGAGAGAACTGAATATAAGATTTATATCCAGTCTCATAGGTATTTGCCACTTAAGGAATATCGTCATAATTACCCAAATGAACGGATAAACGTTGTTGCTGAAGTTCAGTCCGCTTGGAGTCAGGTTAAGGCGCTTGCTGTTCCTGTTGATCTGACAGTAGATGACGCAACAACTGATGCAGCACTAAACAGATTCCAAACACAAGCTGTTGATGGTTATGATTTACTACTTCTCGAAGCTATTAGCAGAGCAGGAGCAGGTAAAATTAAAATTATAGCAACGGACAGGGAGCTTAGGACAGCAATAAAATCACAAAATACGCTCTTGAAGGCGCGTTTCCCGCGAACTGTCCTAACGGCTTTGGCGACTGCTATATCACACATGACATGGATTATGCTGTTGTTCCAGATATTCAGGTATTTACGAGTAACAACAACGTCATCCAAGCAGCTAATATACAAAAAAAATTCTTGGCTAGCAGATAGTTCATACTAAGCTAGGTTAAAAGCGATCGCCTTTCCTATAACCTCTTTAATTAATAGCGTAATTCGTGGAAATCAAAAGTAGCGATCTGACAATTAAGCAGTTAACGCACTTGGTTGGCGGGAGTTTAACTCCGCGCATGGTGCGACATTACCATCAATTGGGACTACTACCGCAACCCGTGCGATCGCCTAGCAATTACCGTCTCTACAACCAAAAAGATGTCCTTCGCTTGCAACGGATTGTCGCACTCAAGCAGCAAGGCTTTCAGCTAAACCATATCCGTCAGATTTTGGAGGTGGAACCAGAAGCCGACACAAATCTTAACCTCATGGGACAACTTCAGCAGCAATATCGAGCGGTGATGCAACAAATTTCTCAACTGCGGCAAACGGCATCAGCATTAGAAGGATTATTGGGGCGCGATCGCCATTGTCAAATTATCCAAGCGGAAGTTTTGGCACAACTCAAGTTACTCGATGTGGAAACCCAAGCCGGATTGGGGGGATTGGAAAATCTCTGGAGTGGCTTGGATGCCGAAATTCATACCCACTCGGAAGCTTTTACAGAATCGCTACAACGCTTACTACCTGATTTATCTAACCGTTCAGAAATTGAACAACACTTAATTTCTCAGTTGGTTTTGGCTTGTGGCGATGTCAGTTTGGTGTCCTTTATTAAATTGAGTCGAGATGCGATCGCTGCTAGTCGAGAAGCCCTATCTTCAAGCTGTCAGATTGTTGTCGATACTCAAACGGTTGCAGCTGCTTTGGATCAAACCCGATTATCCCACTTGGGATGCCACATTGAAACCTTAATTGATAATCCCCATATTACCACCGCCACAGAAGCAGAACTTGCCTTTTGGCAACATCGAGAATGGCGATCAAAATTGCAGCAAGTAAGTCAGGGTTGTGTGCTGGTAGTTGGTTATGCTCCCTCAGTACTTCTGGAAGTTTGTGAGGCAGTCGCCAACCAGAAAATTCAGCCAGCATTAGTAATTGGAATGCCCATTGGCTTTAGCCATGCTCCCGCAGCCAAGCGACAAGTGATCCAACAAGGGATACCTTTTATTACAGTTGAAGGGACTTTGGGAGGTGGCGCTTTAGCTGCAACTGCCCTAAATGCGTTGGTGGAGTCACTGATTGATAAGCCAGATTGTCATTGTTATCTCAAAGATGTATAGCAGTCTGCTTTGATTTTTGAAATTATTTCCGTAGACAGGGAGTAGGCTTGCCCTGTAGCGTAGCCGAATGGGAGTGGGCTTGCCGTGAGCGTAGCCAAATGGGAAGAAGCCTTTTCGGGGTGTACTGATTTTTTTCAGAAATCAAATACGAGTCCTATAGAACCCTTGTAGAGAGGTAGCACTGTTACGTCTGTGAAAATAATATTGTTAAATAATATTGAATTTGGTACACTTTACCAGTTTTAGTAATTCAATAATTCATAATTGTGGCCATAAGCCACTAACTTGGTATAAGTTGCAATCTAAATTAGAAAAATTTATAGTAAACAGACTTTGGCAATTTAGAGTATAAATTATCATGCTATATAAGTTACTAAGTATAAATAAATACAAGTGCGTTGAAATAATTAGAAGTAAAGATAACTCAGATGTATAATTAGCGCGTCTCCTCCATAATCTTTAAAAAGATTGGGATTTAGGATTGGTAGGCTTTCTATTTTTTACTTTAATAAAGGGCATATGTGGCAACAAGAAAAAAAAGATACTTCGATAATCAGGCTGGTATTATGGATTGCCTTAGCTACGACACCGATGGCAGCAACTCTGGTGGTATCTGCACCGATGCTGGCAAAATCTAAACCGGAAGCTCCCTCTTTTGCACTGCCGCAAACAGTGCAGAATGGTACGACAGTGCGGATTGACGGTTCAAATAGCTTGGCTGCAATCAACCAAAGGCTGAAAGAAAGTTTTGAAAAACAGTTTTCCGGCACAAAGGTTGAAATTGCTGCTAACGGCACTAGTACGGCACTGAAAAATTTGCTAGATGGCAAAATTGACATAGCAGCAATCGGGCGTGGGTTGACACCAGCAGAAAAAGCCCAAGGACTAGAGCAAGTGCGCTTGCGCCGTGAGAAGATTGCGATCGTGGTTGGTGCAGATAATCCTTTCAAACAAAGCTTAACCAGTAAGCAATTCGCCCGGATTTTCCGGGGACAAATTACAAATTGGTCACAACTGGGAGGACCTCCAGGGAAGATTCGGCTAATTGATCACCCTAATACGAGTGATACTCGTGATACTTTTCGTGCTTATCCAGCCTTCAAGACTGCTGAGTTTGCTACAGGCTCTAATGCTACCCAACTAAGTGAGGATAATACCGCCGAAATTATTAAACAACTGGGCAAAGACGGCATCAGTTATGTGTTAGCTAATCAGGTGTCGAAGTTGAAAGGTGTGCGAGTTCTGCAACTACATCAAACCTTGCCAAATGATCCTAAATATCCTTTCTCGCAACCTTTAGTTTACGTTTACAAAAAAAATCCCAGCTTAGGCATAGTAGATTTTCTCGGCTTTACCCTTGCACCCTCAGGACAGCAAGCTATAGAACAAGCTAGAACTACTGACGCAGAGGCAATCGCAGCCAGCGTATCACAACCTGCTGCTACACCTTCCCCCAGTGCCCAGACGACACCGACTGCTACAGCTTCCCCTAGCGCCCAGAAGACACCTGCATTTGCCGAACAGCCCTTTGTGGCTGCTCCTGTAGAAAAGAGTCCAATTGTAGACAAGCAAACACCATTATGGTTGCTGCTACCTTTCTTTTTTATTAGTCTAGGTGGAGGGTTACTATGGTGGGTTCTAGGAAAACGCCCATTGCCCACTGAGAAGACAGACAACTTACCAGAATCAAATCCCCGTCCACCTAGCAGAGAAGATGAAGAAACGCCGGTGTTCAATGCCAGCACAGCGGCCTCGCTCAACGGAGCGATACCTGAGGAGCAGCCAGTGCCACAGTTCCAAGAGCAAGAAACCCGCGATCGCACTCCTTTCAACATCTATGCTCAAACAGAATCTGACCTGACCCAGAACGCTACTCAGGGCACATCAAATTTAGTACAAGAGGTAACTAATGGCAGTTCTAACCTCAGTGAAGGCACAACCTCATCTGTAGGTAATGGATCAGAAAATCACAATTTGGGAGCCGCAGCTTTAACTGGTGGTGCGGCTCTAGCAACGGGTATCGGGGCAAGTACCTGGTCTGCCTTTAGCAACAAAGAAACAGAAACAGATGCGATTGATCAGACAGGAGAGATAAGTAATTATACGGATATGAACCCTCCGGAGTCTGATCAAGTTGCATGGGACATAGAAGCCCCAGCAGCTGTAGTAAATACTTCATATCCTCACCGGGCTAATATTCCAGAAGAAGCGTTTGATGTGGAACTGCCATCATCTGAGGTGACAGATTCACTCCCGGAATTACCAGATGTGCCAGAAGTAACATCCGATTTTGGATACTGGGACACAGAAGTTAGTGAAGATCAGATAGATGAGCAACTTCAGGCAGAGTTCAACTGGCTAGATAGTATTATCTCAACTGAAGATGAAGATACAGCCTTAGTAGATGAATTGCCTTTAACAGCTGATGTGGAACCGTCAGAGGCAGAAACAGCTTCACTACTCGAAACAGCTTCACTACTCGATTTGCCAGAAGATGAATTGAATGTGGTGGCGGACGAGGCCGAACCTAGTGTGAATTTGCTAGAGGAAAAATCTCAAGCAGAGCCGACTGTTGGGGAAGGTAACTCCACAGATCTAGTTGCTGCGGCTTTAGCAGCAGGCGCAGGCATTGGAGCCTGGGCTACCACTTTGGCATCAGATGCCCAAGGAGAAACTGATACTACGGTTGAGAATGTGCCGATTGCAGCCGAAACAGCTATAAATTTGGTAGATGCCCAAGAAGAGAGCAGTATTCTGCTGACACCGCATACTTATACATCGGCTGATGTCTCTTGGGAGATTTCCGAAACCAAGAAAGCAGCGCTGCACCAAC
>NZ_JABXKJ010000218.1:0-41410 GCF_017115085.1 Nostoc sp. NMS7 | reverse complement strand
TCGGCTGATGTCTCTTGGGAGATTTCCGAAACCAAGAAAGCAGCGCTGCACCAACAAGGCGGCTCTAAATTGGTAGTGCGGCTCTACGATGTGACTGGGATTGACTTGAGTTATCAAAGTCCCCAGCTTGTACAAGAGTATGAATGTGAAGAGACAGCATCCGATCGCCTTGTAGATATTCCGATCAGCGATCGCGATTATATAGCTGAAATTGGCTATGTCGCTGATGGCGAACACTGGTTATTCATCGCCCGTTCAGCGCTGGTTCGTGTCTTCAGTCCTGTTCATCCAGATCCCATTGAAAATGTAGCGTTAACAAGTGAAACAGCTATTGACTTGGTAGATGTAGATGAAGAGAGCAGTATTGTGTTAACATCTCGCACTCCCCAGTCGGCTGATGTCTCTTGGGAGATTTCCGAAACCAAGAAAGCAGCGCTGCACCAACAAGGCGGCTCTAAATTGGTAGTGCGGCTCTACGATGTGACTGGGATTGACTTGAGTTATCAAAGTCCCCAGCTTGTACAGCAGTATGAATGTGAAGAGGTAGCATGCGATCGCTTTGTGGCTATTCCTGTCAGCGATCGCGATTACATGATTGAAATTGGCTATATTGCTGATGGCGATGCCTACGGCGGTAAACTACCTTGGTTATTCATCGCTCGTTCAGCTAATGTTCGGGTCTTCAGTCATCCCCACGGAGATTTCTGGTTTGTGGCCGATGCTGAGTTGATTATTCACGGAGCAACCCAACCAAATACAACTGTAAATATTGGTGGTCATACCATCAAAATCAAACCCGATGGTACTTTCCACTTACGTCTGCCCTTTTCAGATGGTTTAATGGATTATCTGATCACGGTAGCTGCTGATGGGGAATCCACTAGAACTATCCATAAAAAGTTCTCCCAGGAAACTTCAGAAAGCTAGCGATTACCCTGAGTTACCCCTCTAACCCTATTCTCCCCTTTTCGGGGGAAATGGGGAGAGGGTTAATCAGTATAAAAAACGAGCCACACGTACTGACTACAATTGGTGAGTTAAGTGAACAAAGATTGTTTGCAATAATTCAGGGGTTTGATGGATACTTAAGGGGAGTGGATGTAGGGGGAGGGTATTGTTAGTAAATAACAAATATAGGACTAGTATTTGATTTTTGAAATGCAGGTAGTCGACGCTCTAGGCTAAAATAGTGCATTAGACGTAGACGTAGGTTGGGTTGAGCGGAGCGCAACCCAACTGATTATCAGGATGTTGGGTTACGCAAAGCCTCCAACGCCACTTGCTACAATGCTCTTAACCCGCGCAACGCAGTGGCTCCCCAATCGACAATTTTTTTGCCACATTCTAGCCAAGAGTGTCTACTACAAGACTAGCGAGATTTTTTCATAAATCAAATATGATTCCTATAGTAAGTTACCCTGATTATTAACTATTGAATATTAACAAATAGCATTTTTTTGTTATATAAATTCTTTAACTTTGAGTAATCATGATTTATTTCAGGATTTTTATTCTTCAGTTTTTTAATTAATTGGTCAATTTAATTACTATTTTCAGAAGGTATTTTTATGTCATTATCTGTTTTGATATAGTCAGAAATAATATAAGCTTTAATAGCCATCCACATATTTTCATTCATCATAAAAAATCTCGATTGTGGATTAATAAACTTAATATATTTCTCTAATAAAGTATCAATTTCTAGAGAATAAGCACTTATTTCAAGTGAATCTAGTAGTCTGTCAAGTTGAAATTGATGGGTAAGCAAGTTCGTAGTAAGGACTTTAGTCCTTATTTTCTAAGCACTAAAGTCCTTACTACAAACCCTCAAAACCAACTTGACAAAGTACTAGTTCAACTTTTTCAAAGAATTTATATAAATTTCAGTGAGATTTCTTACTCCACTACTTCCGTCACTCTTACCCTCACCGCAAACCCTATCGAGCGTCACGAGCGTTACAGCCCGTACTTCTCTACGAGACGCTGCGCGAACGGCAAGCTCAGGGCATCGCGCTGCGCGAACGGCGATCGGAGACATCGCTTAAAGTGTGGGTACTATCAAGTTACAGGGCTGATGAGGATTTGGGTACTTGGGAGTATTGGGAGTGTTAGTCCCCAATCCCCAATCCCTAATTCTGTTTTTTCAATAATCATTCTCTATTTTGTGGCATAAATTTAGTGAATGCCGATGATATGTATATAGCAGCATTGATCACTAGAGATTAACTTATGAGTAACTCCACCTATCAGCCAGACGATTTGACTTTAACATTGCCGATTTCCCAATTAGCTCGTATAACTGCCCAGCAATTTGCTAACCAGCAGCCAAATTCTGAAAAAGCAGAGCAAGTCCGGCTGAATACGTTGGCTGTGTGGGTGGTGAATGACTATTTGGAAATGATGGATATTCCTACTGACCTCCAAGCTAGTGACAGCTGGAACCCCGTTATGCGCCTTTGTGGGAATGTAGCTGACTTAGAAGTGCCATCAGTTGGCCGTCTGGAGTGTCGCCCTGTGCATCTGCATCAGCAGAGATGTTGCATTCCTCCAGAAACCTGGGAAGAACGGGTGGGTTATTTAGTAGTTCAATTTGATGAATCGCTCCAAGAAGCTCGGCTGCTTGGTTTTATCCCTAGTGTCGCAACTGAAACACTGCCTTTAGAACAACTACAACCATTGGAAGCGTTTATCGACCACCTGTGGCAACTGCGCCAATTGGTGAATTTGAGTCAGTGGTTTGCTGGTATATTTGAGGCAGGTTGGCAGACTATTGAATCCCTGTGGAATGTGCCAGAACTTAGATCCGCTTATGCCTTTCGCAGTACTGAAACTGTGCAACTAAATGCCCTTAACCGACCAGAATCAATTACTAAACGCGCCAAACTGATTGATTTAGGTATCCAAATTCTCAACCAACCCGTGATGTTAATTGTGGAAATCAGCCCCGAAAAGGATCAACAAACCAGTATTCATCTGCAATTGCACGCCACTGGGAATCAAATCTACTTGCCGCCGGGAGTTTATCTCACCGTTTTAGATAGTTCGGGAACAGTATTTCTAGAAGCTCAATCTAGAAAATCAGACAACTACATTCAGTTACAGTTTCGCGGTGAACCTAAAGAGCAATTTAGCGTGAGAGTGGCCATGAATGATACCAGTATTACCGAACATTTTCGGATTTGAAACATCTAGCTATTTTCCCTCTTTGTCGGTAACTTATAAGTGGTAATTGGTTAATTAAAAATTCAGAATTAAAAATTCAAGTCGGCTTTTAGGGATTTTGAAAGAAGTCTGTAAACGCTTCTGAAGCTTGCGATTAGACATTAGAACAGGGCGTGATTTTGTAGAGGGAGATAGCGACGCATGGGTAAGTTAGTGGTTCTGAAATTCGGAGAGGGTAGTTTTGAGCAGGGGTTTCCTGTGACTCTCCAAATTGGTGAAGAACACCAGCACGCTACAACAGAAATCACGGGGAAGTTACCTTCATTCCCGGAAATGCCGCTCTATTATAGTCATTGGCAGTCTAGTTATCGGCAGATAGGCAATCGTTATCGCCTCCATGCTGATAAAATGCAGGTGACGAATGTATCAATGATTCAAGACTGCGAAAACACTTCCCATATTTTGCGGGCACGCTTTAATACCTGGCTGCGAGCAGAGGAGTTTCGCCCTTTGAGGGAAAAATGGTTAGAAAGATTGTCGTCCAGCGAAGAAGTGCGAGTGATTCTGCAAACAGAAAATAGGCAATTGCAGCTATTACCCTGGCATCTGTGGGACTTGTTAGAACGCTACCCAAAAGCTGAAATCGCCCTTTCTTCACCATCCTACGATCGCATTCACAAGCCACGTACTTTAAATCAATTAGTCAACATTTTAGCAATTGTAGGCAATAGTCAGGGGATTGACACCCAAGCTGATCAAGCTTTACTGCAACAGTGTAATAATGCAGAGGTTAGCTTTTTAGTAGAACCACAACGTCAGCAATTGACTGACCATCTTTGGGGAAAAAACTGGGATATTCTCTTTTTTGCTGGGCACAGTTCCAGTCAGGGAAATGGACAAAGCGGACGAATTTATCTGAATAAAACTGATAGCCTCACCATTGGCGAATTAAAGTACGCTCTCAGGAAAGCGATTGAAAACGGCTTGCAACTAGCTATATTCAACTCCTGTGATGGATTGGGATTGGCGCGAGAATTGGCTGATTTACAAATTCCTCAGATGATCGTCATGCGCGAACCAGTCCCAGATCAGGTTGCCAAGGAATTCTTAAAGTATTTTCTCCAAGGCTTTGCCGGTGGCGAATCTTTTTATCAGTCGGTACGCCAAGCACGGGAACGGTTGCAAGGACTTGAGGATCGATTTCCCTGTGCAACTTGGCTACCAGTGATTTGCCAAAATCCCGCGCAGATACCACCCACTTGGGATGAATTAAGGTCTAGAAAAATTGAAGATATACCGAATTTAGCTTTGTCTACCAGACGCAGATTTCAGACAACTTTGTTATCCAGTTTTGCGATTACAGCCTTGGTTTTTGCGGCGAGATTGGTGGGATTTGTGGAAAGTTTAGAGATTCAAGCCTTTGACTTGATGATGCGATCGCGCCCTGCGGAGGGACTTGATCCCCGACTACTGGTAATTACAATTGACGATGATGATTTGGCAATTCAAAGACAAAATAACGAGTCCTTGATTGGAGCTTCCATTTCCGAAAAATCTCTTAATAAACTCCTGGCAAAACTGAATCAATACCAACCCCGTGCGATCGGCTTAGATATCTACCGTGATTTTAAAGCCAAACAACCAGATTTAATTACTCGTCTTCAACAAACTCAAAATTTGGTTGGCGTATGTAAGGGGAGCGATGGCACTGTAAATATTAAAGGCATTAAGCCACCACCAGAAATCCCCCCAGGCAACCTGGGATTCAGTGACTTTATTCATGATCCTGATGGAGTTATCCGTCGGCATCTTTTGTTCATGAGGCAGGAGGCGACATCATTTTGTCCTGCTTCCTTTGCATTCAGTCTAGAACTGGCCTTTCTCTATCTACGCCCTTCAGGAATTCAACCAAAGTTCACTCCTGATGGTAATTTGCAGCTGGGTAAAACTATTTTTCCAAATCTGAAATCTCGCAGTGGCGGCTATCAAAAGATTGATGCTAATGGTGGTCAAATCTTACTTAACTACCGTTCTTCAAAACAAATAGCCGAACAAGTGAAGCTAACCGAATTTTTATCTAATCCGGTTAACCCCAATGCAATCAAAGACAGGATTGTTTTGATTGGTGTGGTGGCAAAGGGGGATTCTCCAGACACCTGGCCTACACCCTATGGCGCTCCTTTGGATGAGCAAATGCCAGGAGTGTTAGTACAAGCGCATATGATCAGCCAGATCCTTAGTGCTGTCCAGGATAGGCGGCCGTTGCTGCGGGTTTGGTCATTGTGGGTTGAGGTGGTCTGGATTTGGGGCTGGTCTTTGGTCGGGGGAGTCGTGGCTTGGCGAAAGCTTTCGTTTCCCTGGTTGATATTGGCAGTCAGTATTACCTTTAGTGTTCTGTATCTAGTTTGCTTTGGTCTGCTAATTTCCGGTGCTTGGGTGCCGTTTGTACCGTCGGCTTTGTCGTTGGTAGCTATGGTTGGCTTGATGTCAATTTATAATTCCAAAACAGAAGTTGGGGTGGGGAATAGAGAAGGTTGAATAAATATACTTAACCAAATTGGATTGCAATAACTCTTTCACAATCTAAAATTGTTCGACTGACTTGTACTGAGCTTGCCTGCCCTGAGCCTGTCGTTCGTGCAGCGTCTCGTAGAGAAGGGTCGAAGTAGCGAAGTCGAAATCTAAAATCTAAAATCAGATGAGGTAGGGTTTTTATGAAGTCAAATTCACCAGCGATAAAACTGTTTTTAGTAGTAGCCTTTAGCTGCACCAGTTTCCTAGTTAGCCTGACTCCATTACTGGCGAAACCAAGAGTTGGTTCTTCACTTAGCGATGCCCTTCAACAGGCTCAGGGTAAGACCTACGGCGGGCTACGCCTACGCTCTGATCCGAAAAAGACCGTTGCTCAAGCCACAGCCTTTAATCTACCTCCACTTCCACCTGGTTCCGCTCCTGGAGGTCGCGTTCGTGGTGGAGCGAAGCGCGGTGGATGTCCACTTGCTAAACCTGACCTGACTGCTTTAGCACCTTTCACTGAGGAACCTAACTCAGTGATCAATGTCTGGGGACAGACAATGGTAGAACGCCCAAGTTGGTTTTTCTATGTGCCATATACCAAAGATTCGCCCTATGCAGTTGAATTTGTGCTGCAAGATCAGGACTCTAACCAGATTTACGAAAAAGCGATCGCTCTACCAGATAAACCAGGAGTCATCCGCGTTTCTCTGCCTACCACTGCTCCCGCTTTGGCAGTAGACAAACAATATCACTGGTTTTTCACCATTAACTGTGACAAGGAAGAAAATTCTCCCCCGACTTTTGTTGAAGGGGTAATACAACGAGTCCAACTGAATCCAGCCACAGTCAAAGAGCTACAAACCACAGAACCTCTAAAGCGCTATGCTATCTATGCCCAAAACGGGATATGGTACGAGGCACTGACGATACTGGCTCAACTGCGTCAGAATAATCCTCAAGATGTAGCACTGCAAGCAGAGTGGCGGAATTTGTTAAGCAGCATCCGCTTAGATGATATTGCCGCAGAACCGATTCTCTCTGACAGTCATTAGTCATTAGTCATTAGTCATTAGTCATTAGTACCAATGACCAATGACTAATGACTAATGACGCTCATCGGCGGGGCGGTGGTCACTGAGCGCGGCTGTTGTGCTATCCCTCTCCACCCACTCAAGGGAATTGAGTTTCCCGCCGCTTTCAATCAAAAGAGAAAACCCTGAAAGGTAAGTAGGGCAATGGATATAGAATTACAAACCCTCAAGCATTTGCCAACAGATGCGATCGTCGCAGCACTACAATCTTTATGGCGGTTCTCCTTTGGATGCAATATACGGTAGGGGCACAGAAAAAGCTCATTGATGTCAACTTCAGAAAAAATCTGCTTTGAGATGATTATGCAGACAAAATTGAGTGTCAATGCTACGTAATATTAAATTCGGGTAATTACTTAGCAAAATTGGACAACCTTATCTTGGTTGTGGGGTAAGGTTATTTTATACATAGGGATTAAATTGACTTGATATTAATTAAACTAGTAAATTTACTGAAGCCAGTTATTGTGTTTCCTTCATAAATTTAGTAATTGACTCCTCTAAGGTGATCAAAAAATCTTCACCTTTACTTTTCCAGTTAATTTTTATTAAATTAAGCTAGCAAAAAAGTGATGGAGAATTCTTTCATAAATTGGGCATGGCACTGTTTACTAACGCAAGCTCACTGTCTTTGGCGATCAGTGATCCTGTCAATCTCTATATTCAACGAAAATCGGCGGGAATCTCATCCCAACATTCTTGGGTGTCCGGAATAGCCGCCCGCCTTTCCATTGTCATTAGTCATTAGTCATTGGTACTAATGACTAATGACTTCGATTTCCCCCCGGCTTCAAGCCGGGGGATGAGTTAAGAATTTGTCAAAAATCATTCAGAAATCATTCAGAAATTTAAAGTTTTTTTATTACATAATTCTTCATTAGGGTATTTACTTAGGAAAGCATCTGTGATAGTTTCATGTTGATTATCATAAATAAAAAATGCAACCCTAAGTTTAACAACTGGGTTTCTGTATCTTGGTTTGATGATAAGTATCCATCTTGCATACTTGCAATCCTAAATATTGATTTGAAGATAGTATAAACTATGTAGCATAAACTAAGTGATAACTTGCACTATCTTTAGTTTTGAACAATGCCTAACAGTTGTAAGTCTGTGAAGGGAATGCAGGTATGCAATTAGACGAAGCTACTCTCTGTACTTTTACATATTTAGCCACACTGAATGCCACAGAAATATTGCTGTTGCTAGCATAAAACCAAACACTGGCACTGTTAATAAAAGAGAGACTTCCTAATATTTTCGACTTTATTCCTTCGACTTGTTTTATATGACTTACGTTAAGAACACTTTTCCCGAATTTATCACCACCCTAGAAGGGTTTGATCAGTTACCAGATGGGGCGATCGCCAATCTATCAGAACAGCTGCAAGCCTGGCGCTATCGCATAGGTCAGAAAATCATCGGTAAAGAAAGTCTCCCAGACCGGATCACGATCATTTATGAGGGACAAGTGCGCCTGTTGGGATATGACCCTCAGACGCAATTGCCAATCACTCTCAAATTACTGCAACCGGGGGAAATTATCGGCGAAATTGGTTTGTTGCGCGATGTCCCCTGTGAAACAGCGATCGCTTCCACCGAAGTAGTATGTTTAACCTTGAATGCCTCGGCATATTTTAGCTTTCTGGCTTTATATCCAGCTTTTGCCGATGCTCGCAAGAATCGCAGTTATTTGGTGGAAGTTTTTGATATTCTGAGTTCCTATTGGCAAAAGCAAGCGATCGCTACTTTAAATCTCCGAGAAATCACTTACAAAGCCTTACCACAGGCGAAAATACATTACCTCCTTCCAGGTAAAACTTCATTCAACCAACTAGATAGCGAAAGAGTTTGGTTTGTGAGTGGCGGTGGGACAGTAACGAATTTATCACCTAGCGATCGCCTAGAAGCGCACGATGACAGAGACAATATCCAAGTTATCGGTCAAAACCCCGCCCGGTTGCTTGGTATACATCCATCAGATTTGATCTTGGAAGTCCCTGATCAGATAGAACTTGTGGTAAGTGACACCAAATCAGATAGCGCCGAGGAACTAGATATTCCCTACGCATCAAACGAAATAGTTCCCCAGCCAGCCACCCAGACCTCAAACAGTTTGCTAAAAGGCAAATACCCGTTTTTTGGTGGTAAGGGAGAACTAAATACAGCCTTCGCCTGCTTCCAAATGATTGCGAAGCAACTAGAAATGCCGTTTCGTCGAGAGGTGGTTCGTCGCATTTTAACTGAGCAAGTCAAACGTCAGGGTACTATATCGTTTCAAGTTACTGCTTACCTAGCAGAGTTAATCGGACTTAAGGCGCAGTTGATAGAGCTACCAGTTACCTCTGTGACGCGCATTCCGACACCGGCATTGATTCGCTATGGTGATAGTTTTGCCGTTTTATATGCGGCGGATGCGAATACTATGGTTGTGGGTGTCCCATCCCAAGGAATTGTGCGTTGTAAACCCGCTCAATTGATTGAACAATTAGATGTTGATCCAACCAACTTTCCGCCCCAAGTTAAAGTATTACTGCTCAGTCCTACCAAAGAAACACCCCAAGAGCGCTTTGGTTTACGATGGTTTCTGCCCTATTTATCACGCTACCGTCGAGTCCTGATAGAGGTCTTTATCGCTTCCTTTTTCGTGCAGTTGGCAGCGTTGGCAAATCCTCTCGTCGTCCAGGTAATTATTGACAAAGTTATCACTCAAAATAGTATTGGTACCTTACATATTTTGGGGGTTTTGCTATTAGTAGTCGGGATATTTGAGGCAGTGTTGACTACCTTACGAACCTACTTATTTGTTGATACCACTAACCGGATCGATATGAGTTTAGGGTCGGAAATCATCGACCACTTACTACGTCTACCTCTGCGCTATTTTGAACGCCGACCGGTGGGGGAACTTTCTACTCGTATCAACGAACTAGAAAATATCCGCCAATTCCTCACAGGTACTGCTTTAACAGTAGGGTTAGATGCTCTATTCTCAGTGGTTTATATCGGTGTGATGCTAATTTACAGTTGGCAACTCACCTTAGTAGGCTTAAGCACAATTCCGGTGTTTATCATTGTCATCTTAATTGCTTCTCCCACCATTAGCAGACAATTACGTGGCAAAGCCGAACGCAACGCCGAAACTCAATCTTATTTAGTGGAGGTGATGTCAGGAATTCAAACAGTAAAAGCGCAAAATATTGAATTGCGAACGCGCTTTTCCTGGCAAGAACGTTACGCTCGATTTGTCGCTGCTGGTTTTAAAACAGTTGTGACTTCTACTCTTGCCAACTCTACCAGCAGCTTCCTCAACAAACTCAGCAGCTTACTAGTTTTATGGGTAGGAGCTTATTTAGTACTTAAAGGAGAATTAACTTTAGGCGAATTAATTGCCTTTAGGATTATATCCGGTTACGTCACCAGTCCCATATTGCGCTTGGCTCAACTTTGGCAAAGTTTCCAAGAAACTGCCTTGTCTATTGAGCGTTTAGGCGATATTGTCGATACACCACAAGAAGGAGAAACAGACCGCTACAATATACCCTTACCGACGATTAAGGGAGCAGTGAAATATGAAAATGTTTCCTTCCGGTTTGGCACAAGTGGCCCTTTGCAACTTTCTAATGTCAACCTGGAATTTGAACCAGGTAAATTTATCGGCATTGTCGGACAAAGTGGGTCTGGTAAAAGTACGATGATGAAGTTACTACTCAGACTTTACGAAACCGAGTCCGGGAGAATTTTAATTGATGGTTATGATATTGCCAAAGTCGAACTTTATTCACTGCGACGGCAGATAGGTGTAGTTCCCCAAGAGACATTATTATTTGACGGCAGCGTTCAGGAAAATATTGCTCTAACGAATCCTGATTCGACAACCGAAGAAATTATTGAAGCGGCTCAGGTTGCGTGCGCCCACGAGTTTATCATGAACTTGCCCAACGGTTACAATACGCGGGTGGGAGAACGAGGTTCTGCACTTTCAGGTGGACAACGACAGAGAATTGCGATCGCCCGCTCTGTTTTACAACGACCAAAATTATTAGTTTTAGATGAAGCAACCAGCGCATTAGATTATCCCACAGAACGGCAAATATGTCTCAATTTAGCCAAAGCATTCAAGGGTGAGACAGTATTTTTTATTACCCACCGACTGAACACCGTGAGTAATGCAGATAAGATTGTCGTCATGGATAATAGCAGGGTTATAGAACAAGGCAGCCATCAAGAACTAATGGCTCTTAAAGGTCATTATTCTTACCTGTATCAGCAACAAGATGTGAACTTGTAATTAGTCATTGCTGGAGGCATGGCATCAGAAAATTCTCTATTTGATTAACATTCCATAGATATAGCAGTCAGCGTAGAGTCGGTAATGTTACAAGTATCAAAATCTAGGTTTTCGGCAAACATTGCCCACCCGACAAAAAATCCCAAATCGTTCAACTGAAAGCTCACGACAAATCCAAAACTCAAAATCATTATGACTCAACTTAATGGGAATCACCTCAACGGCAATCAGAAAAACGGAGCAAAGCAAGATTCACAGGTACTTACAAAACAACAGAAAGCTGCTCAAAAGTCTTTAGCTAACTCAAACAATCAGGAATTTGAGCAATCTATTGTATTGCGCCAATCTCCAATTTGGTCGCGGACAATCATGGTTACTTTAATGGCGCTAGCTTGTTTTGGAATTGGTTGGGCTTATTTTGCAAAAATTGAGCAAGTAGTGCCAGCAACAGGGCAACTAAAACCGCAAGGAACAGTCAAAGAAATTCAAGCTCCTGTTAGTGGAGTGGTGAAAACGGTTAATGTTAAAGATGGACAAGCAGTCAAGCCAGGAGATTTGTTGCTGACTTTTGATTCCATCGCTTCTGTTGCTGAATTAAATTCTTTGAATAAAATTCGGATTGCATTAATTAAAGAAAACCAGATTTATCGCCGATTGATGGGTGCAAGTACTACCACAGGCTCGGAATTATTATATTTCGGCGGCAATTTGCCACCAGAAACTGCTTTCCTGCTGAAAAGTCGGTCAGCACTAGTAGAAGAAAATGAATTATTGCGGACTCAATTGAAAAATTCCGGTCAAGATTCGGCGCTAGGCATTGATGAGCAACAACGTCTACAAGTTGCCAAAAAAGAATTAGATTCTCGCTCTTCAGCAGCGCGATTGGAAGTAGAAAAAACCAAAAAACAATTTAGTCAAAATCAATTTAAACTGGAAGATAGTAAAGCAAGTTTAGCTATTCAACAGGGAATTTTAAATAAGCTGAAGACATTAGCAGAAGAAGGTGGCATTTCTCAACTTCAGTATCTCAACCAGCAACAAGAAGTACAAAACCGCACCGCAGAAGTAGCGCAACTAGGTGAGGAAACAAAACGCCTCCAGTTTGATATAGAAAAAGGACGACAAGAGTTAAGCAATACGGTGGCTGTTTCTGATAAAACCATTTTGGATAAGATAGCTGATAACAAACAGCGTATTGCCGCAATCGATAGCCAATTCATGAAAGTTGTGCTGGATAATGAGCAGCGTTTAGCAGATGTCTATAGTAAAATTTCTCAATCACAGTTAAATGTTAAATATGAAGAACTCCGTGCGCCTGTAGCGGGAACAATTTTCGATTTACAAGCAAAAAATCCGGGATTTGTAGCGACTCCAACTACAAAATTGCTGCAAATTGTCCCAAATGAAAACTATATAGCTGAAGTTTTCATCCTTAACAAAGATATTGGTTTTGTGCGAAAAGGGATGAAGGTAGATGTCAGAATTGACTCCTTTCCTTACAGTGAGTTTGGCGATATCAAGGGAAAAGTGATTGACATAGCATCAGACGCATTACCGCCAGATCAAACACATCAGTTTTATCGCTTTCCGGCAAGAGTTTCATTGGATAAACAATCCTTAATGATTAAGGGTAAAAAAGTTAACTTACAATCAGGTATGTCGATTAGTGCCAATATAAAAGTGCGTGAAGAAAGAAGTGTAATCAGTTTATTCACTGAGATGTTTACCAAGCAAACTGATACTCTTAAAGAGGTACGTTAGTACCTGTAGTCAAACAATTTTGAATTGTTAAATGGTTAATTCTCAACGCATCGAACCCGCTCCTGGACAAGAATCAGTTTGGGATTACCCTCGTCCCCCTCGTTTGGAGGACACAAGTAAACATATCCAAATCATCTTTAACGGAGTAATAATTGCAGATACGCACAATGCCAAACGTGTTTTAGAAACTAGTCATCCTCCTTCTTACTACATTCCCCCTGCGGATATCAAAATGGAATATTTGCAATTGATACCGCAGTCTAGCTTTTGCGAGTGGAAAGGAAGTGCTGGTTACTATACAATCCGAGTGGGTGAAAAAGAAATCCATAATGCGGCTTGGTTCTACCCTAACCCGACACCAGCTTTTGAATCTCTCAAAGACTATGTATCTTTTTACGCTCATCTAATGGATAATTGCTACGTGAATGGCGAAGAGGTGCAACCACAACCAGGTAACTTCTACGGCGGTTGGATCACTAGTGATATTGTTGGGCCTTTCAAAGGCGCTCCCGGTACTTGGGGATGGTGAGGCAATTTTAAGGCGATGTGCGACTTATTCTTGTCACCCCAAGTTGCTAGTTATTCATTGGAGCGATCGCTAGCTTAACGGGAGCATTCCAAATGTGCAAAAACCTTGATAGCCCTTATCCCAAAGATGGGAGAAGGGGAACTAGAATTATGTCTCCCCTCTCCCAAAGATGGGAGAGGGGCTGGGGGTGAGGGAAAAGATTTAAGCAAAATTGGGATGCTCTCTAACCCAACCTAGTCGCCTGATATTTGCTCTACGCTAATGCCGCTACCTTCTCCAACAATCCCTGAAACAACCTCAACCCATCGCTATTCCCCAGCATCGCGTCAGACGCCCTTTCTGGGTGCGGCATCATCCCCAACACATTGCCTCGACGATCGCAAATCCCGGCAATATTGTTCAGTGAACCGTTGGGATTTTCCCCTTGATAGCGAAACAGGACTTGCCCGTTATCTTCAATTTCTGCGAGAGTGGCTTGATCAGCGTAGAATCGTCCCTCGCCGTGGGCAATGGGCAAAGTGATCACTTCACTATTGGTATAAGCTTGCGTCCATGAGAGATTAGTCCGCTCAACTTTCAAGGGAACGCGATCGCAGATAAAATGCAAATCCCGATTTCTGGTTAATACCCCCGGCAAAAGTCCAGCTTCAGTTAATACCTGAAAACCATTGCAAATACCGAGGACAAACTTACCCTTTTGGGCGTGTTCGACAACCTGCTGCATCACGGGCGAAAAACGGGCGATCGCACCACAGCGCAGATAATCCCCGTAACTAAAGCCACCAGGAATGATCACGACATCCAAATCAGCAATGTCTGTTTCTTGATGCCAAACCATGCGAGTCGGTTGTAAGAGCAAATCTCTGGTTACATAAGCAACATCGCGATCGCAATTAGAACCGGGAAAAACAACAACGCCGAATTTCATGATTAGTCAAGGGGAGTGGGGGATAAGGTGTGCATTAAATAATTAATGTCCAGTTTAAAGAAGTAATGCCCACCGATCAAACCTTATTTAAGAACGGATTTGAGTCAATGAGAACTAGCTCTTTAAACTGGACAACAACTTTTTAATATACATCATGTCTGCCACTACTGCCACTGCTCAATAGTCTGCAATCATCTGTATATTATGTAGGCAAAAACTCTCAATGTATACCTCCAGAAACCTTACTGCGCTGTGAAATTGCCTATATACCCACCAGCTTCGAGCGAACATCGAAAGATTGTCCCTGTGCCGTCATAGACATAAAGGTTGCCGAGATTCAAGGTTTGCCAGACTTTTGGGCCAGAAGTAGTATAAACTTGAGAACCAACGAAGGAAGCGTTTCCAACACCATTAATCGAATCTGTTTGACACCAGCTATTATTCCCATAAATAGAGATTGATGTTGCGTGATAACCTGTTGCCAGTTGCAGGGTTCCTATGACTTGAACACTGTAAGTACAGTTATTAACAATTCCCCCATAACTCGAAGTGCTTAAACATGAATTGTCTTGGGGATAAGAATTCTTCATAGTAGCTCCTGGTGCCGTTACTGCCAAAGCTTGATTCGCCACTAAGCTTATAATTCCAGTCAACATACTCACCAAATAACCTTTTTTAAAGAACCACATTTTTGTTCGCTCCTATTTTGCACATATTTCAGCTTACTAATTGAATTTACCTGAGAATAAAGTTTATTTATTACAAAGTTATTCTGTCGTTACAATACTTTTTCATAACTTTTTCATAGAATATTTAAGCTGTCAAAGACTTTTAAAATAATGATAATCAAAAAGAGGGAGAGTATACGACCGACACTCGCATACTCTCCCTCTCCTCCACACGATGATCATTTTTGTCTTGAGTATTTTAACTCATTGACAAAATGGGGTTTATCGTAATTTCTCCCGAATGCTAAAAGACTCCAGTCTGGGTTTCGACCTCAATCATCTCAAAGCGGTAATTTTCAATCACGGGATTTGCGAGCATTTGGTTACAAATTTGCTCAAGGTCTTGACGCGCTTTTTTCTCCTCAGTTGAGGTGATGGTGAGTTCAATGTACTTACCAATCCGCACTTGGTCAACGTTATCGTATCCCAGTTGCTGAAGACCAGATTGTACAGCCACACCAGCAGGGTCTAAGACTGAAGGACGAAGCGTCACGAAAATTTTGACTAAATACTTGGTTTGCACGGGCTTTTGGTGAATGCTGCGATCGCTATACTATAACTTTATGCTCGAACTGAGTGAAAATAAGATTACAAAGCGGTTAAAGTTAATTGATCAATTAGCCCATTTAACAGCTTCAACTACAGTGGCATATTTAAATAATTGTCTATGAGAGCCATACGCACCCGCAGCCAAGAGCGTATTTTCAACCTCCTGAAAACCATCAAAAAAGGTATTTCCGCCCAGGATATTTACGTAGAACTACGTAACACTAATCAGAGCATGGGTTTAGCGACAGTTTACCGCTCCCTAGATGCCTTAAAACTCGAAGGCATGGTACAAGTGCGGAATTTGGCTAACGGTGAAGCCCTCTATAGCCTAGCGCAACAAGACAAACACCACCTTACTTGCTTGCAATGCGGTGTCTCAATTCCGATTAATGAATGCCCCGTTCATGACTTAGAAAACCAGTTAGAATCCAGCCATAAGTTTAAAGTTTTTTACCACACCCTAGAGTTTTTTGGGTTGTGCAATCAATGCCAGATAAATCAAGCTACTGGGATTGCTCAATAGTTATACGAATTTTATCTGATGTTGCATTTTATTTTTCCACAGACTCAAGTCTGGGGCTGCCAGAACATAGACGCAAAACCTGTCCCTCTCCGTGAGTTCGGAGAGGGATTAAAGTCAGGACTCTTTGAGGTTTTGTTTTGGCTAATTCGATGACTTGTGTGTACACCGTAGACTTCTAACCAGGGCGGTTATTTTCCAATCCTGGTATTTGCTTAGGAAATAACTCGTTAGAGTCAACCTGACCATTTGAGATAATGGAGCGCATACCCTCGAAAGCAGCAGGGATAGTGCGCGGATCGATAAATAAGACTTTGCTGCTATCACTTTTACCAATCGTCGCGCCCATATCCAGATAGCCCAAGGCAAACAGAACTTCTACTGCTTTATTGGCATTGGGGTTAGTGTGGAGCTTTTGGGCGATAATCTCTGTAGACTCTGCGATCGCCTGCGCTTTTAAAACCTGCTGCTGACGTTCCGCTTGAGCTTTCAGAACGATCGCCTTTTGTTCAGCTTCCGCTTGCAGAATTGTCGATTTTTGACGAGCTTCTGCATCCAATATTTGGGCTTCCGCTTTACCTCTAGCACTATTAACAGCAGCTTCGCGTTCGCCCTCAGAAGTTAAAATTGCTGCCCGTTTGCGTCGTTCTGCCGACATTTGCAATTCCATCGATTCTCGCACCGCCTGAGACGGAATAATATCTCGCAGTTCTACCCGTGTCACTTTCACACCCCAAGGATCGGTAGCAACATCCAAATCCTGTAATAAAAGTTCACTGATGTGGGAACGAGCCGTAAAAGTTTGATCCAACTCTAGTTGTCCCATTTCGGCGCGAATTTGAGTCAGCACCATGTTTACCATTGCCGACTCCAGATTTTCTACCTTATACCAGGCTTTTTCCATATCCACGATGCGCCAGTAAAACACTGCATCTACCTCAATGCCAACGTTGTCACGGGTGATGCACTGTTGGGGAGGAATATTTAAGACTTTTTCTCGGATAGTTTCGCGGTAGACAACTCTATCTAGGAAAGGAATGACAAAGTTTAGTCCTGGTTCCAGTTTTTTGTTATAACTACCCAATCTTTCCACCAAAGCTTGATTACCCTGATTGACAACTTTCACAGATCCTGCTACTGCAGAACCACCAAGAGCTAAAAATACTAGTAAAAAGAACTGTTCCATTGTGAATCTCCTGATTTTTAATAAAGGGAAGGGGAGGGAAGTTAGGAGTTTGGAGTTTGGAGAGACGCGATTAATCGCGTCTCTCCAGGAGTTTGGAGTTAGAAGTTAAGAGTGGGGCAGATGAAGAAGTAGAGATTAATTTATTCCCAATGCCCAATGCCCAATGCCCAATGCCCAATAACTAAGAATTCAACAAATTTTCTGGTATCACAATCAAGGTAGTACCTTCTCGCCTAACCACATAAACTCTTTGGTGGGGTGGTACAGTAAATTTGTCATCGTCACATCTTGCTTGCCAAGAATTTCCCTCATACCGCACCCGCCCTGTTTTCCCAGGCAGGATTTCTGTTAAGGTTTCAGCTATGACTGCATCCCGAATTTTAGATTTGCGTTGTCGCGGTTGCAAAAACCGACGGGAAAGCACGATTAGTGCTGTGGAAACCAACAGCCAAACCACAATTTGCAACCATACACTTCCTAAACCCACTCCAGACAGCAGCGCCACCACAAAAGCGCTAACTCCCATCATGAAGGCGACAAACGCCGATGGTAAGAACAATTCCATTAGACACAGAACTGCTCCTGCCAGAAGCCAGATTAAGGTAAAACTTGGCATAGTGCCATTCTTAGCCTCTACATTGACGTAAATGCATTTCTACGATTAGATACAGCCAGACGTAAGTTATTTACAAAAAGCAAAACTTGGTTTTTTTACCAATAATTTTGATTAATTTCAGTCACAAGGTGTAGCTAGCGGTACACAAATCCAGTCTATTCTAGCTTTCAAGTCATTGCCAGGTAAAGTTAATCGAAGTTCATGAGTTGATTGGTTTCTTATAATTTATATTTTTATGATTTCTACTCAACTGATAGTTTATTGTATAAATCCAAGCTGTAATAGCCCCATTAATCCTATGGGAGATAGTTTTTGTGCCAGTTGCCAAACTCCTTTAGTTCACCGCTATCTTTGGGCTACTGGCTCATTGTCTGCTCAAATCCCAGCAGGTACAAAGGTTGCAGATAGATACGAAGTAATTAGTCACCAAATTTGGCTGGATACTCAACCGGGACTGCCGCCAGATGTACCTGAAGAATTGCCAAAAGAAGTAATTCCTTATCTACGGTTATATCAAGAGCGGTTGCATTTGCCCCAGGCTTATGGGTTTGCTTGTTACCTTGAGGGAGATACAACTGATATCCTCTTATTAGAAAATGTGCCGATAGATGAGACCGGAAATATCTATCCAACTATTGTTGAGGCATGGGAGCAAGCAACGGCGGTACGACAAGTTTATTGGCTGTGGCAAATTCTCCAACTTTGGACGCCTTTATCAGAATTGGGACTTAGCCGCAGTTTACTGGTAGTAGATAATTTGAGAGTCGAAGGTTGGTGTGTGCGCCTGTTGGAACTCTACCAAACACCAGCAGATGAGAAGCTGAGTTTACAAAATCTAGGACAGTGTTGGCGGTTTTGGGTAGCGTCTGCAAAGGCATCAGTAGCTAAAGGGTTAGAAAATATAGTCCAGCAGATGTGTGAAACTGAGGTTGAGTTAGAAGCTATTAATATTCAACTCAATAATTTACTACTGGCATCGGCGGCAGAATTGCCATTAGTTCTAAAGGTGGCAGGCTCCACAGATATTGGCCCAGTTATGGCGCAAAATGAAGATGCTTGCTACCCCAATGCTTTAACTGATTTAGATGAACCTTTATTGCCTCACTTGTCGATTGTTTGCGATGGCATTGGCGGACATGAAGGCGGGGAAGTTGCGAGTAAGTTGGCAGTGCAGTCTGTAAAGTTACAAATTCGCGCCTTCCTAACGGAGGTAACAGAACAAACTGTACTTGTATCACCAGAGTTGTTGCAGGAACAATTAGAAGCAAGCTTGCGGGTAATAAATAATCTGATTTCTGCCCGCAATAACCAACAAAAACGCCAAGGCAAAGAACGCATGGCTACAACTATTGTCATGGCGGTGCAAGTTCCCCAACGAGTGCAGACGAGTACTGGCTGGCAATCAAATAATACCCATGAACTTTACTTGGCTAATATTGGCGATAGCCGTGCCTATTGGATTACTCGCAATTATTGTCAGCTACTCACAGTCGATGATGATGTGGCAACGCGTGAGGTACGCCTTGGTCAAAGCTTGTATCGAAAAGCAATTTTGAGAGCAGATGCTAGTGCTTTAACTCAAGCCTTGGGGACAAAAGATGCAGAATCTTTGCGTCTCAAGGTTCAGCGATTGATTGTGGAAGAAGATGGCATATTACTACTGTGTTCTGATGGTTTAAGTGATAATAACTGGGTGGAACAATCTTGGCAGAATTATGCAATACCTGTGTTAACAGGTGAATTGACAGTTGAAGATGCTGTTGCGAACTGGATTAATTTGGCAAACGAAAAAAATGGGCATGATAATACGTCGGTTGTTCTCACTTATTACCGTGTTTCCCCAGAATACTTAGTACCTGTGACTCCGGCGTTGCCAGAAGAGATTATAGAAGCAGAAATACAAAAAGAACAAGAGGAACTAGAGGAACTAGAAGAACCTATTTCTTTGACAGAAAGTTCGCGATCGTTGCTAGATTTGGATCTAGATTTGGATTTAGATTTGGATCTAGATTTGGATATTTCCGAGGAACCATTTACAAGCCCAATAATCCTACCAACTTTAATTAGAAAACCTAAGCTGGGTAAAGGTTTGGTAAGGCTGGGGGTAGTGTTGGCGTTGCTTGTGGGGGGTACAATGGGATTATTTGCTTGGTGGCAAATTAATCCTCAAGGATTCCAGCAGATGTGTCGGCAATTTCCCCAAAGAGTGCAGCAAGTGTGTCCGCCTGGGAAGTAGCTTACAGTAACAACTATCGTCGGTTTCTTGTCTATTGTTAGTCACAAAAATTAGGATGTTGATGAGCAATGTTTAAATATTAGTCATCTCAGTCGTAATGGGAACCACTCCAGTTGTAACCGGAACCACTCCAGTTGTGACGGGAATCACTCCAGTTGTGATGGGAACCACTCCAGTCTTAACGAGAACCACTCTAGTCGTAATGGGAACCACTCCAGTCGTAACCGGAACCACTCCAGTCGTAACCGGAACCACTCCAGTCGTAATGGGAACTACTCCAATCGGGATGTTGCTCAACTCAGAACTTGCACCAGTCCCCACGACCGCCTCAGAATGAATTCTGAGGCTTATAGCTAAAGTCTTCTAAAGAAGACTAAGTACACGTCACTGTAAAAGGGGTTCCGAAATATTCAGACTTGATGTTGGGTAACACTTAAGTTCTACCCAACCTACGAATTATTAAATTCCATACCCTTTTTGTGGTGTTCTGTACTAAATAATGGTTGTAGTCCACGCTTAGTGGACTTGGGCTATTAGCCTGAGAATTTATTCTCAGGCGGGATAGGCAGGTGCAAGATATAACTCAAGATAGTTTCTGCATTCAGAGTGACGGTTTAACTGGTGATCTGATACTGTGAAGCGATCGCACCACACATAACTTTACATCACATCTTGCACTACTTGGCAAAACACTGCGTGCCTTTGCATTAAAAAAAAACTACACACGGTAGGGGCAATTCATGTAGACGAAGGCTGACCGCAGGGTATTGCCCCTAAGAAGAAAATCAGGGTTGCGTCCGTTAACATCTAACTTAATTTCCCCCGGCGGAAGTTTACTTCTCACCCTTGCAGGTCATAGCAATTGGGTAAATGCAGTAGCCCTCACCCCCGATGGCAAACAGGTGATTTCTGCTTCATTGGACAACACACTCAAACTCTGGAATCTGGAAACTGGCGAAGAAATTGCCAGTGCATCTGCTATGCACAAAAATGGGTGAAAGAGTTGACCTGGGGAACATCCTAGAGTCAAGATAAAAGGGTTAGATATGTTGTCAAAGTACTAAGCACATCTGATATCGGCTTATTTCCTTCCATTTCCCTGCTTTTGGGGTAAAGATGGAGGGTAAGGGCGATAGATATTAACGCGGCAAAAAACTTAAAAAAGTACGCACGGATTCCTAAGACGTGCGGCAGTCGCTAGAACGCACTGCCTTGCTTGGACGCAGAGGGTTAAATACGCCGTCTTACCCCGATGAAGCGTCAAGAAATAGCTGATTAAATCAAATTCTAAGCGATTTAATCATATATTTTGTAGCAGATACTTGTGGAAAAGCTAATGCTAGGTGTAAATGTTGTTATGAAAGTTGGCGATCGCGTCCGCGTTAAAGAGTCGGTAGTAGTGTATCATCATCCTGAACATCGTAATCAGCCTTTTGACATCAAAGGCACTGAAGGCGATGTAGTAGGTATTGCCACCCAATGGCGAGACAGACCCGTAAGCGCTAATTTGCCGTTTGTAGTCCAGTTTAGTAAAAAGTTTAAAGCCCATTTACGTGAAAATGAGTTAGAGGTCATATAAATCACTTATCGGCGGCGAAACCACTGGAAAATATTCAGTTCGCCGCGCATTCTTTTAAGCTCTTGGCGGTGCTGCTCTGCTGTTGTATAATACCATTCACAATAACGCTGAAACTCTGACCGTGAACGAACTTCGTGGTAAAACTGGTGGGTTGTTTGGTAAGAGGCAAAAGCTTCCTCAACTTGAGGTTGAGGAGATGGCATAATATAAGGTAAATTTTTAGACATAAAGTTAATTGAGTGGGGAGAGACGCGATTCATCGCGTCTGTACAGAATATGGAGTTTTGAATTCAGGCAATTACCCTAGTTTATAATTAATAACTCATAACTCCTAACTCCTAACTTTCTAAGAACTCCTAACTTGATTAAAGCCAACCGCGTAAGCGATAGATAAAAGAACCAATGTACTCTTTTAAAGCGCTGGTAAATTGGTGTAAGTTGTCGGTATCAGGTAATAAATTTAGTATAGCGGCTTTGGGAGTGCTGCCGAGTTCTTGCAACTCACCTTCACTCACAAGAAAGTCAGTCGGTGCAGGAATTACATTAATTCCTTGACGCTGGAAAATCTGAAGCGATCGCGGCATGTGCATTGCGGAAGTAATTAATAATACCTGACGAATGCCACGAGATGACAAAATTTTTCGGACATTCACTGCATTTTGATAAGTATTCAGAGATTCAGGTTCTTGGATAATCGCCTCAGATGGAATACCAATAGATGTAAGTATTGTTGCCATATCTGCCGACTCTGGTGAACCACCTCCACGCCAATCAATGCGACCTCCGCTGAGAATGATTATAGGCGCTTTTTTCTGGCGATATAGTTGTGCGGCATAAATCACGCGGTCGCCTGCTTCACTCAAATCTACAGTCGGTCTTGGGGGAAAAGCTGATTTAGTTGCGCCACCTAAAACCACAATCGCTTCTGCAACTGGTATTTGCGCGGGTGGGAGATTTTGCCATTCTAGCGATCGCACTAATGATTTAGCTATCCAAGCATTACTACAAAATAGCAATAAAGTTAGGGCAAAAGCAATTGCGATCGCCGCAGTACGCGGTCTTTTCCACAACGTTACTAATGCTACAACCAAGCTGACACAGGCTAATCCCAGTGGATAAAAAAATAGTGGTAGTAATTTGGATAGATATAAAAACATAATGCGAATGGGGAATGGGGCATTGGGAATGGGGACTGGGCTGAGGAGTAGGGACTAAGAAAGAAGCAGGGGAAGAAGAACATTATTGCCCAATGCCCAATGCCCAATGCCCAAATTATTACTTTTCCCAAAACCTGAAATTGAAACTATTTCCCGGACTGCGACGGTAACGGCGGGCGCTTCTTCTTGTTTGCCGTTTGTTAATCCTCTCGTTCGTTAGTTCAACTTCGCCCTCTTCTGACTCTTCAACTAGCAACTGAGTTCTAGTTGGTTCCTTACTTCCCCACCAAGCAGTAATCCAGCCTCCAGCTAAAGCGCCTATTCCACCTAGCAAGATACTCATGGGGGCTGGATACCCCAAATATACAAAGCCCAGCATGAAAAATAACCAGTATTTCAATGCTGTATCCACACCATCAGAGGAGGCTACAGTTGGAGCCTCGGTGCTATTATTGGTTACACTTGTGATCCAGCTTAAGATGAAACCCCCGGTGATACCTAAGAAGATGCTCAGGGCTGGTGCGGAGCCGGTCATTATTAATATAAATATTAAAAATGCCCCAAATAACAGCTGAGAAAAGAAACTGGGAGAAATACTGAAAAAGTCGTTCTTTTTGTCTGCCATAGAGTAAAAAAAGCTATTGGGGAATTACTGCTTTTAATTGTGCCTGTTGTGGTTGAGTTGTATCCAAAATCTTTACGTAGGCTTGTTCCTCTTCAGTGAAAGGTTCAGCTTGTTTAATTTGTGAGGCTAATAAATCGGCGGTGGCATCAGCAATATCACCAGTGCGATTGTTCAAACGCTCTTTTAGAACTTCCAGGGGTGCTGTGCATTGGATAATCTGAAAAGGAAGTTGGTGTTTCGTAGCTTGAGCGATCGCATCTTGCCGTAACTGCTGTTTATCATACTTGGCATCCAAAATCACCGAAAAACCTTGATTAGCCAGTATAATTCCCAATTCCAACAGCCGTGTGTAAGTTTTCTCGGTCATCTCCGGTGTATACAAATCATCGCCACCCTTTTCCCACAGAGAAATTCCCCCTAAATGTTTCCGCACTGCATCCGAACGAAGGTGAATTGCTCCCAATTGACGAGCTAAACCCCTTGCTGTGGTACTTTTACCAGAACCCGACAACCCGGACATCAAAATTACTTGTCCCAGCTTTGGTTTAGTGTAATCCCAAGCCTGTTTGTAATAATCAGAGGCGGTTTTTGTCGCTTCTTCCTTTACCGTCGCGGGTACATTCGGATCATCTAGCAAAAATGAAGTTACCTTAGCCCGGACATAAGCCTGACGACTTAAATACAAAGGCAACACCTGTAAGCCTTCCCAGTCTCCAGTTTGCTCTACGTAGGCATTCAAAAACGCATTACCCAAATCTTGACGTTGCCGCGCTTCTAAATCCATCACCGTGAACGCCACATCATACATCACATCGACAAAGCGAAACGGCTCATTAAACTCAATGCAATCAAACAGCAAGATTTTGTCGTGCCACAGCGCAATATTTCTCAGGTGTAAATCTCCGTGACATTCACGAATATAATCGTTCTGAATTCTGCTAGCGAATAATTCTGGACGTTCGGCAAAAAAGTTATCTGTATATTGCTTTGTTTCGAGAAATTGCGCCTGAGTCTGCGGACCACCAATATATTTATCAGTTTGCTGATAATTCTCGTCAATTGCAGCCCGAACTTTTGGTACTTCACCAAAACTGCTAATATAATCATTCGTCTGTGCTTCGGCATGGTATTTAGCCACCACCCGTCCCAACTCTTCTAAATGTGACTCATTTAAGTTCCCCTGTTCAAAAAGTGAACTTAATAGCGATTCTTGAGGAAACTGGCGCATTTTCAGCACGTATTCTACAGCCTCAGCCGTTCCCCCTAGCTGGTATTGCTCCCCTACCAAAGTTATCGGCAAAACTTCTAAATACAGTTCACCGGCACCGCGTTGATTTAACCGCAACTCTTCCTGACAAAAATGCTGCCGCTTATCCAACGTGGAAAAGTCCAAAAAGCCAAAATTCACAGGTTTTTTCAGCTTATAAGCGTAATCTCCAGTTAACAGCACATAAGAAATGTGGGTTTGAATTAGTTGAATGGGTTCTGTTACCGGATGGGGATAAAATCCCGGCTGCAACATTTGCTGAATTAAAGCTGGAAGAGTCACTTCTGTCATCTCTTTTCTTTGTTCTTTAAATACAAAAAAACCAGGAGTTCTCCCCTGGCATGATCAAGAATTATTACACAGTTTACCTAGCTTAAGAAACTGCTTCGGCTTCTGCCTCAATCTTATCCTCAGCGTTAATTTGCGGTGGCAAAACGCTGACAACAAGTCGCTCTGGTTCAGCTAGAGGTGTTACACCTTCAGGAAAAACTATATCACCAATACTCAAGCTGTCTCCCATTTGCAGGTTAGTGACATCGATTTCAATTACATCTGGGATATTTTCTGGCGCACAACTCACTTGCAATTCAGTGATTACGGTGTCTAACACACCACCATCTTGTTTAACACCAATAGCAGTTCCCACAAAACGGAACCGAACTTCTACAGTGGTGTCGCCGTGGCCTGCAACCGCGAAAAAGCTGAGGTGGTAAGGGGTACCTTTTGCTGGATGAATCTGAAGTTCCCGCAGCAGGGCTTTGCCGCGCCAAGGTATATCAGTCACGTTTAAATCAATCAAGGTGTTGTTCACTGAAGCTCTTTTGAGCAAGCGCTCAACAGTTTTGGCCTCAATGGTCAAAGAAATTGACTCTGTACCTTTATGACCATACAAATTGGCAGGTATGAGTCCTGAACGACGCAAAGCTCTGGGCTTGCTGCCTTCTGGACGTTTTAGAGATTCGACTGTAATAGCCATAGAAGTTGTCCTTTGTCATTTGTCATTTGTCATTAGTCATTAGTCATTGGTCATTAGCTAATGACCAATTTAAGCACTAAGCAGGGTAGCGGGTGTGCCGTCGGGATGCAATAAAGCGCGTTTGGGACCGTGAATTGGGTCTTCGACAATTATGGTTTGATCGCGGCTTGCTCCAAGTGAGACGATCGCGATCGGGACTTCCATCAATTCGGCTAAGAATTTTAGATAGTCCAGTGCTTGCGGTGGCAAGTCTTCTAGGGTGCGGCATTCAGTTGTTGAGACTTGCCACCCTGGTAAGGTTTTGTAGATGGGGCGACATCTGGCAAATTTACGGGAACTGGTGGGGAAATATTCGCTGTGATCGCCATCTATGTCATAGGCGACACAAACTTGGATTGACTCTAATTCATCAAGAACATCCAGTTTGGTCAACGCCATACAATCCATGCCGTTAATTCGCACGGCATAGCGACCGATCACGGCATCAAACCAGCCGCAACGCCGTTTGCGTCCGGTGGTTGTGCCAAATTCGGCACCGCGATCGCACAACAATTCTCCCAACTCTCCATGCAATTCCGTGGGAAATGGCCCCTCTCCCACACGGGTTGTATAGGCTTTCGACACCCCAATTACCCGATCAATCATTGTCGGGCCTACCCCAGTACCAACGCAAGCCCCCCCCGCCACCGGGTTAGAGGAGGTGACATAGGGATAAGTTCCGTGATCTAAGTCCAGGAGCGTACCTTGTGCGCCTTCAAACAAAATATTGCGTCGTCGCCCAATCGCATCAGATATTTTGAACGATGTATCAACAACATAAGGCCGCAAGCGTTCTGCATATCCCAAATACTGTTCAATCACCTCTTGTGGATCTAGAGGCGGCAAGTTGTAAAGCTTTTCTAAAATGACGTTTTTATAATTAATCGTCCACTCCAACTGCTCACGTAGCCCATCGGGGTCCATTAAGTCTAAAACCCGAATCCCTATACGTTCAGATTTGTCCGCATAAGTCGGCCCAATGCCCCGACCTGTTGTGCCGATCTTATGGGTTCCCCGTCGTTCTTCGGATGCCTGATCAATCAACCGATGATAAGGCATGGTTACGTGGGCTGTCTCAGATATCAGCAGGTGGTCAGTGGAAATATTTAATTCTTTTAGTTGGTCGAGTTCTGCGATCAAAATCTGTGGATCAATGACTGTTCCACAGCCGATTATGCAATCGGTATTTGGATACAAAATACCAGAGGGAATTAAGTGCAGCTTAAAGGTCTGACCTTTGACTACAATCGTGTGTCCAGCATTCACACCCCCTTGGTAACGTACCACAACATCTGCCGAACGGCTGAGTAAGTCAGTTATTTTACCTTTTCCTTCATCGCCCCATTGGGCACCTATGACAATGACGTTAGCCAAGAGCTTATATTAAGAAGTAAAGTTTCCACAAACTATAATTATCAACATATTCTTGGAATCATGTCAAGCTAATTCTCGAATAATCTCGCTGTTTTGAATTTGCTAGGGTAGCACAGCTAGCTGGTAAAATAACTAATTTGTCACGTATCTGCTGAATTTACATTTCGTTACATACTTGGAAATTTTCCCGCCCACTTACTTAAAACCTGGAACGATCTGCGAAAAATCACAATTGAAGCGCCTGGGATATTAAATGTCACCTTGATATTGTGAGTGCGGCTGATCAATTTAGACAAATGATGATCGAAGCGCTATTTCGCGCTGATAAATTTGTAGATAAATGGGAGCATGAATTTTCATGGTATTGAATCTAAATTTTAGCGTCAAATTATGAACTAGCGGGACTTCAACTCACGTTTATTGATGTTGAAAACGATGAGTATAATGGGCAAAAGTTAACAGACGCGATCGCAGTCTCTAACTTATATTTATCTTTCTAGAAAGATAAATATATATTTACAAATGGTTGAGATTAGCACTTATCAGCCTTAAATAAGAGATGCTTATCCTAATCATCAAAAAATTATCAGTTTGTCACTACAATCGGATAATTTTTTTGGGATAATTGTATAGAAATAATTTGACTTTGGGGATTTCCCAATTATGAACCCTAACCTTAAAGATATATCCGTCAATTCGTCCCGCCGTCGAATTCTCAAAACTGCTCTCACCTTTGTGACTGGGTTAACCACGACATCACTGCTATCTTTTTTGATGACCAAATCCCCAAAGCCAGCACAAGCAATTGTTGTGCAACGACCAAATGAGTTTGAACTTAAGGGCGAAGGTATTTACATCAAGTATTCGATTCTCAATGGGGTTTCACAGCTTGATTACAGAAGTCAAAACATTTCCCAGCATTTCAGTGGTGATCAAATTAAGACGTTGGCTACTGATATCGGTACACTTGTGACGGTAATTATTAGCAAACCACCAAACCCTGACTTGGGAGGAAATATAGTCAAACTGAGCTTCCTTTTACCAATTATCAACCTAGTTATCGGGACTAAAGAAACTACTGTTCAAACCGAAGCGATTTTAACTACTGAAAAAACATCAGGATTTATCCGTACTCCCCTGTTGGGACAATTACAGTCATATCAGACTATCGTACTCAAGGGAACCGCTAGATACCGCTAAATAGAGCAGCTATATTACACCCATTTTTTTGTAACCAAATATTTCAAATCAGTTAGTACCTGTCTAAATAACTAAAAAAATCAATGTGAGGTGATAATGAAAGTTTTTAACTTCTATAAAATTAGCTTGGCTTCAGTCTTGTTAGCTACACCTTTATGTGTTTTATCCCTGAAAACAGTTGCACAAACTGCAATTATTCAAGAGCCAGGAGTTATTATTAATAGCGGTTCTACGAATACTTGCCAGTATACAATTCGCGTATTGCCATCAGGAAAGGCAACTTACACTGTTTGCAATAGGAAAGGTGCAGGTGAAATCAAAGTGAACACAGCTATAAAATTTTTTAATGACATTTTAGCAGCTCAACCACTGTCTAAATTACCATATAAGCCATGTCCAAAATCTGTTTCATTCGGTACATCAACTCAAGTCAGCTATCAAGGAAAAAAATCTCCAGATATTAGCTGTTCAAGTAATGATTTTAGAGTGACAAACCTGTATAGTGATACCAATAGCATTCGGGATGAATTGAAGTTTTCAACTTTCAGAACCAGTGGTGGTAATCCTTCCTTGTAGCTGGTATTCACTAATCCATCCAATCTTGTGGGGTAGGCATCTTGCCCGCCTTGGGCTACAGGCGGGCGAGACGCCCACCCCACAAGAAATTGTTAAGTATTTTTTTATTTGTCAGTCCCTAAGTCCAGGCTGGGGGTTTGGAACCGAGCGTTATGTTGAGTTTTTTCTTTCTGAGATAGAAGTCCTTTGATGACAGGCTTGATTAAAGACATTTTTAGCAGCATTGATGATGATAATTATCAACGCTCTGGATCAGAGGCTGTATCGTTGATTTCCAAACGGCATTGGCTAGACTATTGCTAAAAATGAATTTATATTAAAAATTAGCGGATTTATTTGTGACTATTATGTATAAAGAATTATCACCAAAAATTTAAATATTTACAACTTTAACAGATTGTATTTTATTACCTATGTTCTCAAGATCCTTAAAATATTCTCAGTATTTGTTTTTAATCTTTAATCTTAACTGATGTGCGGCAGAAAGGGCGATCGCATGCTCAAAAAATGGTATCAAGTTCCAAAGCTGAAAGCAATATTCATCCTAGCATTCGCACTTGTATTTACTAATTCTCTAGTCTTATATAGCAACACTGCTAACCTGATTCACAACCAGCAATGGGTGACATACTCCGATGAAATTATTACCCAGCTTGAAAGTATCCAATCTCGACTCAAAGATCCTGAAACTGCACAACGTAATTACCTAATTAGAGCAGATGCAGATGATTTACAAACTTATCTTGCAGCCAATCAACAAACTAATAGCAATATTCAGATTCTCAGCAAATTAACTGCTGATAACCATCAAAAGCAGCAGCCGAAAATTACCAACAGGTTCAACATTCTGCAACAAGAAATTTACCGCAGACATCGGCAGCAAATCTTATCTGATAAAGACAAGCAAATTGGCAAAGAGATCCAACAGCTGATTCACGACTCTTTAAAGGTGGAGCAAAATTTATTACAGCAGGGAATGCAGGAGTCACAAGCAAGTTCCCAAAAGGCGATAGTTACATTTTTTATCGCTGCTATTGTCGATTTAATGCTAGTGGTGCTGCTGTCTGATTTGTTGCGGCGTTATATCAGGCAACTTCAGCAGACAGAACTGGCTCTAAGCCAAAGCGAAAATCATTTACGAGCGATGATAGATGCAGAACCAAAATGCATCAAGTTAATTGCCAGGGATGGCACCCTTTTAGAAATTAATGCAGAAGGGCTGGCAATGATGGAAGTGGAAAGTGCTGATGTCTTGATTGGTAAACCAATTGATGCCGTAATTCTACCAGAGTATAGAGCAGCCTTTGCAGACTTGCATAAAAGTATTTGCCAAGGTAACAAGGGGACTTTGGAGTTTGAAATCGTGGGATTTAAGGGCACCCGCCGCTACATAGAAACTCATGCCGTACCACTGCGTAACGAATCTGATGGGACATTCAGGCATTTGGCACTGATGCGAGATATAACCCAGCAAAAACAAGTGGAAGCTCAACTTCTGCGATCGCAACGTTTGGAGAGTATCGGCACTCTCGCTTCTGGTATTGCCCATGACCTCAACAATATATTATCCCCAATTTTAATGTCAGTTCAACTGTTGCAAAAGAAATTGCCCGATCAGCAGAGTCAGCAAATATTGCAAACTTTAGAAAATAATGTTAAACGCGGCGCTAATTTGCTCAAGCAAGTTTTGTCTTTTGCACGGGGTATTGAAGGAAAACGGACAATTGTGCAAATTCAGCCTTTAATAGAGGAAATTGAGCAAATTCTCACTCAAACATTCCCCAAATCGATCACCTGCCAGATAGATATTCCCAAAAATCTCTGGTACGTCCGTGGAGACATAACTCAACTGTATCAGGTGCTGATAAATTTACTAGTCAACGCCCGCGATGCCATGCCCAATGGCGGCATTTTAAGGATTGTAGCAGAAAATGTGGTAATTGGTGAACATTCAGCTCAGATAAATATTGATGCCAAAGTGGGTTCTTATATTGCGATCGTGGTGACGGATACTGGTATGGGGATGTCCTCGGAAGTCCAAGAACAGATTTTTAAACCATTTTTCACCACCAAAGAGGTAGGCAAAGGTACAGGTTTAGGACTTTCTACGACGTTGGGTATCATTAAAAATCACGGTGGTTTTGTCAATGTTTACAGTCAGTTAGGCAGAGGTACTCAATTTACAGTGTATTTGCCTGCCTCAACATCCAGAGACATACATTTACTCTCTCCAGAACTGGAATCAGTTATAGGAGATGGCTAATTAATTTTGGTGGTGAAAATATTACAGACTACAAAAATCCTATCAACTAAAACTTTCTGCCCACGTTGGAAATTGGTTAATAGAAATAAAAAATATTAGTTAATATGATACGCCGTTATCACTATTCTCTTGTCTGGACTATATACGGACTCGACTCTTGGGTATTCGTTATGAATCCACCATACTTTTATTCTATTAGATTGTGCAGGTGCGCTACCTGAGATTGATACCCTGCCTAAATCATTAAGTTTTCAAAAGTATTTGAGTCGAGAACCGTACAATTAAAAGCTGTTAGTCCCTGTATTTGATGTCTGTTTACGGTCATAGCTACCCTGGTAAGTCGTAAAAATTCTATATCCCGGTAATACTAAAGCAATTCCAGTGTCGATGTGTAGACGTTCCAAAATTCGATCAAGTTTTGCGGTACAATGTGCAACTGTTTGCCGCGATCGCGTAAGTTTAAAAGTGAGAAAAATTAAACTACTGAGTTTGATATTAATTAGTTTGGCAATGGCGTTATGGTTGAATTTGCGTTCCTCAACACCGTCAATACCGACTGTTGCATCTTCACCACCAAAAACTATTCGCTACTTCCAGCGCACTTTGCCCCAAAGCATAGCTCATATCCTGTTGATTCCAGCTAATAGCAGATTTTTGGTAACTCCTGCACTATCACAGAAGGTAGCTACTGTAGAGGAATTTGCCCAGAAGCATCGAGCCGTAGCTATTTTGAACGCAGGCTTTTTTGACCCAGTTAACCAAAAATCTACATCATATATTGTCCGACAAGGGAAGTTGGTAGCTAACCCCAAGGAAAACGAGCGTCTGGTGAACAATCCCAACTTAAAACCTTATCTGAGTCAAATATTCAATCGCACAGAATTCCGCCGCTACTTATGTGGGCAAACTATCAGTTATTCGATTGCTTTACATAGTGAGTCACCACCAGCAGGTTGTCAGTTAGTCGATGCTATAGGTGCAGGCCCACGCCTGTTACCAGAACTCACGTTAGTAAAAGAGGGCTTTGTGGATATTGCCAATAAACGAGATGCACTTGGCAGCAACCAACCCAATGCCAGAACTGCCGTAGGTATTACCCGTGATGGCAGCGTTGTTTTAGTTATGGTAGCTCAAAAACCCTCGGCTCCCGCTAATGGGGTATCCTTGCCAGCATTAGCTGATTTGATGAAAACTCTTGGTGCTGATAAAGCGATGAATCTGGATGGGGGAAGTTCGTCTTCCCTTTATTACAATGGCAAAACCTTTTACGGGAAGGTTGATTTGGAGGGAAATTCTATCAAGCGTCCCGTGAAGTCGGTTTTGCTGGTTCAAGAAAACTAATATTGAACAGTATCATCGTAGCTATTGCCCTCTGCCGCCATTATCTAAACTGCACAAACTCCTATTATTGGGGCTATGCCTACCCACTGGTAGATTTTTGCGATCGCCAGATTGATGCGATCGCAATTGAGTCACAATGATAATAGGCAATCATTGAAGGTGCTGTCATGCTTCGTCTACCTCAAATTATTCGGAACTTGTTCCTTCGTTTTGAAGGCTTGTTTGGTGTTTTATTCCAAAGCGTTTCTAATTTTTTCGGAAATATATTTGGTTTTTTTGCCCAGCTGTTCGGATTTACTAACTCTGGTTATTTCTTGGAATCTGATGAGGTGCAAGGTATAAAGGAAGCTTCTGCTAAACAGCCAATTGAAAAGGTTCAGAATAACACTGCTAAAATTCCCACCACTAACAGTCGTCCTCCTAATGCCAAACTTGACGACTACTACCTGAATATGGCTCGTGATGTGAAAAAGAAATAACAAAAGCCATCAATTGCAGGATTATCTTAGTAATGCGTAGACGCATTCGCGGAGCGTCTCGTAGAGAAGCGGCTTGTTCTTAAGAACGTGGATTAAATAAAATAGCAAAACTTCCTTCATCTTGCCTCTAGCTTCCCTCTCCTTTATCAGGAGAGGGATTGAGGGTGAGGTAAGCAAGCTACGCGCAGCGTCTCGTAGAGAGCTTCACCTGTAAGGGTCTTGGGGAAACCCCATGAGCGACTGCCCTCGCAGAGTTTTTCCAAAGAGAATTCGCTACGAACTATGAAATGCTGTACTAAGAAAAATTTTAGTTACTTTAAGTCTAGCTCTTGCCTTTTTTGGTGGAGCATGAGTATATGATCACTTTCTTCCAAAAGTGATATCGCCTGCACTCCTGTAGTGTGAGGGCGCTTTTATGAAAAATCACCCAGCCACAATTAACGGATTTAAATCTGTTTTGGCGTAGCCCGCACTTCTCTACGAGACGCTGCGCGTAGATACCTTCTATAAAATTACATCCAGTTTGAGGCTGGACAAGAGCTAGAGAGATTTTTGAGATGGAATATTTAGTTGATTTTTAACTTACCAAATCAACTAAGGCGTTGCTTCGGAAGCGGACTACAGATGAAACTGAGCAACCGCGATAATTCTCCGATGTGAATACTGAAAGTGTGATATTAGCTTGACCGGGTTCTAAAATGCGTTTTACCTTGCAGGTTTGCATTTTGTTGTTGCAGTAAGCAATAATCCGATCGCCAGCCTTGACATCCAACGCTTGAATTTTCAATTAATACCAACCTTGCCAGGAGTTTGCTTAGTTAAAAGTAAAATATAGCAATATATTTTACTTGCTCAACAATATGAATGTTTTATTCACTCTAGCACGAAAATTAAAGTCCTTAATATTATCAATTTAATCTTAATGATGTCAAGTTGATTTATGCTCAAAATACTATCTAAACCGCGTCTATCTTGAAACCTGTAGTTCTTCGGTGATGAAAAGGATTTGCCCTCATCCCCCAACCCTGAATCCCAGATTTGGGATTCGGGGAGCCAGAATTTCAAAATCGCTCTCCCATATCTGGGAGAGCAATTTAGGGTGAGGACAAAAACTACGGTTCTCAACTTAAATGAGGTATAAATGCTGGATTTTCGGAAAATCAGGATAAAATCCCGACCTTTGCGCCACATCTAGGTTGGAGCCTTTGTTGAAAAATCGAGATGGTGGGAAAACTCTGAGCTAAATGTTTTTGAGTAGAGATTTTTTATTCTGATGTTTTTGTTACAATTATTGAAATTTTTAGTTAAAAATACCACTATGGCTTTATATGCTGAATTACATAGACATCTAGGCGGTTCGGTCGTACCGCGAGTTTTATGGCGATATTTTGAGCGACATTCTTCGGAGTTGATTTCCCGCTTTGCTGACTATTCAGAATTTGAAGATTTTTATACCCGCCCACGCAATACCCTAGATGAGTATCTAGAATTACACACTCTGGTAGAAAGTGTACAAACTGTGGAGACTTTGCCTTACTTTATCTATCGCTTGGTGCGGGGTGCTTACATCTTTGAAAATTTGGCTTATCTGGAACTGCGCTATACTCCCTATTTACGGACACCTGAGCATCTGAATCAATCACAGAGAATTGACAAGATGGCAGAAATTGTGCAAGTAGTTGGACTTGCTAGCCACCAGCCAGAATATCCAATTGTTACTAGCCAAATTCTCTGTATGCACACGCGCCTACCATATCAGGTGAACAAGGCAATTGTTGATTTGGCGGCCCAAAATAAAGAGTATATCTGTGCAGTAGATGTAGCAGGGGGTGATAGCTATTACGCCGATCGCATGGAAGAATGGATCAGCCTATATGATTATGCGCGATCGCTGGGCGTTAAGACCACCGGACATCTATATGAAACCACCGCCGGTTGTTACCCAGAATTATTACCCTATTTGATGCGGATTGGTCATGGCATTCAAATTCCCCTACTATATCCAGAGTTACTTAATGATGTGGCTAAACGCGGACAATGTTTAGAGGTTTGTCCGACAACTTACCTAAAAACTGGTACTTTGCAGGATATACGTCAACTCAAATTAGTTTTTGACCGTTGTTTTGATGCTGGGGTAGATATCGCTATCTGTACTGATAACGCTGGGCTGCACAATGTGCGTCTACCGTTTGAGTATGAAAATCTCTTAACTTACGACATTATTAACTTTGAACAACTACAAGCTTGTCAAGATGCAGCTTTCCGTCATGCTTTTGCTTGGCCTTACACTCAACGTCCCGCATCCCTGTTAAACGGTTTGCTGAAACCTGAACCACCTAAAGTTTTGGCAATAAAGGATAGTAATTAGCAACCACCTAGAGTTAAGCAGAAAGTCAGGTGATTTAATGTTAATTAATGTTGCGATCACTGATTTTTTCTGCTGGTGTAGAGAAAGCTTTAAGACATTTCTAGAAATTAAATGTGCGTTATCCAGAACCCTTGTGTTACCAGAAGCTATAAACTATAATTTATGGCATCTACTATTCAAGCTCTACCAACAGAAGTCGTATATCTCATTACAGCTGGTGAGGTAATCGACTCTTTAGCTTCTGTGGTGCGGGAATTAATAGAAAATTCCCTAGACGCAGGTGCAACGCGAATTGTGGTTTCTCTATGGCCGCAGCAATGGCGAATTCGTGTGGCAGACAATGGTTGTGGAATGAACTTAGATGACTTGCAACAAGCAGCCACAGCCCACAGCACCAGTAAAATTCGCTCTAGTGATGATTTATGGAAAATTAACAGTTTAGGGTTTCGTGGTGAGGCGTTGCACAGTTTGACGACTCTGGCAGATTTGGAGATTTTGAGTCGTCCTGTGGGTGGGAAATTAGGATGGCGGATTAGTTATGGCGATGGTGGGGAAGTTGTGCAAGTTGAAGTAACTGCGATCGCACCTGGTACAGTAGTTACAGTTTCTCATCTTTTCGGCAATTATTCATCTCGTCGTCAAGGATTACCCACAGCAGCACAGCAAATGAAAGCTGTGCAAGCCACAATTCAACAAATTGCCCTATGTCATCCCCACGTCACCTGGCAGATATGGCAAAATGACCGTCAATGGTTTACCATCTCTCCTGCCGCCACAACTGGCCAGCTACTACCGCAGATTTTACCGCAAGTGCGACCAGGTGACTTGCAAGAAGTGAAACTCGAAATCCCCAACCCTCCCCACTCCTGTACAGATGCGATTAATCGCGTCTCTCCTAACTCCTTACTAAATTTAGTGGTAGGATTACCCGATCGCACTCATCGTCATCGTCCAGATTGGGTACGTGTAGCCATCAATGGACGGATGGTTAAGACACTGGAACTAGAGCAAACGATATTATCAGCATTTCATAGAACATTACCACGCGATCGCTATCCAATTTGTTTTTTACATCTTGCCATTTCCCCGGAGCAAATTAACTGGAATCGCAATCCCGCAAAAACAGAAATTTACCTCAACGAAATCATTTATTGGCAAGAGCAAATTACCCAAGCAATTAACCAAGCACTCAGCATTTCTTCTACTAATCTTAAAGAAGCTGTCCACACAACACGAGTGAGTAAATTACTCAAAGCCGCAGAAGCCAAAGGCGGTTACAATTTCAATCCTCAAAATCCCAAAACTCCTAACCCTGGTACAAACGCGATTAATCGCGTCTCTCCTAACTCCTTAAAGGCTATCGCTCAACTTAGGAACACTTATATTGTGGCGGAACATTCAGGTGGTATGTGGTTAGTGGAACAGCACATTGCACATGAGCGAGTTTTGTATGAACAATTGTGTGATAATTGGCAACTTGTCCCCGTCGAACCGCCAATAATTCTTTATCAATTGTCGCCAGCGCAACTATCGCAACTAGAACGCATCGGTTTAGAAATAGAACCCTTTGGCGAACAACTTTGGGCAGTTCGTAACATCCCCGCACCTTTGCAACAGCGAGATGATTGTGCAGAAGCAATTTTAGAACTTAGTTTGGGGGGCGACTTACAAACAGCCCAAGTAGCCGTTGCCTGTCGCAGTGCCATTCGTAACGGTACACCCATGAACCAGCAAGAAATGCAGATACTTTTAGATAATTGGCAACGCACTCGCAACCCGCGTACTTGTCCGCACGGACGCCCAATTTATCTATCCTTAGAAGAATCAGCTTTAGCCCGGTTTTTCCGGCGTAATTGGGTAATTGGTAAAAGTCATGGAATTTGATGTTTTGGGTGAGACATCCTTTGGTGTCGTGTTGTGTACATTAACTAATTATTTGTCACTGTTAACAGATTAATGTCATTTTTAACAAATTAATGTCCATTAGGCATTCTGGATCAGCTATATCAAAGATGAACTGCTGTGGTCACAATACCAGTTTAACAATGCATGACTTATCAACTAAGGATGTCGGCGCAAATAAACTGTACTGGTGAACGAAAGTGCGTCTTTGACCAGAGAGGGTCGTCATTTGTCATTTCTCAATAGTAAGAGTTTGGAGGATATTTACGTTTCGTAATATAGTTACCTAATTTACCTGCAATCTTCTCTATCCTATAGGCGGAAGAAAATTGACAATATTTTTTTATAGCTATTTTCAGGTAAATAGACCACGTGCTAGGGGCGCAAGACCTTACCCCCCTACGAGGATTTGTGGTTCAAAGAAATGAAAATTGCTGTAAGTTGACAATTTTTTGTCCCATTAGTCCAAGAATTCCATGACTTTTACCAATCTTTCAACCCACCTATTTTTAAGAGAAGTTTGTAAAACTCTCCCCAAAAAAATTGTTATCCCACAAAAGCTTTATGGGGATAAAGGAAGCTTTCAACCCGCCTCTAGTTGGGAGGGGTGTTGAAACTCTGCGCTTCAAACCCTTGATTTACCAATAGTTATGAAGGCATTTTTGTCACGTCTCCCAAAACCGCCCGTCAGTTAATACTTAAAAAAGTAAATCAACTGACACATGAAAGGCTATAAACCTTATTAAACAAGCGATTTAAAGTTTTGGCAGGAGTCCCAGAGAAATCGCCCCCGCTTTACCATGCCAAAAAATAATTAAGGTGGGTTCCTCCTTGGTCGGAGGTGATTCAGTAGCCACCACTGCGGTAAACCCGCACCTCTATTACTGGGGGCGCACCTTATTCCTGTCCGCAAGGGACAGCAGCATCAAGGTGGGCAGCTACCAGGGTCAGAAAGCAAGACTGTTTAACAGCAGTCAAACTAACCCAAATTTACACAGTACAGAGGCTTATAACAAGCATGAACTGCGGCGCTGGCTTGAATCTCACTCTGAACTTGCTCTCGCATATTGTCCAATTTGGGTAGAACAATACTTCCAGCAGAGTATGTTTGGGCGATCGCAATAATCTCTTTGGACAGTAATCTGTCAATGTATTCCCCTAACTCCGATTCTCCAAACTGATTTGGTGCAGCAAGCATTTGGGCTATTTGGCGTTGGTGGGATAAAGACTGCTTTTGCTGTCGCTGTCGATTTAGCAGTTTGTAATTATCACCCAGTAGTTGTCTGATGTTGCGATAGGTAATTACTTGACCTGTAGTGCCGTCTACTACCGCTAGCGTTGCAGGTTTTTCTAAGCCGAGGCTAATACCAACAAGAATATGGGATTGTCCTTTATATAAAGGTTTAGTGGGGCGAGGAAAAGGGTTATTAATTCTCTCTAAGGTAGAGTTTTTGCGTTTTATATGGGCTTGCTGTTTTTCATTGAGGTCGCCTTTGGCTTTTGTATTGGTAATAATTTTAGCGATTTCTTCGGCTTTCTCTTCTCTTACTTGATTGGTTCCTTCAGTAGTCCATAGGCGGGTATCTACAGAACAGTAGAGGGTTAAGCGATTAACATTCCAAGGATCGCCTTTGCCTTCCTCTTCTTGCCAAGCAATACGCCCACTACGCAGAGTGAATAGGCTACTGGAGTGTTGATTTTTGCTATTTTTCTTAATTTGTTGATCTTCTAGGAAGCGTTGAAACCAGTGAAGGTGGCGAGAATCACAATACACTTGAAAACTATGCTCACTCAAACATTTGAATTTTACACAGATGCGCCCAAACTGGTTTTTAAACCAAGTCATGTCTTCGCTGGTTTCGTAAGCTACCGGGAAAGGTACTTTGCTAGATTGCCTTAAAAGGCTGTCTTGCCAAGATTTTGCCTCGGCTTCATTTGTTGGAACGTTATAAGTGGCAACAATAATAGTGTCTAACCATTTGGCAGATGTTAAATCTCTACCTTTGGGAATTCGTGTTTCTAGCTGTTCTCTGAGGCGTTCAATCTGAATTTCAAGTTTACGGCGACGTTGAGCAAATTTTTTAGGGTCTTCCTCTTTCTCGTTGATTTTGCAACCATTTTTGAGTAAATAGCTGATGGCGCAACGAGTCAAGTTATCTTCTGTGTTGCGGTAATTCTAAAATAAATTCTTTGATAAACTTTTGCTATCTGAATTTTTAGCTTTTTTGCGCTTTTTAGCTTTTTTCCCATTCGTTGATTGAGTTTCAGCAGTATTGAGAGGAGCAAATTGAACCAAAATTTCAGCAGCTTTAGTGCGAAGACTATCTAAGCTGACACCACTACTTTCTACCAATTCAACATCACTGTTAAGCATTTCCAACCAGCGATTTTTACCTTCTAGTTGGAACTGCGATCGCTTCATCAGGGCAAACCATGATTTATATATGTAATTCACCAATGCGATCGCACTCGTATAAAACCGTCCAGGCTGACCAATGAAAAGAGGATCAATTTTTAGAGGTTGGCAGAGTTCTTTGACAACACTAGTGGGGTGTTTACCCTTTTGTCGCCAAGTTTCAAACTCTGGGTGTTGATTTACCTGACGCAATAGTTTATTAATCAGTGGCGTATTTAGCTCTGCCATCAACTTCCATAGTTGCTGGCGTGATGATTCTGAGGCTACAAGACGACACTGAATAGTGATTTGGCTCATCGGTTTAAAACAATATTGTCTAATACTAACATATTTGTATTAAACAAGTCTTCTGTAAAATAAATTGTATGCAGGAGACATTTTTTACAAGCAAGGAAGCTGCTGAAATCACAGGCTGCACCCTTCGTCAGCTACAGTATTGGCGAGAGAGGGGGGTGATTGTTCCTGTAATCAGTGATACGGGGACAGGACGTAGTATTTATTACTCAAAATCCAATTTGCTGGAACTGGCTGCAATGTCATATTGGCTATCTGTGGGGTTAAGTTTTGACATAGCCAGCACCACGCTGAAAAAGCTGAAAGACCAGGAGCCGGAATTATTTACTTCAGGTAAAGGTAAGCGGTTTATGTTGTTGTCCCAAGCGCAGGAGCGTTCGCTTGAGCTTATGGAGTTTGACAGAAAAAAGGCGATCGCATCTTTAGATGCAGGTAAGCTTGTAATTCCGGTGTGGTTGGACGAGATTTATCAGAGGTTGGCGGTTAAATTGGACAAGTAAACGATGAAGTCAAGAAAAATAATAAATGAGCAATGAAGCGAATACTTGCCGTAAGTATGTGGAGCCGAAGTTAAAGGATGCAGGATGGGAGAGAGAATCCCATGCTTACTATGAGCAGTATTACTTTACTGATGGCAAGATTCGCCCGAAAAATAAGCGCCAACCTCGTGGCAAACGGAAATTTGCAGACTATTTGCTGCTATATAATGGAGAATTTCCCTTGGCGATAGTAGAGGCAAAAAGGAAACATAAAACTCCTGATGAGGGACTGGAACAGGCAATAGACTATGCCAATCTTCTAGGGGTAAAGTTTGCTTACTCCACTAACGGACAAGGAATTGTAGAGTTTGATTTCATCACGGGTAAGCAGTCTGATGTGATGGAATCGTTTCCCAGTCCTGATGAACTTTGGCGACGATTAACTGGGGAAGCGAAGGAGCAAATTAGAACAGACATAGCAGAAAAACTGTTAACTCCGTTTTATCCAATTCCAGATAAACCACTGCGCTACTATCAACGAAATGCTATTAATGCTGCACTAGCCGCAATTTTCAAAGGTCAAAAGCGCCTACTGCTGACAAATTTTTGATAATTATATAGAAAGTAGCATCTCTATAGAAAAGTTAGTAGGACGTGCAAATCTTAAGAATGGAAAATCTATCAGGGGAACTGAGCAAGCATCAGGAATTAAGTGCATAAGGCTATCAGCAATCAGAGATGGTCAGATAGATTGCACTGACTCTAAGCCAGTACCAATGAGTCACGAAGAAGCACAACAATATTTAGTCAAAGCTGAAGATGTTTTTATCGTTCGTGGAAATGGTAGCAAACATTTAGTTGGTCAAGCAGGGATTGTTAAGAAGTTTGCAGAAGGAACTATATTTGGTATCCGCTCAATAAGTTGCGGTAAGCAAAAATTATTAGCGATTGTTGAATCAAT
>NZ_JABXKJ010000236.1 GCF_017115085.1 Nostoc sp. NMS7 | reverse complement strand
CGTGTTTTTTGGGTCGTCCTTTACCCGAATAAGCTTCAGGTTCACCCCATAAACACAGATTTGAGCGCAACCGAACGAGAATATCTGCGGGAATATTGGCAGTTTTTAAGACAAAAGGCGCGCATCCATATTCACTATCCCAAACTGAAATCGGTCTAGTGGGTAAATATTTACACACCTGTTTTAGTTGCCAAATTGCTTTTGAGATTGGACTTTCCCCACTTGTAATTCTTTCATGCCTTAAGGGTAGCGCCCAACTACCTGAATCCTCTGGTATCCAAGCAATAGTACTATATCCTTGTCCCACAGTTTGGCAGGTGAGTAATGGTAGTTCTTTTCTCACTTTCTGCCAAAAGGGGGACTGTATTCAATCAGACACCCCTTTTTTCTTGCTGATTATCTGATAATGATAATCGAATAAGGGGGGGGTGGGAAAGGAACGAGCGACGCTCGTTCCTTTCCCACCATTTTCATGATTATCATTATTGTATTAGTTTGTCGGCAAGTATACTACACAATAATTGTTCAAGGTCGCGGATGCTTTGAGGTTGACAAGATAATATTTTTAACCTCTAATTCCATTTGGTTTGCGTTCTCTCATATCGCTTTTAGTCTAAACTCCAGCAGTTAAATCCAAACCAGGATAAGAAACTTTCCCACAAGGAATATGTGACATTTCCTACACTCATCTGCATTTTCTGGCGAATATCTTGGATATTCCAGTTGGTTAACTTAGCTAGAGTCTGCGCCTCTTGTTCAAAACGCTTGGGCAAAGACCGCTTATATTCTCTACCCGCCTGACACTTGAGTTCCCCTTGGAATGGATGTTGCAAAACATAACGCCCTTGGAAAGATTCACTGTTGGCAGTTTGTTGGAACATCAGGTCTTCAGGGAATTTGTCGCGGGTGTAGCGGACATGCAATCTGGAGATGAAAACGTTACTACTAGGAGAGGAACGACGAAAGCTAGGGGGTACTGGCATATTACTTGAAGAATTATCATCTAGCCAAAATACGCCTGCTTGCTTGAGTTCTTCTGGAGTCAGGGGATCGGCAGAACAGGGATCGCAACTAGCCATATCCCAAGCGTATTCCAAAAAACCAACTTTCCGATCTTCTTTGGTGTAGGCAGTTTGAAACATGGATTTGTAGAATTCACCAAATTCATCTTTGACAAATAAGGGAATGTTTGCATCGGAGGGTATTTTCACTGTCCGATAGTTAGTGATTTCTGCCTGTCCTTGGGGCGAGAGGATGTAGACAATCAAATCCTGCTCTTTTGTGGCATTGATCATGCCCAAACGAATTGGCAGCATGAATTTAGGTGACTGGTAGGAAATTTGTAGCGGACGCAGGAACTGATAGCCAGATTTCTCAAATTTATCTAAGTTGACTTTGGCAACAAAGAATTTCATTGAGGAGCGAATGTAGGGCTGAAGTAACTGTTTTGCCCCTCTGGGGATTTTGTAGCCATTACGTTTAAGCCAAGTTTCTAGTCCGCCAGATTCTTTAGCGCTGAGGATCAAAATGTCATATTCGCCGACGTTAAAACGTGCTTCGATTGTCACACCTAAACTGCGATCGCTTGTCTTTTTAGCTTCCTCATTGACTGCGCCTGCTCTAGATGCTGGAGCAGGTCGAGCTAGCGAATCACTTACAGCACAAGGATCTGAGTCAAAATATTCTACCAATCGCGGCGCACTAAAAGCATCTAAGGGCTGAATAATTTTCGGTTCAACTACACGAACTTGCTTTTTTTGCAGCACCGTTGGCACAGGTATTACTATTGCAAAATCTTTCACCTCGCCTTGAAAGTCGTTTGCCATTGTCATGACACTGCGATCGCCATCCCGTGCAATCACAACTTGAGAAGCTTTGTTATATAGTTTTGTATCAGCTTTGGCTACATAAAATCCACAAAATGCCCAAGCTGCGGGTGCAAAGCACAAAACAGCTACGATTACCAACAAGAATGGCGTTAAGAGTCGAAAAAATCTCATTTTATACCTCTATCTTTTTTAGTGCTGAGTTGGGAGAGATGCGATTAATCGCGTCTGTACAGGAGTTCTCCCTCATCTGTCTCTTGCCAAGAAAATCGTGGGGCTAACCAGAGAACATCTAGCAAGATGGTCAATGGCGCAAGGGCAAACAGCGCCCAGAAAACTGCTGTGGAAACAAAGAAATAATTTCGCAGGATAAAAGTTAATCCGGCGATGCAGACTGCCCAAACTACACGCCCAATTCGGGAATTGGGGATCGATCGCGGATCTGTAATCATAAATAGAGCGAACAGCAGCAAAGACCCACTCATCAATCGATGCCAGTAAACATCCCAAGTCCAACCCAGCCAGAGATTGCGAATTGCTTCCAGCAAAGAGTAGGCACCCAAAAAAGCTGCTGTGGTGTCCCAGCGACCAACGCGTTGCAAAATCATGCCGCCAGTACCGACAAATAATAGCCCATACCACCACTCTTCACCCCATTGTCCCGGCGAAACCCAAGCATCGGGGGTGAGAATCAAAGCGGAAATGATGCCAAAATTGGCGGGATTGAAGAAATGCTTATCACCAACTTGAAAAATAAATTTGCTGGCGATCGCAATTGCTGCGGCTATTGCCATTGTTGTCCAGTGATCAGCCCGCAATAGTAAACTGAGTCCTAAAGATGTAATTAAAGCACTCCGAAGATTGGGGATTTGTTCTTTGCCTGTTATCCATGACAAAATCCATTGGGTTGTAAGACTTGTGGCGATCGCTACCCCAATTAACTCTGGTCGCAGCGTCCAATCTCGTGTACCGATTCCCAAGATTAGGAACAAGCCCAGAAAAAGAATTTGATAATCTCGTATATCTTTGAGCAACATTACCCTTTCATTCAGGGATTCCCCGTAGATTTCTCATCAATAATCTAGACGAGTGTTAGCTCAAACAGTATTGTTGTTACAGATTTTGTTACAAAATAGAAGTTCCGAGTTTTAAGCACGGAGTTTCATGTTCCGAGGTGGAAGTTCCGAGTTTTAAGCACGGAGTTTTGTGTTCCGAGGTGGAAATTCCGAGTTTTAAGGGACTTCCAAGAAATAAATTATCCAAAGAAATGAACCACAGAAACGCAGAGAACACAGAGAGAAGAGAAATAGAGAGGATTTTTGCGTCAGTTTTGGGATATTTTTTTATTTGGAAGTCCCTAAACACGGAGTTTCATGTTCCGAGGTAGAAGTTCCGAGTTCCAAGCACGGAGTTTCGTGTTCCGAGGTGGAAGTGTCGAGTTCCAAGCACGGAGTTTGGTGTTCTGAGGTGGAAGTGCCGAGTTCCAAGCACGGAGTTTGGTGTTCTGAGGTGGAAGTGCCGAGTTCCAAGCACGGAGTTTGGTGTTCTGAGGTGGAAGTGCCGAGTTCTGAAGTGGAAGCAGGGCTATTTCATTCTCATCTAGCCCGCCTCAGAATGAATTCTGAGTCTAATAGCGAAAGTCGTCTCAAGACGACTGAGAAAAAGTTATAGTCCGTTTTAACGGACTTTAGCTATTAGCCCGGAACTTTAGTTCTGGGCGGTTTATGTCTAGAACGAAATAGGCCGTCGCAGACATCGCAGTTTCGTAAGCAATACCTACAAAAAGTTGTCCGCAGCAGATAAACGCAAAATGCAGCTAGCTCCCCTGTTCCCCATTTTCTACCGCATTCTCCAGCCGAGTTTTTCCAACTGCCTTTGGGCTGGAAATCGCAATTCTAAAGCGATCGCCCTCACATTCGATGATGGTCCCCATCCGCAATACACACCCGAAGTCTTGGCTGTATTAGACCGTTACAATATCACAGCTAGTTTTTTTTGGTTGGGTGTTTGCGTCAACCGTTCACCAAGCATTGCCAAAGCCGTGAGCGATCGCGGCCACTGGATTGGATTGCATGGCTACGATCATCGCTCTTTTCCGATGCTTTCCCCAAATGACCTGAAGGAGAGTTTAGAAAAAACCCAAGCTGCCATCTACAACGCCTGCAACCTGCAACCTGAACAACTGCGAGATGTTCGCCCCCCCAATGGTTTATTTACACCTGCGACTTTAAAATTATTATTTCAGTGGAATTACCGCCCAGTTATGTGGAGTGTTGTACCAGAAGACTGGGTGCGGCCAGGCGTCACCACCGTAGTCAAGCGAATTATGCAGCAAGTCAAAAATGGTTCGCTGATTGTTTTGCATGATGGTGCTTGCGGTGGAGAAGATGTTGCTGCCACAATTCAAATTCTGATTCCGCAACTGCTACAACAAGGCTATGAGTTTGTGACTGTTGATACTCTGTGGCAACGAGCTAAGGCTAACCACACGAAAGTACTACTGTCCTGATTTTTGATTTCTGCTACTCAAATGCTAATAGAAGAAGAATGCAGAATTCAGAATCAATCAGTGGGCATCCGTGAGAGATTAACGTAATTACACTTTTGTCAATAGGGTGCAGGAAAAGGGGATAAATCTAGCTTAGAGACTGGCGATCGCTGGGCTTTGACGACTCCTAAATCTTGATTCTCTTTTCCACCGAAGTACTTAATAGGATCATCAACGTTAAGTAGGTGGGCGGGAAAATTGACAAGTATATAACGAAATTTAAATTGAACACATAGCTGACAAATACCTTTTTTCACCGTTTTTACAAAACTAAACATATATCGGTTTTATCATGCCTATATACTTAATACTGCTGCCACCATTAACGATAATTTCAGAATTCTATCTCGTAATCCTAACTGTTTATAATATTTTCTTGGGCAAAAACTGCTGGGGTTAATAAAGCGTGTCTTATGATTAGCGTAGGCGTAGCCCGCCGTTCGTGGAGCGTCTCGTAGAGAAGGCATCGCTTGATTATCTATAGTAGGAGTCTTAGGTTGTTGTGCGTAGTCATAGTTTTGTTTTTGTCGCTTGGGCATGGTGGTAAACCAAACTTTTCATATCTCGTTTTATCATTTAATTTACCTAAGAATGAAGCCCACTTTTTACAAAGTTATTCTGTCGTTACAATACTTTTATTTCTCATATTTAAGATGTCAAATACTTTGGCAATTATCATTTTTATTGATTTTCGGGATTTTAACTAATTGAGAAAAAGCGCTTTTTCTGGAAATCTTAGAGGATGTTTGTCAAGTCTCAATTCATACTAGCCCTGGCGACTAGAAGTCGCGCGCCAGATGCTTCTCCCAAGGGGAGACGCTGCGCGAACAAGTCGGCAAAGCCGGATGCCAGTCGCCTCAAGTCGGGAAACCCGCCCACAGCGCTGGCTCCCCAACGCACTGGCTTGGCTATACAGGCAAAACCCACCGACCTGGGTTAAAAAACCCTTGATTTTCTCTTAGTCCACGCAGGTGGACTTTGCTTTGTGTAGTAGCGAATTCTATTCGCCTAATAGTTTTCAAATATCCTGTTAAGGATGCTCATAGGGAGTCAGTGTTTCAACCAGCGATCGCATCTGAAATCTTTGCGAATCTTTTAGGGAGGAATCCTTTAGTTTCTATATTTTTAAAATGTCTTTGCTCGCTTTCTATTTGAGCTAAGGGTAAGTAAGTAGTCGCCAGAATCCAAGCCCACCTTTAGCAGTGCTAGATAGGTTTATTGGTAAGCTGAGATTGCAGTGATCTCCAACAACACCGGATCAATTGCGTAGGCGTAGCCCGTCGTAGACATCGCTACCCCCACAGATTAACAGGCAAAATATAGTATAGGGCGACAATGCAAAAACTCCTTTTTAATGACAGAGATAGCTTTAGAGCGCAGGCCCTATTCCTTGGTAAGAAGATTAACCTACAAACATTGGAAAATTACGTTTGCTTGGCGGCTAGGCCAGTAATGGTTACAGGAGGTGAACACAGCTGTGCGGTACTGCTGGGCTATGGTGCAGTTGTCCTGTTTAACTTTGAGCCTGTAGAAAAGGTAGCCTTCTTGACCAAACTATCCTCTCAAGTTAGTGACTCTTTTGCCGACCCGGAAACAGAAGAGGTGGAAGTTCATCTCAACGTTGCAGAGAGTGAGCGAGTCAAGGAAGGAAAAATTTTGCTGCATGAATTTAGTGTAGAACGCTTGCAGATAGTGGCTGATATTCTCGCTAAGAGTGTTGTGCTGTCTCATTATGAAACTAGCTTAGAGACTGTATTTGATCAAATTGAACCGTTTGCAGCTAGTCTCCAGCGAAAAAACAGGAGTAGACGCCAGAGTCGGGAATTACTGCGTCAACTTGGGACTACCCTGTTAGTTCAACATAAGATTGTGGGTCGAGTAGAAATTATCGATAAGCCAGAGTTGCTTTGGGAGTCCCCACAGCTAGAAAACTTATATCTGCGTTTGGAGGATGAATACGAAATCCGTGAGCGTCACAACGCTCTGGAACGCAAACTAGAGCTAATTTCCCGAACCGCACAAACGGTGCTGGAGTTTATGCAGCATAGCAGTAGTGAACGAGTAGAGTGGTATGTGGTGATTCTGATTGTGGTGGAAATTTTGCTGTCACTGTACGACATCATTTTCAAACGCTAACGCTAAACTAAGCTTGGAGATACCTTAAAGCTTTTTGATTTGAAGTTTTCCCCTGTTCAGAACCAGATGAAAATAGTTTATTACCACATCCATTTTCTAGTTGGGATATCAGTTTTTGGTGGCTGATATCCCAGAGGCTTATGCTAGTTCCTAGAGTTGATGTGCAGCTAGAAAAGCTTCGACTTCAGCAGCAGTAGGTTGAGATGCGATCGCACCTGCTTTAATAGTAGTCAGCGCCCCAACAGCACTGGCATAAGTGACAATGCGTTTTGCTGTTTCTGCATCCCGCAAGCTGTGGATGCCATGCTGACTCAGTTGATGGATGAATCCTGCCAAAAAGCTATCCCCTGCACCAGTTGTATCAACTACAGGGATGGAAAATGCAGGTAATTTACCTTCATTCTCACCCAGACAGTAGCTACAACCGTTTTCCCCATCTGTTACTAGCACTCCTTCAATAGAAGCCAGACGGTAAGTGATGGCTCCGGCATCTGCGGTTTCAAATAGCCATTGGGCTTCTTCTTTGGAGAGTTTGAGGAAATCGACTCGCTTAAATAATTCTGGAATTTTTTGATGAGCGATGTTTGGCTCATCCCAAAATACAGGACGCCAGTTGACATCCAGCACAATCTTCAAGTTGTAATGTTCAGCTAACTCTAGAGCGCGGTGAATTGCCTCTTCACTTTCAGGATAGGCTAATTCCAAAGTACCCAAAACCAGAAAATCTGCCTCTTGAAACAGAGAATCTGACAATTGTTTAGCTTGCAGGTGAGTATCGGCAAATTCTGCGGTGTCATACCGACCAAATCCGGCGAAGGTGCGATCGCCAGCCAGATCCCGTGTAACATAAACTTGTCGCGTTGGTGCTGTGGGATGGCGTTGTACCCCCGTCGTCTCTACACCTACATCTTGTAAGAGCTTCACCAGTGCATTCCCTGGTTCATCTTCGCCAACTGCTCCGATAAAGCCGGCTGATGTCCCCAGCTTGACTAAAGCACAGGCTACGTTAGCTGGTGCCCCTCCTGGGTAGGGAGTCCAAGATTTCACTTCTTCCAGCTTTAGCCCCAATTGATCGGCTAAACAATCAAACAAAATTTCACCAAGGCACAAAACACGGGGATTGCTCATCTCATTTTCAATTTTAGATTTCGATTTGGGATTAGGAATTTACAGTATAAAATCTACAATAATTTTTGCTAATCTGTCGCCAGTCCTTCATAGAATTAAATAGCAATTTTAACTACTCCTATAATATGTATATGCTTCTAATACTTTTCAACATCATCTCAGTAAATAAACTCGATTATTCAGAAATAAATGTATTATTTAATGCTGAAAGATTTTAGAGTTTAGATTTATGCAAACTTTAAATCCAAAGAAAATATTCACAATAGTATTACTGTTAACACGTCAACTACCCAACACTCTCGCGGGAGTACCGCAGAGCGTGTGGGCTTGTATCTGAACTCCACCGCAATTCTGAGAACCTTTGCAGGATTTCAGCTTTGGTTTCACCGCTCGACACATTAGGGGATGCTGACAAGATCCCCGTACTAGTCCAGTCTTGCCGAACTAACAGCGTTCTCATTGCAATATTCCGCGCACCAACCAAATCAGCATGAAGCTCATGTTCACAACATTTGCAGCGAAACAATAATCCTTTATTAGGTCTATTCGCGTCTGAAGTATGTCCACACTTGGGACAACTCTTCGATGTGTAATGTGCGGGTATTTTAGTAGCTAGAGAACCATTTAGATTAGCCTTGTAGTCGATATAGCCATGCAATTCGGCAAACGACCATTTAGCCTTGTTCCTATTAGCTCTTCGCTGTTTCTTACTAGCCTTCTTTCCTAATGTAGACTTAGTTCTATCCCGTATTCCGGTTAAGTTTTCTAGCCCAATTAGGCTCTTAGGTTTAGCAATTTCTTTGCTGATTTGGTGGTTTATATCAACGATAAACCGTCTTTCTCTTCCCGATAAAGCGATTAGTCTCCGCTTTGCAGAACGAGTGTCTTTACGCTGAAGAGTCTGTCTAGCTTTGTGATAGCGATTAGCTTTGTGCCTAGCTGACTTGCCCGAATAAAATTTAGACTTGTTCCTCAAGTCTGTTTCCACAGCTAGGTAACGCATACCCACGTCAACACCAGATACTCTAGTTATTTCTAATGGGTCAATTTCAGGCGTTTCTACTTCAACACTTACCATTAGATAGTAGGTCTTAGAAGAACGCTGATAGACAATTTTAGCTGCTCCAATCCTTGCACCATTGGCAATTAAATCTAGATGCTTATTGTATCCATCATAGGTCACTACTATTCGACCTTGAAGCGTGATAATACTCACTTGCCGCTCAGTCTTAAAAGAGTAGTCACGCTGATAGTTTAAGGTGCATGTCCGAGAGATATATTTAGGGGCTTTATCTAACCCTTTGTATCGTCTCTTCGTGTAGCCTTTAGCAATAGCATCAGCAGATTGTTTTACCTTAGTCCAGAGGGTTTTATATGTTCCAGATACTTGTCTAGGTACATTGCAAGCCATCTGTGCCCCAAGGCCAAATCGAACCCGCAATTCGTTATAGACAGCTTTCTGCAACTTAGCACCATTGCTGGTCTTACCCGCATCAAAAGCGACTTGTGAAGCGTAATTCAAAGCGTCACGGTAGGCTAAAGTAGTCTGAGACACCAAGTCTTTTTGCTCGGTGGTCAGGTTTAGTTTCAGCTTGGCAGTGATTATTTGGGACATTATCTTCACCAACTCTGATATTATTGTATCTCGTGAAGATAAACAAAACAAGAGATGGAGTAAGGGATTTGTTCGTTCATCGACCGCCCCCTCACTTTCCTTTCATCTGCGATTGTCGGTTTTGTTCGGGGGCGAATCTCTTCACTGACGCGAATTCCTCCCGCCGCTCACCTGAGTACAGGTAGAGCGGGGGACTCCTTCTGGTCATGTTGAAACCCCTACCAACAAAAGAATCCTCTAGAATTAGAAAGAGCGATTAAGTACATATACCAACAGAGGATAGAAATAGTCATGGCTGGTGGCAAGTCTGAGACCCCCGTTAGTCTATCAGACAGAGAACTGCAAATTATTGACTTAGTGGCCACTGGCTTAACTAACCAAGAGATTGCAGGAAAACTGGAGATTAGCAAGCGTACAGTTGATAACCATATCAGTAATATTCTCACCAAAACCGAGACAGACAATCGAGTCGCTCTTGTCCGGTGGGCTTTACAGTGGGGCAAAGTTTGTTTGAATGATGTCAATTGCTGTCTTCTTCCTAACCAGATCGAATAAACAATTTACTAGTAGCAACGTAATTGCTCTGGTCTGGTATAGTAAAGAGCCAATGAATGAGGTTTACTGATTCTTCCCCTCCTCACGCCTAAGTTTTCAGTGTGAACACTCTACCAAAAGTTCCGAGTCCTTCACTCAGCCGGAGTTTATGTTAGTGGAGCCAGCTGACCCTCGGACTCGGAAACTATAAAGATCAGAATTCCTTTCCAAATTCAGCAGAATAGATGTAGGACTGGGGACTTTTAGAATCAGGAGGGCAGAGGAGCAGAGGAGAATAACCAATGCCCAATGCCCCATGCCCCATGCCCCATGCCCCAACTAAACAATCATCCACAAAAATTAGCAACAATTTAGTGGTGCAAGCGTTACATTTGAAAGAAATATATGTTACTCCATCGGTTTGGAGAGCGGTGTTCCAATGAATACTTCTGCTTCTTTTCAGGGTGGCTCGTCTCCCTTTGAATTTTTTAAGTTTGATCTTACAACACCTGTATCTGAGAAAGTTCCGAGTTTTGAAGACCGATTTTCAGACTTTCCGCAACCTACACAAGATGCCGACTTACTCAGACAGCTATCGTTTATTCCAGGTTTGAAAGAAATTTTGATGCTGCGGCAGGTTCACGCCTTAGAACATGCTACTGTTTGGGTTCTTAGCGAATCAAAAAGTGCCTATGCTGCCACAGGAAAACCCACTAAGGTTCAATTAGATAATGAACTATTAGGCGGTTTATCTACTGAGCAGGGATTCTACCTCTATGGTGAGGTGAATATTAGTAATTTGCGGCGTGCGATTGCACTTGCTCGACATCGCCTCACCAGTGGAGAATGGGATTTGGCTGTACATCCGCGTTGCGGCACAAATTTATCAGTAGCAATGCTCTTAACAGCTGGATTAGCTGTGGGTGTACATCTGTTGCTACCATTTCGACCAATCGAGCAACTTATAGGTTTGGGGTTAGCAGCAACGACAGCCGCTCAACTCGCACCTGATTTAGGTTATATGGCACAGCGTTACTTAACAACTGCCATTCCTTTTAACCTAGCAATTAAAAATATTACCCGTACACGCGACCCTTGGGGGCGTGAGGCACATTTTGTTAAAGTAGACTGGCAAGAGTAGGGATGAGGGGGATGAGGGGGATGAGGGGGATGAGGGGGACAAGGGGGACAAGGAGGACAAGGAGGACAAGGAGGACAACGAGACATTTACTTCTCCCTCTTCCTTGTCTCCCTTGTCTTCCCCCACTCCCCACTCCCCTAAAAAAATTATGAGAAAACTTTACTTCTTACTCCCCGGTACAGATGGCAATTTTGCCTGTGGTGGACTTTGGGCAGAGTTAAAAGCGCTTAATCTGGTTCAGCAGTTCTGTAGTGCTGATGTTGTAACTTACCGTCAACGAGAAAAAGGTAAGCTTTTTATTGATGATTTGCTAAAAGAGAAAAATTTAAGTGATGTAATTTTTGTGATCAGTTGGGGATTTGATATAGCTCAACTCGTGGCTAAACTTAAGCAATACAATGTCGTTTACCATGCACATAGTGCAGGCTATCCATTTCGGCTAACTGCGAGTATTCCAATCATCACTGTTAGCCGCTATACAATGGGATATTGGGGAGAAAAATCACCCAATTCTCTGATTTATTATTTGCCAAATCAAATTTCTGATCAGTTTCAAAATTTAGGTCTGGAACGGGATATTGATGTTTTAGTTCAGGCTCGAAAATCTTCTGAGTATTTAATCAAAGAATTGATTCCCGCGTTGCAAAAACGTTGTAAAGTATTGGTTGTTGACTCATACATAGAGGATTTACCTGGACTATTCAACCGAGCTAAAGTTTATCTCTATGATTCGGCTGAGTATTGGGCACAACAGGGTGTTAGTGAAGGATTTGGTCTGCAACCAATGGAAGCTCTTGCCTGTGGCTGTCAAGTATTTTCTAGTGTCAACGGGGGACTGGCTGATTACTTAGATCCGGGATTTAATTGCTATAAAATTGCTGGCTATTCACAAGAATATGATGTCCAACGTGTTATGAAGGTACTTGATTCTTCAGTAGCGTTTAGTTTGTCCGAAGAGTTTTTGGCTGAGTATCGAACTGAAAATATTATTAAGCGTTTCCAAGTTATTCTGGATGAGTTAAATCAGTTTTTTGACCACAAGATACAGCAACCTTCTAATATTAAGAGTTTGACGAAAATACATATGGCTAAATTACTCGCACAGAGGATATACGGTAAGGTGAGGAAGAAATACTTTCACTTGAAATAGAGACTTCCAAATAAAAAAATATTCAATTATTTATTGTAGGGTGGGCATCTTGCCCGCCCCACAAGATTGAATAATTTATTTCTGGAAAATTTGATAAACGAACCGCTCCAGGCGCTGATAACACAGAGAAAAGAGAGGAAATTGAATGAGTCGGCGGTTATTAGTTACCGGGGGTGCGGGGTTTATTGGGGCGAATTTTGTCCATCATTGGTGTCAGGTTTATCCCGATGATCGGGTGGTGGTGTTGGATGCTCTGACTTACGCGGGGAATCGTCTGAATTTGGCGCCCTTTGAGGGAAGAGAAAATTTTCGGTTTGTGCAGGGGGATATTTGCGATCGCACCATTATAGATCAGCTACTAGCAACTGAAAATATTGATGCGATCGCTCATTTTGCTGCCGAATCTCATGTTGATCGTTCGATTCTATGCCCGGCTGCTTTTGTGCAAACTAATGTGGTAGGAACTTTCACCCTACTAGAAGCTTTTCGGCAACATTGGGAAGCAAAAGCACAGCCATTTAACTATCGTTTCCTACACGTTTCTACTGATGAAGTCTACGGTAGTCTTGACGCAGATGATCCAACTTTTTCTGAAACTACACCCTATGCTCCCAATAGTCCCTATTCAGCCTCAAAAGCTGGTAGTGACCATTTAGTGCGTGCTTATTATCATACTTATAAACTTCCAACCATTATCACAAATTGCTCTAATAATTATGGTTCTTATCAGTTTCCTGAAAAGCTAATTCCCCTGATGTGTATAAACACTTTGATAGGCAAACCATTACCTGTTTATGGCGATGGTAAAAATGTGCGCGATTGGCTTTATGTGGGCGATCATTGTCGTGCTTTAGATGTGGTAATCAATCATGGTCAACCAGGGGAAACATACAATATTGGTGGTAACAATGAGGTGGAAAATATTAACCTCGTGCAACTTTTGTGTCAAATGATGGATGAATTAGCACCTGATTTACCAATACGTCCGGCAAAGCAATTGATTACTTTTGTCAAGGATAGACAGGGACATGATCGGAGATATGCAATTAATGCGAACAAGATTAAAACTCAGCTTGGTTGGACACCTTCAGTAACGATTGCTGAGGGTTTACATTTAACTGTTGAATGGTATCTCAATCATCGTGATTGGTGGGAACCTCTGCTGTCTGCGGAATATCAAGTCTACTATCGCAAAAATTATCTGTAGAATAATTTAAATAGGACTTACGCAAACAATAGCCGAAACCCTTATTTTCACGTAGGGGCAATTCATGAATTGCCCCGGAGGGCGTGTATTTTTGCGTAAGTCCTACTAAAATTGGGCTAACTCTAACCAGTAACGGCCTCAAATTTTTATGGGGAACTAATTCATCATAATGTAAGCGACCAAGAATTATGTCTGGATGTCTATTTTAATTTTGAGCAAATTCTTCAATCGCTTTCCGAGAAAAGGCTTTTTTACTACTGATTGATTAATAGGCATTATGGATGGAGTTTGTGCGATCGCAGAACTTTTTGGTCTACTAAAAATGTTGAATTAAAATTTTTATGGCAAAATTTTAATTCAACATTTGAGACAGTGCTGCTTGCTTTTTTCAAAGCCAGTGCCTTACACAGTCGTATTCAATATTGGGCATGATGACCTCTTAGCTACTGGGGATAACGTAACCTGCAATACCTTCAAACACATACCCATTCTTACCACCACCCAGCTCACTAAAATTAGTAGTGTAGAAGTGGTCTGTAGCTCCGGAGCTGTAATATCGATATACAGGAAGAGTATTTGTAATAGGTCTAGGATAAACGTAACCTGCAATACCTTCAAACACATACCCACTCTTACCACCACCCAGCTCACTAAAATTAGTAGTGTAGAAGTGGTCTGTAGCTGCGGAGCTGTAATATCGATATAGAGGAACAGTTCCAGCGTATTGTATTTTAGAAATATAGGCGGCAATTCCTTCTGAGATATATCCGCTATTACCATTTCCTAGTTCAGCAAAATTAACCGTATAAAAATGGTCAACAGTTGATGGATTATAGTAACGGTAAAGTGGGTATGCCGTAACTACTGTACCATTGATTATTCGAGTAATAAAAGGAACCTGAGCAAGTAGTAGATTTTCTGAGCTAATTTTGCCTTTGCTAATAGTTAACTGATTGCTGTTCTGGAGTTGAGAAGAATTTGATGTCGCTAAAGCTAGATGGTTACTGGTTAAGTAGTTAACTGTACTAATACTTGCAAAGCCAACAGCTAAACCACCAAAAGTTTTTAAGACTTTACCCCAAGACCAATTACTAAACATGAAGTTTCTCCTTAGCTTGATATTAAACGGATGTATTTTATCATGCTAATTTTAGTAAAACAAGAGAGCAAGAGCAAAAGACTGTAATGCTTATCAAATCAAGTTTTTTGGGAAGCCACTAGATGAACTTGATACTTTGCTTCCAGATTTGTCCAGAACTCTGCGGCTGGAGGCATGATTTTTTGTGGCGTGAGGCAATATCCCAGTGCCTTCATGATGGAATTTACGTTTTCAAGGCGCGGGTTGCCATTGCTGGATAAGGCTTTTGCAATCCCCGGCGTGTCATGCCTGTTTGCTCGGCTATCTCACTAATTCCTCGTACACGCGCAACGACGCACAAGGATGCCAACAACGCGCCGGAATCGTTGTCTTCTGCATATTCCTGAAATATCTCGGTCAAATAATCGTCGATTTCTTCCGAGTGCTTACGGAAGTACTCTTCTTCAAATTCATCAAGTGTTCTAAATTTTCTCATGGCTTAGGTACTCCTTTTTCAAAAAATTATCAAGCTCCACAGTTTTTCTAGATAATGACTATCCTTAAATAATAAGGAAATAGATTCAGCGTAAATTGCCAGCAGGTGTAAGATGCTGCAACCAGAACAGATATTACAAGACCGTTATCAAATTCAAGGCCAACTTGGTAACAATGGAATTCGTCAAACTTGGCTAGCAAAGGATTTACAAGCCTCTGATGGCGAAAATTCGACTGTTGTAGTCAAACTTTTGGCCTTTGGCGGTACTGTACAGTGGGATGACCTGAAACTTTTTGAGAGGGAAGCACAAGTTCTTAAACAGCTAAATCATCCCCGAATTCCCCAGTATATAGATTATTTTTGTATCGACGATCGCACACTCTGGTTTGCCTTAATACAAGAATATATCCCTGGTGAGTCGCTCAAGGAAAAACTTGCTGTTGGCAAAAGATTTACTGAAAAGCGAGCGAGAAAAATTGCTGTTGAGGTTTTAAATATTCTCACGTATCTACATGAGTTGAATCCAGGGGTGTTACATAGAGATATAAAACCGAGTAATTTAATCTGGGGCGAAGATAATCGGATTTATTTAGTTGATTTTGGCGCAGTTCAGGATAAAGCGGCACGAGAGGGCGTTACTTTTACTGTTGTCGGTACTTATGGTTATGCCCCAATGGAACAATTTGGTGGTCGCGCGGTTGCGGCTTCAGACCTCTATGCACTGGGAGCGACTTTGATTCATTTGTTAACTGGGACTTCCCCAGCTGATTTACCCCAGCAGGATTTACGCCTGCAATTTACAGACCGAGTTAACCTGAGTCCTAGTTTTGTCAGTTGGCTGCAAAAGTTAATAGAACCTGCTCCAGAACAACGATTTACTAGTGCTAGCCAAGCGCTAAATGCTCTCAAATCTGGTCTGACGATCAAATCTGTAAACAAGAATCAGCTTTTGCCGCTAAAAGAAATAATCAACAATTCTGGATGCGGGATAAAGAATCAGAATGAAACAGTCCCAGAGGAAATTCTCGGTTGGAATTGGGGCGCATTTCTGATGCCTTGGTTGTGGATGTGGCCAAATCAAGTGTGGTATGGGCTATTCACTTTTATGCCCAACGTTTGGTGGTTAATGGCGATCGCACTGGGTGCAAAAGGCAATGAATGGGCTTGGAAAAGTAGACGGTGGCGCAGTATTGAGCAATTCAAAGCACATCAAAGAGGCTGGGCGATCGCAGGTCTTCTAATTGGAGCGCCTATTAGTATTATGTTGTGGGTGCGAGCGATCGCTTTACTCAAATCTGCACTGTAAGACAGTCTTTTGGGTAAATATCAAGCAAGGGTTTTTTAGGCAGATTAAGTATAAGAGGATGTTTGAAAAGATTGGGCGAATAGAATTCGCTACTACACAAAGCTTAGTCCGCACTTCGACCCTTCGACCCTTCGGCGCAGGCTCAGGGCAAGCAAGCTTAGTGACCACCTCCGTGGACTAGGAAAAAATCAAGAGTTTTTAACCTGCGGAGGCAGGTTTTGTCTGTCTAGCCGCGACTTCTAGTCGCCAGGGCTAGTAATAAATTAGACTTTTGAAACAAGCTCTAAAGGTTCAACAAATGGTTCAACTTCTTCAAGGAAAAGATATCACCTTAGCCCAACTTATTGATGAATTTCGTCTACAAATGGTTCAACTTCTTCAAGGAAAAGATATCACCTTAGCCCAACTTATTGATGAATTTCGTCTACAACTTGCAGACGACGAACATTTTTTTTCAGAGTGGCAGGATGATTTACCTGAGTTGAGTGACTTAGAAAAGCAATCTCTCAAGGAAGTCAAGGCAGAATATTTGCATCTCTCGAAATATCCTATTTTGGAACCTGTAGTTAAAATGGTGGTGCTATCTCCACTATTGCGTCTAGCAGGTTTTTACCAACCGCCTTTTTACATCGCCTCAGAACAAGAGGTAAAAATATCTTCTGAAGACGAAGGCACGATTATCAGAGGACGTATTGACATCTTGGCGTTCCATCCTCCATTTTGGGTTCTGGTTATTGAGGCAAAACGAGCAGAATATTCTTTGGAGGTAGCAATTCCTCAAGCATTAGCTTATATGTTGGCTAATGCTAGTAATGATAAACCTACCTATGGTTTTGTAATCAATGGTCGGGAATTTCAATTTATTAAGTTGACGAAACAGGGTACACCGAGATATGCATTATCTTACACACTGTCACTGAATCGTGAGGATGACCTACATACTGTTGTCAAAGTGTTAAAACGCATAGCTCATTTAATTCGTAATTCATAATTTTGTAGGATGCGTTATGTCCTTGGCTAACGCACCATCCCAATACTTTCGGTATTCTATGCGTAGGCGTAGCCCGTACTTCTCTACGAGACCCTTCTCTACGAGACGCTACGTGAACGCCAAGCTCAGGGCATCGCGCTGCGCGTAGCTTGCTTCCCGAAGGGTACGGCAAGCTCAGTAACTATCGTAGACATCGCTATTTTAATGCAACTGCTGCAATCCAAAAATATAAGCAATTTTACAAATACTTGAGCATTTACAACAATTGCTTAAGTCAAAGCTATAAATGCTTTAATGTTATTAACTTTTACTTGAGCATTTACAACAATTGCTTAAGCAAAAGCTGTAAATGCTTTAACGTTATTAACTTTTACTTGAGCGTTTACAACAATTGCTTAAGCAAAAGCTGTAAATGCTTTAACATGACTAACTTTTGCTTGAGCATTTGCTGTAAATGCTTATATATTAGAGCAAATACTTAAACAAAACTTATCAATAATGTCGGAAAGGCTATGTTATTTTACTAAATTCCAGTTGCACAAGCTGTCATCGCTGCTAAAACTATCGTCGATGCACTGATTTGTCTTGCAGATCGCATTTATATGAGGTAATGTATCTAGACAATTTTGCCGGGTTTGTTGGGTTTCACCTTATTCAACCCAACCTACAAATATTCTTAACTACACAAAACCTGTCCCTCTCCGAGTCGGAGAGGGACAGACTTGAACTAAAGTTCAAGGCAGGGAGAGGTTTGTCGAATTCACGTTAAGTTGACTACCCTAGCAGCTCCATTTCTATCAACTAACTTGCGATTCAACTACACCCACGGGACAAGATACGTTTGTCCCTCCTAAACCACAATACCCGTTGGGGTTTTTAGCGAGGTATTGCTGATGATAAGCTTCGGCGTAGTAGAATTCAGGTGCATCCAAGATTTCTGTGGTAATCTTGCCATAACCTGCACCGTTGAGAGCTTGCTGATAAGCTTCCCGCGATGCTTCTGCTAGCTGCTTTTGACTTTCAGAATATACATAAATTCCCGAACGGTATTGAGTGCCAGCATCATTGCCTTGGCGCATTCCTTGGGTGGGATTGTGGCTTTCCCAGAAGACTTTGAGTAGTTCGGCATAACTAATTACTTTGGGATCAAACACAACCAATACCACTTCATTGTGTCCGGTTCGTCCACTACATACTTCTTCATAAGTGGGATTGGGTGTGAACCCAGCAGCATAACCGACTGCGGTGGTGTAAACTCCTTTAAGTTGCCAGAATTTGCGTTCTGCACCCCAAAAACAGCCCAAGCCAAAAATTGCCTTCTCTAATCCATCGGGATAAGGAGGTTTTAGGGGATTCTTGTTGACATAATGAGTAGCGGGTACTGACATAGATTGTGCCCTTCCTGACAAAGCTTCGTCAGCAGTGGGTATAACTTCCTTTTTGCCAAATCCGAATAGTGCCATTGATTTTGACTCTGATATACATCTTTACCTTATTTACTATTTTAACGCTGTAAAAATTCTGGCATTGCTTGGGATTTTCTCAAAGTCCTGATTGGACTGTGTTTATACTTACAGATGCGTCTCAGTGTTTGCTGTTTCACTGGTTAATGCTATTGATCAAAGGGGGATTTGGTGTCAGAAGATATTCATGGATAAAATACCGAAAATTGACCGGCAAAGAGAGCATCAAGCGAATGAGCGTACTTTTTTGGCTTGGCTACGCACTTCTATTGCATTGATTGGCTTTGGTTTTGCGATCGCGCGATTTGGTATATTTCTGCGCCAGTTGAATCTTGCTATTACTCAACAAGACCCTCCCGTACATCAATTATCTAACTCGGAAAACTTGGGTGTTGCTTTGGTAATTTTTGGAATTTCGACTATTGCGTTAGCTGCGTGGCGATACAACGAAGTTTTCTGGCAAATTGAACGAGCAGATTATAGACCAAATCGGTTAATGGTTTGGATAATGACCGGAGTAGTAATTATTTTGGGACTTCTCAGTATTCCTTTGCTCTTAAGGCGTGATAAAGTACCTTCTCGTTCTCCTGTTCCAATTCAACCACAGTCACGTCGCTTTGCTCCGAATTCAAAATTCAAAATTAATAATCCCCATTAATAAATTTAGGGGCTTGTATCCTTTTCTTTCTCGGTCACGAAATTTATATTAAAAATCACTACGGCAAAAGGGTCAAAAATATCCTCCAATCAGACTGTATAACAATCCAAATAGTACAATCAGAGTCACAATAATATAGGTAAAATCTCGTTGTTGCACATAAGCTAATAGTGAACAGGCTACTCTCACAACTGGAGTAGCAATCAATACCAACAAACCAAGTTGAATAATGCCACGGTGACGACCAGATTCAACTGATGTCACGACCCCTGATGGACTACGAAACTCTGGTAGTTCTCCCCGAAACAACTGATAATTGGGAGCCTCATTTCCGTGGCGAATTAAATACAAAATTCCCCCCGCCAAAACCAAAGCGGTGGCAAGAATGACCCCAACTCTTAACAGGTTGCCGAGAAATTGCTCAAAGCGCTGCTCAGATTTGTTACGCCTGCTTTTCGCCATTCTAAAGCCTCCCTGTTAGCCCTTTGTACATCATTTCTACCGCTAGTACTAAAATCACAATACTAAAAATATTTCGCAAAATCTTCACGTTGGCTCTGACTAATACCCGCGCTCCTAATAAAGCACCAAACAGTACTCCTAACATTACAGGCATTGCTAATCCGGGGTCAATGTAACCTCGGTTCAGATATATGCCAGCGCTAGCCGCCGCCGTGACTCCAATCATGAAATTGCTGGTGGTGGTTGACACTTTAAAGGGAATATGCATGATTCGATCCATTGCTAGCACCTTGAGCGCTCCCGAACCAATACCAAGCAATCCTGAAAGTATGCCAGCGACAAACATCACTCCAAATCCGAAGGGCACTCCGCGCACGTTATAAGACTGTTCTCCTGTGGGAGTTGGATAAGTACCATTCAGCTTCAGACGGATTGCTAGAGAATTTGGCGGCAAATTGTTCAGGTGTTCGGGTGGACTTTGACGGGATAAGTACGCCGAGTAAAGTAAAACAATTCCAAATACAACAGCAAGTGATCCCGTGGAAATTTTCGCTGCCACAATTGCCCCGATTATTGCACCAAAGGTTGTCGCTATTTCTAGAAACATTCCTAGTCGCACATTTGTATAGCCTTCTTTAACGTAAGCAGATGCGGCTCCACTAGATGTAGCAATTACAGATACTAATGAAGCACCGATCGCATAACGAATATCAATCCCAAACACCAATGTTAAAAAGGGGACAATTACTACTCCACCACCTAAGCCCGTTAGTGCCCCCAAAAATCCGGCCACAAATGAGCCAAACCATACCAATAGAGAAAATTCTAGGATGTTCAAATTGCTTCCCCCGCCACAAACTTTTTTGCTTGAGACTAGAAAGCGAAACTCAACCTGATTGCTAGTTGGTTGATTTCACCCCCAAATATTCTAGGAAGTTTCGTTAATATAAACAAATATTTTTGTTTGTTAAATTGATAGTTTTAAGTGATTAATAAGTAATTGTGGAGGCTGTAACAACAGATTTTGGGGTAGAGAAATCGCTCTTTGCATCTCCACATCTTTGTTAGTTCTGGCTTGGCTCGCAAGTTCTCCTAATAAACTACTATCGGCGAGAGGATTTGCAGCAACTAATCTCCTTAGCTCATCATTAATTGCTGCTAATTCTCGTAATCTTTGTGGTGAAGTGTTATGATTCGTTGCTTCTTGCTTAAGCGAATCGAGTGACATTAACTTAACAACCCTCTTTTACTATTTCAGGAATATCATTTTTAATTTACTCGGATATTTCAGTAAGTGCTATAGCGTTTTTTAATAAGAATGAGGCACAGCTTAACCTCACCCCGATAAAGCTGTGCTTCATCTCCCCTCTCCTTACTAAGGAGAGGGGTTGGGGGTGAGGTGTTTGATATTGCATAAGTTTTATATAACCGAATGCGTCACACAGGCATTTACTAAGGGTAACAGCGGCCCTAATTGCTCTTGTCCATTCACGGCTAAATCGCTGTGACACAAATAAACTCTCTCGGATACACGAGATAGTAAATCTGCCAAAATCCTTCGCAGTCTTTGTTCTTCTGCCAATTTCTCATCTTCTGCTGTCCAAGGTTCGCCTAATCTGTCTCGCAGGAAAAACGGCGCACCAAACAAAGTCGCCGCACCACCTTTCGCCCATAGAGGTGAACCAGCATCCAGCCAAAAATGCCAACGGTGCGATCGCCTACTAGATCGATATTGAAATATGGTTGCTAAGGTGACAGCCTTTCTGACTCCACCAATCGGGCGCACAGGATAAGGATTGGCGGTGATTGTACCACGTCGCAGTAATTGAATGAATTCGATAATAGTTGTGTGAGGCGTTGTCTCAACTGGGGCAATTTGTCGTAATCTGGTGTCAATTTCCCAGTAGTGTTGGGCGGTTTCTAATAATTCCCGCAGTGCTGCTAGTTGTTCGTATGGGAGATTGCTACCATTCCACAAAAAACGCTGAATTGCTCTGTCTAAGAGGGAAATGGGACTGGGAATTAAACGCAGTTCTTGTTGCGATCGCTGCTCTTCTAACCACTGTAATATCTGATTATAGGCTGTGGTCGCTGCATAGCCAATTCTATCCCAGCGCTCAAAGGCTGATATTGGTAGCAAGTTGGGGCGATCGGGATGGGGTAAAAAGCAGTAATCTGCAATCAAACCCGCACGTACCGGATCAATGTCAGTAGAGACGCGATTAATCGCGTCTGTTAAAAGCAAGGAGTTTTCTGGTATTTGTTGTTTCCGACTCAATACAACCAGCATTTCTGCCACGGCATCCCGATCTACAAGGCGTCCCAAGCCGGGATAAACTAGTGCCAGCATGGTGAGCAATGCGCGAATGATCGGTGAACTAACTAAGGGACGTTGGTCATTAAGCGATTGTACCTGGATGTTTTGCTTAACGAGGATTTCTACTAGAGTATAACGAGCGATCGCATCTAAACCTGGTGCAATAATCGCCACTTGTTCTGCTTCCACTTGCTTTGATTGGATAACATCAGCAATTACCTCTGCTGTTTGTCGCAATAATTGGGCGCGGGAGGTAGTTTGAATTGAGTGTACAATCTCTGGTAAACTCAACAGCACCATCGGTTCTGTAACTAATTCCACCATCTGTTTAGTGAGTTGCTCACCAAGGGACTCAGGAGGCGGCCCTGTCAAGATTTCTACCCGACAACGCTCTGCTAACCCTTCTAAATAGTTGGGATCTGCTCCCAATCCCAATCGCACTGCACCATCGGGATTGTAGCTAAATGCCCCGACTGCACCTTGATCTAATAGCAACTCAAACAAAAGACGCGCTACGCTAGGATAATCATCAACATCATCCGCCAAAACCGCCTGATAGCGTTTAGTTAGATGCTGCTGGTAATTGCGATCGCTCAATAAATATTGACTATAAAGTTCAGTAATAATGCCATAAGTTAATAACCCTCTCTCTAAACACCAGTTACGCCAATCTAGGAGCAAAGATGCCAAAAATTCCGGCTCTAAAGTTGTATTATTTTCTTTTAAACCCCTAGCCAAAATCTGGGCAATATCTTCGCAAGGTACACCACTGTAAGCTGCTAATTGCAATAAGTCTAGGATGCGACGCACCAAGCGAGACTCATTCACTCCCGCAAGACGTAAAATTTCTTCGTCTAATTGGGGACGCCAGAGTTTGGTTGCTAATTCTTGCTCCGTTTCTGGGCGCAATCTTACCGGAAACTGTGCCTTCAGGTTCAAGGAGTTAATTAGCAATGGCCAAAATAAAATAACTTCATCCTGAAAAAACCCTAGTGGCGTCTTCGCACGAACCGGATATTTTCCCAAGGTAGATGTAACAATTATATCTCCTAACTCTCGACGATTATCATCATTGGCAGCTAAGACTAAAACTCCCAGCTCTGTTTGTTTAATATCTAAAAATTCTGCTACATAACCACTTTTTTTTCGTCCTGGTTTTTTAGTATAAAATGATTCAGTATATTGCTTTTCAGATTTTACCCAATTACAAAATTGCTCTACCAAGCGAGCCGTCTTACCACTGCGGCTAGTGCCAACAATCCAAACCGAATGAGAAACCACAAACTTTCTCCTTATAGATTTGCTAGTATACCTCGTGCGTTAACTTAAGGTTAATAATCACCAAATAGTGCTGGATGATTGTCTGCAATGAAAAACTCTGTTTTTAGCCAAAAAATCTATTCTTTCTTACTTGCTGCTTATCGATGGTACTTACAGACTCCCGGACGTTCTTTAGATGAGGCTTATAATGCAGCATTAAAGATTCAGGAAATAGAAGGTAAGCATTTTAATGGTAATAAAATAGACATTGACTCAGCCATGTACAGTAACAGCGTCATGGATTATTTTGAGTCAGACCTAAAAAAGCTATTAAAAACTGCGAGGATGCGGCTTACAGAGTTGAAAGCCAGCCGTTGGTTTTTAAATGAAGAAAATCAAAAAGCTGCTCAGAAAGTAGGTATAGAGCATCCCAGTGCTTCTTTGGTTTTGGAAAAGCTTAACTTTATCGATCAAGTTATATCCAAATACACAACAAGTTCTGATCAAATAACTTCTAAAGCTTTAATAGTCAAACCTCCAAATCTACCAGTTAACTCGGTTATATCTGATGACAAGTCGCTGCTCGTCAACACTCCACCGTTACCACCCAAATTATCAACTAAAGACTCAGATAATAAACCAAATCCAAACCGTAAAGTTGATACAACAGGGATTTTACCCCGTTCTATTTTAAGTACTATCACTCGTTTGCAAGTTGAATTAGATCCTAATTCTGAACAAGAGGTAATTCAGAGTTTCCGTCAGACTCAAAGAAGAACAATAATATCTATCAGGTTTATTTTACTATTAATTATCGTACCACTTTTGACCCATCAGATAGCAAAAGCTTTTGTAGTAGGTCCACTTGTTGAGCGGTTTAGAGGTAGTGAGAAAATGCAGATATTTATAAATTCCGAAATGGAAGAGGAAGCCCTTGCAGAATTAGAAAGATTTGAAGAAAAGCTCAAGTTTGAAAATCTCATTACAAAAGCTCCTCCACTATTGCCTGAGCGGATGGAAATTGAAATGAGTAATAAGGCTATTGAGCTTGCTGAAGAATTTCGTCACGAAAGCTCTAATGCTATCAAAAATGTTTTTGCCGATATTTTCTCGGTGGGTGCTTTTATCTCCCTTTTATTAGTCAGCAAATCTTCTATTGCTGTGCTAAAAGATTTCGTTGATAATATTGTCTATGGACTTAGTGATAGTGCTAAGGCATTTATCATCATTTTGTTTACTGATATATTTGTAGGATTCCACTCTCCTCATGGCTGGGAAGTACTACTAGAAGGTGTATCGCGCCATTGGGGATTACCAGCAAATCGAGATTTTATCTTCTTATTTATTGCTACATTTCCGGTGATTTTAGATACGATTTTCAAATACTGGATATTCCGATTTTTGAACCGGATATCGCCTTCAGCAGTTGCCACTTACCGTAATATGAATGAATAGGGCATTGGGCATGGGGCATTGGGCATTGGGCATTGGTGAACAATTTTTGTATTGTCAAACAATTAAATTATTTTTGATTTTTGAATTTGAGCGAGGTGGGATAATCTTAAAAAGTTTTAATTTTGATGAAAAATACACTTGCTGGGTTAGAAAAGTTTAACAAATTTATCGCCATCAGCTTACCTGTGGTTCTATCGATTTTGCTGGTGCGGATACAATCTTTAACATATCGGGAACTCAGCCCACCAGAATGTCGTTTGCAAAAGTGGAATATACCAATTTCCTTGACTGCTGAAAATCAAGATGCATTTACACAAAAGCAAAAAGCACCATTAATCCAGAGACTACCAGTTACTTGTTGTCAAAGTGATACCTCTTGTTTGGATGAAGTTCTTTATGGACAAATAGCAGAAAAACAGGCACTAATGAGTGCGATCGCTCAGAGTCTCCAATACCTGCAAACAGCTAATGCTGCGGCTGCTTATCAAAACTATCAGGTGGCTGGAATTACGCGCGATCGCGTGTTTCAAAGCTTGAGAAGATTCCGCGAACTCCTATTAAAAACTAATTCTCCAATAGAATTACGTCAAGCCATTGAGCGGGAATTTGTTCTTTACCAGTCAGTCGGTCAAGATACCAAAGGTTCCGTTTTATTCACCGCCTATTATGAGCCACTTTACGCAGCCAGTCGCGTCCCAACAGCCGAATATCGTTATCCTGTTTATCGCTTACCTGCTGATTTAAACTCCTGGCCTAAGCCTCATCCTACACGCTTGGAATTAGAAGGAGCAAATGGTTTACAAGGTGCAAAAGGGAAATTGCGAGGATTAGAATTGTTTTGGTTTAGCGATCGCCTCGAACCATATCTAGCTCAAATTGAAGGTTCGGCGAGACTTCAGCTTCCTGATGGGACTCAGACAACAATCGGTTATGCGGGTAATACGGCTTATAATTACAAAAGCATTGGGCGAGAATTAGTGAATGATCGCAAATTACCGCTACAAGGCGTAACTTTGCCAATTATTCTCGACTATTTCCAAAAGCATCCCCAAGAATTAAATATTTATATTCCGCGCGATCGCAGCTTTGTTTTTTTTCAAGAAAATCACGGTCAGCCAGCCCAAGGTTATATCAACGTACCACTAACAGCAGAGCGTTCTATTGCTACAGATAAATCCCTCATGCCTCCGGGTGCTTTAGCCTTGATTCGCACTTCTATTCCCTTTGTTAATCCTACCGGAAAAATGCAGGAGCGCATCGTTAGTCGCTATGTTCTTGACCAAGATACCGGAGGTGCAATTAAAGGTGCTGGTAGGGTAGATTATTTTTTAGGTACTGGGAAATTAGCAGGCGATCGCGCTGGTATTACAGTCAGCAATGGACAATTATTTTATCTATTACTCAAGTCCCAAAATTAAACACACTCGCATTTTAATACTAAGATCCCGACTTCTCTAAAAATTCGGGAATCTTAGCCTTTCGGCGTAAATAAACTACACATTCCAAATCAATGAAACCCTTTGAAGTAAGTAATTATAGCGTTTATTAATCAGATGAGGTACATCATAGCCCCCTCCTCGCTTGCGGGGAGGGGGTTGGGGGTGGGGTTCTTGTATTTCACAAGGACCGAGAACCGCTATACGAATTACCCTACTAGGCTTCTAAATCCATCTCCGCATCGTCATCATCATGATCGTAAGGGATATCGTCAAGGTCGATCATTTCTGAAATTTCTTCTACTTCATTTAGATACTCAGATTCTTGATGTTCACGTTCGATCAGACGACCAGTTGACTTTAACCATTCCAAGAGAATAAACTCATTACTTGTACGAATTACAGGCGCTCGCTGGTTACGAGGTTCTTCACGCAAAGGACTTATAGGCATAAAAAAAACTCACTTTGAATTACGGGTCAGCGTGCAGAAACAGTAAAATTGTATACTAGCGTTAAAAGTCTTGTAAAACAACTCTTTTCTCAACAGATAAAATGTGACCCATAGAGTTTTTCATCTCAACTTCCTCTAGTTACTTACCATTAAAATGTCTTTGCGTCAGTCCGAATAATAAATCTTCAAGCGGATGTCATCTTACAAGGCATTTGGTAACTTTGCAAGAGTTTCATACATACTAGAGGGCAACGCAGACAATCTGTTAGCTACAGCCACTGCATCAGCTAAGTTACTAAATTGACACCGGACTATATCTTGTCCATTTCCTGAAGGGAAACGCTTCCTAGCTTTATTAGATACAGCACAAATAATCGCTAAAGCTTTGGCGAATCCATCTTTTGTCAATATTGTTTCTTGAGCAAACCCTTCAACAGGGATCAGGCAAACCTCAAACCGATAGCCTGGTCTCGGAGAAACAGCTATGTCGATATATGGTTTATCTTCTTTCCTAATACGGCGTAAATATTTGGCTGTCGAATTAGTATCATGCAAATCAGTCCCAAGGGCGTAAGTAAAGAAACAATCTTCTGTGAGGGATTCAGGACGGGTAATTATATCCGTTGGCATAAGTTCAACTACTATCCGTATGTTGTGGGGATTTGTGACAGATTTTACTGTCCATTCTTCTTAGCACATTTTTTGAGCGTGAGATGTATCAGTTTCACGCGAGGTATTGCAATACAGTTCTACTCACTAAAAATTTCAAGTTTTGGAATGCTGAAGACTCACATCTCTGAAGGTCTCAGGTTTATTAACTTTGAGACTATGACCTATCGCTTGAATATCTCTTAAGAGCATATAAAGTGACATAAAACACCTCCAGAATCAAAGAGTGTGGAGATTTAGATTCGGAGAGGCGTCTATATAATCAGTTACATGACCGAAAATATTTCTCAACTAGCTAATTATAACATAGCTGACGGTTGAACTTTTCCCAACGTCTTTTAGTTAATATTGATACCCCGGCAACATGAAAAACACTCAGAGTAATTGGTGCATCTCATTCACATAGCGTCTAGAAGAGAAGCAATCTTCAACCCCTGCGATCGCTTTACTTCTTAGCTACAGTAACTAAGAGCGATCGCCATCACTAACTACTACTTATAAGCTTTGAGGCTACTCAATTTACTATCTCTAGTTGAATGAGAGAAACCGCTAAAACACTGCCTGTCTCTAGCTTCCCTCTCCAATATATCGGAGAGGGATTGAGGGTGAGGTAAGCCAGGGACATACGCAAAACTACACGCGCTAGGGGCAATACCCTGCGGTCAGCTAAAGCGAATTGCCCCTACTTAAAAATCAGGATTTCAGCTATTGTTTGCGTAAGTCCTGACAATTATGGATTCAAAACAGTATCCACGTAAGTATTGACAACCCCTTTAGACAGAGTTTTAATCGCAGGGGGAAGAGGAGCATATCCACGAGCTATAGCTATACTGTCTGCACCAGGAGTTCCTAAAGCCCAGCCGATAAATCCTTTAATACCAGTTGCTACCTTAGCGTCTGCGTATTTGTCATAAAATACCACGTAAGTTGCGGTAACAATCGGATAAGCATTTGCAGCTGTTGGATCAGTGACTACGAGTTTAATCCGACGAGCATTTGCATCTTGGTCAGTCGCACCGACAAAAGCATTTGAAATTGTAGTTGGTGAGATGCTATTGTAAGCACCTGCCTTGTTTTGTAACAGAGCAGCCGGTAGATTCTTAGCTAACCGTGTAGCACTATCTACATAACCAATTGCACCAGGAGTAGTGGTGATCGTGGTAGCTACAGCTCCACCACCTGAGGCGGCTTTTGACCCGGATGGCCAAACAACTGTATCAGCTGGTGGTTTTGTGGCTACAGAGCCAGCAATACTTTTTTTACCAACTCCTCTGCTCCATGTAGGAAATGCCGCCTTGAGATGACTGCTTAAAGCAAAAGTAGTACCACTAGAGTCACTACGATATACTACAACGATGGGCTTATTTACTGCAATTATTGCGCCGCCGTTATCTGCTTTAATTTTGGCATCATTCCAATTTATGATGCTGCCGTTAAGAATACCAAGGTAAGTAGCTCGTGAAAGCTTAATTCCACCTGCTGGTACATTTAGACCAGCTGGGTTGTAAGCTAACGCAATTCCAACGGTGATCACAGGCACTTGGATAGGGATACCAGCGTTGGGACCGCCACTAACTTTTTCTGTTCCGACTAAGGGATCGTCACTAGCTGCAAAAGAGACTGGGGCTTTGATGGTACCACCAGCCGCAGGTGGTGGGGTTTGAGTTAAAAAAGCTGCTAACCCTGCGCCACTACCAACCGGAGCATATCTGAATGTGACGGCCGGATTGATTGATCCTGGAGGATTGAGGGTTGAAGGATTTCCAACACCGTAAGTGTTAAACCATGAGCCTTTCGGGGCAAGAGGAGAGGTTGTTCCTGTACCTACAAACAAAGTAGTTATACTGGTTGCACCTGCACCATTTATCGATGTTACTCCAGTCGGGGCGGGGGAAGTGGAGGTCTGAGCTAAAGATTTCTGAGTAGCAGATTGACCTACTACTAAACCAGTTGTGATCACAAGTACAGAAATTGAACTTGCCAAACAGGTTAATTGACGATTAGGATAAAAACCCATATCAAGCTCCTTGAAATTAATTTCCGGTTAAACACCATATCAAATCCAAATCAAGTGTCAAACTGGCGATTATAAATAACCTCTAAGCACAATAGATTGGCTCTATAAAGGTTATTAATAAATCAAAAGTTTGCACAAAACGCTGAAAAATGTAGAGCAAATTAAATATATAGAGTGCATTAAGCTATTGCTAATCCACGCTATTACATGATTATTTTCTAGTTAAAAACTCTACATTCCAAAGTAAGTTAGTCTAAATAAACATTCAGTGGCTTTAGTATAAGGGAGTGGTTACTAGGTACTATGAATCATGCCTCAATTCCCATTTTCAGTCTCTTATGGCGTTTTAAAAAGCCATGTTTAATTTTACCCACTTACTTGGGATGGCAATTTTACCTCAATTATGAAAACCACTTTCTTTCATGTAAACGCACAGCAGTTTGCCAGAAGCTACCGCTAATGTGCGAAGTAAAGAAAGTCAGGATTTCACAAATCTTTTAGGACTGCTATAACTAATAGCTGTTAAAGTTTGCCAACCAAATAAACGATATAAGGTTAAGGTAAAGCTGAAGTCATGATTAGATTATGGAATGATTAAATAACTTATATATATTTCGGGAATTTAGAGGCGTTTAAAAAGTGGTTTTTGTAGCGCTTTTTTATTAATTCACCAGAGGAAAATCTGAAGCTTTCGGTTTTGCTTATTAAGCTTTTTGTGGAGGTTTTAATAAGTATTTAATAAACTTTACGCAGTTTACAAATTAACCAGTGTATGTATCAACGAAAATAGGTTGTTTCAGCATTTTATTAGTTGCGTAGGCGCAACCCAAGCAAGGCATCCCCAAAAAATAGCTGAAAAATCTAGCTAGAATTCCAAAAATCTATATTGCGTATTTGGTGTTCTCTGTCAAGAGTAAATGATAGTATCGTTTTTCATAATTCACCAATTTATGAAAAAGAGGGGGAAGCGGGAAAGTGATTTAATGCCAGGGTTATTTGATTCTCCCCTAGTCCGCCGGGGAATCAATTAAGAGTCTCATAGCTAAAGTCGGTTAAAACTGATATCTTGCATCAGTTCCAACAACCGCCTCAGAATTCATTCTGAGGCTAATAGCTAAAGTCTTCTAAAGAAGACTGAGCAAAAGTTTGAGTCCACTAAGCGTGGAGTTGAGCTATCAGCCCAGAACTTGAGTTCTGGGCGGGCGATGATGCTAATTGAGAATGGTGCAAGATGTCAGTTAAAACCCTTTAACCTTTTGCCCTCAGCAATCTCCGGTAAACATTTGGAGATTATCTAGCCAAGAGGATAAAGCGTGGTATATTTCATTCTATGGACAGTAGACTGATTAACGCGGATATGAATTCTAGTGCTAATATAATCTCCAAAAGTATTCCCAAAAGCCTTTGCAGATGGGATACTCTAGCCATTGCGTTGCCAACTTGCCCGATTTTGTAGCAATTAATGTACTAATTTGTAGTACATTAGGTAAGGATAACACCTTACACAACAGTTGTTTGGAGGGATAAAATGTTTTCTAGAGAAATTGTAACTATGCTGCCAAGCATTGTCTGGCGTTTCTACCAGATTCCCCAACCTCTAATTGAGGCCAAATTGCTGGGATAGAAAAAGTTTAGGAGGACTCTGGCAGTTCTGGTTTAAAGCTCGAAACCTAGTTTCTAAAACTACGCATATTTATCTTTTAAACAAAACTTAATATCTTATTAACTTTACTTAATAAAACTTTATATATAATCGAAGACTTTACTGCAAACTTCATAATTTCATTAAAAATGAATGTTCAATCATGTTAAATTGAAAATGGCTGTAAAATTTTAGACAACGAACACTCATAGTACACCATAGGAAAATTAGCAAATGTCTAGACAAAGTTCTCACGAGAGAAACTTTTTCAAAGCTTTAACTGGTAATGCTGTCAAAGGATCTCATAACTTCAGACTGGGACTTAAATCCGCCCTGATGATTCTGGTTGAATCTGTACCTTTTTTGATTGCTTGTGCTGTACTCATAAGCGTTATCAGCCTAAAAAGTCCTATCCTGCTCTTTTGTTTACTAGTTGGTAGTTTAATTGTAGTGATCACCCAGCAAATTGGGGAGCAGGTGAATTTACCAAGGCGATCGCTAGTATTATTACAAATTTTAGTAGCAGCGATCGTCCTGAGTTTATATTGGTTAGACTGTTTTGCCGCCCCTGCCCAAGCACAGTTTTTTGGAGAAGCTGAAAAGTTTTTCAAAAAAACCTTACAAAATGGTTCAGGAACAAATGCTGGTGGTAGTGACACACCAGTAAGCTTGATATTTAATGTGTTACGGGCAATTTACTTACTCTATATTGCAATCTCCTTGGTTGGTGTGATTAACGCAGTGCGTAAAGATGAAGATTGGCAAAGCATCGCCAGAACTCCCCTATTAGTCGTTGTAGCTGTTACCATTGCTGATGTACTCACACGCTTTGTAATTGGCGATAGCAGTAAATAATTCAGATATTTAAAATGTCTCAAGAGCGGGAACAAGAATTTCGTCCAGTCAATCAAGTTCTGGGAAGCCAACCTTCATTAGGACCAATTCCTGCCGATCAAATTCTTCCTTGGACAGTAATCGCCTTAGCCTCATACTTTATTATCAATGGGATTTTTGGTGGGATTTTCCAAGAGGAGTTTCAAAAATGGTTGTGGACAGTACTAATGACTGGTTGGGGAATCGGAACTTGGTGGATCTTAACTGGTGGTAGGAGTTGGAGCTTTTTAAGTAAATTTATTGGTGTTCCCGCTTGGACAAGAGGCTTTGCTCGTTATCAAAGCTTACTAGAAGTTAACCATGAAGCAAAAAATCGGAAAACAAAGCGTCGCCGTCGCCGGAAATGAAAGTAGATTAACACCATTTGAAGATGCCTTACACTTGGCGACAATGCTACGTGTGGCTATGAATGGACGTGATATTGGCGCTTACCTTTTGACAAAAGGTACTCAAAAAGATCGGTTCTGCTTTGTTTTTGGTTTTGACTGTAAGGGAATTCATACAACTTTAAGACCGGAACAAATCGATACACTTTTTAATAACATTGAAGCTGGATTGAAAGACATCCCTAGCGGTGAAAGAATGACACTGCATTTGGGATCTTTTAGTTCAGACAAAGAGCGCCAAAAAGAATTAGCATCATTAATAAAAAATACGCCATCACGAGATATCAAATATTTGTTGATGGCGGAAAGAGCTAGGCTCAAAGAACTAACGATTGCTGGTATTCGTAAGCCAAAATTTTTGCGGATTTATGTCACTTACACCATTGAATCCAACTCCAAAAATGGAGATGATTGGATAGAGAAGCTTTTGGTGAGAGCCGAATCATGGTGGTTGAAATTCAAAGGGGAACTCTCAGAAATAGAAAACCAGCGCATTGAAACCCTGATCACAAATGCTTACAAACAGGGTTTTCTGCGTTGGGAACAAATTTTATCTAACCAAATGGGATTGGATGTCAAGCCTTTGAAAGCTGAGGAACTCTGGGAGGAAATCTGGAAAAGGTTTAATGATACAGATCCAATAGATATTCCCCAGTTAATGACTTTAGATGAACAAGGACTACACGAACAAGTTAATTCCGATTTAGCTAGTACAAAACTGCTTATAGATAATATCCACGGCACAACTTTGCTGATGGAGTCTAGCATACCTTGTGCCGATCGGCGCTGGGTTAATGTTAACAATAATTATATTGGCGCACTGTCATTTCTCGAAAAACCCGGAGGTTGGTCAAATAAATCTACCCAACTGCGCTATTTATGGGAATTGTTGGCGAGAGAAAGAGTAGTAGATACAGAGATTTTTTGTGAGCTGACTGCGGCAAATCCAGCAATGGTGAAAACTACTCTGCAACGAGTGCTGAAGCAGTCAAACATGACAACAATTATGGCTCAAGAAAAAAGTAAAACTATTGATGTTAATGCTCAATTAAAGTTAAAGAAATCGGTAGCAGCCCAAGAACAATTATTTGAAGGTGCAGTCCCAATTTATACGAGTGTCGTCATTTTAGTACATCGTCCAACTGTAGAAGGATTAGATGAGGCAACAAGATATATTGAAAACTGTTTTCAACGTCCAGCAAAAGTAATTAGAGAAACTGAGTACGCCTGGAAAATTTGGCTGCAAACTCTACCGATAGTTTGGGAGGGTTTGTTAGCCACACCCTTCAATCGTCGCCAGCTATATTTAACAAGTGAAGTTCCGGGATTAATGCCTTTAGTTTTAACTAAAAGAGGTGATAAACAAGGCTTTGAGTTGATTGCTGAAGAAGGCGGAACACCCGTACATTTAGATTTATTTAATCAACACAAAAATTTAGCTTTGTTTGCGACAACTCGTGCGGGTAAATCGGTGTTGGTATCAGGAATTTTAACTCAGGCTTTGGCGCATGGCATTCCGGTAGTGGCGTTAGATTTCCCCAAACCTGATGGTACATCTACTTTCACTGACTACACAGAGTTTATGGAGGGGAATGGAGCGTATTTTGATATCTCCAAACAGTCGAATAACTTATTTGAACAGCCAGACTTACGATGGCTAGAACCAGAACAACAGCGCGATCGCTTTAACGATTATACTGGCTTCCTAGAATCAGCTTTGATGACAATGGTTTTAGGATCATCCGCTGAAAGTCAAATTTTATCGCAAACCGTGCGATCGCTGCTCAACTTAGCATTAGAAGCGTTTTTTGCAGATGAGGGCATCAAAGAGCGATATCGACAGGCGATGGCGGGAGGATTTGGCACTCTTGCTTGGCAGAAAACCCCTACCTTAAAAGATTTTCTCTTTTTCTGCTCACCAGATCACTTGCAGCTAGATTCTTTAAGTGGCAGAGTAGAAGACGCCCTCAGTCAAATTCAACTGCGCTTGCGGTTTTGGCTTTCTAGTCGTGTGGGACAAGCCATTTCTGCACCATCCAGCTTTCCTACCGATGCACAACTTTTAGTTTTTGCGCTCAGAAATCTATCAGATAGTGAAGATGCAGCCGTATTATCTTTGAGTGCCTATTCAGCCGCACTACGACGCGCACTTAGCAGCCCAGCTTCCATATTCTTTATTGACGAAGCACCAATTCTATTTGAATTCGAGCAAATTTCTGACTTAGTTGGTAGAATTTGTGCCAACGGCGCAAAAGCTGGGATTAGAGTCATTTTATCAGGACAAGATCCTGATACCATTGCCAAATCTAAAGCTGCATCTAAAATTTTGCAAAACCTGACAACACGATTGATTGGACGCATTCAGCCAGTTGCAGTGGATAGTTTTGCAGAGATATTAAAATATCCCCGCCAAATTATTTCTCGTAATGCCTCAGAAAGCTTTTTTCCGCGTAAAGAAGGTGTTTATAGCCAATGGCTGCTAGATGATAACGGTATTTATACATTCTGCCGTTACTATCCAGGTTACGAACAATTGGCGGCAGTTGCAAATAACCCCTCTGAACAAACTGCACGTAGCAAAATGATGCAAACTCATAGCAATAAATATGAAGCAATTTCTGCATTTGCACGTCAGTTAGTGGCGAATTTACGTAGTAGTTAATCGGGTTATGTAAGCAGTTAACAATGATTCAAAAAGTTATAAATCATAGTTAAAAAGCTTAATTTCATCTACCTTTTTCAAGCACAAATGTATGCAAAAAACTACCATTTTCACTTTAACGTTACTATTCCTGGCAATCCTACCAGCAATGGCACAAGTTCAGACGAGCGGATTAGGCCAGGTTTGGACTGATTTTAAATCATACTCCACAGATTTGCAAGATTACCTTCAATATAATCTCAGCGACAACTTAAAGCCTGTAGAAGTACAAAGTCAAAATGCTTTAAGTAATGCCAAAGGAGACTTGAATCTACCTAACCCCGTCGCTGCGGGAAAAACGGTTCGTGATAATTTGATTAACTACTCTTATAATTCAGACTCTAAATCAACCCGCTTTGAAAATAATTCAGCAGTACGGGGAAATTTAGTTAGTAATGAACTCAATCGTGTAATTACCCGTGGAGTCGCGGTAGGTGTTCTTGGTAAAAATGGACAAATTCGGACAAAAATAAAGTTAGAAAATACTGAAAATACACTAAAAAATATTGCCGATATTACCGACCAGGCGGAGGTAGGGAGCCAAGGATTTATTGATAAAGCTCGCAGTTTAATTCCTACAACTCCTTCTGGTGTAGCTGCTACTGCTGGAGATATTGCAACTACTGGTGCTATTTCGGCTTTATCACAATTAATAGGTGCTACTCAATTGGAAAGTATTAAGATTCAACAGGCACAATCACAAATTGTCGGTGAAACATTTGCTCAGACAATACAAACGAATCAGTCTTTACAATATTCTAATTTAAATTTAGCAAACATTTCTCAGCAGACAGAAGAGGCGAATCGCGCTCGGAGAGTAGAAACATCTACAGAAGCGGCGCGGCTTTTACGAGCTACTTCTCAACTGGATTTGTTTGGGAGAAAAGTTTATAAGTAGGATTTGAGGATAAAAAAACTCTAATTTTCTAGACAAGTTTTAAAATCCTTAAGAGGTTGTTTGAAAAGTGGTTGCCTGTGATTTGAGGGACTTATTAATCCCCCCTAGCCCCCTTAAAAAGTGGGGAACCGGAATCAAAGTCCCCCTTTTTAAGGGGAGCCACTGCGTTGGGCGGGTTTCCCGACTTGTTCGCGCAGCGTCTCCCCTTGGGAGAAGCACGTGGCGTGGATTTAGAGGGATCTAGAACGTTTTACTACCGACAAGAGGACTTTTAAAATATCCTCTAAACTTTTTCCAAACCAATAGGAAATCTAAAAAACAGTTTGGTAAGGTGCGTTACGCTGTCGCAAACCCACCGAAAGCATCCGAGATGGTGCGTTATGTTCCTAACGCACCCTATGAAATCTAAAAAAATAGCCCATTAAATCAAAATGCAACTTGCTATTCAACTAATTTTTGGCCAAGTAGGCATTGATCAGATTATCGATAATGGTGCGGCAACTTCCCAAAGTGTTGCCCAAGGTTGGGACAAACAATGGCTGGATTTATTACAAAATAATACCAGTAATAACTTGTATGGAGCGCTGACAAATCTGGGTATTTTTTTTGCAGTAGGAACCCTGTTATTTTTTATGGTACAATTCCTCAAAGACTTAATATCCTACGAATATACCCGTCCCATATCAGCCTTAATTTGGCCTTTTATTGTGGTGCTTCTCTTAAGTAATTCAGGCAATGGAAGTATTCTTTCTAATCTGACTCTAGGAGTGCGGAATTTTCTAAACACTGTGAATCAGCAAGTATTGGTAACAGCAGATGCGAATAAAACATACCAGCAAGCACTGAATATGAGTGTTGCCGAAGAAGTCGCTGGCTCTTTTCTGCGCCCTTGCCAATCGCTTACTGGCGAACAACAAAGTCAATGCTTTATCAAAGCTGCCGAAAAAGTCAACGTTCTCTGGCGAAAATATAGAGAGATATACGGAAATAAAAGCTGGATAAATAGACTACAAACTAAGGTAGATAATATCAGATACGGCACTGGCATTGTATCAGAAACCTCATTTAATTCTTTGTTAGGTTCTACAGTCCAAACAAGTATCAAAAACTTTTTAGTTTCCTTACAATATGCCTTCCAGAATTTGATAGAAGTTACGATGTTGCTGATAGCAGCTTTAGGCCCCCTGGCTGTAGGTGGTTCTTTACTGCCTGTCGCTGGGAAACCAATCTTTGCATGGCTGACCGGATTTTTATCTATTGGAATCGCCAAGATTTCATTCAATATTATTGCTGTGCTAACTGCCGCAGTTATTGTGAATGGGCCAGGTCAAAATGCTAGTGTTGATCCAGACTTAATGTGGTTCATAATTTTTCTGGGAATTTTAGCACCAATTGTATCTTTACTTGTGGCTGCTGCTGGCGGTTTTGCAGTCTTCAGTGCGATCAGTAATACGGCTTCTTTAGTAAATGAGAGGATATAAGAAATGAAAAATGAATAAACTCAATTTTGGCAAGTGTGCTGACTGCTGATTATATACAATAGCTGAAGTTTTTTGCAGAAGGAGGTGAGTAAATGGTGCGTTTACTGGAAAAAAGACAAAGAACGGCAAGTGTTTTGACAATTTTTGCGATCGCCAGCTTCAGTTTACATATATTAGTTTTACTTTTATTCTTATTCCAAGGGATAAATATTCGTCAACTCAGTCTGAGAAAATCTCCCAACTTTGTGCAATTAATCGATGGTAAACCAGTAGCTAATATTGATGATTTAGCAAGAGATCCAGAAGCAATTCGCCAATTCATCAGCAAAACGATGATCTCAATGTTTAGCTGGTCTGGAACCTTACCAGCACAAACTATTGAAGAACTTGCAAACCCAAAATCAGATTTAGGAATTCTTATTCAAACACCTCAAGGGAGTAGCCAAAAAATTAGCACCACCAGTTGGATAGCTAGTTTTGCTTTATCAGAAGATTTTCGCAAAGGTTTCTTAACCACAGTTGCAGAAATGACACCGCCAGAAGTTTTCTCTGAAAATCCCAACCAAGCGATGACATCACAATTAGTTATTAAGCGGGTTGATCCGCCAAAACAAATTGCACCCGGTAAGTGGCGAGTGGGGATGGTAGCCGACTTAATTCAAAAAAACCGAGTTGGTGGTGCAAAGCTTATAACTCCTTTTAACAAAGAGTTCCTGGTACGTGCAACAGATTATTTCGCCAATCCGCAAGCCGACAGTGGCACAAACCTGCAAAAAGCAATTTATAGTGTCCGCGCTGATAGACTAGAAATTTATGAAATTCGTAACTTATGTTTGCTAGATGGCTACAACAACCTGAACGAAGATAAATTCAGACAATGCGGTTCTGGACAAACATCTGATAGCTTTATTAAATAATCGATTAATCGATTTCTAGTTCACTGGCTGATAGTTCAATTTATTTAATTAATTATCAATGCAATTACTCAAACCAGAAAATAGGACAAATAGCCCTTTACCAGTGTTGGTAGTAGGAACATTTGGTTTACATCTATTTACCTTGCTTTTATTAATATTTAACGGGTCTATGTTACAACAGTTAAGTAGGCAACTCACACCTCAAAGTTTAGTGCAACTTGTTGATGGTCACACTATAACCGTAGACCCCCAACCAAATTTAGAGCGGCAACCAGAGGCGATTCGCCGCTTTGTGGGTGAAACAATGACCTTAATGCTTACTTGGTCAGAACAACAGCCACCAATACAAGTCTGGGAAATTACCTCGCAACTGGTAGCTGATGATTTTAAACAAAAACTTAAGTCAGAAATTACTAACTTAAATCCAGATAGCCAATTTGAAAATGTTAATAGAGGAGCAGAGAATGTATTAGTAATTCAAAAAATTTCTCAACCTACAGAAATAGACAATGGAAAGTGGAAAGTGAATATAGTTGCCAATCAATTAGTTTTTAGCAGTTATGATAAGTTGGGAAAATCAGTTTCCTTTAATAAACAAATTTTAGTTAGAGCTATAGATCAACCAACACCTTCACTACCAAATGCAGCCCTACCGTTGCACTTCGCAGCTTACCGCCTTGGTCAAGCCAGACTAGAAATTTATAATGTATGTGAAATTCAAGATCAAAATTGTTCTGCAAATCCAACCAAAGCTCTACCATGACTAGATACTCAATTCCTACGGAAACGCCTCCCCAAAATGGATTTACTCTAACCACCGATGATGGCCAACCAAAAGTAGAATCTTTAGATTGGGAATCACAGATGTCAAGGTTGGTCGGCTTTGAAGAAGAATCTTCTACTGATATCCCAGGATCAGAAAACTCTGTAACGGGGCAAGAGTTTCTTTCTCAACCGCAACAAGTTCAGACTAAGGAAGCCTTCTCATCTAATCCCTTTGCAAAGTTAGCTTTGGTAGGGGCTGCTACCTTATTGATAGTTTTAGTCGGTGGTGTGTTTTTGTCCAAGTTGATGAGTAGCAGCAGTCAAAAACCAAAAAATATTGTTTCTCCAGAAGCGCGATCGCAGCCAACTAATGAATCTAGCTCTCAACAGCTAGGATCTGAAGTAGATAGTCTGAAAACGAAATTAGCCCTGACTGAACAAGCACAGTTGGTAAAAGCCGCCCAACAACAGCTCAGAATTGCCAAATCAACGCCGCCAGTAGCGTTACAACAACCGTCAGTTCCTTCCAGAGATATACCGAAAGTGATACCCACACCTGCACCAACAGTTTACGTACCTCGGCCCATAACAGTTGAGCGCATCGTTAAAGTACCTGCTTCTCAACCTTCGCTATCACCCCAGCTACCAGTTGTCACGCCAAACGCTCAACCGGTAGTCAATATAACTCCACCAAGCCCGCTTGAAGAGTGGACAAGGTTAGCAAAGTTAGGTAGCTATGGTCAAGTAAATGCTACCAATCAAGCGATCGCAGCTGCTCCTGAAATTCCAAATACGCCGGCGCAGGAACAGAAACCAAGCCCCAATCCTGACCAAACCACTCCTGTGGTGAGCCAAGCGCAACCGCAGGGACAGAAAACCGTACCAGTCGGCACTAGTGCTAAAGCTGTGTTGGCGACAGCGATATTTGGGGAATCTACTAAGTCAAACGGTGGTAATGAAGGAAACGAACAGAAAAATGTATTTGTGATCCGATTGCAAGAACCTTTAAAATCTACAGATGGTGCGATCGCTGTACCTGCAAACACCGAATTTCTAGCTGAAGTTGGTTCCCTTTCCGAACAAGGTCTTTTGCAGATGAACGTAGTTAAAATGATCTCGAAAAATAATGGCAACCTTACAGAACAAAGCTTACCTAACAATGCAATTATTATTCGCGGTACTCAAGGTAAACCTTTAATCGCAAATAAATATCCCAGTCAAGGTTCGTCCATAGCATCAATGGATGCAGGACTATTCGTTTTGGGAGGTATTAGTAAAGCAGCAGAGTTAGTAAATCTCCCTGATACTCAATTCGTACCACTTACTACTAGTAGTACCACCCCCAACAGCGCCACCACTGGCAGCACCCCTGGCAGCACCCCTGGCAGCACAACCACTAGCAGCACAACTATTACTACTGTCAGTGAACCCAGACGCAACCTTTTAGCTGGGGTTGCAGAAGGTGGTTTAAACTCTGTAGTACCCCAAATTGCCCAACGTAATCAACAGGCGATCGCCCAAATGTCACAACAAAATGGTGTTTGGTTTTTGCCAGCAGGCACAAATGTTGAAATATATGTTAATCAAGCAACGGAGCTTTAGGAGGTAGGATTTATACTAATTTTAGATTTTGGATTGGGTAATGGTAATTGGTAATTAGTTTTATTTCCATCTTTGGGATCTCCACATTTGCAACCATGAAAAATAACCCTAAATTGTCAGGAAATACCCCACATAATTCTTATTTCCTACCTATAGCTTCCTTAATTTTCTCGGTTGCTATGTTCTTGTTAGTAGACCGTGCTGTAGCTAATAATGCCGTTCTGCGTTCCATGTTTTCCTGCCAAGCACAGGGTTTAGGGGGAGCAACACCTACGATCAAAATTTGGTATCAAGAAGGAACAAACTTAAGCTTTATTCCGGCTGGAGAAGTAATTAAAAAAGTTTGGTTAAACGATCCATCACAGGTAACTATAGATTTTGATGGGCCGGTATGTATGCAGTTTGGTCAACAAGCTAATGCTAGTGGAGGAGATTGTAAAAACTCCGCAGCGAATGTAATTCAACTCAGACGGATTGCGAAACTGGACATTCCTGGACTTCCTCCTACTAGCAATACACTTTTAACAGTTGTTACCGAAGGGCAAGGTAAAAACAAGTTGTATACTTTTCGAGTGCTATATGGAACAGATAACCCGGAATATCACACTTTAGCCATTTTTCCCGATTCTGGTCAGGAAGGATCATGTGCGAGAGTTGGACAATAAACCTTAAAAAGGGGGCTTTTCAGATCCCCCTTTTTAAGGGGGGTTAGGGGGGATCGAGGTTTCAGCTTTTCACTGCGTAAGTCCTAACTTCGTTAAAACAGGGTAGGCAAAACCCTTTGTTCACGTAGCGTCTCGTAGAGAAGGCATCGCCTATTTTTTAACTAACTGTCCGTTTCATCGGAATTTCTATCCAGAACTCACAGCCGTTACCAGGTTCAGAAACACACTTGATATTACCGCCGTGTTTTTCCACAATAATTTGGTAGCTAATAGATAACCCCAAACCAGTACCTTGTCCAGGTTGTTTGGTGGTAAAGAAAGGTTCAAAAATGCGCGATCGCGTCATCTCTGGAATTCCACAACCATTGTCAGCAATCCAAATCAGAATAGTATCCCCTTCTATAACTTCTGTACGAATCCAAATTTTCGGATTGTCAATTATTTTTCCACTAGTTGCTGAGTTTTCCAGTGCATCGATCGCATTGTTAAGAATATTCATAAATACTTGATTCATCTGGGCTGCATAGCACACTACTGGAGGTAATTCACCATATTGCTTAACTACCTCAATCGCAAAAGAATTAGACTGTGATTGCAGTCGATGTTGTAAAATTAGCAAAGTACTGTCGATGCCTTCATGAAGGTCAATAGCCTTTATTCCTGCTTCGTCAAGTCGAGAAAAAATTCGTAACGACAAGACTAATTGAGAGATCCGATTTGCCCCCATTTTAATTGAAGCAAGAATTTTGGGCAAGTCATCACTAATGAAATCTAAATCCACTGCTGCTGCTTGCTTTTGAATTTCTCCTGTTGCCTTAGGATACTCTTTGTGATAGAGTTTCAATAATTTAAATAAATTTTCGGTATGTTCATTAACATAAGTGATGTTGCCGTAAATAAAACTAATTGGGTTGTTAATTTCATGTGCTACACCAGCAACTAACTGCCCTAAGCCTGCCATCTTTTCACTTTGAATCAACTGGCTCTGAGTGCGCTGTAATTCTTTTAGAGTCTGGGTGATTTCTTCTTTTTGACGTTGAGTTTGTTCGAGTAATTCCGCTTGCTGAAGTCCTACCCCTAACTGAGTCCCAATCTGCATCAGCAAATCTATTTCATCTTCTTGCCAATCACGGGGTTTGATATTTTGGTAAGCTGCTAGTAATCCCCAGAGTTTCTCCCCCAGAAAAATCGGCACAATCATATATGCCCTAGCCTCCATTCGCTCGATTAGTGCAATATATGGAATAGAATAATCGGTGCTATAAATATCCTTAATAACAAGAGTTTGACCATTAGCAAAGTCTCTAACTTGGTTTTTTTGCAAGTAATCATCTGCTGTGGCGTCGCCCGCACTTCGACCCTTCTCTACGAGACGCTGCGCGAACGGCGCAGGTGTTACCCTGAGCTTGTCGAAGGGCTCAGTGACCATCGTAAACATCGCAGATATAATTTCCTTTACTGGTGTCCAACCTGGCGCTAAAGACTCAGCAACAAATTCCCCACTCCAATCAGCCCCGAATCGATAGATTGTGACTCGATCGACTTCTAATAGCCGTCGAACTTCTTCTGTACTGGTAGCAAAGATGGTGGCAATATCAAGAGACTGGCGAATTTTCTCTACTGTTGCAAATAACGCCTTCTCCCTTTGAGCTGCTTTCCGTTCTCGTTCGGCGGCTTTAGCCAGTTTTTGGGCTTGCACCTGCACCTGTTTCAATGACTCAGCTTGCTGTAATGCTACCCCCAATTGGCTGCTAACTTGGGTAAGAAAGTAAACCTCATCTTTTTCCCAATCACGGCTTCGGGCGTTCTGGTACACTGCTAGCATGCCCCAGAGATTCTGACCGTGGTAAATGGCAATGATCACATAAGCTCTTGCTTGATATATCTCTAAGGTTTTAATGTAGCAGTCGCTAAAGTCTGCACTGTAAATATCATTACAAACACGGTAAACTTCACACCTACCGAAGCTACCACCCTGTGTATCTTGTAAGTAGGTATCAGCGACTGGGGGTTTAGCTAAATCTTTGGCGCTACATTCGCTGACGTTTTCTTTCAATTCCGGCCGATGTAATTGCTGCTCCATCAGGGAGACCCAACCCTCTGCCACTGATTCAAACACGAATTCACCACTCCAATCGGAATTAAAGCGATAAATAGCCACGCGGTCAGCATTTAGCAGCTGCCTAAGTTCTGCGGTGCTTGTATGGAAAATGCTTTCCAAGTCTAGGAATTGACGAATTTTCTCAATGGTTATGGCTATAGTTTTCTGCCATACTGCTGCTTTTTCTCTGGCTTTTGCTTGTGCTAATTGTGCTGATTGTAATTTCACTTGTTCCAGGTAATCTGCTTGCTGCAAGGCAACTCCCAGATGTTCGGCGATTAATTGCACAAACTCAATTTCTGATGCTTCCCATTCGCGAGGACTACTACACTGATGAATACACACCAATCCCCATAAATCTTTACCTTTCATTAAAGGGGCAGTTATATTGGCACGTACCTGGAATCTTTCTAGCATTTGGACGTGACAATCACTGATACTAGCTTGATATATATCAGCCATTGCTTTAATCCGACCTTGCTGATATAGTGCTGCAAATTCCGCAGCAAAGCAGTGGTTGTCCACTTTTCCTGCTAGTGCCGAACCCCATTCTGCTCCCACATCCTCATAGATAAATTCCCCTTCCCATCCCAATTCGGGATAAAAACGAAACACACCAACCCGATCAGTTTTCAGAAGCTGGCGTACTTCAGTGACTGTAATTTTGAAGATAGTTTCTATGTCTAGAGACTCACGAATGCGGGCAACAACGCCAGACAAGGCTTTTTGTTGCTTATTCTGACGCAGCGATAATGTCATATCTAAATCAGATTCTTGCTGCTCTGAATTTGGTTGTATAGTAGAGGCGTTTTCCATTGCCAGTCAGATTTTAAATATTGAAAGTCTTCTATCTTATAATTCCCCTAGATAGTAGAAAGGTAACAATTATTTCCTTTAAATGCCATATAAAATAATGTAGGGACACAATATTATCGTGTCCCTACAAAAAGAATTTTCAACTACGAGAGAATTACCGCCGCTTAGGAGGGGCGCTGCGGGTGGTGCGTTTCTCTTCCTCTCGACGACGGCGATCGCGCCAATCTGCCACGGTCAAATAACCAATACCACCAGTGACTACTACCAGCAGCACTACAGCAACTAAAGTCAAAATACTCAAAAATGGACTTTCCAACATGCCTCTACAGTCCGTTACGTCCCCAGACTACCATTGCAATTGACCAAGTGAACACAACTAACAGTGATACCCAACCTAGTGTCAAAATCTCCATACTCCCACTTTTAAAATAATTACAAAAGGTTTCTAATATTTATCATACTGGGAAGTGGGCATTGGGGAGTGGAAAATAATAGTAAAGAAGTGGGGAATCTCACTTCTTTATTCATAACTCTTAACTCGTAACTGTTTTGCCCAATCCCTACTGCCCAATCAAAATATAAAGTGAACGAAACTTCAGACATTCAACTGATGGCAGAACGCCTAGAATCCCTGAAAGCTGGAATAATTGGGGGTTTATCTTTGTGTTTCGCTTTTGCAATCGCTAGTTTTTTGAATACTTTAGTACTCGCAAAATATTTTCAGACACTGGCAAGTCTGCAAAGTGATGTTAACTGGCACTTGTGGGTGAGTGGTGCGATCGCTTTTTTCTCAGGCTTGCTATTTGGTGTCACCTACCGCTATATCATCCGCTCAGATAAAAATCCGCAACTCAAAGCTGGGGGTGTGCTGGCCTTTGGCTTGGTACGCGGATTAACTCAGATAGAACTTGGGTGGAATTCTCATAGCACAATTTTGCCTTTTGTGGTGTTGGCTTTTGAAAGTGTATTGTGGTTTGGAATAGCTGCGTTCGCTGTTGATATCGCTATTCAACTCCGTTGGCTTAAACCTTTTTCATCAATTTAAATTATATGAAAACTAAAATATCCGACTATTATCTGATAGTCGATCTGGAGGCTACGTGCTGTGACAGTGGGACAATTCCCCGTCACAAAATGGAAATCATTGAAATCGGTGCCGTAATGCTCAATAGAGCAACGGGGGAAATTGATTCAGAGTTTCAGCAATTCATCCAACCTGTGAGACATCCGCAACTGACAAGTTTTTGCACAGAATTGACTAGTATTCGGCAGCAAGATGTTGACGAAGCGCCAAAATTTCTAGAGGCAATTTCTTGCTTCAAAGAATGGATTTATTCATTTCCCAATCATATTTTTTGTTCTTGGGGCAATTACGACAAAAAGCAATTTATTCAAGATTGCGCGTTTCATAATTTCCCTTATCCTTTTATTTCAGAACACATAAACATCAAAGATGAATTTTCAGAATATCTTGGTGTGTCTAAAAAATTTGGCATGGCACAGGCTCTGAATGAGTTGGGGATAGAATTAAAAGGCACACACCATCGTGGTATTGATGATGCCCGCAACATTGCAGCTATCTACAGACATATTAAAACCAAAAAACTAAGCTGAATAATGGGAAATTTACCCGTTAACTACACCAACTTTGATGTGTAAATAAATTTAAAGTTAAGACTTTAGCCTTTTGAGAATTATTATTCTTAGCTAGGGATTTTTGGATGATTGATTTTGATTACTGGGTGAGTATTCGGAGCAATTCATTGCTTCTTCGGTGAGAACAATAGAAGGGTTGACTGCACATTTTAGATAATGATTCTTGGAATAAAAACGACACTTTTTACAGGGAACTTTCTGTAACCCATTGATGGAAAACACCATTTTCTCATCTAAAAATGCCTCGACTTTTCGCCATATTAGGAAAAAACCTATCCAGCCAATTATAAAGCCAAGAGGAGATAAAGATATCACTAGATCATGGATAGTTAATTCATGCGTTTGTGATTGCTCCTTTTTTGCTTCACTCAAGATTACTTGATGTAAATTACTATTGGCTGCTACAGTTTTTTGCAACATTGGATCATGATACATATTATTTACCTTTTGCTATATGCCTTTACTACCTGGATTTTGGACAGCCGAGTAACTAACTAGTAATTTGGAAAAAGATCCAACTTATTACTGTTTCATCAGAATTAGGTTGATAACACTCTTTTGTTGGGAATATATAGCAATCTATCTGATTTATGAAAATTATCATTGTCCAGATCCCCGACTTCTTTGAGAAGGCGGGGATCTAACTTTTCACGAATGATTTAGGATTGCTATATAGAACCCATTTGACATCTTAGGAAGGGTCTGCAAGCCTCTTAATCATTAGCC
>NZ_JABXKJ010000262.1 GCF_017115085.1 Nostoc sp. NMS7 | reverse complement strand
AGAGAGTTGATACGGCTGTTCGTTTAGCGTCCTAACCTATACTTCGATTGCTATAAAATCAGTTTGTGTAGGGATTTGAACGCAAGTATAAATATAAAGAATCGTGGGACGCACGATCTTAAAGCTCAAATTATGTCCTCAATGAGGAGTCTTTGAGAAGCCTACACTTACTCGTTAGAGAAGTGTAGGTACGTCACTGTATTAACCAAAATGCTGAATAATTGCCTCGGCAAATTCCGAACATTTTAATGGTTCAACTGGCGGTTCTAGCAACCGGGCTAAATCGTAGGTGACTTGACTATTTGCGATCGCATCGCTTAAACCTTTCTTAACTAAGTCTGCGGCTTCTTGCCAACCCAAAAATTCTAACATCATCACCCCAGACAAAATCAGTGAACCAGGATTAATACGATCTAAACCGGCGTGTTTGGGTGCGGTGCCGTGGGTAGCCTCAAATATGGCACTAGCATCACCAATATTTGCCCCTGGCCCCATTCCTAAACCGCCAACAATGGCGGCGGCGGCATCAGATAAGTAATCGCCGTTCAAGTTCATCGTCGCCAAAATCGAATACTCATCCGGTCTAGTTTGGATTTGTTGAAAAATACTGTCAGCAATCCGGTCATTCACCAAAACTTTATCTTTCCATTTGCCATCGCCGTGGGTTGCCCAAATTGAGTTAAGAATAGTTTCAACTTCCTTGATAATTTCCGCTTTTTTCTCTTCGGTGAGAGAATCAAATCCCGGATCAATCTGGCGGGCGTTTTCTTCTAAGGAAATATTCGGATTTTTTTCCTTATTACTCAAAATCCAAGATTCCCGTTCAGTGACAGTTTCTGAGCGAAATTCATTGATTGCTAATTCATAACCCCAATCACGGAAAGCGCCTTCGGTGTACTTCATGATGTTGCCCTTATGCACCAAAGTCACTTGTTGCTTGTGTTTGGGCAATAGCAAAGCGTGTTTGATCGCACGTCTGACTAGGCGCTGGGAACCAGTTTTGCTGATCGGTTTGATGCCAATACCAGAATCAAGAGGAATTCGTTTTTTCCCATGTTCTGGGGTGGCGGGGATCAATTCTTCATTGATAATTTTAATTAAGCGATCGCCGATTTCGCTACCTTGTCGCCACTCAATCCCTAAATAAATATCTTCCGTATTCTCCCGATAAACAATTACATCCAGCTTTTCGGGATTTTTATGGGGTGAGGGCGTACCTGCATAGTAACGACAAGGACGCACGCAGGTATACAAGTCAAAAATTTGCCGCAGCGCCACATTTAAAGAACGAATTCCCCCCCCAACGGGAGTAGTCAAAGGTCCTTTAATAGCTACACCATATTCTTCAATTGCCGTGAGAGTATCTTGAGGTAAATACTGATAAGTACCGTATAAATCGCAGGCTTCATCCCCAGCGTAAACTTTGAACCAACTAATTTGACGCTGACCCTTATATGCTTTGGCTACCGCAGCATCTAGCACTTTTCGAGTAGCAGGCCAGATGTCTATACCTGTGCCGTCGCCCCGAATAAAGGGGATAATTGGATCGTCCGGTACGATTGGTTCACCATTTTTGAAGGTGATTTTTGCTCCAGTTGCGGGGGGGGTAATCTTGTCGTACATAGTTCACACACTCCTAATGGATACGCTGCTAGTCAAAAAATCCTTATGTGGCAAGGCTTGCATATTTTACTATGTCTTTTGTTTACCAAGTTATCAGGCGCAGATTTTCCCCCTATTTCCCTTGTACATTATTTCGGGATTAAGTGTGGGATTCAGTGAAGCGATCGCAATTTTGTACGATCAAAAATAGTAAACTACTTTTCGCTATCAGTGCTTCACCTTGGAGAAGCCCAATAGCTTACCACTCTTTCACTGACCGCTAATACGAGAATGGCATGACAGACCCAATGATTTTATCAAGCCCTGCTAATGACATTGACTCCCTCCGACGACCGTTAATCGCTGGGTCTGAAAAAGTCCAACAGCAGATAATCCCACAGCTAGCTGAGTTGGGTAATGAAGGATTAGACGTGTTGATGGAATTTTTACTGAAACGACGTGAGAACCCAGCGACTTGGGTTGATGGCAAAGCTTACCAAGTCCTCTACAACTCTGATGCACCTCAAGCTAAAGAATTTCTATGCTCCTGTTTTCCTGAAGGAATTGTACCTCTAAAATCAGAGTGCGGGATTAACTACAATTCTTTGCAACAACTACTGGCGGCTCAAGACTTCCAAGCAGCCGATCGCGTCACCATCGAAAAAATGTGTGAACTATCAGGGACAACGGCTGTACAGCGAAAATGGTTGTATTTTAGTGAGGTAGAAAATGTCTCGGCTGTTGACTTGCAAACTATTAACAACCTCTGGTTAGTCCACTCCGAAGGTAAATTTGGCTTTTCAGTCCAGCGAGAAATCTGGTTAAGTTTGGGTAAAAATTGGGAGAATTTCTGGCCGAAAATTGGCTGGAAAGCAGGTAACATCTGGACGCGATACCCTAACGAGTTTACCTGGAATTTGAGTGCGCCTAGAGGTCACTTACCCCTCTCTAATCAACTTCGGGGGGTACGAGTCTTTGCTTCTTTACTCTCTCACCCAGCTTGGTCGGAGAATGCAGAAAAATGATTTTCAGCCTAGGTACAAATAGATTATGATCAATCCCAACAACCGAGAATTCTACGTGATCATTGAACGGGATGAAGATGGCTACTATGTTGGAGAAGTCCCTCAGTTAAAAGCCTGTTACAGTCAGGGAGAAACAATTGATGAGTTGATGGCTAATATCAAAGAAGTAATTGAACTTTGTTTAGAGGATGTCTGAAAAGTCAAAAATTTCATGCTGTAGTCTGCGATCAGAGTATGACTTAAAGAGCCTAAAAGTCAGAAAGTTCGGACCTGAACGAAAGAGCTTTGGTAAGACAACAATTCGTTTAGAACCTGATGTTGCAGAGGTTTTTCCTAATGCCGATGCTGTCAATGAGGCTCTAAGATTTTTGATTACAATTGTGCAGGAAAACCAAGTTTCTGCACTTACAAAGCAGCCTCACAGTTCCTCAGAGGGGACAAATAAAAGCCCCTAGTACCGCTTCTCTACGAGACGCTACGCGAACGCGTAATTCGTAATTACGTTATAGCAAGGGTTTCAGACATTAGAAATGGGTGGCTTATTTACGCCGTGCTGTACTAGTGCTGAGTTGGAGGTTACTTGGCGCAGATCCCAAACTGAAAATATCAAATCAGATAATGGCAAACGTTCGTTTAGAAGATATTAAGCGTCGATTTAATAATGTCACCGCGATCGAGGATATTACCTTTGAAATTCCTGATGGCGAGTTTTGGGTTTTAGTTGGGCCATCGGGTTGTGGTAAGTCTACAATTTTGCGAACGATCGCGGGTTTAGAAACCGCCACATCTGGTAAACTCTTTATTGGCGATCGCTTGGTGAATAATATCCCAGCCAGACAACGGGATGTGGCGATGGTCTTTCAAAACTACGCTCTCTATCCTCACATGAGTGTGGCGCAAAATATCGGCTTTGGCTTGCAAATGCGTCAGGTTGACCGGAAAATCATTCAAGAACGGGTGATGAATGTGGCGCGATCGCTTTCTCTAGATCACCTGCTAGATCGTAAACCCAAACAACTCTCTGGGGGACAGCAACAACGGGTAGCATTAGGGAGAGCGATCGCTCGTGAACCACAAGTATTTTTACTTGATGAACCTTTATCTAATTTAGATGCCCAATTGCGCGATGATACCAGGGCAGAATTGAAACAGCTACATCAAGAATTAGGCATTACAACTATTTACGTCACTCACGATCAAGTTGAAGCAATGACTTTGGCTGATAAAATTGTCGTGCTAAATCGTGGGCGGATTCAACAAATCGGCGATCCCCAAACTATTTATGCAAGTCCCATTAATCAGATGGTGGCAAGTTTTTTAGGCAGTCCGCCAATGAATATTTTGCCTGTAATCTATCAAAATAACGGTTTTAATGTGAGTGGACAGTTATTAGCAATTCCAGCAGTTGTGAAAGAAAAATTACAGTTGCGTCAGGGAGACAGTTTTGATTTGGGGATTCGTCCAGAGCATATAAAAATCAACACTGACTCAGAACTGAGTACTCAAAACTCAGGACTGTTATCGGTTGAAGTTAAACTGGTGGAACCTTTGGGGAGGGAAACTTTGATTCGGGCTGGTTTATCTGGTTCGGCGGTGGTGTTGAATATTCAGGTAGGCTCTGATGTGCGTTTGCGTCCAGGCGATCGCCTTTCTCTACAACTCGATTTAAATCATTTGTTTATATTTGATTCCAAAACTGGCGACAGAATCTTACCTCATGAGTGACTCTGGTTTGAAACTGCCAGAAATAATTGCCAATTCCCAATTTCTTGTAGCCATAATCTAAGAAAATAAAAATTGCAATAGAAATTTAATGGATTCGTCCCAAAAACTTATATGACTATTAATCGACGCCATTTCTTGTTCTTATTTACAGCAGGTGCAGGTACTTTTGCATTAGATGCTTGTGCATTGGCAGATAAATCTCCTAAGGCAAACACTGCAACTGCCGACACAACAGCAAATACAACAGCAAATACAACAGGTGCTATCCAACTACCGCCTTTAGCTTACGCCTACGAAGCACTGGAACCACACATTGATGCTAAAACGATGCAGTTTCACCATGATAAACACCATGCAACTTATGTAAAAAACCTGAATGCAGCCTTAGACAAACACCCAGAACTCAAAGGCAAAAGTGTTGAAGAACTGTTGCAAAAACTTGACAATGTGCCAGAAGATATCCGCAAAGTAGTACGCAATAATGGCGGTGGTCATGTCAACCACTCAATGTTCTGGAAAATTATGAAGCCGAAAGGTGGGGGAGAACCAACAGGAAGTATAGCCACCGCGATTAATCAAAATTTTGGCTCTTTTGCAGCTTTCAAAAAACAGTTTAACGAAGCTGGTGCTGCCCGTTTTGGTAGTGGTTGGGTTTGGCTAGTGCGTAACAAAGGTGGCAAGTTGGAAGTCACAACTACAGCTAACCAAGATAATCCCCTAAGTGCAGGCAAATATCCCATTCTGGGTAATGACGTATGGGAACATGCCTATTATCTAAATTACCAGAATCGCCGCCCCGATTATTTAAATGCTTGGTGGAATGTGGTTAATTGGGATGAGATTAACAACCGGTTTGCAGCCGCAAGTAGATTTGCGTGAAACCAGACAACAATTTAGAGTTATAAGCGCTGAAAAACTGGCAATAGAAATTATTTCTGCTGCCAGTTTTTTGATGTGATAGCAAATGTGGAAAGGATGTATAGCAATCCTATTTGATGTGTGAAAATCGCAAGACTCAGATCCCTGACTTCTTAGAGAAGTCGGGGATCTTGTTGTTCACGAATGATTAAGGGACTTCCAACAAATAAATTATCCAATCTTGTGGGGCGGGCAAGATGCCCACCCCACAAGAAGTAGTTGAGTATTTTTTTATTTGGAAATCCCTAAGTAGGGCTATATTGTTTCACCAAACATGAAAACTGCTGTAATAATTAATTCTAACTCCCCACTCTCATTCGGCTACGCTCACGGCAAGCCTACTCCCCAACTTTTTTCCAAGGAAGTTTGACTGTAAATCGACTACCTTTCCCTAACTGACTTTCAGCATGGACAGTCCCACCGTGCAACTCGACAATTTTTTGTACCATCACTAATCCTAAACCGGTGCCTGTAGAACGTCGCGTAGAGGAATTTTCAACTTGCATAAAAGGTTGAAATAATTTGAAAAGGTCATCGGAAAGCATACCAATCCCCGTATCTACTACGCTGAAAAAGATATATTTATTTGTGGAATTTGGCTGAACTTCAATCCAGACTTTGCCTCCTTCTTTAGTAAACTTGATAGCGTTAGTCAACAGGTTGATAAATACTTGGCGAATGCGGCGTTCATCAACTTGGATGGGTTCGAGTTCTTCCGGTATTTGTATACTCAGGTGGATATTTTTCTGGAACGCCAAATGTTTAACAAAACTTAGGCTGGAGTCACATAATCCCCGAATTGAAGTAGTAGCTAGTTGCAGTTCTATTTTGCTGGATTCGATGTCGGTAAGGTCAAGGATCTGGTTAATTAATTCTAGTAGGTTCTTACCACTAGATTCGAGGATATTTAGAGACTGGCGCTGTTCTTCACTCAGAAGGCTGTACACTTCATCTTGGAGCGACTGTGTGATTTCAAGAATGGAGTTTAAGGGAGTCCTCAGTTCATCGCTGATGTTTTTTAAAAAGGTGCTTTTGGCACGATTTGCCATTTCGGCTACTTCTTTAGCCTCACACAGAGCGGATTCTGCCCGTATGCGATCGCATACTTCTAAAGTCAGGGCGACAAATTCCGCGATGGCGCTAACGAAATTTTGCTCACTCAGTTCCCATGTCCTCTTAATACCAATCTGCTCATACAATACTGTTCCCACCACTTCGCCCCCAACCCAAAGCTCGGTATCAATTAGGGATACAATATTATTTGGTAGTAGTTCATTCCATAATTCTTGTACTCTGGGATCGGTGCGAGTGTCAGTAACGGTGATGGTACGCGCAGCCGCCAGAGCTTTAAAGTAGATCGGATAATCTGCAAGGTTGCGTTCTATATCTGTCGAATGTCTCTGTTTACTACGTTCATAGAGATTTATACATTGTAGTTTGGTGCGTTGGCGCAACCCGCCGTCGGTCTTACTATTGAATAACCACACACCCACTCGCTCTACTTCTAAAGCATTGGCTGCTTTTTCGGTGATAACTTTGAATGCTGTTTCTAGATTTCCTTCAAAAACCGCTTTGTGATTTGCCAGTTCTGCCAGTACTCGACTATGCTGTCCTAGTTTTTGCTCACTGTTGATACGTTCTTGAATCTCTTGCTGTAATTCTTGAGTTTGCTGCTTAACTTGCAGTTCTAACTCTTGATTTTTCGTAGTCAGTGCAGTAAAGGTTTTGCGTAACTGCTGCGCCATGTCGTTGAAAGATCCGCCCAGCACATTTAGTTCCTTAATACCCTGTACTTTCACCACTGAATCTTCACCATTAGTAAAATCAGCTAAATCTTTTGTCGCCCTGCTGAAGTCCAAAATTGGCTGAGTTATCCAACGGGCGGTGACAATCCCCAATATAGTAGCTAATCCCAATGCTCCCAGACAGACAAAAATTGTCGTTTGAATGTTGCGATCAATTTGTCCCATAAAGTCTGCTTCTGGGACAGCTACCACAATCAACCAGTTGATATTTGGTTCGCCTTGTAACGGTCTAACTTCTAAAAATTGACGTTTGCCGTCAAAGGAGAAATCTAGTTGCTGTAAACTTTGAATCTGGTCAAGATTACTAAATTTAGTTACTAAATATTTAGCAGTTGCTTGAGTCAAAGAATTCCCGCTCTGGGAAGCTGCCAACCTAATCGGTTTACCATTTTGTAAGCGAAATGCTTCTTCTGTTGTGGAACTTGCGACTAATAGCCCCGATCGCTCGATAATAAAAATCTGCCCAGACTTGCCAACTTTGATATTTTGCAGCAAATTCCCAATTTCTGATAAGTGAGTTAAAGTGCTGTTGACTCCGAGTAACTCACCTTGAGAGTTATAGATAGGAAGAGAAGCACTAATCAGGAGTGTTGGTTCAGTCAGGGGTACAAAAATCTGACTAAAGCTGAATTTTCTGGCGGTAACTGCTGCTTGATAATTAGGACGCGATCGCGGATCATAATTTTTGATCACCTCTGGTAGTTGAGTACGTTGACCTTGAGAATCAATTTTGTAGGTGTAGAGATCGTACCCAGTTGACTTAGAGGCTTTTCTGAGCAAAAATTGGCGATCGTTGAGCTTCTCCACCGCTAAGTATTCTTGCTGTTCATTGCTTGCCGTTAACGCCAACGCATCTGGAAAAATCTTTAACTGCTCGATTAAATATGGCTCCCAGGTTGCAAGATTCTCGATCTTCAGCAACCCCATATCAATGATATTTTGATTACTGCGTAGTACGTGACGCGGGGTTGACAGATAAGTTTGTAAATTCTGCTGGACTCCATTGGCAACTTCACGACGCAATTCGCTAGCTACCTCATAGACTACTTTTTGCCCGTTGCTGATTGATAAATATGCAGTCAATCCCACAGCTAGGAAAATTTGCAGCACAAACAACGCCACCAGGATGTAACTTAGAGGTACGCCTTTAAGCAGGGAAAAAACACCACCTTGCCCAGTATTTTTGTTCATCTGCCCACTCCCCCTGCTTCCCCTGACTGTCCTCTACTACTGAGTACAACACCTTTACTTCGCTGTCCTGTGGGCTTAAGCATAGTTTGTACTCGGTGAGGTCAAGTGCCAATATAGCACTTCTGGCAAAAGAACAAAACGTTTATATTTACCATTTATCAAAAGCATTTCCACCTAAATTGCTGTCAAAATTAGAGCAACAGAATGTAGAATATATCAGCAAATATCCAGACCGTAGCAACTTGAGATATTTTAAAAAATAAGTTTTTCATGATTAGATAGAGCAGGTGTTGCCTGATCAGACAAATATCCTACAGAAAACAACCATAGCTGATTCACCCCGGAAAGCTACGACAACTAATACTGTTATGATACAAATACGTTGGTAGGGGCACGGCATTGCCCATTGGTGTCAACTTCAGCTAGAAATCGCTTGTTGACTTCCAGTCCCGCCCAGAAATAAATTTCTTTGGCTTTTAGCTAAAGTCTACTTCAGTAGACTAAAGACTTTTCGGATTATTTAGTGATCTTTAGATGACTTTCGCTAAAAGCCAAGGAACTTCAGTTCCTTGCGGGACATGGGTTTTACGTTAAGTTGACACGTATGGGCATTGCCGTGCCCCTACGCGAAATCTATATGTATCAGGGTTTTAGTGAAATGGTATAAGGGGTAAGCCAGTGAGTTGCGGTAAGTCCAGCGCTGTAAATGAGAGGTCAGAGCCGCTTATTAGATAATATTTACGTTAGCTTGTGTAGTATATAAGACAAATTTGTGGATATTCAATACGCTAAAATCGAGAGATATTAGGAGCTAATCCTAGCAAAATGTATATGAGGTCAGAAGAAAACTATGTTTATTTACCATAAACTATATCTCTAGATACTAGGCAGTTTCCGAACTAAGCATTTATATCTAATATATAAAATTGCTATCTTCAAGATTAGAAATTTATAAGTTAAAGAAATACAATTTTTATATTTTCTTTGTTATTTTGTATTTAGCGGGACAGTTCTTAATGATTTGGTGGGTTTAAATAACAATTAGTTAAACCATTTCTCCCCCCAAAGATCCATGTAAATTATTTGCACTCTGCTACTTTGCTTCTTAATTTACAAGCACAATGCAAATTGACCCGACAGATTACATGGTAATATTCCTAATCGGCAAATAATTCATCTACACAAGGAAAACCTTGCCTACAACTATGCTTAAAACAAAGAATCAGCGTATTTTTCTGCCTGCTTTTATTAACCCTTTAGAACCAAAAAATCAAGCAGGTAGTAAAAAGCAATTTCCTCAACCTAAATTAGATTTACTGCAACCATTACGTCAATGGCTCGACAAAATTGAGATTCAGAATCGCAAATTAGCCAAATTTATTGCTAAACTGATTCCTGCTCAGTGTCCATTCGAGCGTGATATTATGCTTTTTGGTCGCAAAATAGGCCACATTCCGCCAATGTGTAAGCTGAATCCGCTTTATAACGAACTTGTTTACTTGCGTTTTCGCGCTTTGTGTTATCTAGTAGATCAGTGTGGAGAGGATATTCAATCTTATTGCTGAACATAACTAGAGAAAACACAATATGGAAGATTCAAATTGAGCATCAACTTAAGACTTGAACGTCTCAATGAATTAGGTGTCTCTAAATGGGAAATTTGGCAAAAGGAAGTCTCAAAATTCCCTTGGGCTGATGATTCTCAAGAAACTTGCTACTTTTTGGCAGGTGATGTAGTTATTACTCCTGATGGTGGACAGCCAGTGCAAATGGGTAAAGGCGATTTAGTGATTTTTCCCGCTGGTATGTCCTGCACATGGGAAATTACAAGGGACGTAAAGAAGCATTATTACTTTGAATAGTCAATAGCCAAAAGTGATGGCAGAAATAGATCCCCGACAACTTTTATGAAGTCGGGGATCTTGTGCGATCGCGGCCACTTCAAATCCAGAGAGTTCATAATCGTATTAGTGGGAGTTGAATTACAGAAAAAGGTTTCGTTCCACAGCAATTTTATTGAGGAAAATCATCAAAAATGTTACTGCATTTAAGTACTTGGCAAGAAGTCGAAGCTTATTTACAGCAGTCAAAGGGGATTATTTTCCCTATTGGTTCCACAGAACAACATGGGCCAACGGGGTTAATTGGCACTGATGCCATTTGTGCAGAAGCGATCGCTGGTGGTGTCGGTGATGCAACCCAAGCGATCGTTGGCCCTACAATCAATGTGGGCATGGCACTGCATCATACTTCCTTTCCTGGCACAATCAGTCTGCGTCCCAGCACTTTAATTCAAGTAGTGCGAGATTATGTAACTTGTTTAGCCAAAGCTGGTTTTAGCAAGTTCTACTTTATTAACGGACACGGTGGAAACATCGCCACTCTCAAAGCTGCTTTCTCAGAAACTTATGCTCATTTAGAAGATTTGCAGATTGTCAATGCTCAACAGGTACAATGTCAAGTGGCAAACTGGTTTATGTGCGGTTCTGTATATAAGCTAGCTAAAGAATTATATGGGGATCAAGAAGGTTCTCATGCAACCCCAAGTGAAATAGCCCTGACGCAGTACGTTTATCCAGAGGCGATTAAGCAAGCACCGCTTTCAGCAGAAGTTGCAAGCGGACACAGGATTTATAGTGCGGCTGACTTTCGAGTGCGTTATCCAGATGGACGCATGGGATCAAATCCGGCTTTAGCAACACCTGAACACGGTAAACAATTTTATGATTTGGCGGTGAAAGAACTTAGCAATGGATATTTGGAATTTGTGAACGCAGAATAAAACCATGCAAACGCATTGTAGAGATGCGAGTAAAATTGCGTCTCTGCATAAAATCTTTTGAGAATATAGCCCTACTAAATTATTCCTGAATAACGAGATCCCCGACTTCTTAAAGAAGTCGGGGATCTGAATCTTGTAATTTTCACAAATCAAATAGGATTGCTATAGTTATTTGATAAGTCGTAAAATGACGCAATAGAATAGATTAATTTTCTAAACAGAAAATTGCAGTTGAGAAAGACATCATGATTAACGAGTACGAAAACACTTTAACTGATTTAATCAAACTCTTAGAATCATCTCGTCGTGCTGCTGCTCGTTCAGTCAATGCAATCATGACAGCTACTTACTGGGAAATTGGGCGACGGATTGTAGAACTTGAACAGCGTGGAGAGAAGCGAGCAGAATATGGAGCAGCAGTCATAAAAAGGCTTTCAGAAGACTTAACAGCCAGATTTAGCAAAGGTTTTTCTGAGCGTAATTTAGAGTTAATGCGTCGTTTTTATCTGGAATGGCAAATTTCGCAAACACTGTCTGCGGAATCTAATTTATCTACTTTAGCTCAAAAATTTCCTTTGCCGTGGTCACATTATGTTCGTCTTCTTTCAGTTCAGGACTTGAAAGCGAGAGAATTTTATGAAACGGAAGCACTACGCGCAGGTTGGAGCGAAAGACAACTAAAAAGACAGATAGAAAGTAAATTTTATGAGCGAGTAGCCCTGTCACAAAATAAAACTGCGTTGCTGAAGAAAGGTGAAGAAAAGCAGGTAGAAGATATCTTAACTCCTGAACAAGAAGTTAAAGATTCATTTGTCTTAGAATTTTTAGGATTGAAAGATGAATATTCAGAAAGTGATTTAGAACAAGCATTAATCGATAAGCTGGAATACTTTCTCTTAGAATTGGGAAGTGAATTTGCTTTTGTAGCTCGTCAAAAACGTTTGCGCGTTGGCGATGAATGGTACAGGGTCGATTTATTATTTTTTCATCGTGTGCTGAGATGTCTGATAGTAATTGATTTGAAGCTGGGAAAATTAACGCCTGCTGATACTGGACAAATGAATTTTTATGTGAATTATGCTAAAGAACATTGGATATATCCTGGAGAAAATCCTCCTGTTGGGTTGATATTGTGCAGTGAAAAAGATGAAGCTGTTGCACATTATGCATTAGAAAACTTACCCAATATTTTAGCTAGAGAATATCAACTAAAACTACCAGATGGAGAAAAGCTGGCAGCACAGATAGAAGAAGCCAGAAAGTCTATAGAAGAAATGTAAGTTGTCAGCCGGGTTTTGAAGCCCAAGTTTCGAGTTCTGAAGGTGAAAGTTGAGGGTTGGAAGGCGATCGCTTTTCCTTCGGCTCAAACCTGTCAACAACTGACAACTCTTCCTGAATAACACGAGCAATACTACAGGTATGGGAGAGAATACGACTTATGGCATTAACCATCTCCAAATGAATGGAACTGGCATTAAGACTCACAGAATCTCCTGAACTCAGATGCTGGAGATGCCGGAGATAAATTTCCCGCTTAATTTGGTTGAGCGACTGGCGCTGGGACAAGACTGCATCTGCGATAGTTGGGTCTTGTGCTGCCAGCCCTGTCAGTGTTTGTTGCAGCAGTGCCAGCACATCGCCGTGATAAGCAACAATGTCGTTCCACTCTTGCGGAGAAAAAGCAATTTGCTTGCGTCGTTTGCGTCTAGCTAATCGCATGATTTGTCGATCAATGATGTCCCCAATTGCCTCTAACTCCGTACTGATATGAAGCAATGTTAACTCCCGTTGCGACTGTTCCTCCGTCAGCAATTCCTCATCGAGTTGAATTAGGTAATGCTTGATAGCAGTTTCCAGATCGTCAAGCTGGTTATCGAGTGCCCCAATTTGTTTAGGCAAATCTTTCACTCCCTCTTCAAACGCCTGAATACTAAGCTGTAGCATCTCTGTTGCCAAATCTGCCATCCGCAGAATTTCACGCATTGCTTGACCGAGTGCGATGGCGGGTAATGTCAATGCATTGGGATCAAGATAGCGCACACTCAGTTTCTTTTCTGCCTCCGGTTCTGGTAACAGTCTGGTAGCGAAGTTTGCAAGTGAATTTGCTAGTGGGACAAAAACGATCGCCAAAATCAAGTTGAATCCCAGGTGTGCCAATGCTACTTGTGTTGATGGATTGGGCAGCAGACGAGTCAATAATACCGCCAAGGGATTCAGCAATACCAATACCAATACACCCCCAGCCAGCCTGGTGCCAACATAGATGAATCCTAGTCGGCGTGCAACGACGCTGCCTTGGTTGAATGCAGTGAGTAAAGGCATCAGTGTTGTGCCGATATTGGCACCCAGTGTTACTGCCAGAGCAGCTTCCAGTGGCAGGGCATGTGCCCCAGCTAGCACCATTACGATTCCAATCGCCGCGATGCTGGAGACAAACACAGCTGCCAGCAGCACCCCTAGTAGTATCAACACCACAGGAGACTGGGAAAGTACCTTCATAATCTCATTCGTAATGGAACTATCAGCAATGGAGGCACTACTGGCGTCAATCATCGCCAAACCCTGCAACACCAATCCAAAACTGAATACGCCACGCCCAAGATCCCGCAGAGCCTTGCGTCGGCTCAACAAAGCAAATGCTGCCGCTAAACCCAGGAACTCTTGTGCATAGTCAGTGATGTGGAAAGCCAGCAGTTGTACTACCAATGTAGAACCAACAGCAGATCCCTGTAGGATGATCGCTGCTGTTGCTAATGGCACTAACTGGGTGCTGACTAGTCCCACCATCACCGAGGCAGTTGCTGTGGAGCTTTGGGTTAGCATCGTGACGATTATACCTAACACAAAAGCTACCATTGGCCGCTTCGCCAACGTCATCATCGTCAGCCGCAGACGTGAACCCAATACCCGCTCCATTGCATCGGTAAGTTGTTTCACACCATAGAGAAGCAGGGTCGAACCCCCAATTAACAGTATGAGAATTTGTGTAGGGTCGTGAGTCTTGAGCATCAGCACACTTACCTTGTCAAGGTTCAAAAACAGACAAAAAATTGATTAACTTCCCGTATTTTAATAGTAATTTAAGAATAAGTTAAAAGAAAGTTAAATGAACCTAGTACGGTGTATTCAATGAAGATTCCAAATACAGAATTCTAATTAAAATAAATATTCTAAAACTTACGTATTGACAGAAAAGCTTTTCAAGGCTTTTAGCTAGATTTCAACTACCTTTTTGCCATGCCTGCGGCGGGATTGGGGGCGGCGATCGGCTGTGTTTTATGGCAAATGGGATTATTAGGAGGGTTGTTTTAATTGTGGCGATCGCTTGTCCCTAAGACCGCGATAAAATTTTCAAGCACAACAGCGCACTCCATACCAATGCAAATTAACTGGCAAACTGCCAAAACTTACGAAGATATTCTGTATCAAAAAAACGATGGCATTGCGAAAATCACCATCAACCGCCCCCACAAACGTAATGCCTTTCGTCCCAAAACTGTCTTTGAACTCTACGATGCTTTCTCTAATGCTCGTGAAGATACTACTATTGGTGTTGTCTTATTTACGGGTTATGGCCCACACACTGATGGCAAATATGCTTTCTGTTCTGGTGGCGATCAAAGTGTGCGGGGACATGGGGGTTATGTGGATGATACTGGCATCCCCCGCTTGAATGTCCTAGACTTACAACGCCTGATTCGTTCCATGCCGAAAGTGGTGATTGCCTTAGTGGCTGGATATGCGATCGGTGGTGGACATGTCCTACACTTGATTTGCGACCTTACCATCGCTGCCGATAACGCCATTTTCGGACAGACTGGCCCCAAAGTCGGCAGTTTCGACGGTGGTTTTGGAGCCAGCTATCTCGCCCGCATCGTCGGACAAAAAAAAGCCAGAGAAATTTGGTTTCTCTGCCGCCAATATGATGCACAACAAGCTCTAGAAATGGGCTTAATTAATTGCGTCGTCCCAGTGGAACAACTAGAAGCCGAAGGTATTCAATGGGCGCAGGAGATTTTAGAAAAAAGTCCGATCGCAATTCGGTGTCTCAAAGCCGCCTTCAATGCTGATTGTGACGGACAAGCTGGTTTACAAGAACTCGCTGGCAATGCCACCCTACTCTATTACATGACAGAAGAGGGGTCTGAAGGCAAGCAAGCCTTTCTCGAAAAGCGCCCACCAGATTTTCGCTCTTTTCCTTGGTTGCCTTAGAATTACAAAAATCGCACCTGACTAAAGGGTGCGATTTTTGTAATTCAGGACTTACGCAAAAAAGTTCCGAAGTAGCGGTAATACCCTGCAGGAAGCTAAAGCTACATGAATTACCCTACGACAAATCAGGTTTTGGAGATAATTTTGCGTAAGTCCTATAAACGTCAACTTTTACAGTACGAAAAATCTTAAAAAAAATCTTATTTTAAGCAGACTACAAACTCAGTCCAGTAATAATGGATGACTAAATAACCCCTACTTTAGTCTTTACCTGTTCAAAGATAGAGGGAATTGTTTCCTCTACAGGGGCAGCATTGTCTAAATCTGAGGCTAGAGATTGAGAAGATGTTAAAACTGGGGCTGCGTCTGGCAAAATCCAGGCATCTTCCAAAGTTTCCCAAGAAGGTGCAAAAGGTGGGAGTGCCAAAGAGCAAGCTTTCCAACTTGCTTTAACTGGTGCCCCCAACTGCTGGCACATTCCGCCACGGCGACCCTCTGGCTGGTAATGACGGCAATATCTACAGGCAGATGCTAAAAATTTGATGGGTTTCATTTGGATTTATCTTTAGTGTCGTTTCCGGCTGAATTTCATCCTTATATTTTGCTTCTATATATAAATACGGATAAAAGCCAAAAAGCCATTATTTTGTATAGGTTTCAGCGATCCCAAGGAAAAAATAAACTTTAGGATATTTTTATAATCTTGTCATATATTTAAATAATCCTTAGAGTGGCTACATATATATTTCGGCTAAAAAATATTAGGGATCAAGACTAAAACAAAAGCTTTTGATTTATCCAGCCTTTTAAATTAAGGCAGAGAGTTTAAGATAAATAGTCTGCTTTGCATACGACATTCAGTATAATCTCGCAGTAAAATATCTTTTTTATCAAGAATTAGAACTATTTTATATGATAGGAGCAAGTTACTTTGTAGCGTCATAGTTTGATCAAGGCGGAATTTGTCAACACCACAACGACAGAAGATTTTGAGGTAAACAAGTGTCTGAGCGAATAGAGGGGTAGAGGGTAATGCCTCATGACTTTTTTCTAGAGCGACTGGACACTATCCGAAGCTGATATACCTATAAGAGAAAGATATTATTATCCTGCGCGATCGCCATCATATAGATGAAGATGGTGTAATCACCGGGCTTGTAACAGATGAGTTAGGAATTCGCGGTTATTACCAAGAGTGGAAGCGACTGATGAAAGCTAATTTCAAACTAACCGCACTCTTGAGTTGAACATGATTAGGCAATCCAAATGAAAAAACCTGGATTTATTGAGCGTCATCACCTGTGGACAGAAATCCAAAAAGAAGCAGCTGAAAAGATCAAGGCTGTTATCAAAGAACGGGATCTATTGTTGATTCGTACCGCTTGGTCAGACCAGCATGGCATTGTTCGCAGTAAGTCGCTCTTACCCCAAGCGTTTTTAAGCGCCTTAGAAAACGGTATGCAAATCAGCACAGGGACATTCCTGTTTGATACTGGTGGTGCAATAGTATTTAACCCCTTCGTTCCCGGTGGGAGCTTAGATATGTCTGAGATGACAGGTGCGCCAAATCTTGTGGCTGTTCCTGACCCTCATACCTTCAAAATTGTGCCTTGGGCAAAACGCACTGGCTTTATCCTCTGTGACGAGTACTTTCAAAATGGCCAGGTAATGCCCTTTTCCAGTCGCGGTATTTTGCGCCAATCATTGGTAGAGTTACATCAAAGAGGGTTGGAGCATATTGTCGGCTTAGAAGTTGAGTGGTATTTGGCAAAGTTGTCAGATCCGATGTTAGCGATCGCTGATGTTGGGACTTCTGGAAAACCTGGTGAACCTGCCAAAGTTAGTGCTGTAGAGCATAGCTTCCAATACCTTTTAGAATCTCACAATCCAGAGATTCACGACTTACTGCGCGTTTTGGCAGAAAACTTAGTTGAAATGGAATTGCCTTTAAGGAGTGTGGAAAACGAAGGAGGTGCCGGTCAATTTGAATTTACCTTTGACCCAATTCCGGCATTGCAAGCTGCGGATACAATGATCATATTCCGAATGGCGACGAAGCAAATCTGCCGTCAACAAGGTTACATCGCATCGTTTATGTGTCGTCCAGGACTGCAAGGTTGTTCTTCTAATGGCTGGCATTTGCACCAATCGCTTGTATACCGAGCCACAGGCGTGAACGCTTTCATGCCTGTAAACACCAAAACCCTAATGTCAGATTTAGGTAAACACTTCGTTGGTGGTCTTCTCAAACACGCCAATGCTGCTTCTGTGTTCACAACCCCGACAATTAACGGCTACAAAAGATTTAGACCTTATTCCCTGGCACCTGACCGTGCTGGGTGGGGGTTGGAAAACCGAGGGGCAATGATTAGATTACAAGGCGGTTTTGATGATCCCACAACCCACATTGAAAACCGAGTTGGAGAACCAGCAGCCAATCCCTATCTGTATATGGCATCGCAATTGATTTCTGGGTTAGATGGTGTAGATCATAAACTTGACCCTGGCTCGCCAACAGAGTCACCTTACACTACAGAAAGTCCGACCTTACCTAAAAGTTTGCCAGAGGCGATTTCATCTTTGAGCCAAAGCGAACTTTTTTCTCAAAAAATGGGGCAGCAGTTCATAAACTTCATCATTAAGATGAAACAGAGTGAAATTAATCGCTTTTTGCAGTCCGTCGCTGATCAGCCACCAGAAGACTATTTATTGCAGGTGACTAACTGGGAGCAAAAAGAATATTTTGAATTATTGTGAGTTGAGTTTATGGAGTGCGGAATGCGGGTTCCAAGATCCGAAACGGAGAGAGATTTTCCAGACCCATGAAAAGTCAGGGGGATTTGTGGGTTTCAAAGCCAATTACCGATCGCAATCATTGGCGCCCAATATACTGGATTATCATACTTGATATTTATACCTTCAGATGACGGTAATTTCTTAGCATTAATCATTCTAATTTGGGCTTTTTGCAGTGCTTCTGCAATACTCATACCTGCGTTGCGGTAGTTGGTGTAAAATGTTTTGACTAGTTCGGCTGTCGATGCATCTGTGACACTCCACAAAGATGCGATCGCACTTTTAACGCCAACTTGTAATGCAACTCCAGCTAATCCTAGTGTGGCCCGGTCGTCGCCAACTGCGGTTTCACACGCTGTAAGTACGAGAAGTTCGACGCTATCTAATTTGCTGTTGAGGTTTTGCAGTGAGTTTTCTAATTGATTGATGGTAAGTTTTTGGTTTTTACCTGTGACAATGAAGGTGTCTTCGGGAATGATGCCAAATTGAGCGTGACTAGCTATATGGACAATGGGGTATGTTGTTTTCTCAAGTTTTTGTTTAAAACTTTCCGGGACAAAGTTATCGTCGATCAGGTCGGTATAATTGGGAAATAGACTTTTAATTGCACTGACTTCTTCGGGAACTGAAAAAAGCTTACCAAAAGACTTTCCATCAATTGTGGCTTGTTGTGTCAAACCCAAAATTAACGCCTTTTGCGTACTGCGATCGCCTACTTTTGGTGTGGTAAGTCGTAAACTAGGAGTTGTGGCAATTGCGTAGGTTTCAACTAAGTATTTTTGTTGTTGGCGATCGTAAAGTGCTGCCATTGGCACACTACGCAAAAACCCATCCTGAATAAACACAAGGGTTTTAACTGTCTCAGGTTTAATATTTTCAGCAAAGGGGCGAATTATCCAATCATAAAGCTCTGCCGCAGTCGTTGTATCGTAGTTAACTTCTTCTTCTCCTCTAATTAATCCACTACGAAACTCGGCAATTTTTTTCTGTAGCCGATCGCTGCTAACTATCTTACTTGTACCTTTTTGATTGGGGTCTTCAATCCACTTAAATTTGGTTGTCTGATTGGGTAATTGGAATAATATCCCGGTTTTGCCATCTAAAATTATCGAACTCAAAAACCCAGTATTCTTAAACGCTGCACTATTATCTTCGAGAAGTTCCCCCACCTGTTTGGGATTCAACCCACTCAAAATGCAATCATTACCAAAATAATTCTGTAATTCTGCGAGTTTCAATGCATCAATGGTTTCGACTACTTGCGATAATTCCTTCGCCCGTCCTTTATCTGCAATTGCCCCAACTTCCAACAGATCGAGCCGCGATCGCGCCAATGTGCGGTACAATGGTCGAACAACATCGCGGAAGTCAAACTGGACATCACGTTCTGCGGTCAAAATATCCTGCCGAATATCTTCCAAGATTTCAAATGCTCTTTGATAAGATGCGATCGCTTCTTCTTTGCGATTTTCATGATCTAAAATCCGTCCAGCTTGCCACTCCCACAAATACAAGCTATCTTTTGCACTCAAGTTTTTATCTGCGGCAATAATTGCAGCTTGGGTATATTTTAATGCTTGTTTACTATCTTGATGGCATTCCCAAAAATGTCCTAAAGCACCATTAGCATAAGATTGGAGACGATTGTCTTGTAAGTTATTACTAATTAATACTGAGCTTTTCAGCAAATTTAATGCTTCGTTATCCGATGAAAGCATCTGAGTTTAACAGTAGGTAAAAGGCGAAGTTCCTTGAGAATGGCGCTGCAAGTATGCTAAATCAATTGCCCCATAGACTTTTGTTGCTGAATCGGCTAAATCTTCGAGAAGCTTCAAAGCATCTTGATGGGCATTATTAAAAGTTTCATCGCTGATAACTTTCGTCTGATTTGTCTGGGAACCCAACTGAATTAAATTTAATAATCCCCGCATCTCTGCTAAAGGTTGTTTTTGGTTGTGGGCAAGTTTGATACTATTCTGAAAATATTCGCGGGCTTGGTTGTAATCTGCCGCCGATTTATTAATAAATTCCTTTTCTTTGCTAAAAATACCAGCTTGGTTTGCAGAATTTGCTTGTAACTCATACAATTGAGCGCGACTTCTGTAAGCATTACCCAAACTATTTAACACCAAAAAGTCATATTCTGGCGAGACTTGTTGCGTGGCGTCTAAATATTTAATTGCTTGGTCATAATTTCCGATTAACCGATATGCCTCACCGAGAATTCCCAAAGCCGCAATCTTACCGCGTTTGTCGTTGTGTTTGGCGGCGATTTGTTCGGCACTTTCGGGAGTGCATTCTATTTGCTGACTCCCTTGATTTTCTGAGATTTTCGACTTTTCTACCAGTTGACCACATAAAAGTGCGATCGCTTTGCGAGGTTGTCCCAAATTGCTGTAAACTTGGGCGAGTTCTGACTGCATTCGTCCGACTTCCCGGAAATTTTCCACAGCAGTATAGTCACGAATTGCCGCCGATAACGACTCAATAGCTTCTTTGTTTTGTCCTAGTTGTTGGTAGACACGCCCCAAATTTTCATTGACAACCGCCGCATCTGACGGATTATTTTTATACTGATTTAATGCCTCTTGCCAGTGTTTTACCGCATTGGGAAAATTTCCGGCATTATAGTCTTTAATTCCTTGCTCAACGAGTAAACTAGCATTTGGAGTTTGTGCGGATACGACTTGTCCAAAGAATAAACAGATTAGGAGAGTTGCTAAAAATAATACTTTGATAAATCGATGACGATTTAGCTTTTGGTGTTGCTGGGTAAAGAGATGAATTAGCATCTTGCCAAGATTTCCAACCTTCAGCAAGATGTGCATCCGCCGAGGCACAGAGAGTAATATCTTTTTAATTTTGGTTTTCATATTGAAAATGCGATAAACTTATTCTTATTCAAATTAATTAAAACCTCACCCCCAGCCCCTCTCGTTATTAAGGAGAGGGGAGATAAAGCACAGCTTTATCGGGGTGAGGTTAAGCCCATTGGTGTCAACTTAAGGTTAAAAGGGCGGTTATAAACCGCGCGCCAGGTGCTTCTCCCAGGGGGAGACGCTGCGCGAACAAGTCGGCGGAGCCGCCCAACGCACTGGCTTGTCTACACAGGCAAAACCCACCTTTCCTGCGGAACGCCAAGGGCGAACGTGGGTTAAAAATCCGTGATTTTGTATTAGTCCACGGAGGTGGACTTTGTTTGTGTAGCCGCGAATTCTATTCGCCATTGCTCTAAGTTGACTAGATTAGGAAACGCTATAACTTTTATTGTTTAAATTACCATAAATCAGCAGAACAAACTTAAAGTTTCAAAAGTGTGCAGTTTTGTGCAATTTACCTAAGCTGCTATCTGCTGGTATTATTGAATGATCATCTAACCTGGACTTCTCACAACTGATAAAAAACATTTGCATAAGCAATATCGTGGATTTGATTTTAATCAGGACTTACGCAAACAATAGCTGAAATCCTGATTTTTAGGTAGGGGCAATTCATGTAGCTTTAGCTGACCGCAGGGTATTGCCCCTACCGCGTGTAGTTTTGCGTAAGTCCTATTAATTTCTTCAAGGTAAATTACTTATGAATCAAGTACATCACTCGGAAAAAGCCAGTATTAAAAGTATTATTTATTTATTATGCCTCGTATCCACTGCATTCAGGCTTTATTCACCAGCCCAGGCACAAATTATACCCGATAATACATTGGGTGCAGAAGCTTCTCAACTCAAGCAAAATGTGTTAATTAATGGCGCACTGGGCGACAAAATAGAGGGTGGTGCAGCACGAGGAAGCAATCTTTTTCATAGTTTCAGTGAGTTCAATATCCCAGATGGGCAACGAGTGTATTTTGCCAATCCCATTGGGATAGAAAATATATTGACGCGGGTAACGGGTAGAAATGCGTCAAATATTTTCGGGACATTGGGAGTTGCTGGTGCAGCAAATTTGTTTTTGATTAATCCCAATGGGATTTTATTTGGGCAGAATGCGCGGTTAGATGTGCAGGGGAGTTTTGTCGGGACAACAGCCAATGGAGTGCAGTTTGGGAATCAAGGATTGTTTAGTGCGACAAATCCGCAAGCGCCGCCATTATTGACTATTCAGCCTTCGGCGTTGTGGTTTAATCAGCTTAATCAAAATGCAGCGATTCAAAATAACTCAGTTGCAGCAGCAGGAATAGATTCATCGGGGGTTAGTCGGTTTGGCTTAAGAGTACCTGATGGTAAAAGTTTGCTGCTAGTGGGCGGTAATGTCAGCATAGATGGTGGAGAGTTATTTGCTAATGGTGGACGAGTTGAGTTAGGAGGGTTAGCAGCACCTGGAAATGTCAATCTTCTTTTTAATGGGGATAATCTCAGCTTGAAATTTCCTCTTAATGTGACTCGTGCTTCGGTATCCCTGACTAATAAAGCAGGTGTATATGTAACTGGGGCTGGTGGCGGTAATATTGCAGTCAATGCCCGAAATGTAGAGATATTAGGTGGAAGTGTCCTTTCTGCTGGTATAGGGCAAGGTTTGGGGAAACCTGAGACTGTTGCTGGGGATATTACGCTTAATGCTACCGGGGAAATCAAAGTTGCTGGTGGGAGCATAGTTCGCAATCTTGTGCGCTTGGGGTCACAAGGTAATGGTGGTAACATTACTATCGATTCTGGTTCTTTCTCATTACGAGATGGCGCTAAACTTAATGCCTCAACTTTTGGACAAGGAAATGCAGGGAATGTGACAGTGATTGCAAAAAATGCTGTTTCCCTTGCAGGTCAAGCAACTGACATCTTCAGTAATGTGGAAACGGGAGGTGTAGGCAACAGTGGAGGTATCAACATCAGAGGTAGTTCCCTTTCCCTCACTGATGGCGCTCAACTGCAAAGTGGAATTCGTGGAGCAGATACCAACCAAGTTGCAGGAAAGGGGAATGGGGGAAGTGTCGATATTAATGTCACTGGTGCAGTAACTATCACTGGAACAAAAAACGATTTTCCCAGTGCAATTTTCACCGATGTGGAAACGGGAGCAAGAGGTAATGGGGGAAATATCAACATTTCCAGTGGCTCGTTCTTCCTAACTGATGGCGGTAAACTGATTGCTAACACTGGTGGGCAAGGTTTAGATTCACCTAGGAGTCAGGCAGGAAATATTACCCTCAATACCACAGGAAAAGTAGAAGTTGCGGGGGCAGACAGTGGTATCCGCAGTACTTTGCTCACGGGAGGAGTTGGCAATGGCGGTAACATTTTTATCGATTCTGGTTCATTCTCATTACGAGATGGCGCTCAACTTAATGCCTCAACTTCAGGAGTGGGAAATGCAGGGAATGTGACAGTGGGTGCAAAAAATGCTATTTCCCTTGCAAATAGTAACAATTTTAGCACCGTGGAAGCAGGAGGCGTAGGTAAAGGAGGCAGTATCGACATCAATGCAGCAACCCTGTCACTCACTGATGGCGCTCAACTGCTAACCATTACTCGTGGCGCATCTGCTACCCAGCCAGCAGGAAGAGGGGATGCGGGGAATGTGAATGTGAAAGTTATAGGTGCTGTTGATATTGCTGGGGAGAAAAACGGTTTTCCCAGTGGGATTCGCAGCTTGGTGGGCACAGGGGCTGTTGGAAATGGAGGTAACATTTTTATTGATTCTGGTGACTTCTCATTACGAGATGGCGCTCAACTTAATGCCTCAACTTCAGGAGTGGGAAATGCAGGGAATATTGCAATTAATTTAACTGACAACCTGAATTTAGAAAATAACTCTCAAATTAATACAGCTACTTATGGACAAGGAAATGCAGGCAATATTTTTATAGATGCAAAAAATTCTATTTTCCTTGCAAACAATAGCTTTATCAACAGTAGTGTAGGTTCTGGAGGTGTAGGTAAAGGTGGTGATATTGATGTCAACACTCGGACTCTGGCTTTAGAAAGTGGTTCTCAACTTGGCACGGCTGTTTTTAGACAATTTGGAAATATTCCTGGTGGTAGGGGAAAATCAGGCGAGCTTCGCATTAATGCTGCTGATTCTGTGACGTTATCAGGTAGTGGTTTACTGGGATTTTCCAGTGGTTTAATCACCCTAACTGAAAGAGGAGCGTCAGGGGATGCTGGTGACATTACAGTTACTACAGGTAATTTTCGAGTAGTAGATGGTGCAGTTGCCACAGCCAGCACTTTTAATGACAGTAAACGTGGTGACATTACCATAAACGCCAACACTTTTGAAGCTATTAACGGCGGACAAGTAATTACAAATACCCGTGGTGCTGGAAATGCAGGCAATATCAGACTCAATGTTAAAGATAACATCACCATTGCTGGTAGTGACCCAAATTTTGCTCAACGACTAACCCGCACTGCCGAAGGAATCAAAAGTATTGGCTCAACAGACCGAGTAACTGATGTTATTGATAACGAAGGAGCCGCAAGTGGAATCTTCGCTAATACTATTGCTGGCTCTACTGGACAAGGAGGCAGCATCTTTATTGACCCTGCCAGCTTTATTATTAGAGATGGTGCGAAAGTATCAGTAAATAGTGCGGGTACTGGCAATGCAGGTAATATCACGGTAAAAACAGGGACTCTCACTCTTGATAATCAAGCCTCAATTTCTGCTCAAACCGCCAGCAGCCAAGGTGGAAATATTAACATTAACGCTGAAGATTATTTACTCATGCATCACGGTAGCCAAATTTCCACTACCGCAGGCACAGCCCAAGCAGGTGGCGATGGCGGTAACATCAATATCAACTCCAGATTTATCATTGCTATCCCCGAAGAAAACAGCGATATCAGCGCTAACGCCTTCACCGGAACTGGTGGAAACATTCAAATTAACTCGCAAGGTATCTTTGGTATCGAGTCGCGTCCAAAACTAACCAATAAAAGCGATATCACAGCAAGTTCGGAATTAGGCGTTTCCGGTGTAACAAATATCAATGCACCCGATAACAGTTCTATTCAAAATAGCTTCACCCAATTATCACCAAACGTCATCGATACTAATGCACTCATTGCCAATAGTTGCATTTCACGCGGCACTAAGCGACAAGAAAACTCTTTTACCATTACAGGTTCCGGCGCTTTACGCAATAGTCCTGAAGATGGATTAGTTTCAACTTACACAACTGGAGAGGTGAGAGGTGTTGAACCAACATCGCGGACTTGGAAAAAAGGCGACCCAATAATTGAACCACAAGGATTATATCGATTACCTAATGGGCAATTAATCTTAAGTCGAAGTTGTTCAATTTGACACTCCCCTGTGTTATCTACGGTGTACACACAAGTCATGGAATTACCCAAAAATCTTGAAAAACCTCAAAGATTGGTTCTGCTACGCTTTCGCCTGTCCCTCTCCGTGGGTTCGGAGAGGGAAAGATTTACCTTTGGTAAAGGGAGGGTGAGGTTTTGATTTGTGGGTTGTAGAGTCAAAATCAACTTGTGGCTGACAATGGGGTAGTTGGAGGTGTAGAAGTTCGTATTCCTCTGGCATCGAATGTGGAAACACTACAGCTAATACCATTTTGGTATTGCGTGCAGACTACGTTGTACCATTAATGGGAACAAGCGATCGCGGTAATTCACTGCAAGACAATGGCTTTAATTTTTCAGTGCTATATCAGCCGTTTTGATTTCTTCAAGCCGTACACTCGTGACTGTAATTCAGGCAGAGATCGTTGAAGCAGGAATCACGCGACTTTTAGTGGTGTTTACTTATGAGCCAATATATTCTCAGTAGTCTCACAGATAATCAAGAACTTAAATTTTCTGAAGAAGCAGAGGTTTTCGTTTTTCCGACTTCTTTCGCCCAGCAGCGATTGTGGTTTATCGACCAGTTAGCACCGGGAAATCCATTTTACAACGTGTCAACAGCACTTCGCCTGACAGGTTCTCTCAACTTCACCGCCTTAAAGCAGACATTCACCGAAATTGTCCGTCGCCACGAAACCTTACGCACTACGTTTGCGATCGTAGAGCAGCAACCAGTGCAAGCGATTCCTGCGGAAAGCGGCGCTAACGAACCCAGCTTAAGCATACCTCTTCCCCTAATAGATTTACGCAATTTCGAGAGCCAAGAACGCGACATACAAATGCAGCAAATCGTAACCGCAGAGGCTCAACATCCTTTCAATCTCACCACCGGGCCATTGCTGCGAGTAAAGTTGCTACAACTAGATGAAGCAGAATATATGCTGCTGCTAAATCTACATCACATTGTTGCCGATGGCTGGTCAATTGGAGTACTAATTAGAGAACTGGGGATATTATACAAAACCTTTGCAGAGGATAAGCCACATCTGATTTCTACGCATCTGCCAGAACTACCCATTCAATATGCAGATTTCGCAGAATGGCAACGGGAGTGGCTGCAAGGATTGGCGGCAAACGGCACCTCGCCCTTACAAACCCAGTTAGCTTATTGGCAAAAGCAATTAGACGGGATTTCAGTACTGAATCTCCCCACCGACCGACTCAGACCAGCAGTTCCTACCTACAGGGGTGCAAAACAATTTCTAGAGCTACCACACTTCTTAACTCAAGCGCTAGAGGCACTTAGCTATCAAGAAGGCGTTACCTTGTTCATGACAATGCTTGCAGCGTTTCAGACTTTGCTCTATCGCTACACGCAGCAAGAGGATATTACAGTAGGTTCACCTATTGCTAATCGCAATCGTAGCGAATTAGAGGGGTTAATTGGTTTTTTTGTCAATAGCTTGGTGCTACGTACAGATTTCTCCGGGAACCCGACGTTTCGAGAATTATTAAATCGAGTCCGAGAAGTAACTTTAGGAGCATACAGCCATCAGGACTTGCCTTTTGAAAAGCTGGTGGAGGAACTGCACCCAGAGCGAGATTTGAGCTATCATCCTTTTTTTCAGGTTGTATTTAGCCTCCAAAACACTCCCATTGAAACGTTAGAGTTACCTGGGTTAACGCTTTCGGTATTTGAGTTCGACACTAAAACCGCAAAGCTTGATTTAGAGTTCCATCTTTGGCAGGATTTGGATAGTTTGAAAGGACAAATGGTTTATAGCACCGATTTATTTGATGACACAACCATTACCCGGATGCTGGGGCATTTCCAAACGCTGCTAGAAAGCATTGTTGGCAATTCAGAACTGCGTCTTTCAGATTTGTCTTTCCTGACTGAAGAAGAACGACAAGAGTTATTAATTGATTGGAATGACACTAAAAGAGACTACCCAGAAAATAAGTGTTTTCATCAGTTATTTGAAGCGCAGGTAGAGAAAACTCCCGATGCAAACGCGCTAATATTTGGCGATGAACAACTCAGCTACAAAGAGTTAAATATACGCAGCAATCAACTTGCACATTATCTTAAAAAAATAGGTGTAGAAAATGAATCTTTAGTTGGTGTTTGTGTAGAGCGTTCGTCGTTCGCGCAGCGTCTCGTTGGCGCAGCCTCTCGTAGAGAAGAGAAGACGTTGCCGAAGGCATCGCTAGAGATGATCATCGCACTATTAGGCATCTTCAAAGCGGGTGGAGCATACCTACCTTTAGATCCGAGCCTACCTCAAGAGCGTCTTAACTTCATGCTAGAAGATGCACAAGTTTCAGTCTTGCTCACACAAGAAAAGTTGCTCAAGCATTTTGATGACTTCTCGAATCCAATTATTTGCATAGATAAAGATTGGGCAACTATTACACAACACAGCCAAGAAAACCCAACCAATTGTGTAACATCTGACAACCTAGCTTATGTTATCTATACCTCTGGCTCAACAGGAAAGCCTAAAGGCGTTTTGCTCCAGCATCGAGGATTATCCAACTTAGCAAAAGCTCAGATTGAGGTTTTCAACTTACAATCGAGTCACCGCATTCTGCAATTCGCATCATTAAGTTTTGATGCCTCTATTTTTGAGATTGTCATGGCACTGCAAACCGGAGCAACTCTTTATTTAGCAAACAAAGAATCTCTTCTCCCCGGACAATCTTTGCTGCAATTATTGCGCGAAAAAGCTATTACTCACGTCACCCTTCCGCCAGCAGTATTAGCAGTCCTACCTACAGAATCACTTCCGGCATTGCAAACTATTATTTGTGCCGGTGAATCTTGCACCGATGATATTGTAAAACGTTGGTGGAGTTCTAGCCGGAGGTTTTTTAACGCTTACGGGCCTACAGAAGCAACGGTTTGGTCAACCGTTGCCGAAATTAGTTCTCTGAGTGAAAAACCGCCTATTGGTCGCCCTATTGCTAACACTCAAATTTATATATTAGATAAGTATTTACAACCTTTACCAATTGGAATTACTGGCGAATTATATATATGTGGTGAAGGATTGGCACAAGGCTATATTAACCGTCCAGAATTAACTACTGAAAACTTTATTCCCAATCCTTTTAATCATCAAAAGGGAGCGCGACTTTACAAGACGGGTGATTTAGCTCGGTATCGACCAGACGGTAATATTGAATTTTTAGGACGGATCGATAATCAAGTAAAAATTCGGGGATTCCGCATTGAGTTGTCAGAAATTGAAACAGTGCTAAGTCAGTATGAAAATGTGCAAAAAGCAGTAGTAATTGCTAAAGAGAACGTATCTGGTGATAAGTACTTGCTCGCTTATATTGTTCTGAATGTAGAGATGCCACGGCAGTCGCTACAACGGGGAGCCACTGCGTTGGACGGGTTCCCCGGCTTGAAGCAAGTGGCGTGGGAACCCCCGCAACGCGCTGCCTCAAATTTGGCATCTCTACTACGTAAATTCTTAAAAGAAAAATTACCAGAATACATGGTGCCAAAAGCTTTTGTAATGCTGGATTCTCTGCCGCTAACAACTAGTGGTAAAGTGGATCGTTGGGCACTAACAGAACTTGATAGTCCGGCTAGCCGCTCAATAGATAAAGCATTTATCGCTCCTCGGACTCCAACCGAGTTAACCTTGGCACAAATTTGGGTTGAAGTCCTTAATGTTGAGCGTGTGGGTATTCAGGATAACTTCTTCGACTTGGGCGGAGATTCGCTGTTAACTGTACGTCTGTTGAAGCAGATAAACAAGCAGTTTGAGTACGAATTGCCGCTATCTAGCTTATTTTTAAATCCAACAATTGAAAGTTTAGCAACTTCTCTATCCTCAGAAACAGATTCTCTCCCGTGGTCGCCCTTGGTTCCAATTCAGCCTGCTGGTTCAAATCCAACTTTCTTCTGCGTCCATCCAATTTTTGGGGTTGTCTTTCCTTATTACCAATTAGCTAATCATTTGGGGAAAAATCAACCATTTTATGGGCTACAACCTATTGGACTTGACGGAAAAACTCCTCCACTAACTAACATTGAGGATATGGCTACCCACTACATTGAAGCATTGCGGAGAGTGCAGCCCAAAGGCCCTTATTTTTTGGGAGGTTGGTCTTTTGGAGGTTGGGTTGCTTTTGAAATGGCTCAACAACTCCAAAAGTCTGGGGAAGAAGTGGCTCTACTTGCTGTGCTTGATACTTTAGCACCAATTCCGGGGAATATACCTTCTTTGGGTAATGGTTTTAAGTTTATGCTGACTACAGTGGCACGATATATATGGCCTTTTTTCCTCGATTATTTATATCTAATTATTGCGATCGCTAAGAATCGAATTAACAATTTAACTAATTTTAATAAAATTGGGTGGCTCCCAAAAAATCTCTTCTCCAACTTCATCCTCAAAGAGGATGCCACAGTTAAGGTTATATCTGAAAAATCCAAGTTAAGACTTTTAAGCGAGTTAGCAATTCATCCAATGCTTCGTGTTTTCTATGCCAATAGCCAAGCAGTTCTCAACTACGTTCCCCAAACTTACCCTAAAGGAATTAATCTTTTCCGAACAAAGGTTCAATCAAGCATTGCCAACGAAGATGCGAGTATGGGTTGGGATCAGGTAATTGTGGGAGGAACAGAAATTCATCATATTCCTGGGAATCACCTAACTATGCTGAGAAAACCCCATATTCAAGTTCTCGCCGCACAGCTAAGAGCCTGTATTGAGAAAGCGCAAACTTTAAAATAAGGATCAATATAGCGGTTCTCGATTGAGTAAGCTACAAGAACCCTACCCCCAACCCGCTAAGAGCAAGCGAGGAGGGGACTATGATGTACCTTAGCGACTGACAAATAAAAAAATATCCAATTATTTATTGTGGGGTGGGCGTCTCGCCCGCCCAGTAACCAAAGGCGGGCGAGACGCCCACCCCACAAGATTGGATAATTTATTTCTTGGAAATCCCTTATGTGATTAGGAAACGCTATATGTCTTCTGAAGAGGTCTTTGTCTTTCCAGCATCTTTTGCTCAACAGCGATTATGGTTTCTCGATCAGTTGATCCCCGGCAATGCTATTTACAATGTGCCGACAGTAATTCGCTTGACAGGTTCGCTGAAGTTAGCTGCACTAGAACAGACTTTTAACGAAATTGTGCGTCGCCATGAAACCTTACGCACTACATTTATTGTGTCGGATGGGCTACCCCTACAGGCGATTGCACCCAGCTTAATAATACCTCTTTCTGTATTACATCTCCAGCAATTATCAGCTGATGAACAAGAGGTTAAAATAAAGTGCATTGTAACCGCAGAGATAGAACATCCCTTCGATTTATCCTCCGGCCCATTGCTGCGAGTGAAGCTGCTTGTGCTTTCCGAGACAGAACATATTCTATTATTGAATATGCACCACATTATCTGTGATGATTGGTCTATGGGGGTACTGATTCGGGAACTGGGAACGCTGTACGCAGCTTTTGCACAAAACCAGCCTTCGCCTCTATTAGAACTGCCTCTTCAGTACGCCGATTTTGCTCACTGGCAGCGCGAGTGGCTGCAAGGAGAAGTACTCCAAACCCAGTTAGCTTACTGGCGGGAGCAATTAAAGGCTATTTCCATACTGCATTTGCCTACCGATAAACCAAGACCAGCTATACAAAGCTATCAAGGAGCAACACAATTTCTAGAGTTGCCGCTCAAGCTAATTGATGCACTAGAAAAGCTATCACAGCAAGAAGGTGTCACCTTATTTATGACGCTGCTGGCAGCATTTAAAACGTTACTTTACCGCTACACACACCAAGAAGATATTGCGCTAGGTTCGCCAATTGCTAACCGCAACCGCAGCGAAGTTGAAGGCATAATTGGTTTTTTTGTCAATAGTTTGGTGCTACGTAGCAACTTATCTGGAAACCCCACTTTTCGGGAACTACTAGGCAGAGTTCGGGAGGTAACGTTAGGAGCATACAGCCACCAAGATTTGCCGTTTGAAAAGTTAGTTGAAGAACTCCATCCAGAGCGGAACTTGAGCTACCATCAGCTATTTCAAGTAGTGTTTGGTTTCCAGAATGCGCCAATGTCAGCGCTAGAACTGCCTGGATTAGTACCTAGCTTTATGAATATTGACTTGAAAAAAACACGTTTTGATTTGGAACTGCATTTGTGGAAGTGTTCTGAGGATTTTAGGAGCTTACTGGGTGGAAACTGGGAGTATTCGGAAGGTCTCCGGGGGATAATGGTTTACAACACAGATTTGTTTGATAAAGCCACTATTAGCCGGATGCTGGAACATTTTAAAACTTTGTTGTCAGGCATTGTTACAAATCCCGAACAAGGAATTGCGAATTTACCGTTATTAAGTGAAGTGGAGCTACATCAGCTATTGGGAGAATGGAATCATACCCAAGCGGATTATCCTCAAGATAAGTGTATCCATCAATTGTTTGAAGAAAAGGTACAGCAGTATCCTAATTCTATAGCAGTAAACTTTGCTAACGAGCAACTGACTTATCAAGAGTTGAATATTCGCAGTAATAAACTAGCACAACACTTACAAAAAATCGGAGTAGCTTCAGAAGTTTTAGTGGGTATTTGTATTTCACAGTCTATAGAAATGATTATCGGCTTGTTGGGCATTCTGAAAGCAGGGGGAGTTTATGTTCCATTAGACCCCAGTTATCCTCAAGAACGCCTAAACTTTATGCTTGAAGATGCACAAGTTTCAGTATTATTGACACAAGAAAACTTGCTTCAGCATTTTGAAGGTTTCTCAAATCCAATTGTTTCTATAGATAAAGATTGGGAAATTATTGCTCAAGAAAAGGAAGAGGATCTCAACAGCGATTTAAATAGTGATAATTTAGCATATATTATTTACACCTCTGGTTCTACAGGAAAACCCAAGGGAGTTGCTGTACCTCACAAAGCTGTAAATCGGTTAGTGTGCAATACTAATTATATAAAATTGTCACCATTCGATAAAATCGCCCAAGCCTCAAATGTTTCTTTTGATGCCGCTACATTCGAGATTTGGGGAGCGCTACTTAACGGCGCTCAACTTGTGGGAATTAGTAAAGATGTCACCCTTTCGCCTCACGAATTTACCTTACAACTAGGAGAAAAAGGTATCAGCGTTCTGTTTTTGACTACCGCCTTGTTTCAACAGATTGCTAGAGATGTTCCGCAAGCTTTTGCAACCTTGAAATATTTACTATTCGGTGGCGAAACTGTTAATACAAGATGGATTAAAAAGATTCTTAAACATGGTGTGCCAAAGCATTTAATTCATGTTTACGGTCCTACAGAAAATACAACATTTTCCTCTTATTACTGCGTAGAAGAGTTACCATTAGCCGCATCTTTTCCTATTGGTCGTCCGATTACAAATACGCAAATCTATATATTAGATACCGATTTACAACTAGTGCCTATTGGCGTTACTGGCGAATTATATATTGGTGGTGAGGGATTGGCGAGAGAATATCTTAATCGCCCTGAATTAACTGCTAAACACTTTATTCCTCATCCTTTTAATAATAAACCAAAAACACGTCTTTATAAAACGGGTGATTTGGGTCGCTATTTACCAGATGGCAATATTGAATTTTTAGGTCGGATTGACAATCAAGTGAAAATTCGCGGCTTCCGCATTGAGTTGTCAGAGATTGAAGCGGTGTTGAGTCAACATCTAGCAGTGAGAGAAACTGTTGTTATTGCTGCTGAGGATGTACCTGATGATAAGTACTTGGTGGCTTATATTGTTCCTAACCTGGAACAGATGCCGACGCCAGATGTGCAAAGCTTTGCGTCCTTACTTCGTCAATTTCTCAAAGAAAAGTTACCAGAATACATGGTACCGAGAGCCTATATGTTACTGGAATCTCTACCTTTAACATTTAATGGCAAAGTTGATCACCGGGCTTTACCTATACCTGATACAATTACTTTGAATAATCAAGATTATGTGGCACCGCGATCGCAAGTCGAAGAGTTACTTGCCCAAATTTGGACTAAAGTCTTGGGAAAACAGCAAGTAGGCATTCACGACAATTTCTTTGAATTGGGCGGTCATTCTCTACTAGCGACTCAGCTAACTTCCCGCATCCGCGATACCTTCCAAATAGATTTGCCTGTACGCAATTTGTTTGAAGCACCGACTGTAGAACAACTTGCTAGGTACATTGACACAATGTGTTGGGCAGCAAAAGGTTTCGATAAAGTCGCAACTACTGGTCAGGAACGAGAAGACGTGGAATTTTGAGAACCCTTTGAGTCAGGGAATCATCATACCATTTATGCCATCCGGTATATGTGCGCGAGCCGCAGTAGCGATTAACTTAAGCATTAGGAAAATGCGCGAATTGGCTGGGTTTAAGTTAAAGGGAATAAATAAAAGCCCTTTGACTTGCTTTTTGATGGCATTTATCTACAGCCTCGCTGCCTGCGTTTTTCAGTTTTGGGAGTTTTTAACAAGCTCACTAAGCTGTTTTACTGCTGTCTTCAGGCAAAAATCTCTAGTAGAAATTAACCTGTATTAGGAAGTGGGCGATGCACATTGGATTTCTTAACCCTCAAGGCAATTTTGATTCAGCCAATAGTCACATAACGAAACACCCAGATTTTGGGGGTCAACTAATCTATGTTAAGCAAGTTGCCATAGCGATCGCTCAAATGGGTCATAAAGTTGATATTCTTACCCGTCAAATCATTGACCCGGAGTGGCCAGAGTTTGCCGAAGCAATTGACACTTATCCAGGGGTCGATAATGTCCGCATTATCCGCTTACCAGCAGGGCCAAAAGAATTTCTCTCTAAAGAATTTTTGTGGTCTCATCTGGTTACTGATTGGGTACCGAACATCTTGAAATTTTATCAACAGCAGGGTAGCTTACCCGATGCAATGACTGCCCACTACGCCGATGGGGGACTATGTGGCGTTCTAGTTGAAGACCAGATAGGCATACCTTTTACCTTTACTGCTCATTCTCTCGGCGCTCAAAAGATGGATCAACTGGAACTCACCCCAGAAAATCTCACCGAAATAGACGAGCAATTTAATTTCAGATATCGGATCTTAGCCGAACGCCTAAGCATGAATCGCTCGGCTGTTAATATCACCAGTACACGACAGGAACGCTTTGAACAGTACTCTCATCGAGTCTATGGTGGTGCAGTGGATGTGGAGAATGACAACTGTTTTGCAGTGATTCCACCGGGAGCAAATTTCTCGATTTTCGGTGCAAAGGCGCGTTCGGAAAACGAGGAGGCTACCTACCAACTCGTTCAGGAACGATTGGCACGGGACATTGCAGAACCACGTCGAGATTTGCCCGTCATCATAGCATCCAGTCGATTAGAGCTTAAAAAAAACGTATTAGGGCTGGTGCAAGCCTTCGCAATGAGTCCAACACTTCAGGAACGAGCTAACTTGGTGCTACTTACAGGGGGGCTGGACGATCCTTTACGAGAGCAAACTAGCGACGACACGACTGAAGAGGTATTAGCCCCGATTCGGGAGGTCGTTGAAGAAAACGACTTGTGGGGCAAAATCAGTGCATTTGGCTTGTCAGATCAGTCTCAAGAGTCACTGGCAGCAGCCTATCGGTTTATGGTTAAACGCCGCTCGGTGTTCGCGCTAACCGCACTCTACGAACCCTTTGGGCTTGCTCCCTTAGAAGCGGCAGTTGCAGGTTTGCCAGTAGTAGCAACCCAGAACGGTGGCCCCAGCGAGAGCTTGCGACAGGGAAATAAGGAATATGGCGTGCTTGTTGACCCAGAAGATCCTGCTGATATTGTTCGGGGCTTAGAGCGGGTGCTATGCGATGCTCACGAGTGGGAGTATTTTGCCCAAGCTGGTCAGCAACGGGTGTTGAAGACGTACACTTGGGAATCTACTGCTGAAAACTACCTGACTTTGCTTGAGCAAATTCTGTCTTCACCGGAAACCCGCGATCGCGCTGAACTCCTTCCCATCCATCCCTATTTCTGTAATCCAGAATTGCAGACCGATGTTTCTTTGGAAGAATTAAGCGACCTCTACTTTAGAACTAATCAAAAGGTAGTGAAGAAGGCGGATTAGATAAAGTTACCAACCCTGGCGACTAGAAGTCGCGGCTACACAGACAAAACCCACCTCCGTGGGTTAAAACCCTTGATTTTGTATTAGTCCACGGAGGTGGACTTTGCTTGTGTAGTAGCGAATTCTATTCGCACAATACTTTTTAAACATCCTCTTAAAGCGGAAGTTGCTACAGACTGCGCGAAATACCGAAACCTCAAAGCGGAAGTTGCTACAGACTGCGCGAAACACGGAAACGTCAAGGCGGAAGTTCTTACAAGAAAGGCGGAAGTTGCTACAGACTGCGCGAAACACGGAAACGTTAAAGCAGAAGTTCCTACAGACTGCGCGAAACACGGAAACGTTAAGGCGGAAGTTCTTACAGGGAAAGCGGGAGTTGCTACAGACTGCGCGAAACACGGAAACGTCAAGGCGGAAGTTCTTACTCTTAAAGCAGAAGTTGCTACAGGCTGCGCGAAACACGGAAACGTTAACCCTGGAGCAATATTTTTTGATGGATGCTAAATGTGGAATTCAGGCAACTAGTTATAAGCAGCTAGCAGAAAAGGCGCTGACTGCTTCGGAAAACTGCTGATTTTGTTCCATTAATGCCATGTGTCCACCTGGTTTGAGGGTGACTCTTTGAGAGTAAGGCAATTCTGCTTTCATGCGATCGCTGGCAACAGGTTTAGTTGCGATATCTGAATTGCCGCAAACAACCAACACAGGTACGTTAATAGTTGCAAGTGTTTCTGTTTCATCAAAGTTCAACATTCCCAGTGTGCCACGCGCCAGAACCCCAGGCGAACCCAATGCTGATAATAGACCGGCAAAACTTAGTTGACCCCGTGTTTCAGTACCCGTAAATCCAGATAGTTCGACGGTGATGTACAATGAACCATTCAAATAGGAGAGCCAAGTCATCAACCAAAAAATCGGCCACAGCACGGTAGTCAGGTACAAGACAGGTTCGAGTAGCGGTTTCTGTAATTTTCGTACCAGATTGCTAAAGATACAAGTTTTTACCGGATTAGTGTAAGTAGTATCTACAAGAATTAAGCCAGCCACCCGACTCCCTAATTGCTCTGGAAATAGGCGACAGAATGTCAGGTTAATCATTCCACCCATGCTGTGTCCTACCAGAATAACAGGTTTATCCCCTGCAATCGCAACCACAGCTTCCAAGTCACGGGCATATTTTTCTATAGAGTGATCATTGTTTTTCGGTTTAGTGGATTTTCCTAGCCCTGGTAGATCCCAAACAATTACTCGGAAGCGATCGCTCAGTTGTCGCTTGGCATAATACCATATAGTACTGTTCGGTCCCCAACCGTGTGAAAGGATAATCGGTTGACCATCCTCCGGCCCAAAAAACTCTATTTGCAGTACACTACCATCCGGTCGTGGCAAACGCTCCACGGTTTTGCTACGCATAAACTTAGGTTCATCGCCTCCAGGACGGCGCAGCAGTGGCAAACTGATAAAACGACCCCCAACAGACCACAGAACCATTACTAGCCCAGCCACTAAGTAAAATGTTCCTACAAGTTCTCGTTCGTACCACTCATAGAGAATGTAGCCCCCCCCGCCAATTACCGCAATCGACAGCAGTTGAACCAGCCATATAAACAGAAAATTATGAGGCATGAATATCATGAGCCTAAACCTTGCGATACCTTGTTAACTGCGTTGTCTTTTAGCTTCATATCATAGTTATAATCATCTAAGTTTCATTCCCAAGAATGATTTATACAGTCTTATAAGTGTGATAAAAATGCTGAGTTAGCTAATAAGCAGTGCAGCTTGGCGCAAATAAACCACGTCTATCTTGAAATCTGTAGTTCTGGATTTGCCCTCATCCCCCAGCCCCTTCTCCCAGATTTGGGAGAAAAGGGGAGCCAGAATTTCAAAGTCCCTCTCCCAGATTTGGGAGAGGGATTTAGGGTGAGGGCGAAAACTACGCTTATAAACTTAGATGAAGTTTAACTATCCAGTTACAAAACGTTAAAAAGCTGGTGTTGCTGAATCAAGGGATGATTCTTGTGGGGTGGGCATCTTGCCCGCCCCAAAATACAAGGGACGGGCAAGATGCCCATCCCACAAAACTAGCAAAATCATCCCGCAAATATGCAACGCCAAAAAGCTTATTAAACAATCTCAAATCTAAAATCCTTGCATTGAGTGCCTGCTGCCTTGTATTAAGTAATAACAGTTGCGAAGGGGTGTAATTTTGAATACGGTTAAGTTTTTATCTTATCTTCGCAGCTTAGATATTCAAGTTTTTGTCGATGGTGAAAAGTTTCGCTGTAACGCCCCGGAAGGAACTCTTACAGCAGAACTGCGTGCAGAAATTCAAGAGCGTAAAGCAGAAATTATTGAATTTTTAGAAGTAACTAATCGTACTAATAACCACAGCTTTAGACCTCTAGTACCTATTTCTCGGTCAGCAAATCTTCCCCTTTCTTTTGCTCAACAAAGGCTATGGTTTCTTGACCAATTAATCCCAAATAATCCTTTCTATAACATTCCACTTGCATTACATTTAACCGGTTCGCTAAATAAAGCCGCGCTAGAGCAAACTTTTAACGAAATTGTGCGACGACATGAAGCTTTACGTACCACTGTTGTCATGCAGTCAGGACAACCAGTTCAGGTGATTAATCCAACGCTAACTATTACTTTACCAGTAATAGATTTACGGCAACTCTCACAAGCCGAACGAGAAATACAAGCACGACGACTCACTACCCAAGAAGCTCAACGTCCTTTCAATTTATCAACTGATTCGTTGCTGCAACTAAAACTGCTGTGGTTGGATGAGACAGAATACATCCTGCTGCTGACTATGCACCATATTGTCTCTGATGGTTGGTCTATTGGGGTGTTGATTCAAGAGATAGCAGCACTTTACACAGCTTTTTCCAGTAATCAGCCTTCTCCTCTACCGGAACTTAGAATCCAATATGCAGACTTTGCATACTGGCAACGCCAATGGTTGCAAGGGGAAGTATTAGAAAAGCAACTGAATTACTGGCAGAAGCAATTAGACGGCATTTCGATGCTAAATCTGCCAACCGACAGACCAAGACTAGCTGCTCAAAGTTACCAAGGTGCAAGGCAATCTCTGCAATTATCAAAAAGTTTGAGCGAAGCACTTTTAGCTCTCGGACAGCAAGAAGGGGTAACTTTATTTATCACCCTACTAGCAGCATTCCAAATTTTACTTTACCGCTATACACAACAAGAAGATATTACTATTGGTTCACCTATTGCCAATCGTAACCGGAGTGAAATTGAGGGATTAATTGGTTTTTTTGTCAATAGCTTAGTATTGCGTACTCAACTAAGTGGAAACCCAACTTTTCGGGAATTATTGAATCGAGTCAAAGAAGTAGCTTTAGGAGCTTATGCTCATCAAGATTTACCTTTTGAAAAGCTGGTAGAAGAACTGCATCCAGAGCGGAATTTAAATCAAAATCCGCTATTTCAAGTTGTTTTTGCGCTCCAAAATGCGCCGATGTCAGCCTTAGAGTTACCTGATTTAACTTTAAGTCCGCTACCATTTGAAACGGAAACAACGCGCTTTGATTTGGAGTTGCACTTGTGGGAGCCAAATATTCAAAATGGGTTATGGGCAGATAGCTCAGAAGGAATTAGTGGTTTTGTAATTTACAGCACTGATTTATTTGATGATGCTACCATCACGCGGATGCTAGGACACTTTCAAATATTACTGTCAGGTATAGTTGCAAATCCAGAACAGCGAATTGCCCAATTACCGCTTTTAAGCGAATCTGAGTTACATAATTTACTAGTTAAATACAATAATACTCAGTTAGATTATCCTCAAGATAAGTATATCCATCAGTTATTTGAGAGCGTTGTAGAGCAGAATACTGATGCAACTGCGTTAGTATTTGGTGATGAGGAACTCAGCTACAAAGAGTTAAATATACGTAGCAATAAACTTGCACATTATCTAAAAAAATTAGGAGTTGAAGCGGAAGTTTTAGTAGGACTTTGTGTAGAACGGTCTTTTGATATGGTAATCGGGATGTTGGGCATTCTGAAAGCAGGTGGAGCTTATGTACCTTTAGATCCGAGCTATCCATCTGAACGTTTAAACTTTATGCTTGAAGATGCTCAAGTCTCAGTTTTATTAACTCAGGAGCGATGGCTTGAACTTCTGAAAAACTATAATTTACAAATAATCTGTATAGATAAAGATTGGGAAGTTATTGCTGAAGAACTTGAAGATAATCTGACCAGCCAAGCTAAAGTAGATAACCTTGCTTATGTTATTTATACCTCTGGCTCAACTGGAAAACCTAAAGGGGTTAAAATTGAACATAGAGGATTGTTAAATCTAGTTTTTTGGTATCAAAAAGCGTTTCCAATTTCACCTCTTGACCGAGCAACGCAGATTTGTGGAGTTGGCTTTGACGCTTGTGGTTGGGAAATTTGGCCTTATCTGAGTGTTGGGGCAAGCATTTATTTTGTAGATGATGAAATCAGGCAAATACCTGAGCATCTACGAGATTGGCTAATATTAAAAGCGATAACAATTACTTTGTTACCAACTCCTTTAGCAGAGAAAATTCTCCGATTAGATTTTCCTAAAAACGCAGCTTTACGAATATTACTCACAGGTGGCGATAGACTAAATCAATATCCTTTAGCTGACCATCCTTTCCAGTTAGTTAACAATTATGGGCCAACTGAGAACACGGTTGTGACAACTTCTGGTCAGATTTCTGTTAAGAATAAAGATAATTTAGCACCTCTAATTGGTCGTGCGATCGCTAATACACAAGTTTACATATTAGATCAACATTTACAACCTGTACCCATCGGTGTATCAGGAGAGTTGTACATAAGTGGTGATGGATTGGCGCGAGGTTATTTAAACCGTCCTGAATTAACTGCTGAATGCTTCATTGAGCATTTTTTTACTAATAAGTTAAAAGCACGACTTTATAAAACAGGTGATTTAGTTCGCTATCGAGCCGACGGCAACATTGAATTTTTAGGTCGCCTTGACGAGCAGGTAAAAATTCGCGGCTATCGCATTGAGTTGGGAGAAATTGAAGCGGTACTAAGTCAGCATCCAGCAGTGCAGGAAACTGTAGTAATAAGTCGTGAGGATAAAGGGGAAAAGCGCCTAGTAGCTTATGTAGTAGCAAAAACCGAATACAGCAGCGAGCAGGAGAATATGCAATTAATCCAATTGCAGAATGAGCAAGTTTTGCAATGGCAAATGCTCTATAACGAAACTTATAATCAACCTGCTGATTCCGATCCAAAATTGAATATTGTCGGCTGGAATAGTAGTTACACAAATCAGCCTATTCCCGCAGAACAGATGCGTGAGTGGGTGGATAACCAAGTCGAGCAAATTTTGGCTTTGCAACCCAAACGAGTATTAGAAATTGGTTGTGGAACAGGTTTGATTTTGTTTAGAGTTGCACCTGACTGCACAAAATATTGTGCAACAGACTTTTCCCCAGTTTCACTTGACTACATTCAGCAGCAACTACAAAGGCCAGAAATGCCGCAGGTAACGCTATATCAGCAAATGGCTACTGACTTCGAGAAAATAGAAACAGCAGCTTTTGATGTAATCATTCTGAATTCGGTTGTACAATATTTCCCTACTATTGATTATCTAATTCGTGTATTAGAAGGTGCTGTGCAAGCAACTGCTCCGGGTGGCTTTATCTTCATCGGAGATGTGCGTAGTTTGCCACTATTGCAAGCTTTCCATGCGTCAGTGCAACTCTATCAAGCTGAAGCTTCCCTTACCCGGTTAGAGTTGCAGCAACGGCTACAAATGCAAATATTTCAAGAGACAGAATTAGTCATTGATCCAGCTTTTTTTACTGCAATCAAGCAACGCTTTCCGCAGATTAATCATGTAGAAATTCAACTGATGCGGGGTAAATATCACAATGAGTTAACTGACTTTCGTTACAATGTGATTCTTCAGATTAGTGGCGAAACTCTTAATAATCCTAGAAATTATTCAGTGCTGAACTGGGCTGAAGATAATCTCACAGTCTCAGCAGTGCGTCAGTTATTAATTGAGAATCAACCAGAAATATTAAGGATTATTAATGTACCTAATGCGCGGGTGATATCAGCAGTTAAAACAGCAGAATGGCTATCACACGTAGAAGGTTTTAAAACTGTAGGTCAAATACGTAAAGCTTTGCAAGAACTCAAAAATTTTGGAGTAGACCCAGAAGATTTTTATGGGCTGAATCTAGCTTATAAAGTTAATATTAGCTGGTCAAATTCAAGTATTGAAGGACATTATGATGTGGTTTTTGTCCGGCAAGATAGATTAGATAAGAGAAGTATTATTCCAGATAGCACACCTCACCCTCGCCCCTGGCAATCTTACGCCAATAATCCCCTACAAGCCAAAGCAGCGCGTAAGTTAGTGCCGCAGTTACAGACTTACATAGTACAAAAACTGCCTGAGTACATGATGCCATCAGCTTTTGTGGTATTGGAGTCTTTACCCCTAACAGCGAATGGTAAAGTCAATCGCCGCACCTTAAAAGCATTCCATGATGCAATCAAGCCCCAATTGCCTGAAAATTACATTGCACCTCGGACTCCGGTTGAACAAGTGCTGGTAAAAATTTTTGCTGAGGTTTTAGGACTTAAGCGCGTAGGAATTTATGACAATTTCTTTGAATTAGGCGGTCATTCATTACTGGCAACTCAGCTTGTCTCTAGAGTGCGCGACGCCTTATGTGTGGAGTTACCTTTGCGTAGCGTATTTGAAGCATCGACAATTGCACAACTATCGAAAGTGGTGGAAAGCTTTAAAGAAAGCAATCCTCAAAGTCAAGCCCCAGTTTTAGTACCACTATCGCGTGAAAGTCGGCGGATTAAGTTATCTTCCTTAAACGCTTTGGATAATAAATCTCTTGCGAAAATACTTGAACCGCCTAGTAATGAATTACTAGGCTAATAGCGAAAGTCATCTAAAGATGACTGAGAAAAGATTTCAGTCCATTGAAATGGACTTTCGCTATATATGGCTGTGGCTTTGATGTTTGCAGTGCAATCAGTGGATTTCCGTACATACACTGTTATAAACCCCTGCAAAAAGTTTTAAATAATCTATTGATGCTCAACCAGGACAAGCGATTGTCATAAAGATTTTTGGAAATGGTATGAGATAATTAAAGCAAATTATTAAATTCAGAAAAATGTCATTAACTATATCTGCCGTACCTCAAGGTTTTAGTGCGTTTATTACTAATTTAGGAATACGAGATACAACTGATGATTTTGTATTTATTAAATCATCGGTTCCTTGTGTTGCTGATGGAGTCTTCACTCAAAGTCTTTTTGCTGGGCCAAGTGTTACTATTAGCCGTGATCACTTAAAAGATTCACAAGCACAAGGAATTGTCGTTATATCTAAGAATGCAAATGTAGCTAATGGTTCTGTTGGCATCGCTGATGCCGAAGAGGTTCTGCAATTAGTTGCAACTGAAACTGGAATTCCTGCACATAATATTGTCATAGCTTCTACAGGTGTAATTGGTAGACGTTACCCGATTGAAAAAATCCGGGCAGGTTTATTAGGATTGGGGAAAAAATTCACTGATGCTGATTTTAATGCCGCAGCCCGTGCTATTATGACCACCGATACAGTACCGAAACTAGCTATACGGCAAATAGGAAATTCCAAGCTGGTAGGAATTGCCAAAGGTGTCGGCATGATTGAGCCTAATATGGCTACCCTTCTAACTTTCTTTTTTACTGACGCTGCAATTTCTGCAAATAGCCTTCGTACTATTTTTCGCTCTACTATAGATAAAACCTTTAACTGCTTGAGTGTAGACACTGACACTTCTACTAGTGACTCCGCCGTGATTCTAGCTAATGGAATAGCCGGTGAAGTTTCCGAACCAGATTTTGCTAGTGCATTGCAAGAAGTTGCACAAGAATTGGTGCTGAAAATTGCCCGAGATGCAGAAGGTGCCACCAAAATTATTCAGGTAACTGTAGATTCAGCTATTAACTATGCACAAGCTAAAAAAGTAGCTAAAGCAATTGTGAATTCACCATTAGTAAAAACCGCCGTCTATGGAGCAGATCCGAATTGGGGACGAGTTGCTATGGCTATAGGCAAATGTGAAAATGAACACCAGATAAATCCAGATCGAGTTGTTATCAGTTTTGATAACGTGAAAGTTTATCCTAATAGCTTAACTGATGAAAATCTGCAACAGTTGCGGCAAATTATGTCCAAAGAGCAAGTAGATATCCATGTTAGCCTCAATATTGGTGAAGCTTCTGCAACTGTATGGGGTTGCGATCTTTCAGAGGGTTATATAGAAATTAATGGCAAATACTCAACTTGATAATAACGCGTAGTCAGGGCTGAAGTCTTTAGGGATTTCCTAGAAACAAATTACTACTACTTGTGGGGTGGGCATCTTGCCCACCCCACAATAAATGGTTACATATTTTTTTGTTTGCAAGTCCCTTACTACCAGCCAAGCCAGTAGGGAGAGTAACTTTGGCGTCAGCCAAAAGTGGGCTTAGGTGCTTTATCTTATGGGCAATTCCACGGACATCATATTAGTCTTCATCTAGAGATGGATAATTAGCGCAGGTACATCAATAGCCAAAAGTAAACTCCCACTTACCAATTGCTTTGTAAAAAAAGTTGACAGGGGTAGTTAACTTGTAATATAGTATATTACATAAGAAATGAGTTAGATTAAAAAGACTTCCTAGCTAGTACAGCACGGTGGAAATAAAATTACCATTTGTACGCAGTTAGTTTAATTTACGAGAAAACTTTTTCAAAATCTCCTACTTCACCCAAAATAACTCGATTAACGCTGCATAACTAACAAATATGGATTTTGACTATTTTAGAAGCAATGAAGGCACTCCTACAAATAATAGCCGGCAAAGCTTGCTTGCTAGCGGTTGGCGACCGTTTAACCGAGAATTAGACTGGGGGTTTTTGTGGCAACTGTTGGCTAATGACTCCCGCGAATTAACTCAAAAAAGTTTTAATTTAGTGAGTAATGTTGCTGATGTTTTGGGACGAAATAATTATGCTTGGTGGGCAAATTTATTAAATGTTGTATCTGATAATACGCGCTACGAAGTTGAAAAGTTTTGGAATTACATCACGCCAGATCCTCAATCACCAAATCATCTCTACAAAGATATTTTGAGTACGGAAACGCCCATCGTCCAATTTGTCAGTCGTAGTAGCATTCCCATTGATTATGTTCTTAACCGACTGCAAGAAATTACTGTCCTGCGAGTTTTAGCTGTGTTGGGTAGTCCCGATATTATTACCCAGTATTACTCAGAAAGAGATTTTTATTTTCCGATAAACAAATTTATTAACTGGGAACGCTTAGACGTTCTCAATACTGTTTATGCTTACTGGTCGAAATCTGACGTTTGGTTGCAAATTGACCCCTACGATCGCGGGCGACGACAATATACTTTAATGGCGAAAAATCTCGTGCCACTAATTAACAAAGCGACTTACGACTTAGCAGTTATGTTGAGTGGATATCAAAGTCGTGTAGGCAAAATTCACAGTCAATTTCCCATTCGCACATTTCCCGCAGATATCCAAAACTTTACTGATTCTGTACAGCAAGCGATTCTTAATCAAAACCAGTTAGCAGTTGTTATACATGGGCAACCAGGTACAGGTAAAACAGTCTGGACACAGGCAGTAGCAAAAGAAATTCTTCTACCTTTAGGGTATGTAATTTTTATTTTAGATCATGATGCGATCGCTAATTTTGTCCCACCGACTTACATAGAGCGTATTTGTATCGTGATTAACGAAGCTGATAATCTAGCGCAAAATCGTGCTTCTGAGGTAGCACAATACAATAACAAAACCGAACACATTCTGAGTTTACTGGATGGCACTTTGTATCAGAGTGTAATTGATGACTCTGGTATTCAGATCCAGCAACGGTTAGTTGTTTTGATGACTTGCAACACTACTGAAAGATTAGATCCAGCCATGTTACGTAAAGGCAGAGTGGATTTAATGTATGAGTTTACGCAACTGTTTGTGTAATATCAATCTGTAGCAACACGCCGTAGGAGTGTACATCTGTGCATTGGGGTTATATGCTTTCTCAAGTTGTAGTTTTGCGAGAACAAATGAGCAGCACAACTATTGATAGCCAACGCTTAAAAAACTAGGATGAAAGTTTATCGATTTCAAAATGCTACTCAATTTTATGCAACGGTGAAAGACTACTTGCTGAATCAGGAAGCACTGCATAACCTGCTGTTGGGAATTAGCCATGCCTTGATTGAAAATCCCGAACGCTTTGACGAAAAGCCTTATTTGGCAACAGTGGAGGCAAATGGAGATATTGTGGCTGTAGCCATGAGAACACCACCTAGACTATTACTGCTCTCACAGATTAAAGATTTCAAAGCAGTGGAGGTACTCGCCCAAGATTTATCTATCTGCTACCAATCACTACCAGGAGTAAATGCTCCCACAGATGAGGCGCAAGCCTTTACTCTGGCGTGGCATTCCCTGACTGGTCAATCCTACCAGTTGAAAGTAGCCTTGCGTGTCTTTCAACTAAAAAAGCTACAGCCGATTTCTCAAATCACAGGTTATTTACGTCTAGCTACGGAGGATGATCAAGAACTTCTTAAAAATTGGTATGAAGCCTTTTCGTTAGAAGCTTTGGGCAGTATTGAGTCGGATACAGAACACTGGGTTAAACGAGTTTTGCAGCAAGGTACTGCTTACCTTTGGCAGGATGAAGTACCGGTTTCAATAGCTTGTGATGTTGGAATCACGCCTAATGGTGCGCGGATTAGTATAGTTTACACACCGCCAGAGTATCGGCGGAAGGGCTACGCCTGTGCTTGCGTGGCAGCGTTAAGTCAAACTTTATTGAACCAGGGAAATCGATACTGCTTTTTATTTACCGATTTGGCAAACCCAACATCCAATCATATATACCAGGAAATTGGCTACCAGCCAGTAGGCGATTGGGATAATTACTCATTCGTCTGAGAATAAAGAGTAAGAATCTTTAAATAATTTGTAATACTTCTCTACGAGAGGCTACACCAACGGCTGCGCTACTTCGACGCCGCTCAGTACAAGTCAGTACAAGTTCGTAATTCGTAATTAAGTAATGCATAGGGGATTTAGATTTAGACATCAAAACTTCCTGCCTGTCTTCCTGGGGAATTAAATAGGGAAGGGGGGAAAATTCAAAGCCTTTCCCCTTGTAGAGCTACGTGTACACACAAGTCATTCGTGCGATTCGTTGATTAGTGAATCACGGTAATCAGTCCGTAAATAACTAATCCAG
>NZ_JABXKJ010000193.1 GCF_017115085.1 Nostoc sp. NMS7 | reverse complement strand
GTCGCGTGTCAAGGCTGCGCCCTGCCCGCTATTTGTGCCAGTTGCGTAAGTCCTGGAAGAAAATAAAGTTGATGTTACTAACGGAAATGTATTTGCTGACTTAGGTTTATCTAATCCTGAACAAAGATTATTGAAAGCTGAACTAGTACGTAAAATCAGTGAAATCATTACTAATCTAAATTTAACACAAGTTCAAGCAGCCGAAATTATAGGAATAGATCAACCAAAAGTTTCTTTACTAATTAGAGGTAGATTAAGTGGTTTTTCAACAGATAGATTGATAGTTTATCTAAATAAGTTAGGTAGTGACGTAGAGATTACAGTTAAACCTAAACCTGAAAATCGTAAATTCGCTCAAACAATTGTAGTTTGATAATTATTAGCAAACAAAAACCTCACCTTGTCCTTGCGGACATCCCTCTCTGAACTCACGGAGAGGGACAGGTTTTGCGTAGCATAACCAGGGTGAGGTTTCTTTGGGCTATTCGATAAACTGTAAATTGCGTCAACAGAGACTTGTATGTACACGATAGCCCTTAAAAAAGGGGTTTGGGGGGATATTTATACAACTAATAAGCATCCATTGGCAGACAAGAACAAACAAAATTCCGATCGCCAAAGGCTGCATCAATGCGACCAACAGCTGGCCAAAATTTATACTCACGAGTCCAAGGCGCAGGATAGGCAGCTTGTTCACGAGAATAAGGATGCTGCCATTCTCCGACGATGAGACTTTCGGCAGTGTGCGGTGCGTTCTTCAAAACATTATCTTGGATATCTACCTTACCTGATTCTATTTCGGCAATTTCTTGGCGAATAGAAATCAATGCATCACAGAAACGATCCAACTCTTGTTTAGATTCACTTTCTGTAGGTTCTACCATGATTGTACCCGCTACAGGCCAGGAGACAGTCGGCGCATGGAAACCGTAGTCCATGAGACGCTTGGCAACATCATCGATTTCGATCGCAGCCGATTTTTTGAGCGATCGCAAATCTAAAATACATTCATGGGCAACTAGACCATTTTTCCCCTGATACAAAACCGGATAGAACGATTCCAGTTTCTTGGCGATATAGTTAGCGTTGAGAATCGCCACCTTAGTTGCTTGGGTTAAACCAGCTGCACCCATCATGGCAATGTACATCCAAGAAATCACCAAGATACTAGGACTACCCCAAGGCGCGGCAGCAACCGCACCAATACGTTGAGAATTAGAAATTTCTTCTCCACTCCCCACAACAGGGTGTCCGGGCAAAAATCGCACCAAATGAGAAGCAACTCCAATGGGTCCCATACCAGGGCCACCGCCACCATGAGGAATACAGAAGGTTTTGTGCAGATTCAAGTGACAGACATCTGCGCCAATATCCCCAGGACGGCAAATTCCCACTTGGGCGTTCATATTTGCCCCATCCATGTAAACTTGTCCACCGTGACTATGAACAACAGCGCAGATTTCCTGAATTGGCTCCTCAAAAACACCGTGAGTTGAAGGATATGTCACCATTAAGGCGGCGAGTTGATTGCTGTGTTTTTCTGCCTTAGCCTTTAAGTCATCGACATCAATATTACCTTGTGAATCACAGGCAACTGCCACCACCTTCATCCCGCACATCACCGCACTTGCAGGGTTTGTTCCGTGTGCAGAGGTGGGAATCAAACAGACATTGCGGTGTCCTTCACCCCGATTTTCGTGATACTGACGAATCACCAAAAGTCCCGTATACTCCCCTTGAGAACCAGCATTTGGTTGTAGAGAAATTCCCGCAAACCCGGTAATTTCAGCTAACCATGCCTCAAGTTGTTTAAACAGGATTTGATAACCTTGCGTTTGCGATGCCGGGGCAAATGGATGAATCTTGCCAAATTCCTCCCAAGTTACCGGAATCATCTCAGCTGTTGCATTTAACTTCATTGTGCAAGAACCCAAGGGAATCATCGATGTAGTTAGCGATAAGTCCTTGCTTTCCAGCTTGTGCAGATAGCGCAACAACTCAGTTTCTGAGTGATAGCGGTTAAAGACTGGGTGAGTGAGATATGTACTTGTGCGGGGGAGGGAGAAATGGGGAAGAGACGGAGAAATTAATTCTTCTAGGGTAAAAGGTAAATCATCTGTACCAGCAAAAATCTGCCAGAGGTCGATTAAGTCTTCTGGTGTAGTTGTTTCATTTAGCGAAATACCAACAGCAGTTGCATCAAAAACCCGCAGGTTAATTTGAAGTTGTTCGCTAGCTGCCAGAATATCTTTTAAATTGCGTCTTCCCAGTTCTACTCGCAGCGTATCAAAGTAAGATTCTGAAACGACTTTGTAACCTAAACGCTTCAGTCCTGCTGCTAGCAACACCGTCAAGGAGTGGATATTTTCAGCAATTTGTTTCAGTCCAACCGGGCCATGATAGACGGCGTACATACTCGCCATTACCGCCAGTAGCACCTGTGCAGTACAGATATTACTAGTAGCTTTTTCACGGCGGATGTGCTGTTCGCGGGTTTGTAAGGCGAGACGCAATGCAGGCTTACCTTGAGCATCTTTTGATACTCCCACAATTCGCCCTGGAACCAGTCGCTTATATTCTTCCTTCGTAGCAAAGTATGCCGCATGAGGTCCCCCAAACCCCAACGGAATACCGAAGCGCTGGGTGCTGCCGACAGCAATATCAGCGCCAAATTCCCCAGGAGGCGTTAGCAAAGTTAAACTTAAAGGATCTGCTGCTACCGTCACCAATGCACCCTTAGCATGGGCTTTTTCTATAAAAGCGCGGTAGTCATAAATGATGCCATCACTTGCAGGATATTGCAGAACAGCCCCAAAAATTGGTTGATCAAAATCAAATGTTTGATGATCGCCGACAATGATCTTAATCCCTAATGGTTTCGCCCGTGTTTGCAACACGTCGATAGTTTGGGGATGGCAATCACCAGAGACGAAATACGCATTTGCCTGATTTTTAGAGACACCATAGCTTAGACTCATTGCTTCAGCTGCTGCTGTGGCTTCATCGAGTAACGAAGCATTGGCAATTTCCAAACCTGTTAAATCGATAATCAGGGTTTGAAAATTCAGCAGCGCTTCTAGTCGCCCTTGGGCAATTTCTGGCTGATAAGGAGTGTAGGCAGTATACCAACCGGGGTTTTCTAAAATGTTACGCCCAATCACAGGTGGGGTAATACTGTCGTAATATCCCATACCAATGTATGAGCGGAAAACCTGATTTTTGGCAGCAACTTTTTTTAATGATGCCAGTGCTGCATACTCACTTTCTGCTTCTGGTAACTTTAGCGGTTGCTTCAGCCTGATTATCTGTGGAACTGTTTGGTCAATTAGGGCATCCAGGCTGGGAAACCCCAAGACCTTAAGCATTTGCTGGATGTCATCAGAGTTAGGGCCAATGTGTCTTGGCGCAAAACTACTTAACTTTTGACTTCTTTCGTCCAGCACTTGCTGCTCATTAGACTTGAGAATGGGGGCGTGTGATACCACAAATTACTCTCCAGATGGTACTATTTAATATTTTGCAATAAATACTCATGAAATTTAGATGTAACTTTTCAGTTCATCTAAATTTCATGATTTATCTTCGGGTGCAGTGGAAGATGAGGGAGATGAGGGAGAAAATTTTAAGTAGATGACACAAAAATATTTACAGTTATTGCAAAGCAAGCCCAGCCTTTGTGATTGCTTGATTCCGCTTCTCTACCAGAGGCTACCGCGTAGCTTGCTTCTCCAAAAAAGTACGCTCCATTCGCAATGACATTGTGTAATTAATTCTGTCCCCCTTGTCCCCCTTGTCCCCCTTGTCCTCCTCATCCCCCCCTACTCCCTAACTCCCTACTCCCTACTCCCCTTCTACCAGGGCGCGATACTCATCTGCTGTCAAGGCATCCTCAACTTCGCCAGGGTCATTGACGCGCACTTTCAAAAACCACCCTTCCCCGTAGGGGTCTTCTGAGACTTCTTCAGGAGAATTAATTAAAGCTTCATTGCGTTCTATAACTGTGCCTGTTATGGGTGAATTCAGTTCTTCAACGGCTTTCACTGATTCAATTGTGCCAAAGTTTTCTCCCCTGGTAAGAGCGTCACCAATTTCTGGCAGTTCCAAAAAGACGATATCACCCAATTCATGTACGGCAAATTCAGTAATGCCAATGGTGCCAATTTCCCCATCTAGTCGCACATATTCATGAGAATCCAGGTATCTGAAATCTTGAGGATATTCAAAAGACATATCACTTCCTCTCCCTTATCAAAAAAATTATTACCCTAACAGTCATCCAAGCCATATCTAGTAAATGAACCTTACTGTAGATTGAGTAACTTACAACACATTATTCCTCAAAAACCTCGACGCTTATCAGTTGGCGACACGATTTTTTGACCGATAAAAGGGACGTTTAACTACAACTGCTGGATAAGCTTTGCCGCGAATTTCGACTTCTAGCTGCTGAGTGACAGTTGCTAACTGGCTGGGAACGTAGGCTAAAGCAATGGGATAACCAAGTGTGGGCGACAGAGTGCCACTGGTAACTTCTCCCACAATTTTACCTGCGGATAACACTTGATAACCGTGACGGGCAATGTTGCGTCCTTGGGTTTGCAAACCTACCAATCGGCGCTGCACTCCAACGGCTTTTTGCTGTACTAAAACTTCCCGACCAATAAAATCGCCTTTGGTATCTAAGTGAACTAGCCACCCCAAACCTGCTTCTAAGGGTGTGGTGATGTCATCGATATCTTGTCCGTAAAGTGCCATCGCCGCTTCTAGCCGCAGGGTATCTCTCGCACCGAGTCCACAGGGGATAACACCAGCATTATGGAGACTTCGCCACAATTCTACTCCCACATCTGGATCTACCATCACTTCAAAGCCATCTTCTCCGGTGTAACCTGTGCGGGCTAGGAAGGCAGGTTTACCTAGTAATGTTGCTTCTAAATGTCCGAAGGCTTTGATTGGTTGTAAGTCTTCTTGCACTAATGGCTGGAGATATTTAATCGCTTTTGGCCCTTGCACGGCAATTAAGACTTTTTCTGGTGAAAGGTCTTGGAATTGCACCTTATCCAAGTCAAGGTGTTGCAATAGCCATGCTTTATCTTTACTGGAGGTTGCGGCATTGACTATGATAAATGCTCTCTGTGTCCCAGTGGCGTCTTCACCTTGGTAATAAACAATGATGTCGTCAATAATTCCGGCTTGGGGATTTAACAATACGGTGTATTGTGCTTGACCGGGTTGCAAACGACTCAAGTCTGAAGGCACTAGAAGCTGGAGTTGGGAAATCAGGTTTTTACCTTGGAGGGTAAATTTGCCCATGTGGGAAATATCGAACATTCCGGCTGTATTTCTTACAGCCTCGTGTTCGCGGCTAATGCCACTAAATTGCACGGGCATTTCCCAGCCGCCAAAGCTGGTAAGTCGGGCTTTGAGTTCTACACCCAATTGATATAAGGGAGTTCGCGCCACAGTTTGGGCGTTGTCTTCTTGATTAGCCACAGGTAATTATTTTGCGATCGCACCTCAACATCTATCATCCTACGAGATGCCTTCTAGTTTTACAGACTTGTGAGCAAATTTGAGCATTGGGCATGGATAAGAGACAAGGGAGACAAGGAAGAGGGGGGAGACAAGGGAGAGACTTGTTCAATAATTCCCCCTTATCTCCCTCATCCCCCTCATCTCCCACTCCCCACTCCCCACTCCCCTTCTGTAAGCTTTAATAGTTAATGGTACAAGTGTTGAGATTTATTAAGAAGAGATTATGAAATATTGGCAACTGTTAGCTAGCTTTGTCTTAGCTATGGTTCTTTTTTTCTTTCCCCTATCGGCGCAAGCTGCAAGTTCTTCCAGTATTACCCGTTCTGTGGGGAATGATGAACTTAAGGGCAAGGATTACTCTGGTCAAAGTTTAATTGGCACTGAGTTTACCAATCTCAAGTTAGAGAATGCTAATTTTAGCAATGCTAACTTACGTGGTAGCGTGTTTAACGGTAGCGTATTGCAGCAAGTAAATTTACATGGTGCTGATTTTAGTGAAGGCATAGCCTATCTAACAAGGTTTAAGAATGCTGATTTAAGTGATGCTGTATTGACCGATGCAATGATGCTGCGTTCTACTTTTGATGGCGTGGATGTCACTGGTGCTGATTTTACGAATGCGATTTTAGATGGCATACAAGTGAAAAAACTTTGTGTGAAGGCAAGTGGTGTGAATTCTAAAACTGGTGTGGATACTCGCCAGTCTTTAGGATGTAAGTAAAATCTTACAGCTTCTAAAAATCTATGCAAATCTAGATTAACTCTGCGGTATAAGTTTTAAACGCTCTTTTCTAATGCTTGCGCTTCCCCAGAAATGAGGTTGATCAGAAAATCCCAGTTAGAAACAGTAAAAAAATCGTGTCTGCGATTTATTTTACCGGAACGTTTGATTTGTTTATTCAGTTGTGACCACCAGTGCCATACGTGCTTCTCTGAGTTCACCTCAAAGTAGGCGTTTATGGCACTGGGTAATCGTTCAGAGAGTTTCATTCCACGACGGGCAATTATTAACGCCGCAGCATAATCGCTAGATAACGCGTACATTTTCATGTATTTTACCAATCCAATGAGGCTGGAATAGGCTGGATTGACCGTTATAAGTTCAATACCACGATTCGATAGGATTGATTGAAGTAATTCGTAAAACCTGCTGTACGCCCAACTTGATAACATTCGAGCGTATTTTCTTGATTCTTCACCCAATCGTTCTTTTTTATCTGCGAAATCTAACTCTTCACATACCACAGGACACTCAAAAGAACCTGCTAATGCTGCAAGTTGTAAAACTGCTCCAACAATGTTTGAGTCTTGTTTACCATTGGGTAATCCCATTTGTAAAAGTATCTGACCTTTAGCTTTTAAGTTACCATCTGGGTCAACATAAGCCCATCCAATAGAGCCAGGATTTAGGTCAATCCCAATTCCACCATAGTTAACACTCCGCGACTGTTGTTTTACAGGTTTTGGAGTGAACTGAACTGCTGTAACCCATCTGCCATTTTTGCAGAAGAAATGCCAAGTATGCGCTCCAATATCCGGTAATCGGTTTATGTTCCAATCAAAATTACCAATATTAGAACTAACTGTTTTACCAAATCTAGACTCTAGGCACTGGGGGACACGAATTTTGATTGTTTGACTGTCCCACTGTGCAACTTGATTCCCAAAAGATTCATCTTTAGAACCGACTATAAAAACATTGCCGTGGGGCACGTAAACCCTGATAGGTTTAACTTTCAGGTGTTCTAATTTATTTTTAAATAGTACAAGTTTGCGTTTTTTACCATGAATTTGGAATTTTAAATTACTCCAGTTGGTATCACGGTATTTTAATGAACAAGACAGAGGAAAGTTACACCCGGTTTTAGAATGCTGCCAATTCTTTTTCGCGTAAAACTTCCTAGCTAACTTTAATTTACGCTCAGATGATTTTAGCCATTTCTCAATTGATTTTATCTTACCTACAATAGTTTTGATATGCAGTTCCCTATGAGCCTTGGCAGCATCCACTTTCCCCTTAGCAAAACTAATTACACCATTAGCGTGTCGCTTATTGATGCCATAGCTCAATTGTAAATGCGTGTTCCATTGAGATTTATTAAACTCATCACCAAAAAGCAAATGATTAACTGTTTCCATTGCTCCACTGCGAAAAATCGGTGTATACGACTCCAGGAACATTTCAAGCTCGGTTTGCCCAAGTGCGTTCATTTCTGTCTCTGGTGTGGGTAATCCCTTGCAGTAGGTAATAGTAGACATTGATTCGACCCTTCAATGTGGTTATTCCTCTATACACTACTACTCTTCTAGAGATTTTGCTTTTCTTCTCAAGGAGCTTTTTGTTTTTACTGGAGCGAGAGCCATATAGTCGTGCAGAAAAAACTGTTATCACTTCCAGAACATCTGAGGCGAGGTCTTCTTCAAAGGTTGCATCCTCTTTCCTATTGAGAATTATGATTTCTGCGCCATGATATTCACAAATCGCAAATACTAATTCCGAACCAAATCTCAATAAACGATCTTTGTGAGTAATCACTAGCCTTGCAACTTCACCATCCAAAAGTGTTGTAATGAGCTTAGTTAATCCCTTTTTGCGGTAGTTCATCCCACTACCAAGATCCCGAATCACTTCGTAACTCCATCCCCTGGAAGCGCAATAAGCAGACAAAACGGCATCTTGTCTGTCTAAGTCTGATTTTTGGTCGTGACTTGAAACTCTTGCATAAGCTATTGTTTTTCCAACAGCTTGTTCTACGAAGTCAGTAAGTTTATACCGACGATGACCACCATCTGTTCTTACAGATTTAATTTTGCCTTCACGCTCCCAGCGTCTGATTGTATCAACACTCACGGCTTTTAATTCGGCTAGTTCACCAATGCTAATCAGCCTATCCATTCTTTACCGAGAATTACTTGTTATAATTCTAGGTAAATCTATATATTTTGACAACAGTCGTTTACCCCTTCTTCGTTGGTGGAGATCAGGGTGGTTTCATACAAGCAGAGAAAAACTGAAACTGGGTTTCAAAACCTCTCCCCACGGGGCTACGAGGCTTTGAATCTTACTCCCCAATCCTACAAAGGTTGGGGCTGTTCTTGTTAGGTCTGTATTTCACTCAACTGAGAACTGCTATAGTAATGAGCGATGTCTACGCTGGTTACTGAGCCCTTCGACAAGCTCAGGGTAACACTTGCCGTTCGCGCAGCGTCTCGTAGAGAAGTACGGGCTATTCGGTGACGCCCGAACTTGGGATAAAGCGATCGCCTGTATGATTTTATGATCATAGCCCATCGTAGACATCGCACTTACTCTAATCTAAATACAGCATTTCATTAATTTGTAGCAAATTAAATTTTGCAATCCCCTGCAATGCCAATGCGTTCCCCTGCATTAAAAACGCTACGCTTTTACGCAAAACTCTACTAAGAAACTGCATAAGCGTAGCCCGTGGTTGCGATCGCACATTCATATACTACAAATACTTCTGCAACAATAACCCTAACTTTTCCTTTGTCGCCGTTGGTACTTTATCCAACTGAGTCAAAATCGCATATTGCAACGCCGAATGCGCCTCACTCGGCGGCGGATTTTCACTCAAGCGCCGCACAGTTTCTTGAATCACCTTTTGAGCATTTACAGCATTCCGCAGCAAATTGCCAATTACCATCTCCACTGTCACACTGTCATGGTCTGGATGCCAACAATCATAATCTGTCACCAGCGCTAAAGTTGTATAGGCAATTTCGGCTTCCCTTGCCAACTTCGCCTCTGGTAAATTCGTCATCCCAATGATTGTTGCACCCCAACTGCGGTAAAGATTTGATTCTGCCTTAGTGGAAAAAGCTGGCCCCTCCATGCACACATAAGTACCGCCGCGATGGAGAGTAACTTCTGGTAAATTGAGAGATGCGATCGCATCTGCCAACACAACAGCCAAATTCTTACAAATCGGATCACCAAAGGCAATATGAGCAACAATTCCTTCACCGAAAAAGGTTGAAATCCGATTTTTTGTTCTATCAATAAACTGATCTGGCACCACCATATCCAGTGGTTTCGCCTCTGCTTTCAAGGAACCCACAGCACTAGCTGAAATTAAATACTCCACACCCAATTGTTTCATCGCATAAATATTAGCGCGAAACGGTAACTCAGAGGGTAAAAGCGTATGATTGCGACCATGACGCGCCAAAAAAGCTACCCGTGTACCATCCAAAGTCCCCAGAATCAAAGCATCAGATGGTGAACCAAAAGGAGTCTCAACTCGCACCTCTTCTACATCTTTGAGCGCGTCCATTTTGTAAAGACCGCTACCACCAATAATCCCAATACTAGCTTGAGCCATGATTCTAAACCTGTTACTTGCTGATCTGCTAAGTTATTTTATCGAAAAGGGGAGTAGTAGGGGCAATTCACGAATTGCTCCTACCCTGTGTAGTTTTGCATCAGTTCTAATGTATACAAATGTTAAATAGACGCATTCCTAAGCAGTGAGAGAAAGTAAGAGTTATACTTTTGGGAAAAGGCTTGTTTTAACCCCTGCTTTTAACATTTTCATAAATCAATGACTCTCAATTTTCGGTTTGCGGTAGTTAGCGACTTACACTTGGCACTTCCCCACACAATCTGGGATCATCCCAGTCGGTTTCATCTAGTGGAAGTTAGCATCTCAGCATTTAAAAGTGTACTAGAACATTTAATACAACTCGATTTAGATTTCTTATTGTTACCAGGAGATTTAACCCAGCATGGCGAACCAGAGAACCACGCCTGGTTGCAACAATGTTTAGCCCAGCTACCTTTTCCCGTCTATGTTGTTCCTGGTAATCATGACGTTCCTGTGCTGTTGGCTTCGCAACAATCAATTGCTTTTGCGGATTTTCCGTACTATTACACGAAGTTTGGCTATGAAGATCCACAGCAGATGTACTACATTCGTCAGTTATTGCCTGGAGTTAAGCTGATTGGACTGAATTCTAACTCTTTTAATGAACAGGGTGAACAAGTGGGGTGTTTGGATACCAAACAGCTACGGTGGTTAGAAGAGGTACTGGCGGCATCTGGTGATGAATTAGTTCTAGTGATGGTGCATCATAATGTAGTGGAGCATTTGCCCAATCAATCGAGCCATCCACTGGCAAATCGCTATATGTTGGCGAATTCAGCAGAACTGTTGCAATTGCTGAGGCGCTACGGAGTCAAGCTAGTATTTACTGGGCATTTGCACATTCAGGATATTGCTTACTCAGATGGAGTGTATGATATTACCACTGGTTCTTTAGTTAGCTATCCTCATCCTTATCGGGTGCTAGAGTTTCATCGGGATAACGAAGGTAAAGAATCGTTGCAAATTTTATCCCATCGGGTAGAGTCAGTGCCGGAGTTTCCTGACTTGCAACAGTCATCGCGGCAGTGGATGGGCGATCGCTCTTTCCCCTTTTTAATCAAGTTACTAACTCAGTCTCCATTAAACTTACCATTATCACAGGCCAAAAAATTAGCTCCTAGTTTGCGAGACTTTTGGTCAACTATTGCCGATGGGGATGCAGTATTAGATTACCCCAACTTTCCGCTAGAAGTGCGGCGTTACATTCAGACCTATAATGCATTGGCGCAGCCCAACCCAGACATGCCTCCTAGTGAAACTCTTACCCCGATTGATAATAACAGCACACTTTTGCTGGGTTAGGAGTGATCAGTAGCCTCCTTCATCCCTGCCATAATTCTCTGATCAAAAGTCACCTTGGCAGGGCTACTCCTGTACAGACGCGATTAATCGCGTCTCTCCAAACTCCTGTACAGACGCGATTAATCGCCTCTAATTACCGATATCTTCATTCCAAAGTTCGGGGTTAGTTTGAATAAACTTACTCATCATTTGTTCGCATTCGTCAAGATTAAGATCAATTACTTCCACGCCGTGAGATACCATAAATTCTTTAGCACCAGGAAAAGTTCTAGATTCTCCAGCAATGACTTTTTTAATCCCAAATTGTACCACAGCCCCAGCGCACAGATAACACGGCATTAAAGTTGAATAGAGTGTTGTGCCTCTGTAGCTGCCAACTCTACCAGCATTGCGGAGACAATCGATTTCAGCGTGAGTGACAGGATCGCCATCTTGCACACGTTTATTGTGTCCTCTGCCAAGAATTTTACCATCCTTGACCAGAACCGAACCTATGGGAATACCACCTTCTTGTCTACCTTGTTTTGCTTCTTGAATTGCAGCTTCCATAAACTCATTCATGATTAATTCTCCCTTTATGTCAAAACAACTTGTATTAATGGATCACGATGGCGGTGTGGATGATTATCTAGCAACTATGCTGCTGTTGACGATGGATCATATTGAACTTCTTGGTGTTGTAGTCACTCCAGCAGATTGTTATATCCAACCGGCTGTTAGCGCCACACGTAAAATTATCGATTTGATGGGATTTTCTCATATCTCGGTTGCAGAAAGCACTGTGCGCGGTATCAATCCATTTCCTACTCTTTATCGCCGTGATTCGTTTATCGTTGACCATCTCCCCATTCTCAATCTAAGCGAAACCATCACCACGCCTCTGGTTGCCGAAACAGGTCAAGATTTCATGATCAAGGTGTTGCAGGAGGCATCAAGCCCCGTAACGTTGATGGTAACGGGGCCGCTGACGACGGTTGCAGTGGCTTTAGACAAAGCACCGGAAATTGAAGCGAAGATTCACAAAATTGTTTGGATGGGGGGTGCGTTGAATGTTGCTGGTAATGTGGAAAAAAGTTTAGAAGCAGGACAAGATGGTTCTGCCGAATGGAATGTTTATTGGGACGCAATTTCAGCAGCGCGGGTATGGCAAACCCAAATTGAAATTATTATGTGTCCTTTGGATTTAACTAACAATGTCCCAGTCACATCAGAATTAGTGCAAAAAATGGGACGACAACGCCACTATCCCATCTCTGATTTAGCTGGACAATGTTATGCACTGGTTATCCCTCAAGATTATTATTTTTGGGATGTACTGGCGACAGCTTATTTGGCACACCCGGAATTCTATCAGTTGCGCGGATGGGAAACTGAAATTATCACCACCGGTCTGAGTCAGGGGCGTACTAAAGTAGTCTCTAGTGGTCGGAAAATTTATGCAATGGATCAGGTAGATAAAGAGGCTTTTTATGCTTATATATTGCAGCAATGGGCAAGATAAAAAACTAAAAATTATAGCAGGTTTTATATGAATAGATGACTTTACCTTTAATTCACCAGAAGCTTACAATTCTTTCAAAAGGTAATCCTGATTTTTTGATTTTATCGTCAATCACTTTTTCAGTGATAACTAATATATCATCGTTATCTAGAGATAATACCTGTTTCGGAGGGTCTACTGGTTTAGTGTCTTTAGGCTGTAAACATTTACTTTCGGCTTTCAACTGATCGGCGAATGCCCTCAACCACATTCAAAAATGCAGATATTATTTTTCTCTGCTTCTATCATTTTTGCAATTATTTTAAGACGGGACTCTGCTTGTTTGATAGCATCTGAAAGAGCCTGTTGTTCTTGTATTGCAATAGATTTTTGCAGCCTTTCCTTCCGGTTGTTGATACGAGATTTCTGCCCTTGTAATTTTGATTCAAGAGTATGCACTTTAGCGCTTCCATGTTTCTCTAACTATTGAAGCGCCTCGATATCTTGCCAGCAGCATTTCTCATTTAAGTGAGTAGCTAGGCTACGGAACAATGTTATTAAGCCAGAACTATTAAAATCTATCTTCCATACTGCATATTCGGTGGGATTAAGAAGTGTATCAAAAAACACTATAGCAGGAAGATTATTTTCAGGAAGATCGATAAACCGAGCAAAGTCATATGATTCTCTAGTTTGATTATGTTTGAATTGTGAAAAATATTCTGTGCTGAATTTTGATGTGATAAGTTCTGCTACCTTTTCTCGCGGGACGCGTTGATTATCAACTGTAATGGAAGGCCCAATGACTCGAATATATTTGCCTGTTACCCAGTGAATCTCCTCATAAGAACCCACTAATTCTTGGAAAGCAAACTTATCAGATGGTGTTACCAGAATAAATGCATAAAGACCTTGATTGTTGTTATATCTAGCTCTAAGAGCCGCATTTTTAAATGCATCTTTAAGAGAACGGAGTGACGTGTCCATAAAAACACAAACTAATTTTTATAAGTGCTTTTTTTCGTATATATTATATTGATAACAATAATTTTTATGATCATCATCCATATAAATACATTACAAGGAAAATTTCTGAATATCATTCTTTGAAAAAGGCCCAAAAAAATTGCTGTCAAAACTTAGGGATGAAACAATAATGAGAGCAATCATTGCTGGAAGCATTTGAAATACAATCGTTGTAGGCTTTAGCGTGACTACACCATAAAGACCAGCAACGATAACACAAACTAAGAAAAAGAGCCGAATCGATGTGTTTTTATTAAAAGTCCCCCAGAATAAACAGTGACCTTATCTTTAATCTTATCAACAGCTTCACTAACCACCTTCGGAGCTACAGTAAGGAGGCTTGTGAGATTCCAAGCATGTATACCTCGTCTAGCTTATGATGCTTCTCCAAGGCAACTTCATGAATAGTGAAGTAAATGGGTATACAATTCACCCACTCCCCACTCCCTAATACAAATAAGGATTCGTCTTTGGTTGATAGTCAGAACAATTGATCGCTTCTTCTGTATTGGCAATAGATGGGCGTACAGTACATTTAAGACGGTAATTGTCGGTAAAAAATTGGCAACCAGTACAGGGAATTTGATGCATTTGCTTGGCTGTAGTCACACTATCTCGCGCCGCCGCCCAGAGATTCACAACAAGGAGAATAATTACAGTCCAAGCAACGACAAAGCAAATCGGGATTAAGAAAGGTTGAATTGCATGAATCAGGAAAGATAGCAGTTTAAACACGGTATGTCTTAATACAAATTAGGAGTTAGAAGTATCCAGGACTTACGCAAAAAAGTTCCAAAGTAGCGGTAATACCCTGCGGGAAGCTAAAGCTACATGAATTACCACTACGACAAGTCAGGTTTTTGAGAGAATTTTGCGTAAGTGCTAATATCTTAACTCCTAATTCCTAAGAAGTATTAAGTTAAACGCCAGCATGACCCAGTGCTAAACCAGTGACGAGCATTCCTAGAACAAGGAACGGTTGGGCGCTGGCTTGGTATTTAACATCATTCTTCACAGGATCGCGCAGAAAATACATATCCTGCAAGGTGATTTGCGGGATGATTAACAGTACTAGTATTGCGGCGTACAAATTCTCATGGATGCTGACGAGATAAGCTGCGATCAATCCTTGAAAGACATCAATCGTCACTACACAAATCCATGCCGCAGTGGTGATACCAAACATTACGGGTAATGACTGTAATCCTAGCTGACGATCACCTTCTACACTCTTAAAATCATTGACAATGGCAATACCCAATCCAGCCAAGCTGTAAAACATTGTCAAAATTACAATTGTGGAATTGAGATCACCAAACAAAGCGTGTCCTGTAGACCAAGGTAGGGTAATATAGCTTGCACCCAAGGCGTAGCTGCCTAGCCAGCCGTTTTGCTTGAGTTTCAGGGGAGGTGCAGAATAAATGTAGGCGATGAAAGAACCGATGATTGCGATCGCTGTAATTGTCGGAAATTCATCACCAGACCACACATCTAGCACAAATGCCAAACTAATGCCAGCAATCAGTAATACCCAAATCTGAATAATTACCTGGGGTAGGGGAATTGCCCCAGAGGGAATCGGGCGATAGGGTTCATTGATCGCATCAATTTCGCGATCGTAGTAATCATTGAGGATTTGGGTGTAACCTGTCATCAATGGCCCAGCCAATAACATACAGGTTGCTACCTTCAACACATTTTCCAGTGTCCAGGTATAGTTACCAGAAGAAGCCGCACCACAAACTACGCCCCAAATTAGGGGAATCCAGGTAATCGGCTTCATTAGCTGCAAACGAATTTTCCAAATTGAAGTTTCCCCAGACGCTGCACCTTTCATCCCCAACAGTTGCCTAGTTTTCGCGCTGCTAGAGGCAGATGCAATCGCTTGCTCATTGGGATTATTTACTACTGAGTCTAGCGCCTCAGATGGATTGGGATCTGGGGTAATGGGAGTTGATTCTGACATAATATTTACTGATTAATAGGGCATTGGGCATTGGGAATGGGGCATTGGGAATAGGGTATTGGGAATGGGGCATTGGGAATGGGGCATTGGGCATAAGTTATTCCCCTTTGTCCCCCTTGTCCCCCTTGTCCCCTTTGTCCCCCTTGTCCCCCTTGTCTCCCTTGTCCCCCTTGTCCCCCATTCCCCACTCCCGTAACTTAAAAGGAAATTATCAAATAATTATTCTGAAACTTTGCTCCAGCAACGGGTCTGCCACTCAGAGCCGGGGGTAAGGGAATATTCCGTCGCTGATCTCCTGCTTCTACTGTTACTTCTGGCCCGTATTGGGTGAGTTTGACTTGCTTTTTGTCAAAACTTGGCAAGAATAAGCGTACTTGACGATTGTGGATGTCTATCTCAATTGGTTTGGGAGCCTGTAACGCTTCTGCTTCAAAGTTGGGTAGGGCATCTATCAGTGGTTGCCAGTCACCTGTTGGCGAGTCGGGAATGACGCTCACTCTTAGGGGTATAAATTCCTCTGACAGGTTGACGTTTGTCTCACTCGACACAAGTAGAACACCACCTACAGTTAAACCGATTTGTTGAGCGCTACCCCACAAATAACGAGCATTTGCTACCTCAATGGGATCTCCAGTAGTCACCAAGAAAGCAGCCAAACGCTTGGGATCAGCAAGAGCGGTTCTCCCCTTTTCTAAGAAATTATTGACTTGATTAGTGGGGCCGGAAAAGTTATCTGCCGTCCAGTTGATATTGAAAAAGCTGCTAATCAGTGGTTGAATCAAGGGCGATTCCGTAATCGTCTTTCCCAAATCGGAGTTGACAAACAATTGCCGAAATCGCCGCACATACCAACTGAGAGATTCTGGTAAACCCAACATTCGCAACGTTAAAGAGTCACCCGTGCCATCGTAGACGATCGCATCATATTTGCCACTAGCATCATATTCGCGGATCGCATTCAGAGCTAGGGCGCTGTCCATCCCCGGCAATACTACCAGTTCTTGACCAAAAACGTCTTTGAAGATGGGCGTGCGGAGATATTGCGCCTCAAGTTTCTTCGCTTCGTCCCAGTTGCGTTCTAGTAGTACAGATGCTTGAAACTGGACTGCTTGCAAATTGGGAGCAATTTCCTGGGGATCGGCAGCAATGGGAGTACCCAGCAGAATTGGTAATGCTGGTTCTGGATGTCCTGCTAGAAGTACGCGCTTGCCTTGACTTGCCAATAATTTGGCGGCGGCGATCGCAATTTTGGTACGAGCGGTGCCGCCTTTGCCCAAAAATGTCAATATTAGAGCCATTACTTGATTCCTATTTTCACCGCCTTTGTTTTTCAACTCCAACTTAGCACTCAATAAAGACTCTGAGCCTGTGCTTTCAAGTTCAGATATTAAGAAAAACCCGGTTCTGAGTTATTCCGACTACACAGGTTTGATTTCATCTTCAAAAAACCAAGTGGAATAATTGTCTTCAAACAGTACTACTACACCAATTCCAGCACCATCGGTGACTTTGTAGCCTTGGATGATACCCACTTGTCCGAGTTTTTTCACAACGGGGGCAGAAACGCGATCGCGCAAACGAAATACTTTAACCTTTTGTCCGATTTCCATACCTGATTTCAAATAAACCAAGTCTCAGTGTAGCGGAATCCGTGACTCTGCTTTGACAAATTCCGGGGAGATCAGGGAGAAAATTTCAAACTTCTAACTCCTGAGCTTACAGCTTAAAATTAAATCAACAACCAAACTCTTATATACCCAATGTTTGTCACAGCGCAACAGGCATTTGAGGCGCAATTGCGGTTGGAACAAGAATAGATGCGATCGCAACTATTGGCGGAACATTTGCGATCGTTAGGAGTTAATCCAGATAGTTTGAGTTAAGCAACAAAGGTAGTAGTTATGTATCAACCAATTCCACCCCGTCCGCCCCAAGAAACCATGCCGACGATGTATGATTTACCTAGCGAATTAGTCGGGGAATCAGGTTTGCCAGACGAATTTCATTGCATTCAGGCGGATTTACTCAGTGAAACTTGTCAACCTCCCAACTATTCATCTGAGGAAATTTTAGTTGCTAGTGACTTGAACCTTTACTACGACCCCCGCCATACTTTGTGGTACAAGCGTCCTGATTGGTACTTAGTTTTGGGAGTACCTAGTGCTAGTCAACAACAAGACCTACGCTTAAGTTACGTCGTTTGGCAAGAGGGAGTTGATCCATTTTTAATCGTGGAATTACTTTCCCCAGGTACTGAACAAGATGACTTGGGACAAAAATTAAGGGAGATAAATCAACCGCCGACGAAGTGGGAAGTATACGAAGGGATTTTGCGTGTTCCCTACTACGTTGTTTATGACCGTTATGAAAATAATCTCCGCGCCTTTCGACTCACTGGCACTAGTTATGAGCCAATTTCCCTAACAGAAAACCGTTTCTGGCTGGACAAGTTAGAACTAGGATTAGGACTATGGCAGGGTACTTATCAGCAAACAACAGGTTTGTGGTTACGTTGGTATAATGCCGCAGGTTGGGTGCCAACCTTGGCAGAACGAGCTGAACAAGAGCGCCAACGGGCTGATAAATTAGCAGAATATTTGCGATCGCAGGGAGTTGATCCAGATAACTTGAGTTAAGCAAAAACTCGCATCCTTAACAAGCAAAGCAGGCTTGCAAACAGAAGTTATATTTATAGTAAAAATACACTTGACAATAGCCGATTGATAGTATAGTAATGAAGATAATTTCAAGAGAATTTTCTCGTGATCATAGATTCTAAAAGCAGTAAAGGGATTTTCAACAAATAAATTATTTAATCTTTTGGGGTGGCTATCCTATCCGCCCACAGCCAAAGGCAGTTGAGACACCCACCTTACAAGAAGTAGTGGGATATTTTTTATTTTAAATTCCCTAAAAAAGGAACTTTCATAAATATAATACTTCTGTGAGAGCAATTAGGTGAGTGAATAGTGAGTTGTGAGCGAGGAAGCAGAAATTGTTGCCGACAATGCGGGGAGTTGTACGTAAGCTAGGGAGATGGAGGGGGATTTTGCCCATAAATGGACAGTTGTGGGTGAACTTCGACTTACTGAGAACTCTAGTACGCCGAGATTTAGAGGCGCGTTACAAGGGTTCTGTTTTGGGCAACTTGTGGCCTTTGCTAAATCAGCTATCACAATTATTTATTTATACTTATGTGTTTTCCACTGTCCTGAAGGTGAAGCTGACTACTCTTAAGGGTTTACCAGCAAATGATTTTACCTTTGGTTTGTGGCTATTTGCAGGGTTACTTCCTTGGATTGCTTTTACAGGTGGTCTAATGCAGTCCGCTAATTCGGTACTAGGACAACCGAATTTAGTTAAGAAGGTGGTGTTTCCTCTCGCTTTGTTACCCCTAGTGCCAGTTTTGTCAACATTCATTGAAAGTTCTTTCGGTTTAATGGCATTGATTTTTTTCGTGGCGGTAACTTCTCATACTTTACATACTACCTTGGCGCTATTACCCTTGGTCTGGCTAACCCAGCTATTGCTAACAGCAGGGTTGGGCTATTTAGCAGCAGGATTAACAGTGTTTTTGCGAGATATCCCGCAGACTTTAGGATTGATTTTAAATATTTGGTTTTATGCGACACCGCTTGTCTATCCAGCAACAGCAATTCCAGAGGAGTGGCGGAATTTGGTATTCTGGTTAAATCCAATAGCAGCGATTGCTGAAGTTTATCGTGACATAGTTTTAGTTGGCGAGGTGAAGCATTGGGGTGAATGGGGAGTTGCTTGTATGGTAGCAACAATTATATTTTGTTGTGGTTTTACAGTTTACAAGCGTTTGCGTCCAGCTTTTGCCGATGTATTGTAATCAAGGTTTATAGCTTAACTGCTCTGAAGACCAGCAAATACTAATGTGAACTGTATAGTAGATAGCGATATGATTCGACAAAAAACCGAAATTTTAATCATCTAATTAATTATTAATTGATAAAGTTGTACCGTGTCAAGTTCGTTAGTAGTTTAAATAAACAATGTTATGGGTGAGGAGATTGCAATTTCGCTGAAGAATATCTCAAAGTGCTACAAGCAGTATGCTCGTCCAGTAGACAGGCTCAAAGAAATTTTACTACCTAGTAAGAGCCAGGCTTATGAGTTTTGGGCATTACATAATATTAACTTGGAAATTCCTAAAGGAAAGACATTAGGAATTATTGGTCAAAATGGTTCTGGTAAAAGTACATTGCTACAAATCATTGCTGGAACCTTAACACCAACTACAGGCGAGGTATGGGTTAACGGTAGAGTTTCAGCCTTACTCGAATTAGGTAGCGGATTTAATCCCGAATTTACTGGCAGACAAAATGTATTTTTTAATGGGCAAATTTTAGGATTAAGCCGAGCAGAAATAGAAGAAAAATTTGACAAAATTGCTTCCTTTGCTGAAATTGGCGATTTCATGGAGCAGCCAGTCAAAACATACTCTAGTGGTATGTTTGTTCGTTTAGCATTTTCAGTAGCAATCAACGTTAAACCAGAAGTTTTAATTGTAGATGAATCTTTAGCAGTAGGCGATGGTATCTTTGTCCATCGTTGCATGGCCAAAATTAGAGATTTTCAAGATGCTGGAGGAACAATATTATTTGTCTCTCATGATATAGGATCTATTTCACGCCTATGTTCAAAAGCTATGTGGATTAATCAAGGGATTATTGTAGACACTGGACAACCTGCTGAAGTATGTAAACACTATCAAGCATGGGTGCATGAAGAAGTAAATAAAAGAACTACTATAAATTTGGATTCAAATAATAATGATAATATTCCTGCGAGTGAAGAAGAAATTGATTTGGCTAAAATCACCATTAAAGAATTAAATCCGTTTACGAAAAAGCCGTATATGGCTTTTTATGGATTTGAAAGATTTGGTACAGGACGTGCAGAAATTGAGGATATCTCTGTGTTGGATAGTGAGGGGCAATCTATTAAGTTGGTTTATCCTGGAGATGTATTAAAAATTAGAATCACGACATTCAGATACGATAAAGTTAGAAAACCAAATGTTGGCATAGCATTACTGGATAGATTGAGAACTGTTTTATCAGGATGGAGTACAGAACTCTTAGATAAAAATTTTGCTAACTACTGGCTATCTAAATCAGAAATAGGAAGAGCAACAGTTGATTTTGAGTTTATTTGGCCTCACTTGGCTGGTGGAAATTATGCCTTAGATATCGCATTTGGAGATGGAACACACGAAAATTTAGAAATGCTGGACTGGATTCAGAATGCCATAGTTATACAAGCAGCAGTGAATGATTTGGTAGAAGGAGTCTTTCAAGTATCTGGCAGGAAGATAAGACTCTACGAGGAATCACTATGTACAAAATAATTAAAAATTCTTTGAAATCTCAGATCGAAAGCTGGATAAAATTATATTTTGATACTTACCTCAGACAATCTCTAACGCAAGGATATTTCGATCAGCGCATCAAAGATGTAAATTTAAAACAATACTTGGTTTTTGGAGAACCTCAAAGACTAAAATTGTCACAAACATGCATTGTAAATAATGCATTGTTTAACTTATCTTCTGGAAATATAGTAATAGGAGAATATGTTTTTTTTGGGCATAATGTTAGTGTAATAACTGGAACTCACGACTATAGAAATTTTGGGTTAGAGAGGATGCACAATTTTCCAACTGAAGGAAATGATATTGTAGTTGAGGAAGGGGCTTGGATCGCAAGCAATGCCACCATAATAGGCCCTTGTAAAATTGGTAAAAATTCTGTCGTAGCGGCAGGCGCAGTTGTGAAATGCGATGTTCCTAGTTATCATGTAGTAGCAGGAATTCCAGCAAAAATAGTTAAAGAAATAATCCCGTCAAAGTGAAAATTTTATATATTTTGAAAATATAAATGATGATTGAAGCAAACAATCCAGAAATTAACGTTGAGGAATTAATACAAAAGATTTGTAACGAAGTGGCTAAACGTCAAGTTAAATCTCAGCCACTAGATTCAAAATCTAATTTCGACACATCAAACATGATATTAAATATTAGCTATATTGAAGCTTTGCTTAGAAATGCAGAGTCTCGGTCATGTATTCGGACAAAGTGGCCTGATAAGCTGAATCGCTTTCCTTTTAAATTTAACACTAAGTTACAAAAATTTATTTTGAGAGCGATTAATTTTATTTTTAAAGATCAACGAGAAGTCAATTTCAATCTAATTGATTCTCTAAAAGAGTCTGTAGCGCTGAATCGCCAGCTAATAGAGCAAATCACCACTTTAAAGGTGCAAATGGATGAGCGCCTGGATACTCTGGATGGAAGCGTCCAAAGAATAGATAACAGCTTTAACAGTATTGATACTTTAGTTAATAGTTTATCAACTAATATTCAACAGCGCTTGGATGCTATGAATATTAGAGTACAAGGAATAGGTGAGCATTTAGGTGTTGTAGATACTCAAATGCAAGGAATAGGTGAGCATTTGGGTGTTGTAGATACTCAAATGCAAGGAATAGGTGAGCATTTGGGTGTTGTAGATACTCAAATGCAAGGAATAGGTGAGCATTTGGGTGTTGTAGATACTCAAATGCAAGGAATAGGTGAGTATTTGGGTGTTGTAGATACTCAAATGCAAGGAATAGGTGAGCATTTGGGTGTTGTAGATACTCAAATGCAAGGAGTAAATGAGCGTCTTATTAGTACAGACACTCGTATCCAAACAAGAGATGAACTTTACATCAGAAACGATAGCTACCTGAAAAATGACCTAATGCAGCAGAAGCGTCTAATAACAATGTTTCTAGAAGAGGCAAGGAAACGTTTACCGGAACCTTTTAGTCAAGAGCAATTAAAAACTTTTATCAATGAAGATATACATTTTTTAGATGCTTTTTATGTTGCTTTTGAGGAGAAATTTAGAGGTAGCCGTGAAGAAATTTTAAGTAGGTTAAAAGTTTATTTACCATTGATTGAACAAGCAAAGGTAGGCACACCTGAATCCCCAATTTTAGATGTGGGTTGTGGGCGGGGTGAATGGCTAGAACTTCTCCAAGATTCAGGATACATTACTAGGGGTTTGGATATTAACAGAGTAATGATAGAGCAGTGCCGAATTAGAGGACTAGAGGTTATAGAAGGAGATGTAATTAGCTATTTGCAATCTTTGCCAGATGCTAGCTTGGGTGCAGTAACTGGTTTCCATATCATTGAACACTTAGCATTTGAGGTATTGCTAAAGTTATTTACTGAGACTATGAGAGTGCTTAAGACAGGAGGATTGGTGATTTTTGAAACACCAAATCCAGATAATATCTTAGTAGGTAGTAACACATTCTATTTAGATCCGACACATCGTAATCCACTGCCAAGTTCTATGATCACATTTGTGGCAGAATCATTTGGTCTATCCAAAGTTAGATGTATTAAGCTTCATCCTGAAACTACTCAACCTAGATTAACTGGGTCGGAACTGGCTGAACGTTTCAGTGATTACTTTTATGGGCCACAAGATTATGCACTTGTAGGATTTAAACCATGAGAGTATTGATAGTTACGACTCAAGTTCCCTTTATTAGAGGAGGTGCAGAGATACTAGCAGAAGGTCTTCTAAAAGCTATATCTGCTGCCGGTCATGAAGCCGAGATAGTTGCAATTCCCTTTAAATGGTATCCTCCACAGCGGATTCTGGATCATATGTTGGCTTGTAGATTGTTAGACCTCTCAGAATGTTGTGGTCAAGCAGTAGATAAAATTATAGGTTTAAAGTTTCCTGCATACTTAATACCTCACCCTAATAAGGTTATGTGGCTTTTGCATCAGCATCGCACAGCTTATGATTTATGGGATACAAATTATTGTGATTTAATTACATTTCCCAATGGACTACAGGTTCGTGAAGCAATTATTAATGCTGATAATCAAGCATTAAAAGAATATAAGTCTATTTATACTCTTTCTGGAAATGTTTCTCGAAGATTAAAGAGATTTAATCAAGTAGATTCTATCCCGATTTATCACCCTCCTCAAAATTCCGAGCTTTTCTATTGTGAAGATATAAATGATTATCTGTTTTTTCCCAGTAGGCTTACACCTATCAAACGACATGAACTTGTAATCAAAGCCCTTGCAGAAACAAAGAATCCTGTAAAGGTATTGTTTGCAGGTAAACCAGATACAGAAAGTTATGGTGAACACTTAAAGGATTTGGCTAAAAAATTAAATATTGCCAATAGAGTAGTTTTTTTAGGTGAAATTAGTGAAGAAGAAAAAATTATAACCTATGCAAAAAGTATAGGAGTTATTTACCCACCTTTGGATGAAGATTATGGTTATGTCACTCTGGAAGCAATGCTAGCGTCTAAACCCGTTATTACTTGTACAGATTCAGGAGGTTCCTTAGAATTTATCCGTCATGAAGAAACGGGTTTATTTGCTGAACCTACTTCTACATCTCTAGCCGCAGCGATGGATCAATTATGGGAAAATCGCTCTTGGGCACAAGCTCTTGGTAAGGCAGGACGAGATTATTATCATAGCCTCAGCATTTCATGGTCTACAGTTGTTCAAAAGCTAGTCTCATGAAAATTAACTGGTTTTCCCCACTATCGCCTACAAAGTCCGGCATTGCTGAGTATACATCTCAATTGATTCCTACGTTGCAAAAATATGCTGAAATTGTGCTGTGGACAGATCAACAGCACTGGAGTTCATCTTTGGAGAAGTACGCCATAGTGCGTCATTATGATTTGCCTAATATTCCTTGGGTTGAAATTAACCAAGCGGATTTAAATGTGTATCATATAGGCAATAATCCAGACTTTCACTTCGCAATATGGCAGGTTAGTCGTCAATGCCCAGGTTTAGTTGTTTTACATGATATTAGATTACAGCACTTTTTTGCTAGTATTTATCTACATCGAGAACAAAAGTCGAATCTAGATGCTTATTTATTTCAGATGAAAAAATACTACGGGATTCAGGGTGAGCAAGCAGTCGGGAAATTCTTGAGTGGTAATATTTCAATTGAGTTCATGAGTGAATTCTATCCGCTAACATTTTTAGCTTTAGAGAATGCAGTTGGAGTTGTCACACATACAAAAGTGGATTTCCAAACTATTAAGCAAGAGAAGCAATGGTTTGTCGGCTATGCGCCACTACCGTATATAAGTGAATGGCAAGCAAATCCACAAAGTAAAAATAATAAAGCACCCTATCGCTTAATTGTATTTGGCTATATTGGTGCCAACCGTGGATTAGATTTTTTGTTCAAGGCATTATCTAGCTTACCTGAAAAAAATAAGTTTTTCTTAGATATATATGGGCAAGTTTGGAATAAAAATTATATTGAGGAACAAATTAAACTATTAGGACTTAGTAATCTAGTAAAACTACATGATTTTGTTGCGGATGCTGAGTTAGACTTGGCTTTGGCAAATGCTAATTTAGCCATTAATCTACGCCATCCGACTATGGGAGAAGCATCACTGAGTCAACTTCGGATTTGGAGTCACGCACTTCCTAGTCTAGTTACAAAGGTTGGTTGGTATGCAGAACAATCGGAAGACACTGTTGCATTTGTGCGTCCAAATTATGAAATTGAGGATATCCAACAGCACCTCAAAAGTTTTTTGGCGAATCCCCAATTCTTTACAAAAATAGGAGAAAATGGTCAGCAGCTTTTACAAAATAAACATAACCCGGAAATTTATGCTCAGGCGATCGTTAGCTTTGGAGAAAAGATTCAAAGGTTTAGATGTAGTGTATTAGCGTATAAGTTGGTAGACAAGATAGGAGAAGAATTAAGTAATTGGATGGATTACAAAACCTTGGATATGCAGATAAAAAAAGTTGCAGAAGCTATATACTTTATTAGTAATTAACTTCTTGCTAAACTATGAATTAAATTTGAAAAAATCTAACAATTAGAATCAGGTATACTTACTAATTTTCGCAGTTTAGATTAAAAAGCGGAGTTTAGCAGATAGAGGCTTTTTTGAATATCTTGAAAGAGTTGGAACTGGGGATTTTTTCTGCCTGATTTTTGCATTATCACTTATGCTCTGCTGGTCGAAATTCTTCTTTTAATTGGATATCTCAATGGTTCTCAAACTTATTTTCTGACCCTAATGGCATGACACAGCTAAATTGGTGCATCAGAGGAACAGCCTAAAGCTTTGATAAAACTTAAGTTACCTTCATTAAAATTTGTACTACTTTAGTCGTGTCATGCCACTATAACTAATTACCCCCGTATCTGAGTACTTAGGTTTCTCAAAGGTTATTACTGTGACCAAAAAAGCTTTCATAACAGGTTTAACAGGACAGGATGGTTCCTACCTTGCCGAACTCCTCCTATCAAAAGGCTACCAAGTCTTTGGCCTAGTCCGTCGTTCCAGCACCAGCAATCTAGAACGTATCAACCATTTATTTAACCAAATTCAAATTTTATCTGGCGATCTTTTAGACCAATCCTCTTTAATGGATGTGATTGCCGAAGCTCAACCTGACGAAATTTATAATCTCGCCTCTCAAAGCTACGTTCCTCTGTCTTGGACACAACCTGCTCTCACTGCTGAATATACAGCCCTCGGTGTCTCTCGCCTCTTAGAGTCTATTCGTCGTTGCAAACCAGATGCCAGATTCTACCAAGCATCTAGTAGTGAAGTTTTTGGTCAACCTGACGAATCGCCCCAGACTGAACGTACTGCTTTTCGTCCCCGGAATCCTTATGGTGTTGCCAAAGCTTACGCTCATTGGATGACTGTCAACTATCGGCAAAAATACAACCTTTACAACTGCTGTGGTATTACTTATACTCACGAATCGCCTAGACGTGGGACAGAATTTGTATTTCGCAAAATCACGCACGCAGCTGCTCAAATTAAACTGGGTTTGGCAAATGAACTAAAATTAGGCAACCTAGATGCCCGTCGTGACTGGTGCTATGCCAAAGATGCTGTTTACGCTATGTGGCTGATGTTGCAGCAAGCACAACCTGATGACTATATCATCGCCAGTGGTGAAACTCACTCTGTCAGAGAACTGGTTGAGTGTGCTTTTAACTGCGTTGATCTAAACTGGCAAGATTATGTCTCAGTTGATCCCGCTTTTTATCGCTCTGATGAATCAGTGCAGTTAGTTGGTTCCATTAATAAAATTAAAACGGAGTTAGGTTGGCAGCCTCAGTACTCATTTGAGCAATTGGTTGAGGTTATGGTTGATTATGACCTGAAAAAATTGAGCAAAAACGGAGCCTAAATATTCTGATGCTAAAAATTATAGTTGATGCCACCCCAGTATTTCCAAAACCTAGTGGGGTTGGCTTTTATGTTGCTAATCTAATTCGCTCACTTAATGCTTTACAGTTTCAAGAAGAGTTTCAACTGGGTATTGCCTATCAACCAGGCCTTAAAAATTGGCTTCTAGGCAAAGTAGCTGTACCTAATTGTTTAAATGAATATTCTCATATTTATATACTGCCTATACCTGTCAGAGTCTCGGATTTATTATTGACATCAACTCAAGTTTCAAATTTATTTCTATATTATTTTCAAACATACTTTGAACAATGTTTTGATTACCCAAATATATTACATGGTACAAATTACTCTGTTTATCCTTGTAATAATAGTCTAAAGGTAATGAATATATATGATTTAACTTTTATTAAATATCCAAATTATATAGATTCAGTTGTAAAAAGATATGCGGAAAGAGTCAAACGATGTTTACAATGGACAGACATAGTTTTGACAATTTCAGAAAGTTCTAGAAAAGACATTATTGAATATTTAGACGTAGATCCCAAAAAAGTCTATGTTACTCCTTTAGCTAGTCGCTATAGTCCTAATTATTTATCTGATAAAAAAAATATTGCGGCTTTAGAAAAGCAGGTTAATTACGATTTTTCAAAACCGTATCTACTTTTTGTTAGTACAATAGAACCGAGGAAAAATATTAATGCTATTATCTATGCTTTTAATTTATTAAAGAAAAAATGCAAAATTGAGCATCAATTAATATTAATTGGTAAAAAAGGTTGGAATTACGATCCAATATTTGCTGACATCGAGAGTTCACCTTGGAAAAGCCAAATTCATCATCTTGACTACTTATCTGATGAATTAGTAGCATTATTTTATTCAAAAGCTGATGTTTTTGTTTATCCATCTCATTATGAAGGGTTTGGTTTACCCGTATTGGAAGCAATGACGCTAGGCGCTCCAGTCGTCACTTCTAATACTTCGTCAATACCAGAAGTTTCAGGAGATGCTGCTATATTGATTGACCCCAATGATCCTGTTCAACTAGCCGAAGCTATCCTGAAAGTAATCAGTGATTCCCAGTTACGCCAAGAATTAATTAATAAAGGGAAAGCCAGAGCAAAATTATTTTCCTGGGAAAGAACGGCAAAAGAAACATTAAACGCTTACAGAACGATTATTTAATGAAAATAGTAGATAATACCTCTGCCAAACAATTAATTATTAACTTATCTATTCTCTTGTCTCAACCAACGGGTATAGGCAACTATGCTCAAAACCTTTTTCCTTATTTAAAATCTTTTCAACCCACTCTATTATTAGCGCAAAAATATCCAGATTTTGACTGCTATCCAATCCCGTCAAACTTAACGCCAGACCACGGCACAAAAGGTCATTTGAACCGCCTACTCTGGACACAATTTCAATTACCAAAAATCTATAAAAACCTCAAATCGAGTCTCTTATTCTCCCCGCTACCGGAAGCACCCCTTTATAGCAACTGTCGTTTTGTGGTGACATCTTTTGACATGATCCCGTTGCGCTTTGGCAAACGCTTCTCACCACTCACACCCTACCACCGTTACTACACTCCCCAAGTCCTTAACCAAGCACAACACATTATTTGCATTTCCCAGACTACGGCTAAAGACATCACCGATTTTTACCAAATTCCCGCCAGCAAAATTACTCCGATTCCTCTAGCGCACGATCGCACTCACTTCCATCATCTCAACCTCCCCACCCGCAACTACTTTCTCTACGTTGGACGCCAAGATCCCTACAAAAACATCCAGCGACTCATCAGTGCTTTTGCGGCGTTACCTAACTGCAAAGACTATGAACTATGGTTAGTCGGGCCAATTGATTCGCGTTACACCCCAACTTTAAAAGTGCAAGTTGCAGAATTGGGTGTAACTAATCAGGTAAAGTTCCTCGACTATGTACCGTATAGCGAACTACCAAAAATCATCAATCAAGCGATCGCACTTGTTTTCCCCAGTCTATGGGAAGGTTTTGGTTTACCTGTCCTGGAAGCAATGGCTTGTGGTACTCCCGTTATTACCTCCAATCTCTCCTCATTACCAGAGGTTGCTGGCGATGCGGCGATTTTGATTAATCCTTACAACACCGGAGAAATTACAGAGGCAATGCAGGCGATCGCAACTGATTTGGAATTGCGATCGCGCCTTTCTAGCCAAGGTATTATTCACTCTCAACAATTTAGTTGGGAAAAAACAGGAAAAGCAACAGCCGAAGTTTTATCCCGTTACTTATAAAAGATAAACTAACGCCATTTAAATGCAAGGATTTAGGATTTTGTCAAGATTTCAGATTATCTTGACTAATGACTTATAACTAATCCGAAATCCTGATGAAAGCATTAATTCTCTCTGGCGGTAAAGGTACACGCCTACGTCCCCTCACCTACAGTGGAGCAAAACAACTTGTACCAGTTGCTAATAAACCTGTTTTATGGTATGGAATTGAAGAAATGGTTGCTGCTGGGATTACTGATATTGGCATCATTATCAGCCCGGAAACTGGGGCAGAAGTCCAAGCAAAAACCGGAAATGGAGAATACTTTCGAGCGAACATCACCTACATCATCCAAAACCAGCCACTTGGACTTGCCCACGCCGTCCAAGTCGCACATCCCTTTTTAGGAGATTCTCCCTTTGTCATGTACTTGGGCGACAATCTAATTCAACTAGGTGAGTTACATTACTTTCTGCAACAATTTAGCCAACAGCAGCCAGATGCTTTGATTCTTTTACGTGAGGTTGCCAATCCTAGCGCCTTTGGTGTGGCTCAGGTAGATGATAAAGGACGGGTATTACAGTTAATTGAAAAACCCAAAGTTCCTCCTTCAAATCTGGCATTGGTAGGGGTTTATTTCTTTTCTCATATCATCTTTGATGCGATCGCAAATATCCAACCTTCCAGCAGAGGCGAACTAGAAATCACTGATGCTATTCAATACTTAATTAATCAAAAAAAGCAAGTTTTAGCCTACAATCTCCCAGGTTGGTGGCTAGACACTGGTAAAAAAGATGACTTATTAGAAGCTAACCGATTAATTCTCGACACCTATCTGACAACATCAATTGTCGGCGAAGTCGATGCCCAAAGTCAGATTATTGGACGAGTCCAAATCGGTGCAAAATCTAAAGTAATTAACTGTACAATTCGGGGGCCAGTAGTCATTGGTAGCAATTGTCATTTAGAAAACTGCTTTATTGGGCCTTCTAGTAGTATTGCTAACAATGTCACACTCATTGATACCGATTTAGAAAACAGTGTAATTTTAGAAAGTGCTAAAATTGCCGGAATCCATCAGCGTATTATTGATAGCGTAATTGGGCAAAGGGCACAATTGACTATTGCACCTCGTCGCCCCAAAGCCTTGCGATTTCTGATTGGTGATGACTGTCAAATTGAACTAACGTGATTTACTGATTAAAAAGAGGACAAGCGATCGTCAAAGGTTGAACACAGTGCCTGTAAAATATAAATGCAAAATTCATCTCATAATCAGAACACTGCGGCACATCCTATAAATAATCTTAATGAGCATTGTACATACCAAAATTCCCGAAGTTTTACAATTTCAACCCCAAGTATTTGCAGACGATCGCGGTTTCTTTTTTGAAGCTTACAACGATCAAAAATTTGCTCAAGATACACGTATTGTTACGAACTTTGTCCAAGATAACCACTCTTACTCCAAACAAAATGTCCTGCGTGGATTGCACTACCAAATTCAACAACCCCAAGGTAAACTGATCCGGGCTGTTGTCGGCACTATCTTTGACGTAGCCGTAGATATTAGAAAAAGCTCTCCTACCTTCGGTAAGTGGGTAGGTTCTGAACTTAGTGCTGAGAATAAGCGCCTACTGTGGATACCACCAGGGTTTGCTCACGGCTTCCTCGTGCTTTCAGAAATAGCTGAAGTTCTGTATAAAACTACAGATTATTACGCACCCCAAAGCGATCGCACAATCCTATGGAACGATCCAGATTTAGCTATAGATTGGCCTCTGAGTGTGCCACCAATTTTATCAGTTAAAGACCAAGCAGGTAAACCTTTGAGAACTGCTGAAATATTTGATTAAGCTTGATAATTGCATTAGGTTCAAGAACTAATCAGGATGAGTCCATCAATTCTACTAATTGGTAATAATGGTCAATTGGGTAAAGAGCTTCAACAAATTCTCCCAGACTACGGGAATATTATCTCAGTAGCACGTCCGACAGTAGACCTTGCCCAACCCGATACCCTCCGCAACGTTATCAGATCCAAGCAACCGCAAATCATTATTAACGCTGCGGCTTACACTGCTGTAGACAAAGCCGAAAGCGAACCCGAACTTGCTACCGCTATTAATGCGACTGCACCCTTCATTCTTGCCCAAGAAAGCCAAAAATTAGGAGCTTTTCTAATTCATATTTCGACCGATTATGTTTTTGATGGCAATGGATGTAGACCTTATCAGGAAACTTACACAACTAACCCCTTGAGTGTTTATGGTAAAACCAAACTCGCTGGAGAAGAAGCAATTCGGGTAACTTGCGCTCATCACCTCATCCTCCGCACTGCTTGGGTTTATGGGATTTTTGGTAAAAGTAACTTTGTCAAAACCATGCTGCAACTAGGTGCAGAACGCCAAGAACTCCGTGTTGTTGCCGATCAAATTGGTAGCCCGACTTGGGCGCAAGATATAGCCACAGTCATAGCCGAGATGATTCCCCGGTTAACTCCAAAAATTAGCGGCACTTATCACTACACTAATAGCGGCGTCGCTAGCTGGTATGACTTTGCGGTTGCCATTTTTGAAGAAGCCCAACAGCTAGGCTTCCCTTTGAAAGTTGAGCATATTGTCCCCATTACAACTGCCGAATATCCCACACCAGCCCGTCGCCCTGCCTATTCCGTCCTTGCTTGTGAAAAAATTTCCGTAATTCTAGGGACTTATCCCCCCCATTGGCGACAAAGACTTCGACAAATGCTCACAGATTTGAAAATTGGGAATGGGGCATAGGGCATGGGGCATTGGGCATGGGGCATTGTGAAAACACTTTCTTCATCCCCTTGTCTCGCTTGTCTCCCTTGTCTCCCTTGTCTCCCTTGTCTCCATTCCCTATTTCCTTTGACTTTTTAAAACTCCCGTTTCATGTTGTATGGGTAAGACATCTAAAATATCAGTTTGGGAACAATATTTTAAATCTTCTTGACACTCAAGACGTAACAATCGTTGACCGTGACTAGCTTGATGAAGTAATCCTAATAAGTTATCTTGCCATTGAGAGTAAAGAGCGATCGCACTAATTACTTCATCGTTACCAGCTAATTCCTCCAGTGACAAGGTGGTTTGTTGTAAAAGACTATGAGCGATCGCACCTGCACAAACTGTATCCTCTAAGGAAAAACTGCCTTCCCAACCGGAACCGACAATCCACACTGTCTCTGGTTGCAACTCTTGGAGAAATTGCACCACCGCCGCCCGGTTAATCAAGGCTGCTGCTAATACATTTGGGGAGTCTTGCACCCGTTGTAAAGCACGAGTGCCATTTGTGGTACTGATAAACAAACGCCGTCCCTGCACTAACTCTGGTGTGCAGTCGAGGGGAGAGTTACCCAACTCAAAGCCAGCTACTTTGGCGCCGCCGCGTTCTCCAGCCCGCAGACGTTTTTGGGCAGGCCATTTTTCGCTAACTTCAATTAACTGATCTAAATCGCTGAATACCTGTACAGCTTCGCCTCCAGCTGCCAAAACTGTCGCAATTGTGCTAGTGGCTCGCAGGACATCGACTGCGATCGCACATTCTGGCACTTTATCCGTTGGAGTCAATTCAGGAGTGTGATATACAAATAGCTTCACGCGCTGGATACACCTGCTTTAATACTACTGCCGCAAATAACATTCTACCTAGTTGCTGTCACTAACCATAATCTCAATTACTCCCAAAGCATTTTTTAGCATCAAAATGCACAATGGAACCCATTCAATAGATAAATGGGAGTAGGAGTAGGGAAAAATCTGACTTTTCACAATAGGGACTTTCAAATAAAAAAAGACTCAAAAAGCCCATTTTTATGCTTTTATCCTTTCAGACTTGCAGCACTATCTTGTAATCTAAAACAAGAACCCACATTCCAAAAGGGGAAAAAGTTACAGCTTCAAGATTACAGCACAAACCGACGGATATTCACTCATTCCCGACTCCCCATCAAAATCGCTATGGCACCTTTACCCGATTACCGCCCTAAACAACTATCTTTAGGCCCGTTGGAAGCGGAAATTTTAAATATCATCTGGGAACTTGGTTCAGCCACAGTCAAGGATGTACACGATCGCATTCTGGCTGATCCTAACCGCGAATTAGCGTATACTTCTGTTACCACCGTCTTACGTCGCCTCACTGATAAAGGTTGGCTAGCCTGCGACAAGAAAGAGCGAGCATTCTATTGGCGGCCAATGTTGAGTAAGCAGCAAGCAGATGTGATCAAAGCTCACGACCATTTACAGCGATTTTTGGCGGTGGGGAACCCCGATGTTGTTGCTGCCTTCGCCGATAGCCTGGATGAAGCCGCTAGTGAGCAAATAGCCGCGATCGCTAAACGCATTGAATCTGCACGCCAAGCCAGGGAGGAACAATGATGCATCTGATCATGATTTTGAATGCTTTGGCAGTTGCCTGGTGGTTAAGATCCGCTTGGAATCAACCCCAAGGCAATTGGAGTCTGCGATGGGGGCGATCGCTATTTTTGTTCCTCTTTCCCCCCTTGTTAATTTTCATGACTGCGATCGCTGTGCTGTTCATGGGGCCTCAAGGACAAATGGGCGGGATGTATACAGGCTCAGTCAGCTATTTACTAGCATTAATTTATTTGGCATTTTTTGCCATTTCATGTATTAAACTTGCCTTCCAGGGTTGGCAGTCTGTGGAATCTGCCCGTAACTGTCCTCTGGTGAATTTGGGGAATAAACGAGCCAGGTTACTGCAAACGGGCGCGTTGTTTGCAGGTCAAATTGGTTTTTGGCAACCAGAATTAGTGATTAGTCAGGGATTACTGCAAACTCTCTCACCACGTCATTTAGAAAGCGTCTTAGCCCATGAGCAAGGGCATCACTATTATAGGGATACATTCTGGTTTTTCTGGCTGGGTTGGGTGCGTTCCTGCACTGCATGGTTGCCGAATACAGAGCCTTTGTGGGAAGAACTGTTAGCTTTGCGCGAACTCCGTGCTGATGGTTATGCAGCATTACAGGTAGATCCTCTGGTGTTAGCGGAATCACTTTTATTAGTAGTTAGTAGCAGCCCAGTATTATCGGAAATTTGCTGTGCTGCATTGGGTTCCTCTGGTGCAGATCGCTTAGAACAAAGAATCGAAGCCCTATTAGCGCCACCAGAACCAACACCTCAGATAACTTGGCAGTATTGGCATGGCTTTCTTTTGGCCTTGCTGCCTTTAGTTGCTGTGATATTTCATAGTTAAGTTGAACTTATAGCAGGGAACAGGCAATAGGCAACAGGCAATAGGCTTGAAAGTGTCTTGATGTCGGAGTTTTACGATCAATTTATGTTCTAAACTATATTTCAACTGCTATAAAAAGCCACTACAGCCCAAAGCTGCGACGTTAGCGACATCGGTCGTGTCTGTAGTGACTTCTGCCTTGCCTGTAGTAACTTCTGCTTTGACGTTTACGTGTTTCGCGCAGCCTGTAGCAACTTCTGCCTTGCCTGTAGTAACTTCTGCTTTGACGTTTCGGTGTTTCGCGCAGCCTGTAGCAACTTCTGCCTTGACGTTTCGGTGTTTCGCGCAGCCTGTAGCAACTTCTGCCTTGCCTGTAGCAAGTTCCGTCATGACTGTAGCAACATTTGTTATGTCTGTAGCGATGTCGGTTGCGACGATAACGATGAAAACTTTGTTCTTCCCTACACCCATGTTTTTGAAAGTGGGTAGACTCTTCGCTTAGGGATTTCCAAATATAGCAATCGTAAATCCTTCGTGAAAAAAATCTGTTACCTATTACCTATTGTCTGTTCCCTGCCTCCACGACTAATATGATGTCCGGGTATTATGGGTAATTTGGCGGACATGATATAATTCCACAACTTAAATAGGATTGCTATATTACTCTTCTTCTAGCAACTGTTCTATATATTTTTCCACCAAAGGCACTTGAAAAGCATTGCCTTCTTGAGTCAAAATCTCTTTTCGCGTTAGTTTGCGGATAACACCTTGGTCTTGCTGTGTGGGAGTTTCCCCTTGAATTATCCGCCGGAGTAAATTGCGTAGGCGTAGCCCGTCGTAGACATCGCTATCTGCTAAACTCTTCCATAATTCCCGAAAATACTGATCGCCTCGCTCAAGCACAACAGGTATAACTTCCTTAACATCCTGTGCAGTCGCTTTTGCTGTATCTGCTTCTCGCCTGTTTCTTCTGATATCGCGGTTTAGCAACTCCACCACCTCATAACACACCAACTGAACGAGATAAGGTTGACAGCGAGTAACTTGGATAATTTCATCTATAGCAGTTGGTTCATAGATATCGCTGAAGTTCTCTACTGGCTGTTGAATCAAATCGCGGGCTTCTAATTCATGCAGGTAAGTCATTCGCAAAGCACGGGTGTTAATTAGATAGTCACTCCAGTAATCATCAAGTTCAGATAACTCCTGTGAACCACTAAAAAGTAAAATCCACTTGCGTTGGTGTTGCAGCAGGTTACGAATAAAATTGAGTGGCGCACGGCTGCTTGTTGCTTCCACTACCTCACCCAGGCGTTCATATTCATCTAAACAGAGAAGAAATTGCTTACCGGAGTTGTTGCGTTCTATTTCTGCGAACCAAGTTTGCAGCGCCGGAAATGGATCTTCAGCTAGTTTTTTGGCATCTGGATTAGGCAAGAATACTTTGCGGGGTAATCGCCGTGCAGCTTCGATAATTTGTTGAGCTAAATTTTCAGCCAATCCTTTTAACGTTGTAGCTGCTGCTGTTCCTTGTACATCTACCAGCAAAGGTACAATGTTTGCTTGTATTCTGTAAGGTAGATATTTCAACGCTGAAGTTTTACCTGTCTTCCGCCCACCATAGATTAACAACACTGGCGGTTGCTCAGAAAGCGCCAAAGATTCGATTTCTCGAAATATGTCAATTCGCCCTTTGAAACGATTCTTCGCTGTTTCCGGGTCTAGTGAGTTACCAGCAATATAAACTTGTCGAATTTCTGTTGATTGCTGTGCCTGTTCCTCTAAAGTGTGCTGTGCCGTTTCTAATATAGTTAGCCAGCTTTGTGCAGTGTTGCCAAAAGAGACAGCAACGCGAGCATCTTTTGTCAAAGCTAGACTTTGCCCCAGTTGGCGTAATTCAGTAATGGGAATGTTCAGTAACTCATATTTACGATAAAGTGAAGTTGCTTCCTCTGATGCCCGTACATTCTGACTAATATCTAAAAATTGCGGCAGTACAATGCCAAGTTCCTTTGATGCTGGTGAGGGAATCCAGGCTAGTTGGTTGGCAATCTGCACAATATCGCTCAACCTCTGACAACGATTGAGAATATCTCCAGCAATACCAGAAATTGCCTGTGCTGCAACTTTTTGCTGATTGGTGGATGTAATTAGATAATTAATAGTCTCACGGGCAACATCTGGGTTCTTTCGATAAGCCTCCACAATCATTACATCCATGAAAGGTAGAGGCAAAATAATCAATTCATCAAAGCGAGAGGGTAGATATCGTAAACAATTTACTCGATTGCCATTGGAAGAAACAAAGAAGAGGGTGAGTATCCACAGTAATTCTGGCAACCAGAAATAACCCCGTAACACACCCAAAATCCACGTTACCCCTCCCGCCATACCAAGGGCTACGCCAAACGCCACACCTCCCGCCACGCTTCCCAGCACACCAAACGTTACGCCTACCGCCACGCCAAACGCCATGCCTCGCGTCACGCCTCGCGTCACGTCTCCCGCCACGCCTCCCGCCACACCAAACGCCACGCCAAACGCCATACCAAAGGCTACGCCTACCGTCACGCCTACCGCCACGCCAAAGGCTACGCCAAACGCCACGCCTCCCGCCATACCAAAGGCTACGCCAATGAAGCACACCCACCAAAACCAAAACGAGCAAAAGCAGAATTACCATCCCGATAATCCAGTTGCTCACATCATCAACAGCCCCACCAATAAACTTGGCTATTCTACCCAGGCGCACTGGTAAATCCCAAACTAACCAACGCAGCCATAATTGCCACCACTTTCCTTTTGCTTTAGATTTAGGATCTGTAAGCTGTTGTTCAAACTGCTGTTTCGCCCACTTGATAGCCTTGCCTTGTTGACGTGCTTCCCACAAATAATAACCAGCCAATTGCAACTTGTAAGGATGACACTTACCCCATTGCTGTGCATGATTCTGTTCATCTACACTCAAAGCTGCACCAATTGTAGAGCGAGTTGGTAAGCGCGACAGTTCAATAGCCTCATCTGTAGTGAGTTCTTTCAAATAAATAGTGTGACCAATATTGAAAAACCTAGAGACAAACCGATGCTCGTTAGCATAAACATCCAGTTGTTTACGGGAAGCCACCACTAGCATCAAGGCGTTCCTATCCATCAGCGATCGCAAATTGTCATAAAATCCATTATCAAATTTATCGGGATATTTCAAAAGGCTTTCAAAATCATCCAGACACTTGTCACCAACTATATTTATATTTGTAGGCTGATCGCCCTTCATCCGAGATGCGATCGCGTGTAATTCATCTTGACGACCGACAAACAGCCTGGGATCTTCAATCATCCCCGCAGCCACAAAAGGATTGTCAGGCAGCGCTCTAGAAGTCATGTAAAGCGTTTATCCTAGTTTCAGCTTAAGTGCAATTACCTAAAAGAATAGCACTAGCCTGATAATGTCTTTATCCTCTTAAACTTGGTATCTGATAAAAATATTTATTTGGCAAATGGGCAAATGTTCACTGCTACAAGTGCAGAACAGACCGTTGATGCGATCGCCACTTCCCTTAAGGAACGTGAATTAAATAAAATGCAAAACTTCATCCTGTATCTAGCTTCCCTCTCCAATATATCGGAGAGGGATTGAGGGTGAGGTAATCCTCGACATTAGCACCTACAAACGCCGCTAGCCTACTTCTCCCATCCTCTAGTAGGGGTTCCGACTCTCTACCAAAAAAGCGTATGGATTCCTATTCTAACTGCGATGTCCTAACGACAAGCCGCTTCTCTAGGAGACGCTTTGCGTAGTTTGCTTCTCTGTAGGAGTATGCGTCTACGCAGTTTTTGTTAAAATTCCAGCACTTGTTTAGGACAAGCACCAAAAGACCGATGATTCAGAAACGTCACAGCCGAGTCAAGTGACCATAGGCTAATGATCGATAATCCAAAATTACTAAACTCCCCAGGCTGGATTCGAACCAGCGACCAATCGATTAACAGTCGATCGCTCTACCACTGAGCTACTGAGGATCACTCACGATTTATAATCTTAGGGCTAAAAATAGAATTTGGCAAGTACTTTCGCCAATATTTTTTTAGATGCTTAATTATAGAAATTTTGCAGCCAAAATCCATTCAGCAACTTAAGCAGAGACTCTTAAAATAAAAAATACTAATATCTACTATAATCCCATTCGTAATTCAGTCAGACGCTGCCGCGACTTAGCATCAATGGCATTAGCTAAAAACCTACTCTTAGATTGTTTGCGCGGATGATATTTCTGCCGCATCCGGCAGACGGTAGCTTCCACTTCCCCACAGAGTTGTTGTGCCGACAACCATTCAGCCCCATACCCCTGTATCATCAACTGCTGTGCCCGATCTGATGTCGCAACAATCACACGAGAAATCAAAGATAGAGCTATTTGCTGGCGAAAAGACGCACAAGATTTTTCAATATAAGTATCTGCTGTCTGCCCAAAATCAGTGTAATAAACTGATAAAAGCTCAGTAACAATTTCTTTATTGCTAGCGCAGTTCTGATATTGAGCATCAAAAACTATCTGAGTTTCATAACCTTGAAACGCACTATAACCAGTCATCGCTTCCACAAGTTCGCCCCGTGCAGCCTCTAGTCCAACGCGATCGCGCGTTTTTTTAAGGCAAGGCCAAGCGCCAATGATATTGTAGCCGTCCACTAACAAAACGGCTTGGAGTAAGGAACGAGACATGGTTTTTAATCACAATTTTCTAGAGTTTACAAAATTCATTCATAAGTTTTATAATAATTGATGCTTTGTGTGTAACACTATGCTACACAAAACAAAAAATACGGCAGTCTCACAAAACTCAAATTTAAAACAGACGCACCAACTAAAAATGCGCCTTTGTTTAAAAGGCGCATTGCAGTTCTTTTTCAGTAGTGGTGAGAATGAAGAGTGCTGAGTTAAAAGACCACATCTAAACGGCGGAGCGTTTACTGGGTGTGAAAATCCTGAGTACTTTTTACCGAAACAGTGCTGTTAGGTATGGAGAATATTAAGATTTGTGTCTGGCTGTCAGCAATCTCGACACAAATCAGTTCCGAGTAGTGAGTGCTGAGTGAAAAGATTCATAATTACTACTTCTTACCAATTTAGCACTACTCCATCAGACGTTGTTTGAGGCGTTGGGCTTCCCCCCTATCTACTAGAGAACCTTTTTCTAGTAAGAAAGCGCCGTCACAGTAATTTAACTCGTCTAATCGATGTGTTACCCACAGGGCTGTAAGACCTCGACTTTTGACGAGGCGGCGGACACCAGCAACTAAATCCAGTTGGCTATCTGGATCTAGTAAGGCAGTGGGTTCATCTAATAATAAGACTTCACAGCGACGGGCGATCGCACCAGCGATCGCTACTCGCTGCTTCTGTCCCCCAGAAAGTGCATAGATAGGGCGTCGTTGGAGGGTAAGCAAATTCACCGCCCCTAGCGCCTCTTCAACCCTTGCTCTGATGGCAGCAGGTGGCAACTTTTCTTCCACCAATCCAAAAGCCACATCAGCACCAACCGTTGGCATCACTAGTTGATGATCGGGATTTTGGAAGACAAAGCCAACCGGGTGCAAAACCCGAATTGCGCCAGATTCAGGAGCTAATAGCCCCGCCAGCAGCCTAAGTAACGTTGATTTCCCACTGCCGTTTGTACCCAAGAGCATCCAAAACTCACCCTTGGGTACTTCTAAAGAGCAAGATTTGATAACTTTCTCTCCATTAGGCCAGCTGAAATTTAAATCCTTGACTTCAATGCCCACTTGAGCCATTTGTCAACCTTGGTTACTCAGCAGCTACAGCGAAAAAGCCAGGTGGTCTGGCACCACCTATGGCTGTACCATCTTTCTGAACAATCTGCACTCCAGAAATTTCACTAGCGCGGACAGCAATTTTTTTCTCTGTCTTGCCCTCGCACTTGAGTTCCACAATGTCAGGGTTCCCAGAACGCATTGCTGCCAAAATTAGCTGATAGACAGCCTCGGCATCCTCTGTTGACTTACGTTGTACTGAGATCGGGAAAGCAGTGTTTTTGATGCTTAAGTCGATGGTAAACATTTAGCAATAATCTTTCTTTAACTGACTCATTTTAACGTCAGCTGAGTGATTCTAGGGAAAAGCTTATTGTGCATGATTATTTTCCTTGTCCCCCTTGTGTTCCTTGTTCCCTCTTTCAAGGGTAAGTATTAAAAAAAAGGGCAGATAAGTGGGTAAAATACTTATCACATGAGGGGAAACAGAAATACCAGGGTAAATACTGTTAAGTATTCAGGTGTGCAGGAGGCTAAATGCACGTAGGAAAAAGTGAGGAATTAAGGGATTGGACTCGAAATGACAAAAATTCGGATTGGTAACGGTTACGATATTCACCAACTAGTGAGCGATCGCGCTTTAATTTTAGGTGGAGTTCAAATTCCCCATGAACTGGGTTTGTTGGGGCACAGTGACGCTGATGTGCTAACCCACGCGATTATGGATGCCATGCTTGGGGCGTTATCCTTGGGGGATATTGGTCATTATTTTCCGCCTAGCGATCGCCAATGGGCAGGAGCAGATAGTTTAGTACTATTAACTCAAGTACATCAACTAATTCGGGATCAAGGCTGGCAAATCGGAAATATTGACTCGGTGGTAGTAGCAGAACGTCCAAAATTAAAACCGCATATTCACAACATGCGCGACAAACTAGCGGCGGTTTTAGAATTACAACCGAATCAAATTGGCATCAAAGCTACCACCAACGAAAAATTAGGCCCCGTTGGACGCGAGGAAGGCATCTGTGCTTATGCTGTTGTCTTGCTAGTAGTTTCGGAGTAACTTTTCTTTTAGTCTCTGATCAAGATATTCAAGACTCACGAGGATAGAAATCAATGATTTATAGGGAGAAACAAACCTTAACTTGGTGGGAAATTAGAGCCATACAAGCTGCAAACATAGAAGATATAGACTTTCCTGATATTGTTGCTTTAGACAAAGACGAACAAATTATTCTCATAGCTGAAGTTAAAGGTTTACCATTCAATTTTCAAGAAACAAAAGCCAAACAATATGCTATTTTCCGGCTGATTGATTACTTACAAGCTGCAAAGATAGCAATTCCCTTTGCTATGCTTGTTGATGTAAATAAAATTCTGATTTTTCAATGGGATGGCAATAATTTATCAGAGCCGATTATCAGTCTTAATACTGCTGATGTGCTTAGTCATTACGAGCCAAAATTCCGCGACAAAAGGATATTTAGTCTTTACCTTAAAGGTCTTATAGAAGCTTGGCTACGTGACTTGGCCTATCATTGGAAATCTGCAATACCACCTTTCACAAAGGAAATGACAGAAATTGGTTTATTGCAACTACTAGAAGACGGAACAACTCAACTTTATTAATGATTAGTAGTGATAATTTACGTTGAAACTAATTTCTTGATGAGTATTGCTAAAGGACAAGATTCACAAGCACAAGAATTACTGCAAAATACACCCTCTTCTTTACGTCTAGTAGTGCCAAGTATTTGTTTTGTAGAATCATTGACAACATTGGAACAAGAAGAAAAATATAATCTAGATTTCCTCCGCAAGTTAGATATACAAATTAATCAAGCAGAGCGAGATAATTCAGATAATGCACGATTACTGCTGTTTAGTCTAGAGCAATCAATAACTAGCTTTCTTGAACGAAATAACGAAGTTAAAGAACGTTTGGATGTAGCTTTTAATCAGCTGATCAGCAAATCAGAAATGATTACGTTAAGTACGGTTATTTTTCAACGAACGTTAAATAGAGAAATTTTTGATAAGCACATTATAGATAGAGTAATCTTAGAGTGTATAATTTTTCATGCTGGATTACATTCTAATGAAAATAAATTCTTTTTAAGCGCTAATTCTAAAGAATTTGGCAGACGTGAAGTTATAGAGATTTTACGAGATAGTGGCATTCAGTATTTCAATAAAACTCAAAACTTCCTTGGTTGGCTACAATGTCAATCAAATTGATTACACTATTCGCATATTGAAATTATGAAATCTTTTAGGAAAATCTTTTTGGCAATTAAACATTTTTGCTTGCCAATAATTCTGACAGCAACAGTACTTACACTTACCGCTTGCAATCCAGCTAACTTTAAAAGCGTAGCCGCTCAAGTACCGCAATTGGTAAGTAGCATTCTCAGTGATCCCAAAACCTTTAACTATCCTCTCAGTCAGGAATCTCCAAATGTTTTTTCTCTAATTTACGAGGGGTTAATCACCCAAAATCCGATAACTGCGAAAGTCGAGCCAGCATTAGCGGAATCGTGGCAAATTTCCGATGATAAATTAAAAATTGTTTTTACCCTACGCGAAGGGTTGAAATGGTCTGATGGTCAGCCGCTAACAGTAGATGATGTGGTGTTTACCTACAACAATATTTACCTTAACGAAGCGATTCCTACAGATGTGAGAGACGGCTTGAGGATTGGTAAAAGTCGGAAGCTACCCACTGTGCAAAAAGTGGATGAACGGCGGGTTGAGTTTAGCGTACCCGAACCCTTTAGACCTTTTCTATTGAGTACAGGTTCGCCAATTTTACCCGCCCATATATTGCAAGAATCGGTAAAAACGAAAGATCAAAATGGGCATCCGACCTTTCTGACCAAATGGGGCGTTGATACTCCTCCGAACCAAATTATTGCCAACGGCCCTTACAAAATAGAGCGCTATGACACGAGTCAGCGTGTGGTCTTCCGACGCAATCCCTACTACTGGCGCAAGGATGCTCAAGGCAATTCCCAGCCTTATATTGAACGGGTAATTTGGGAAATTGTGGAATCAACAGATACCTCCTTGCTGCAATTTCGTTCTGGCGGGTTAGATACTGTGGGAGTGTCGCCAGATTATTTTTCTTTGCTAAAGGTGCAAGAAAAGCAGGGTAATTTCAAAATTTATAATGGTGGACCAACATCCAGTACATCGTTTGTTTGGTTCAATCTCAACAAAGGTAAAAGGGACGGAAAACCACTGGTCGATCCGGTTAAGTCTCGGTGGTTCAATAATGTGCAATTTCGGCAAGCTATAGCCTATGCAATTGACCGCCAAACGATGATTAATAACACTTTTCGCGGCTTGGGTGTACCACAAGATTCACCGATTTCTGTGCAAAGCCCCTATTACCTTTCGCCTAAAGAAGGGTTGAAAATTTACCCTTACAATCAGCAAAAAGCGAAGGAATTACTACTAAAAGCAGGATTTAAGTACAACCAAAATCAGTTAGTAGATGCTCAGGGGAATCGCGTCCGTTTCTCTTTGCTTACTAATGCTGGAAATAAAATCCGTGAGGCAATGGGATCGCAGATTAAACAAGACTTGAGCAAAATCGGCATTCAAGTTGATTTCACCCCGTTGGCATGGAATACTTTTACTGACAAAATTTCTAACTCCTTGGATTGGGAAGCTTCTTTGATGGGTCTGACCGGCGGATTAGAACCGAATGATGGTGCTAATGTCTGGGCACCTGAAGGCGGATTACATATGTTTAATCAGAAACCCCAAGCAGGACAAAAGCCGATTCAGGGTTGGGAGGTTGCTCCTTGGGAAGCGCAAATAGGGAATCTTTACATTCAAGCGGCACGAGAATTAGACGAAGCTAAGGTTAAAGCGATTTATGCCGAAACACAGCGGATTACCCAGGAAAATTTACCTTTTATTCACTTGGTTAATCCTTATTCATTATCAGCGGTGCGTAATCGTTTTGAAGGCATTAAATTCTCTGCTCTTGGCGGCGCATTCTGGAATATTGAACAAATCAAAATAAGGGATTAGTTATGGGGCATGGCGCATGGGGCATTGGACGACTGATAAATTACAAAAGACAAAGGGCTAATTACCAATGACCGATGAAAAAACATTGCGATCGCTCCTCGAAGCGGTTGCTAATGGTAAAGTTACGCCAGATACGGCATTAGACTCACTTAAAGACTTAGCTTATGAATCTGTAGGTGAGTTTGCCAAAATTGACCACCATCGCCAGCTAAGAACTGGTTTCCCAGAGGTGATTTGGGGTCCTGGTAAAACTCCCGATCAAATTGCTCAAATTATGGAGGTAATGCGCCTCCGCAACCCGGTGGTGATGGCGACTCGCATTGAACCAGCAGTTTATGCCGCACTAGAATCAAAAGTTAGTGGTTTACGATATTATGCATCGGCGCGAATTTGTGCGATCGCTCCCCCTACTATCGAACTACAATTCCAAGGTGAAATTGGTATTCTTTCTGCTGGTACTGCTGATTTAGCTGTTGCTGAAGAAGCCGCTGTAACTGCTGAACTTTCTGGTTTTTACGTCCAGCGTCTCTGGGATGTTGGCGTTGCTGGGATTCACCGCTTATTAAGTAACCGCCATCTGATTGAGTCAGCATCGGTGTTAATTGTCGTGGCGGGGATGGAAGGCGCTTTACCTAGCGTTGTTGCGGGTTTAGCTAGTTGTCCTGTAATTGCCGTACCCACCAGCATCGGTTATGGTGCAAGTTTTGGCGGTTTAGCACCTTTATTGACAATGCTTAACTCTTGTGCTGCGGGAGTAGGCGTAGTCAATATCGATAATGGTTTTGGCGCAGCAGTTTTGGCGGGGCAAATTTTGCGAACTGCCGAGAAATTGCGGTTGGCATCGGCTGCATCTTGAGTTAAGACATTAAAGTTATATCGAATATTTCAGTACATTATCAGTATTTAATCTAAATAAACTGATACTGAGATTTGCCACCGCCAACTTCTTAAGCACCAAATATGAGCCAGTACAGCGATTTGATATCTCAGTTATTTTGGCATCTGCCTGTAAATTTCACAGCCCTAGCACAGACAATTACCGACCCAGACCTGATGGGTCAGATTCAAAAATCTTGGAGTCACTTTATACAGACAGGTCAAGTGTGGGCATTGTTGATTGGTTTAGTCATTGGCTATATGATTCGGAATCTAACTAGCTACGGTTAAATTTAAAAGTTAGGAGTTAGGAGGAAGAACTCATAACTCTTCATTCTTAACTCTTAACTCTCCCTCCACTCTTTTGATATATTTATGACCAAAGAAGAAAATTGGAGTCCGCGATTTGAATCAGGGTTACATCCGGCGATCGCTCGTTTTAATGCCAGTATAGGTTTTGATATTGAACTAATCGAATATGACCTCACTGGTTCTCAAGCTCATGCCAAAATGCTTGCTCACACTGGCATTATCTCAAAAGAAGAAGGAGAGCAACTGGTTGCCGGTTTAGAACAAATTCGCCAAGAGTACCGCCAGGGGACATTTCAGCCTGGTGTCGATGCTGAAGATATACATTTTGCAGTTGAAGGACGATTGACAGAAATTGTCGGCGATGTCGGTAAAAAGCTGCATACGGCGCGATCGCGTAATGACCAAGTTGGCACCGATACCAGACTCTATCTCCGTGACCAAATCCAACAAATCAAAAGCAAATTGCGAGAATTTCAAGCTGTTTTACTAGATATAGCCGAAAAGCACGTTGAAACCCTGATTCCTGGCTATACTCACCTACAACGCGCCCAACCCCTGAGTTTAGCTCACCATCTTCTGGCATACTTTCAAATGGCGCAACGCGACTGGGAACGCTTAGGTGATGTTTCTCGCCGTGTGAATATTTCACCCTTGGGGTGCGGTGCTTTAGCGGGAACTACTTTCCCCATTGACCGCCACTACACAGCGAAACTATTGCATTTTGATGATATTTATGCTAATAGCCTGGATGGAGTGAGCGATCGCGATTTTGCGATCGAATTTTTGTCTGCTGCTAGCTTGATTATGGTTCACCTCAGCCGCCTTGCAGAAGAAGTCATTCTTTGGTCAACTGAAGAATTTCGCTTTGTCACCCTCAAAGATAGCTGTGCCACAGGTTCCAGTATCATGCCCCAAAAGAAAAACCCCGATGTACCAGAATTGGTGCGGGGGAAAACGGGACGAGTATTCGGTCATCTTCAGGCGATGTTAGTGATTATGAAGGGATTACCCCTGGCATACAACAAAGACCTGCAAGAAGATAAAGAAGGTCTATTTGATAGCGTCAACACAATCAAAGCCTCTCTAGAAGCAATGACAATTTTACTCAGGGAAGGCTTAGAATTTCGTACCCAGCGTTTAGCCCAAGCCGTGACGGAAGATTTTTCCAATGCTACTGATGTAGCAGATTATTTGGCAGCACGGGGCGTCCCCTTCCGAGAAGCTTACAACCTTGTGGGTAAGGTGGTAAAAACTAGTATTGCCGCAGGTAAACTCCTGAAAGATTTGAAATTGTCAGAGTGGCAACAAATACATCCGGCATTTGCAGCAGATATTTATGAGGCGATATCCCCCCGTCAAGTTGTGGCAGCCCGCAACAGTTATGGTGGTACTGGCTTTGTACAGGTCAGCAAAGCACTCATAGCCGCCCGCGCTCAAATCGCTCAATAGAGGGAGTGGGGAGTAGGTTTGCCGTGAGCGTAGCCGAATGGGAGTAGGGAGTGGGGAGTAGTTTTCTTTCCCAATGCCCAATGCCCAATGCCCAATGCCCAATGCCCAATGCCCAATGCCCAAT
>NZ_JABXKJ010000184.1 GCF_017115085.1 Nostoc sp. NMS7 | reverse complement strand
CAATCCGGTGTGACCCTTTGTATCCTCTTATTTTTCTTCCTATCCCCTATTTATTCAGCGGATACTAAAATTTTATAATATATTTATTGTAAATGACTCACAAGTGGCGTAGAATTCAAAACCCAATCACAGAAACAACCTTCCGCTTCTTCTTGTCCCCTTGTCCCCCCATTTCCCTTATCAACCGTAGCGTATACCGGCATCTTTCATGCGTTGAATTCCTTCTTGCAATCGTTCATCAGGGATGGTTAAAGCAATTCGGAAAAAGCCTTCTCCAAATGCACCGTAACCACTACCTGGAGGCACAATAATACCACATTTGTCAAGTAGCAACGTCACAAATTCTGCTGATGAATATCCTGGCGGAACAGGTGTCCAGACGTAAAGGGTAGCTTTCGGAGGCTGAATCGGCCAACCTAGAGATTGCAATCCATTCACGATAATATCGCGGCGATTTTGGTAAACCGACATGATGGCTTGGAGTTCTGCTTCAGTAGTAGTAGAATAAGCTGCGATCGCAGATGCTTGAATTGCCTTAAACACCCCAGAATCAACGTTAGTTTTTACCTGTGTCAAACCTTTAATACCGACAGCATTACCAACAACAAAACCAACCCGCCAGCCTGTCATATTGTACGACTTAGACAAACTATGAAATTCGATCGCTACATCTTTCGCACCTGGAATTTGCAGCACACTAGGCGGTTTATAGCCATCGTATGCCATTTCTGCATAGGCGTTGTCATGACACAACAAAATATCATACTGCTTGCAGAAAGCTACCAATTCCTCAAAAAACTCTAGTGTTGCCAATGCCCCAGTCGGATTATTGGGATAATTAATCCATAACAGCTTTGCTTTTTGGGCGACTTCTTTAGGTATCGCACTCAAATCAGGCAAAAAACCGTTTTCTGACTTCAGAGGCATAGTAAAAGACTCACCACCAGCGAAGATTGTCGAAGTCCGGTACACGGGATAACCAGGATCTGGTATTAGTGTATAGTCTCCTGCTTCTACAAACGCTAAGAAAGTATTATGAATTGCTTCCTTGGAACCAATTGAAGAAACAACCTCTGTATTCGGATTCAACCCCGTAACCCCAAACCGACGTTCCATCCACTTCCCCGCAGTTTCCCGGAATTCTTTCGTCCCTTGGTAAGGTGGATAATTGTGGTTAGCAGCGTCATCAATCGCCTCATGCATTACCTGGAGGATATGACTGGGAGTAGGTTTATCTGGATCGCCAATCGCCATATTGATGATATCAACTCCCTTGGCAACAAGTTCATTCCCCTTGTGGACAATTTCAGCAAACAGATAAGGAGGAATTTTTTCTAGGCGTTTAGCGAACTGCATGGCGATTTAATACAAATGCACAATGTAGAAACTCATTAGCACAGTTTACGCCAAGTTAGGTATTTAAATAATCAACCTGACAGAAAAATACAAACAATGTTATCCCCTGCCTTTACAAGTATTAAAGCAGAAAGCCCACCAGCAAGACTCTGAAATCTTTTTGCGATTTGAGAGTCTGCTGCTATAAATATACTTGAGATTACTTGAGATCAGACTCCGTAAAGTGAGGCACATGGGAATGTTAATCGTCTCTGGAGACATCGACCTCTGCGTGGGTGGAGAAATCCCTCCAAGTAAGTCGAGTTGCAAAAAGAGAAAACCTCAGAAGTCATTCTTTGAATTCCATCGGCTTTACCGCTTCTAAAATCTCTGCAAATCTAGCAATACAACAAAATCTACACAAAGGGAACGAATTGCGGTTTATGTTCTGCCTATATCAGGCATCCTACGACCAAACCCATAGTCAGCTTGACGCGATATTCCCAGTTAGAGATGATCAATTCAGATCAAGGACTTTAGGTATTATGTTTTTTGAAGATTAGTTGGTGTTAAGTGTAAGTTTTGTTTTCACACTAACTAAGCTTTGACATCCCGCACTAATCAACCGTAATCTGATTCTACAGTCAAAGCCGACTTGTATAACCAGAATTAACGATTTTTTTCTCGATAAATCTATGTATTAGGGCAACAGTATTCAACCCGTGGGAGGATGTCAATAAAACTTTTTTACCTACTTGAAATTTTGATAGCCAAGAAGTCTCTATGCCAAGCAATTAGAAATATCCCAGGCTAGGAACCAACTGGATTCGACCAGCATCCATCTCTGCCATTAATAATTCTAGGGCTTCGTAATCAACATCAGAAATGTAACCCAGTTCCGTCAGCTCTGAGTTGATTTGATTTTCTATCTCAGGAGTTAGTTTTTTAATGTCAAGAGCTTTTTCTACCAATTTACGAATAGCGTACTGAGTTTTCATAAGTAATAACCTAACTGTATATGATATTAATTATCCCAGATCAGCCTAAGTATAAAGAGTGATCTAAATACTAACTCCTAGTGATCCAGATCACATCTTAATTAGTTAAATAGATAATGCGCGATGACTCTCTCGGATGCCATCAGCAACGCTAAAGTGGGAGATTTAACTTACCGTTAAGGCTTGCTTAAATTAGCTTTAGTTCTAGACTAAGCAAGTTTTATCAGGATAGTTACTGATAATTTGTCTGTTCTATGGCTGTCTATGTTGATTGTTTTTGAACTGAGATAAAAAAAAAGTATACATAAACACATTTCAAGCTGGAATTATGACAATCTTTAAACAGAGAGAGGAAAGCAATAAAGATTCAGCAAAGAGAGCTAAGACATACGGTCGATGCAACAAAATAGAGTTTATGTTCAAATAACTCTTAGCTTGACGCTTCAACAATTCTCAATAGGATGTAACTATGCAGGCAGTGCTTAACTATCCCAAGATTACAGTTATTCGCCCCCAAGGGTGTTTGAATGCTGCAAACGCCTTGGAATTTGAACGAGATATGACTACAGCGTTGGTACAAAATGGTATTTCTATCTTGGTAGTAGACTTAGTAGCAGTAGAATTGTTAGACAGTGCGGGGTTGATGGCATTGTTATCTACACACAAGTTAGCTCTGAGTTTAGGACGGGGTTTCCGACTTTGCGCTGTTAATCCGTCAATTAGAATTATTTTTGAACTAACGCAACTCGACAGAGTGTTTGAAATATTGGATGCTGAAGTTGAGTTGGCTGCAACATAACTTTATGTAAAAGCACAAAGGTTCGGGTGAAAAGTGGACTTAGTGTAAAGGAGTTGTAAGTTGCAACGATAAACTATGTTAAAAGACCTAATTCAATGCTAATGTTGGGTTTGAGTAGCTGTAATTAAGGTAGCTAGAAGATAGCACAGTGGCTGTTGCAGTTGAAAAATTAATCACATCGGATATTTTAAAACCAGGGCGTTACCTGGGTAATGAGCGTTTAGCGGTACATAAAGGTTGGGATACGACAGAAATACGCTGGGTTTTAACCTACCCAGAAGTCTATGAAGTCGGTGCATCCAATTTAGGACACATTATCCTATACAACATTTTGAATGCCCAACCGCGTCAATTGTGCGATCGCGCCTACCTCCCAGGAAAAGACCTAGCAGCCAAACTACGCGAAACTAATACGCCGTTGTTTGCGGTAGAGTCAAAGCGATCGCTCACAGAATTCGACATTTTAGGCTTTAGCCTCAGTTACGAACTGGGTGCAACTAATATCCTGGAAATGTTGGATTTGGCTGGAATTCCCTTGACGTGGCGAGAGAGGCAAAAAGCAGGGAAAGCAGAGAGAGAATTTACTAATCTCCAATCCCAGTTTCCGTTGATTTTTGCTGGTGGGCAAACAGCAACATCGAATCCTGAGCCTTACGCCGACTTCTTCGACTTTTTCGCCCTTGGAGATGGTGAAGAACTACTGCCAGAAATTGGTTTGGTATTGTCAGAAGGCAAACAAGCAGGATTTAGTCGGGAACATTTATTACTGGATTTGGCACAGATACCAGGCGTATATGTCCCCCAATTTTACGACATGGCAGAGGATGGCTCAGTTCATCCGCGTCACCTAGACGTGCCAAAACGAATTTTGCGGCGGGTTGCAACTCCCATACCAGCATATTCGATTGGGTTAGTTCCCTATGTAGAAACGGTGCATGACCGCTTGACCATTGAGATTCGGCGGGGTTGTACTCGTGGCTGTCGCTTCTGTCAACCAGGAATGCTGACTCGACCAGCACGGGATGTAGAACCCGATCAGGTTGTAGAAGCAATTGAAGAGGGGATGCAGGCAACTGGTTACAATGAGTTTTCCCTCCTATCTCTGAGTTGTTCTGATTATTTGTCCCTACCAGCAGTGGGGATGGAAATCAAAAATCGGCTAAAAAATGAAAACATTTCTCTGACTCTACCAAGCCAACGGGTAGACAGATTTGATGAGAATATTGCCAACATCCTTGGAGGTACGCGCCAAGGGGGATTGACTTTTGCTCCAGAGGCTGGAACTCAGCGGATGCGAGACATCGTAAATAAGGGTTTGACCAATGAAGAATTGTTGCGGGGGGTGAAAACGGCTTGGGAGCAAGGCTGGGATAAAATAAAGTTGTATTTTATGATTGGCTTGCCGGGTGAGACGGATGTTGACGTTTTGGGCATTGCGGAAACAGTCAGCTGGTTACAGCGAGAATGTCGGGGCAAAGGTAGAAAACCCCTAAACTTTAACCTGACGATTTCTAACTTTACGCCCAAGCCCCATACACCATTCCAGTGGCACTCAGTTTCTACCACCGAATTTAAGCGTAAACAAAACCTGTTGCGGCAAGAATTCCGCCGGATGAAGGGATTGAAGGTAAATTTTACCGATGTCCGCATTTCGGCAATGGAAGATTTTGTGGGACGAGGCGATCGCAGTTTGGGTAAAGTAGTCCGGCGTGCCTGGGAATTGGGTGCAGGAATGGATTCCTGGTATGAAAATTTAGATCAGGCTTTTAGTGCTTGGGCGTCTGCGATCGCTCAAGTCGGTCTAGATTGGAAATACCGCCAAGTAGAAAACGGCGAATGGAATTTGTTTCATCTACAAGAGCAGAAAAGATCGGCAGATACCGAAAATACCCAACTCCCCACTTCTGTACAGACGCGATTAATCGCGTCTCTCCCGACTCCCATTCGGCTACGCTCACGGCAAGCCCACTCCCTCAATATTCCCCTCCCTTGGGATCATATTGATACCGGGATTGAGAAAAAGTGGCTCCAAGAAGACTTGCAACGCGCCTTAGAAGCTGCAATTGTACCCGACTGCTCTTTTGAAGGTTGTTCTCATTGTGGCATCTGTGGCACTGACTTTGGCCATAACGTCGTGATTGAATCACCCGCTATCCCAAAATTCGCTGGCGAGTTTGTCCCCAACAAAACTAAGGCACAAAGACTGCGAGTTTGGTTTGGGAAACAGGGTAATATGGCTTTGATCAGCCACCTAGATTTAATCCGTCTATTTGACCGAGTTGTGCGACGAGCAAGCTTGCCAATCGCTTTCACTGGTGGGTTTCATCCTATGCCACGAATTTCTGTAGCAACTGCTTTGGCTTTAGGGGCTACTAGTAGTGGTGAAATAGTAGATTTTGAGTTGACTGTGCCAATGGAAATTGATACTTTCCGAGAACAGTTGGCTCGTGAAATGCCCACAGACATACCTATATATAATGTGGAGCAGATAGATTTAAAAGCTAGTGCCGCTACTCAACTGCTGGAAGCCGCCGAGTATTTAATTACTGTCGCAGCGCTTGCAGAAACAACACCTATACAATGGCAAGACTGGATTGATACAATCAAAGCGAAAGAGGAACTTTGGTACGAGCAAACAACTAAGTCAGGCAAAAGCCAGTTAATAAATCTGCGCGATCGCTTATTTGAACTGGAATTAGTCGAAACCCCCAATAGCACAGCAGAATCTATGTCATCTGTGATCCGTTATTTAGGTAGCTATCGCCAGGACGGTTTAGTGTTGCGTGCCGAACAAATCCTGTTTATGCTACAGACAGTGGCTAATGTAGAATTTCAACTCCTGCACATCCACCGCAATCGGCTAATTTTAGGGGTATAATCCCTGTAGGCCAACTTGCTCGTAGTTGTCCTAACATTGCAAATCGTCGGAATTGATTTTTAGCAAGGTTGCGTTAGAATAGTCTGAAGAGAAATTTTCTGGCGCTGCATTGAATTAGCTGGTTCACTACCCTGGTATTCAGGGGGCAAAAGCATACATATTAGAGTGCAATTTCTAGGATTTTATCCCAGACAAACAAAAGGGAGATTAAAGAACACTCTTTCTATAGCTACCTTGTGAATCAGTAAGTAACAGCAGGCTCGGTTAGCTTCTCTAAATTCATGCTTTTTAAACAACTGCTGAATGTCTAATCTACAGTAGTTCCCAAGAGCTAGTGCATTACTTTTCTAGAGTTGAAGCAACGGCCGTCGGTTATGCCGAATTGTAGACGTTCAATAGACGCGCAAAGGGCAACTTGCCATAGGCTAGGGCAGCTTTAAAGCAGGTAGCAGCTGGCGTTGCTGAGTATAACCCTAAGGATAAATCCGGGGAATGGAAAATAGAAATAGTTTCTTTTTCTTAACGACTTCAGTAGGTTACTCTCAAATCAAGCATCCTGAGTTAAAAGCTGACTCAGGATTTAGAACTTTCAACTCAGAACTCTCTTGATTGAGGGTATTGCATTACGAATCAACCACGGACGGTTGATTTACAATTGCTGAGAACAATATGCAGCCGTGTGAAGGCTCTTAAGAGCGCCAATAGCTATTTAACTTAGAAGATCAGGTTTACGATTTTTATTAGCAGTAGCACCTTTAGAGGGTTGTAGGGACAACAAAGGTATAACAAACCTCCATACCTATTGGTGCCGCCAGTTTTTGAGGAAATTGAATGCCAAAACAAATTATCATCGCGGAGCAGCACCAAATTGCTGCGGTTTTTTCTGAAGATCAAATACAGGAACTCGTTGTTGCTACCGGTCATCATCAAATAGGTGATATCTACTTAGGAGTAGTAGAAAACGTATTGCCTGGGATAGATGCGGCTTTTGTCAATATTGGCGACCCAGAGCGGAATGGTTTTATTCACGTCACCGATTTGGGGCCATTGAAGTTAAAGCGTACCGCAGCCGCAATTACAGAACTACTAGTACCACAGCAGAAAGTTTTGGTGCAAGTAATGAAAGAGCCAACGGGGACAAAAGGTCCCAGGCTCACGGGTAATATCACCTTACCCGGACGCTACGTAGTACTAATGCCCTATGGTAGGGGCGTAAATTTATCCCGACGGATTAAAAGTGAAAGTGAGCGCAACCGCTTGCGGGCGCTGGCGATTTTGGTCAAACCGGCGGGAATGGGTTTGCTTGTGCGTACAGAAGCCGAAGGCAAACCCGAAGAAGCGATTATGGAAGATTTGGAGTTGCTGCAAAAGCAATGGGAGTCCATCCAGATAGAAGCGCAGTCCACCCGCGCTCCAGCACTGCTCAACCGGGATGATGACTTTATTCAACGCGTATTGCGGGATATGTACGGCGCGGATGTAAATCGGATTGTCGTGGATTCCAGTACTGGTTTGAAGCGCGTCAAACAGTACTTGCAGAACTGGAGTGGAGGTCAAACACCGCAGGGATTGTTGATAGACCATCATCGCGATCGCTCCCCAATTTTAGAATACTTCCGGATTACAGCCGCGATTCGAGAAGCCCTGAAACCGAGAGTAGACTTACCTTCTGGAGGCTACATCATCATTGAGCCGACGGAGGCATTAACCGTAATTGATGTTAACTCAGGTTCCTTCACGCGATCGGCAACAGCTAGAGAAACAGTTTTGTGGACAAACTGCGAATCTGCAACAGAAATTGCTCGCCAGTTGCGTCTGCGGAATATTGCTGGGGTGATCGTGATTGATTTCATTGATATGGAATTGCGACGTGATCAACTGCAAGTTCTCGAACACTTTAATAAAGCACTCAAAGCAGACAAAGCTCGTCCCCAGATTGCCCAGCTGACCGAACTGGGTTTAGTAGAACTGACCCGCAAGCGTCAGGGTCAAAACATTTACGAATTGTTTGGTGAAACTTGTCCCACCTGTGGCGGTTTAGGGCATACCGTGCGTCTGCCTGGAGAAATCGAAAACCGATTGCCAATACTAACAGAGACAGCAGAGCGTGAGCGTTTAGTATCCTTGCCTCACCGAGAACCACGTCAGCCATCTGCCCGCATCCCGGAACCACGAGAAACCTATGATGGATTTGGGGAAGCATTTGACGGCGACTCGGAATCGAGTAACCTAAATCTGATCAATCATCCGAGTTATCAAGAACTTAATGATAATAAGCGTCGTACCCGGACTCGCCGCAGTAAAATTGGCATCAATGGGTTAAATGGGAAAGATGAAGCTCGGCTTGTTCCTAATCCCCTGGCATTTGTCAACGAGCCAGACTTAGACCTTGATGTGGAACCAGAAATCGGAGTTGCACCAGAGATTCCCTCACCCACCCTTGGTAAACCAGGTTGGACTGAAAGAGTAGAGCGGATTAAAGTTATCAAGACAGAGCCAATAAAACCAGTGGTAGAACCACCGGAAATTAGGACTGTAGAAATGAGCGTCCAAGAACAGGATATGTTTGCCTTGATGGGAATCTCTCCCTTGGTGAAGTTGGAGCAAGAGGTTAAAAATACCAAGTCTGTGATTATTAACGTGATTCAGCCCGGGCAACAGCCAACGATCGCAACTGAATCAACCCCAGAATCAACTATTGCCCCAAAAACAATACCGGAAATAACCACTGTTGCCCCAAAAACAACACCGGAAATAACCACTATTGCCCAAAAAGCAACACCTGAAATAACCGTAATCAAAATACCGACACCAAAAGTTATTGAACCAGAACAGAAATCTTTGATAGAAGAGACAACCCAAGCAACGAATCCTTCGGGACGCTTGTCTGCAACAGCCTTCCCGACGGAGGCTGTTGCAGATGAAAGTGAAAGTGAAGCCAATAGCAGCGCCACTGCCAGCCGTCGCCGTCGCCGTCGTTCCTCTGCGATCGAGGATAATTAATTTGCTTTATGGTAGAAAAGTTGCCAGCACCCTTAAAACAATCCACTTGGCTGGAGTTTTCTACCTTGTCAGGGATTCCAGGATTGGTTGCAGGTGTGGATGAAGTAGGGCGAGGCGCTCTATTTGGCCCTGTGGTGGCGGCAGCAGTGATCCTACCAGATTATGCTTTGCCAATACTGATGGCAGCTAAAATTAAAGACAGTAAAAAGTTGTCTAGTTCTCGTAGAACTCAGCTAGCGCAGCAAATTTCGGCGCTGGCTATAGACTGGAAAATTGGGTTTGCTTCTACTGCCGAAATTGACAAGATAAATATTTTGCAAGCGACACTATTAGCAATGAAGCGGGCTGTGCTGAAATTAAAGGTACAACCCGCACTCTGTCTGATTGATGGCAATCAGTCAATCAAAGACTTGCGACTGCCGCAACAAACAATAGTCAAAGGGGATGAGCGATCGCTCGCTATTGCCTCTGCTAGTATTGTTGCCAAGGTCTGGCGTGACGAATTGATACTACGTTTAGCATTAAAATACCCGATGTACAACTTGGAGTGTAACAAGGGTTATGGTAGCCAGCGACATTTGCGGGCTTTGCAAGAATACGGGATTTCGCCCCTACATCGTCAATCTTTTCGTCCTTGCCAAATCAAACGTCTGAATGTTGAGTAATTAAATAATTACTCAGCATTCAGGATTGGCAATTCAGTACTCTCACTGTCAAGTCCTCTATCTTTGGTTTGTGATATCACCCAGTAGCGATAATCCGCCAAAAGTTGATTTAATAACCGTTGCTTAACCGACAACAGCACGCTTTTGAGCAAAGCATTGCCAGTGGCTTCTAAAATTGGCTTAGGAGTAAAGGAAAATGGCGGTGGAAAATCCACCTGCACTTCTAAATCAGCTATTCCTTGCAGGCGAGTGCCAGTACTAAAGTCTTTAGGAGACAAATACCCTTTTAAATTGAGAGTAAAGCGCTGGTTAATATACTCGAAACCCAGAATTTCACAGCCTAGCGATCGCAAATAAATTATTCCATTTGATTCTGCCCAAACTCTCATATCCACAGTCGGTTGAATACTTAGTGACATAAAAGCTAGCGGACGCATTTTCAAGCGAAATACCTCTTCCGAAAGCTGCTCAATCCGGCTGTTGTCAACCAAAGCCTTAACCAAACGTTGAGGCTGACGCAAGTAGTGCTGAATGGGAATAGGCTGATCTGGAACAGCGATTTCAACCGATTCAGAAGCAGTAAACCTAGTAGCCATGAACGGATAAAAATATCTGTCTCTTAATTTTAATATTTTTTAACAAATTAGTCCTGATTATTAGAAAAGTACAAAATTTCTTGACTATAAAATGATTGTTGCTTATCAGCTAGAAGTAGGTAAGCACGAATTAACCTAACTATATAACAAAATGTAAACCCGTCAAAGTTTTTGTGATTGCTTCTCTACACTCCGTTTCACTCGCAACGACATACTGATAAATTTTCCTACCCACCTACTTACATCATTAGCAAAAAGTTGGTAGGCTGATTACTATCTTTAGTTCAAGAAATATAGATTAGGATTTAAATATTGACAGAAAACCAATAATATGCATCATTATTTTAGTGAGAGAGCAATATAATTGTTCTGAAATCTTCAGAGGAATTTAGCAAAAAAACTGCCAACAAATCTATCTGTTAGAAGACTGATTTCCATAACTTGTTTTCCTGGATAAATATTTTGGTCTATTCTTTAGTGCCTAAATTTTAGAGATAACAGTCTCTAGTAAGAGTAGATATTGGATATATTTGCCAAGACAAAAATATCATCCCTCTGTTTACCGATTAAACTCGCAACTCAAGGTTAAAGGCATGACTATATCGATCGCACATTTAGGGCCTCCCGGCACTTACACTGAACAAGCAGCTATTTTTTATGTCAACTGGTTGAACAAAAGTACGGGAATTGAAGCTATATTATCCCCTTATCCTACCATTTATCAATCACTACACGCCGTTTCTGATGGTGAAGCCCAGTTGGCTGTGGTGCCAGTGGAAAATTCTATTGAAGGCAGTGTTAGCATAACACTGGATACCCTGTGGCAGTTCGACAGTTTGCGAATTCAGTTGGCTTTGGTATTACCCATTGCCCACATGTTAATTTCCTGCGCGTCTAATTTAGATAAAATTGAAACTGTTTACTCTCATCCCCAAGCTTTGGCACAATGCCAGGGATGGTTAGAGCGGTTTCTCCCGACTGTACAGATTATTCCCAGCAATTCCACAACCGAAGCACTACAGCGATTAGAGCAAGAGACAACAACAGCAGCGATCGCTTCTAGTAGAGCAGCTCAACTCTACAAATTGCCGATACTTGCCAGTAACATCAACGACAATCCAGAAAACTTTACTCGTTTTTGGGTAGTAAGTCAGGGTGAAGTGGACGCTGAATACCAGACATCAAAAGTGCCTACCAGTCACACATCCCTGGCTTTTAGTATGCCTGCTAATACACCCGGAGCGTTAGTCAAACCTTTGCAAATATTTGCTCAGTTAGGGATTAACCTCAGCCGGATTGAATCTCGTCCGACGAAGCGATCGCTAGGCGAATACTTGTTTTTCATGGATTTAGAAGCAGATGCCAAGGAAACACAAATACAATCTGCTTTAGCAGAATTAGCTACCCACACAGAGATTTTAAAAATTCTTGGAGCTTACAATGTTTTGCCGATCAACGCTGTTACTTAAGAAGTTGAGAGCGATGCTCTGAGCAGTTCGGCAGAGCTACCTGTAACACCTGCCGTACCACTTCGTGGAAGCAAGCTACGCGCAGCGCGATGCCCTGAACTTGCCGTACCACTTCGTGGAAGCAAGCTACGCGGAGCGTCTCGTAGAGAAGGGTTAAGAGTTAAGAATTATCAGTCAAGATTTAGGAGTTATCAGTTAGGGAATATAAATTATAAGTTCTCAATTTTTTATTTTTGTTATTTTTTCTTAACTCCTCACTCCTCACTCCTAACTTCTAACTCCCAATTCCCAACTCCTTACTTTTGATTAAATGTATCTTTCAGAACAGCGCGAGCTGCCAAGTGATTCCGAGTGGAAGTTAAAATTTCTGCTTCCCGCTCTAGACGAGTTGAAGTATCTTGCATTTCTAGCAATAACTGCTGCTCTGCGGCGACACCATAAAGATTACTGGCTACCCAATAAGATAACTCTGTTGGTAGGTCAGGCAAATCTTCTGGCAACTCGATATTTTGTTCGGTTAATTTGGCTGACAGACGCACAACATCTCGTAGTAGTTGTTCTACCTCAGAAGACAAAGGTCGCAAATCTTTAGTTGGCGCTTGGTCTTCAATCCACTCCACCAAGCCAACGCGGTATGGTTTTTCACGAACATACTCTAATACACGAAATCTTTGCTGCCCTAAAGTCAACATCTTGATCCGATCATCTGGCAGACGCTGGTGATGAACGATTTCCGCACAACAACCAGTATTTGCAATTGTGCCTTTCACAGGATCGAACATTAAAACACCGAACCTGCGATCGCTCTCCAAAATCGTGTTCATCATGATTCGGTAGCGAAATTCAAAGATGTGCAGGGGTAATGGCCTAGTAGGAAACAGAACTACTTCGGGTAACGGGAACAGAGGTAGTTCACGAACTGCAATTTTAGAAGATGATGTCATTGTTACCTTGGTATAAACTTAATCTTAAAAAATAATTCTTCTCTGCTTTTCCCGTACTTTCTCTACATTGTATCATTTGTTTTCTAGCTAAATAAAAGCCCTGAGATATATTTCTTCAGGGCTATGTAAATATTCATACTAATGTCATTATTCATTTGTTCTTTGCTAATGACCAATGACTAATGACTAATAACCAATTAAAGTTTGACTTCGATATCTACACCCGATGGTAGATCCAATTTCATTAGGGCATCAATAGTTTTAGAAGAAGGTTGGTAAATGTCAATAATCCGGCGATGAGTACGGGTTTCAAAGTGTTCCCGTGAATCTTTATCTACGTGAGGCGATCGCAGCACACAATAGATTCGACGTTTTGTTGGTAAAGGAATTGGGCCTATGGCTGTAGCGTTGGTGCGGTTAGCGGTGTCTACAATCTTCTCGCAAGATGTATCTAATAGGCGGCGGTCAAAAGCCTGTAAACGAATTCTAATTTTCTGCTGCTGTAAAGTTGCCATCTTTAATTTTCCAGGTTCTGCGTAATTAGGTTACTAGGGAGTGGGCTTGCCGTGAGCGTAGCCCAATGGGAGTGGGGGTTAAGAGAGACAAAATTGCTTGGCTTCTTCCTATTCCCTATTCCCTTTAATTAAAAAGGAAGAGAAAGGAGCAGAGAGGTAGAATAAATACCATCTCTGCTCCTTCTTTGTGAGTAAAAAGGTGCTACTTCAAAATTTTGGATACGACACCAGCACCGATGGTGCGACCACCTTCGCGGATAGCGAAGCGCATTCCTTGTTCAATAGCGATCGCGTTGATCAATTCTACTGTCATCTTGATGCGATCGCCTGGCATTACCATTTCGGCTTCACTACCATCATCGGAGGTAAAGGCTCTAATAGTACCAGTTACATCAGTTGTCCGCACGTAGAACTGGGGGCGATAGCCGGAGAAAAATGGAGTCTTACGACCACCTTCTTTTTCTGTTAAAACGTAAACTTCACCTTCAAATTGAATATGAGGTTTAATTGAACCTGGTTTGGCGATTACCATACCGCGTTCAATATCAGCCTTCTGGATACCCCGCAGGAGTACGCCAGCGTTGTCCCCCGCCATACCTTGGTCAAGACTCTTCTTGAACATTTCAATACCAGTTACGGTAGTGGCGCGAGTATCTCTGATACCCACTAGTTCAACGTTATCGCCAACTTTGACAATACCCCGCTCAATCCGACCGGTGGCGACAGTACCACGACCTGTAATTGAGAATACGTCTTCTACAGCCATCAGGAAGGGCTTATCAACATCCCGCTCAGGGGTGGGGATGAAAGAATCTACAGCGTCCATCAATTCGTAGATTTTGTCTACCCAAGGATTATCACCCCGTTGGGTCTTGGGATTCTTAACCATTACTTCCAGAGCTTGCAAACCAGATCCTTTGATAATCGGGATATCATCACCAGGGAAATCATAACTGGAAAGTAATTCTCTCAGTTCTAGTTCTACTAGTTCCAAGAGTTCTGGGTCATCCATCAAGTCTTCCTTATTCAAGAAGACAACCAGACTGGGAACACCCACCTGTTTTGCCAAGAGGATGTGTTCGCGGGTTTGGGGCATCGGTCCATCGGTAGCAGCTACTACTAAGATGCCACCATCCATCTGAGCCGCACCGGTGATCATGTTCTTCACATAGTCAGCGTGTCCTGGACAGTCTACGTGAGCATAGTGCCGATTTGCGGTTTCATACTCAACGTGAGACGTATTGATCGTAATGCCCCGTGCCTTTTCTTCTGGCGCGTTATCGATTTGGTCGTAGCCCTTAGCGATCGCCTGACCCATAGCTGCCAAGGTCATAGTGATAGCTGCTGTTAACGTAGTTTTACCGTGGTCAACGTGGCCAATCGTACCGATATTGATGTGGGGTTTATTCCTTTCAAACTTTGCGCGTGCCATTAATCCTCATTTCCTTATTTTAATTAAGCGTTCCCTTTGCCTTTAGCAATGATTGCCTCAGCCACGTTGCGAGGTACTTCTTCGTAGCGGCTAAACTCCATTGAGAAGATGCCCCGACCTTGGGTCTTCGACCGGATATCAGTAGCATAGCCAAACATGGTCGCCAGTGGGACTTTCGATGTCACCTTAGCGAGTCCTTGGTCAGTGCTTTGGCTTTCAATCTGCCCTCGTCGGGCAATCAGGTCGCCAATCACATTCCCGATATAGTCTTCGGGAACTTCAACCTCAACTTTCATCATCGGCTCTAACAGCACGGGTGAAGCTTTCAGCACAGCCTCTTTCATCGCCATTGAGCCAGCGATTTTGAAAGCCATTTCTGAAGAGTCTACATCGTGATATGAGCCATCAATTAGCGTCGCTTTGACGTCAATCAGCGGATATCCAGCTACAACACCGGATTCGCAGCTTTCTTTCATTCCTTGTTCGGCTGGGTTGATGTACTCTTTAGGTACTGTACCACCGACAATTTTGGAGACGAATTCAAAACCACTACCGGGTTCTCCAGGCTCCAAATTGATCACAACGTGACCGTATTGACCTTTACCACCACTTTGGCGGATGAATTTGCCCTCAACTTTGTTCACAGCTTTCCGAATCGTTTCCCGGTAAGCTACTTGCGGCGCACCAACATTTGCTTCCACCTTAAATTCTCGTAACATCCGGTCTACTAGAATTTCTAGGTGTAGCTCTCCCATCCCCGCGATCACGGTTTGGTTTGTTTCGGGATCGACGCGGACACGGAAGGTGGGATCTTCTTCCGAAAGAGATTGCAGAGCCTTGGATAGTTTATCCATGTCGTTCTTGGTTTTGGGTTCAACCGCTACCGAGATTACAGGCTCAGGAATGAATAGAGATTCCAGAATTACTGGCGATCCTTCATCACAGATCGTGTCACCTGTCAAGGTGTCTTTTAATCCCAGAGCTGCTCCCAAATCACCCGCTCGCAGTTCATCGACATCTTGTCGGTCATCTGCCTTCATCAGAACTAAGCGGGAAATCCGTTCTTTTTTATTCTTACTAGCGTTGAGGACATAGCTACCCTTTTTCAACACACCAGAATAAACACGGACAAATGTCAGGCGACCGTAAGGGTCAGCCATAATCTTAAATGCCAGAGCCGCTAGGGGTTCGTTGTCATCAGCCCGCCGTTCAACAGTGTCGCCATTCGGCAGTAAGCCTTGAATTGGCGGTACTTCACTTGGCGCTGGCAGGTAATCGACAACGGCATCCAGCATTAATTGCACGCCTTTGTTTTTGAATGCCGAGCCACAAAGTACTGGTACGATTGTGCCAGCTACTGTGCCTTTACGCAGTCCCAGAGCGATTTCGTCATTTGTCAGTTCTTCACCCTCGAAGTACTTAGCCATCAAAGTGTCATCAGTTTCTGCCACTGCTTCCACTAGCTTGACGCGGTATTCGTCTGCCTGCGCTTGCAATTCTGCGGGTATATCAGTTTCCTGGATATCAGTTCCTTGGTCATTTGCGTAAATATACGCACGCTGCCGTACCAAGTCAACAATGCCTTGGAATTCGGTTTCACTACCAATGGGTAATTGAATGGCGATCGCATTTGCCCGCAGGCGATCGCGCATCTGCTCGTGAACTTTATAAAAGTTCGCGCCGGTGCGATCCATCTTGTTAATAAAGGCTATCCGAGGGACTTTGTAGCGGTCTGCTTGTCGCCACACTGTCTCAGACTGCGGTTGCACGCCGCCCACAGAACAAAATACTGCGATTACACCATCCAAAACGCGCATGGAACGCTCAACTTCAATTGTGAAGTCTACGTGACCCGGAGTATCGATAATGTTAATTTGATGATCTTTCCAGCTGGTAGTGATCGCAGCAGCAGTAATCGTAATTCCCCGCTCCCGCTCCTGCTCCATCCAGTCTGTGACGGCAGTTCCTTCATGAACTTCGCCAATTTTATGAATTATCCCAGAGTAAAACAATATTCTCTCTGTTGTTGTTGTTTTGCCCGCATCTATATGCGCCGCAATACCAATGTTGCGTACTTTCTCTAGCGGGATCTTACGTGCCACAGCTACCTCCTATAGTTTTTGCCTCATGATATCTTGTATATTACTCTTTGTTAAGATTCTATACTTTTAGGGAAAACCGCCTTTTTGTAAATCTACGATATAGCGCTTCGGCAGGGCGATATATCGCTTTTTTACTTAGTAACGATAATGTGCAAATGCTTTGTTAGCTTCTGCCATCCGGTGCGTTTCTTCCCGTTTGCGAATAGCATTTCCAGTTTCGTTGGCAGCATCCATTAATTCATTTGCCAGTTTGCTTGCCATTGTCCGGCCTGGTCTAGAGCGGGAATATTGCACTAACCAACGCAGTGCTAGGGTAGTGCCGCGTTCTGTTCGCACTTCCATTGGTACTTGGTAGGTTGCTCCACCAACTCGCCGAGCTTTTACTTCTACTAAAGGCGTGGCATTTCGCACTGCTCTTTCAAAGGTTTCTAAGGCAGCGTTACCAGTGCGTTCCTCAATAGTTTTCAATGCTTCATAAACAATCCGTGCGGCAAGTGATTTCTTGCCGTGACGCATGATCCGCCTGATAATCATGCTCACAAGGCGACTGTTATATACGGAATCAGACGGAACTGGGCGCCTTTGAATAACACCACGACGAGACATACTTCACCTTTAATTCGGAATTGGCAACGAAATTATATGCTATCAGACACCGGAAACTAAAAGCGGTGGAACCCAACTCTCAGACTTCCTGAAATTTTTCGACGGTTGCAGCGAGGCTGACTTATTGACTGCCAATTTTGGATTTGGGATTTTGGATTAAAAGTTTTCGGTATATGTTCACGCCCGGACGGGGCGAAAAAAATCAAAAATCTCTAAGCCTTATCCCTTGTGGGTTCGACCAATCCAAAAGATGCTTGATAACTCGCTAACGCTACGCTATCGTCAATCTAAAATTGCTTCACTTGCTACCTGCAACTAAATACTCAAGGCGACAAGATTGTAAACCTGAATGTCCAGATGAGAATTATGCTGTCGGTTACAGCGTTATCCTCAGATCCTATACACTTGCTCGCTTAGTGTAAGGTGTAGCTTGTTCGATTTTTGGAAATAGACTTTAGCAGCCTTGATGACTACCGTTAGAACACAGGCGATAAATAGTTTTTTGTCCTTGGGCGCTTCTAAGGTAGACGATTAATCGTGTTGGATGCGATTAATCGCCTAATCCTATTTTTTCGCTTCTTTGGGACGCTTGGTTCCATACTTGGAACGACCTTGCTTGCGGTCTTTGACTCCGGCTGTATCTAGGGTGCCACGGATAATGTGGTATCTCACGCCTGGTAGATCCTTAACCCGACCACCACGAATCATCACAACTGAGTGTTCTTGTAAGTTGTGACCAATGCCTGGAATGTAAGCGGTGACTTCAAATCCAGAGGTAAGTCTTACTCTTGCTACTTTGCGTAGAGCTGAGTTAGGCTTTTTCGGTGTGGTCGTGTAGACTCTGGTACAAACGCCCCGACGTTGGGGACATTCTTTCAGAGCCGGGGACTTGGTTTTCTGACGCGATAGTTCGCGTTCATTACGTATTAGCTGCTGTATTGTTGGCATGAGTTACAGCGCATAAAGCTGCTTATGGTCTAAGTTTTAACAAATTCTGATTATATCGTTTTTTACGGGTTTATGTCAATTGTTATTTTTCCTTGGTGATTGGCCATTTGTTTTTTTGGCAAATGACTAATCACTCAAGGAGAAGGAATTGCCACAGCCACAGGTAGCGATCGCCTGGGGGTTGTGGAAGCGAAAACCACCACCCATTAAGTCTTCTGAATAATCCACCCTCGTACCGTTGAGGTAATTTAAGCTCGCGGCATCGATGACGACTTGAATCTCGTCCAAGTCGAAAACCTGGTCGCCAACTTTTATTACTTTATCGAAGGACATATCATAAAATAACCCAGAACAACCACCTGGTTTTACTGCCAATCTAAACAAGACATTTGCTTGCTGCTTGGACTTTATTCGCCCAATCTCACTCACGGCTGCTTGACTCAGATGAATCATGGAAATCGTTTTTTGCAATTGAGTACCCCATCTTCATTTTACAGATGGGTTGACCATCGCGATCTCCCTGTGCCAAATCACCGAACCCATCAGCGCGATCGCTATTAGTACATTTATAGCACTAACATACTTGAGTCCCCACCTTAACTAGGTAGGGACTTCTGGTGTGCAGTGGTTCCCAATGAGGATTTGCACAAAAATATATTCAGTTTTTAGATTAAAGCTCTAAAGGCTTTAATAGCGTTATTTTAGTTTTAATCCTTGGTACGGGCATAGTCATCTTGGTAGCGAATAATATCATCTTCTCCCAAGTATTCGCCATTTTGGACTTCAATCAAGACCAAGGGAATCACGCCAGGATTCTCTAAACGATGAGATGTACATTGGGGTACATAAGTTGACTCATTATTGCTCAGTAGTACTTCTAGCTCACCACAAGTTACCCTAGCTGTACCAGAGACGACAATCCAGTGTTCGCTGCGGTGGTGGTGCATTTGTAGACTGAGGCGGTGTCCGGGCTTAACTTCGATGCGCTTGATTTTATATCCGCGCCCTTCTTCCAAAACTGTAAAAGCACCCCAAGGACGCAACTCTGTTGCAGCAACGCCTCTGGAAGTGATGGCTGGAGCGAGGTGTAGAGTTTCAGTCTGTGTAGTTTCTTGATATCGAGCCATAGTTACCTCATTTTGAGACATAACAAACCGTTGGTACTCTTAACTATTGATAAAAATTCTGGTGCTATCTTGCAACATTAAAAATTAGCCATTTTGTCGCACCTTGATAAACATAGCAAAATTAGACCTTATGGTGTAAACCATCACTACTAAAACTCTGAGGTCTACACTAACTCTTCATCAAGCACAAGGGCAGCTTGTTCTAAACTTTAAAAAAGGAGAGATTGGGCATTGGGCACTTGTACTGAGCGAACGCGAACAGCGTCTCGTAGAGAAGCCGTTGGCGTGGTCACTGAGCCTTGCCGAAGTGCAGCCTCTCGTAGAGAAGTATTGGTGATTAAGAGACTTCCCTATTCCCTGATTATCGTGGTTTTAGGAAAATACCAATTCCGTTATGAACACGAGCAGCTGTACTAGGCGATCGGTTGAGTAATTGTCCTCCTAAGTAAAGGCTGGTAGAACTACCACCGTCTAAATTTAGGGCATCCACACAGCCCATCAGTTGCATCAATTGGGCATGTTCTGCCAAAGTAGGACCATAACCACCGACACGATTATGTATGGCAGTAATCATTAGTGTGCCTGTTGCTGTTGTGCAAATACCGCTACGAATAGCCTTTTCGGCAATAAAGGCATTGCTGAATTTTTCGCCTTTGGCATCAAGGACAATTTGACGATTTTGGACTAATAGCGGACCTGCTCCGATTATGTGGGGATAACGACTAAAATCAGTGGGAGCAGTGGTGCTGGAAATGTGTACTGTACTTCCAATAGGTAACTGTGATGCAGCACTAGCAGCGTTGGCGCGTAAGGTTAATAGGTAGCCATCCTGGGGAATGGGAACTGCCGTTCCACCAACTTTGCCGCCTGGTAATTGTTCAGTAATTTGGTCTCTTTGTACCACTAGGATAATTTCGTTATCTGTCAGGGGTGTGTAAGTTGCTCCCCAAGCTGGAGTGTAACGAGCAATCCCGCTCTGAATGTAACCACTATTAAGAAATAGAATTGGTAGACGCTGGTCATTTACCGTAATTAAAGTTTCTCCCAAGGTGAGACGACCAAAGTAAAATTGGCCAGAATCATTCCAAGCGATCGCACCCCGGTTGAGAATCGGGCCTGATAACCACTGACTATCCCGACGAATCGCACCCAATGGCAATCTGTTATTGCGGTTAAAATAACCACCGTTAATCCCAGCTACTGCTAAGTAACGTTGTGCTGTTTGAATTAAAGGAGCAGTACCCGCAACCCCATCAGGACTAGCCCATATAGGTTTCAACGTTAGCCCAAATTTACGGGGATTAACTTCTAACCAGACCACCGGAAAGCGGTCTGTGCCTAAGTTGACATAATGCTGTCGCCAGCGCAATCCTGGAGACCAAGTAATATCCCGCTCTTCTAAAGCATCTGGTCGAATATCGATAATCAGGCGATTGGGGTTAGCAACTGTACTAACTTGAGGCGATAGACCAAAGGGAACGCTCAGACTAATAATCGTTTGGTTTTTCACCACCTCCACTTGTTGAATCAGTGATTCAGAGGCCGGTGCTGGTGGTATTGGTTGTGTTGGTGTAGCTGGTGATAATTGTTTAAGCAGGTTTGGCAGCAATGTTGGTGGTGCTGCTGGTAGCTGCGGGGTATAGCGTTCGATCAAAACAGGATCGGCTATTCCATCCAAGGTAATTGTCCACTCTCGATTTGGCGGTACAGTGGATTTTGGGGTTAGTGTGTCTGGATCAGAAGATGGAGTTGGAATTTTTTTAACAGTTGACCCTTGTGTAACTTGCCAGGGAGTTGGACGATCTAAATCGACAAGAATCCGAGCCTGTTGCAAAGGAGTAACACTCGCATCTGAAGGTTGCTGGCTCTGAATAATATTTGTGACTTGTGCTTTTGGGGTAACAATTACCAAGGTGTTGCCATTGGCTTGAATTTGCCATCCAGATGTTTGAGCAAAATTAGTAATATCCAGATAGCGATATGCTCCTAGTAGCTTGGTGGTTAAAACTACTGGCTTTGTCAGCGATGAAAACCACTGTATTGGTTGCCTCGCCGAATCACTACTGTTTAAGAAATTTACTCCAATTAATTGCCTGAATGCCCCGTCACTGAGATCAGTTGTAATCTGACCAGCTTTTCTGGGTCGCTGCAACCAAGTTCCTGGTAAGGTACGTCCATTGAGGGAAATTTGATTACCAGAGGATGGCACACTTGTTAAAGGAGGTGCAAGTAACTGTGAGGTTAACCTTGGGGTTGATTTAGTAGTTTTCGGGGACTCCTGGGCATTGGTAGCACAAGTAGTAGTTAAGCACAGTGCTGTCAAAAGTATTGGTGACACACTAGCCCGGAAAAATTCGCCAACCCCAATAAGGGATTGGCAACAATTCGGCATTTTTACCATAATTTATTAGGTACTTTTGAAAACTATCGCCCAAAATATAAACTAACTAATTATTTGGAAATGTCAAAAAAACATGACTTTCTTTTGGAAAAAACATGATATTATATATATTGGATTCTTGTGTCTTTTAAACATAAATAACCATTTAGGTGCTAACTCCACTGCAACCAAGTGTTTGAACTGGCACTTATTCTCAGCACACTATATACGGTAGTCTTGATTATCAAAACTGGATTAAGATATTCAATCCTGACTCAATCGGTTCCGATTGTTGCTACTTCAGTCAGGTCTGGTTAATAGTAAGACAGGTGGCAACTGATAAGCAGCAAAATTTTAGACAACAACAAAAATATTTGGGAATTGTCAAATGGGTATATATTGTAATACGCTGATTTTATTGCCGGATCAGGATGATATTGGCTTTGAAACATAGTGGAGCGTTCAGTTTTAATTTGGTTTCAGGTGAGCCGAAATAGGCTCTATGAGTAGCTAGCGTGCATCTGGAAAAAGGGGATTGAGAAAATACTTAGCTTCACAATATAAAAAGGATAGTGTCAGGGCAAAAATAATGTCTTGGCTGATTTAATTTTTCTAACACGGCATAAATACTGAAGAAATAAGTAAGTATTTTAACATGGGTAAACTAATAAAGTAAAACCAAAGTTAAAATTTTTTTCCCTAAATTTCGGTGCTTATACATTTATCCATCGCTAAATGTAGAAATTTTTTCCGATAAGTAGTGGCAAAATTGGTAACTCAATACTTCAGGAACAGGGTATGAATAATAAACCGATGAATCAAGACCAGAATATCACAGCCAAGATCAACTCAAGAGATACCTATCAGGGGCAAAAGTGGTTAGTAGAGGAACGAGATGCCTGTGGTGTCGGTTTTATTGCTCATCGCCAGAATCATACCAGCCACGAAATTGTCGAAAAAGCCTTAGCTGCTTTAACCTGCTTAGAACACCGAGGAGGTTGTAGCGCTGATCAAGACTCTGGTGATGGTGCTGGAGTATTGACAGCTATCCCTTGGGAATTGTTCCAACAAGACTTTGCCGAAAGGGGGAAGGAATTTCCATCCACCAATAAGATAGCTGTGGGGATGATCTTTCTACCACAAGACCAGGAAGCAGCACAAAAAGCGAGGATGATAGTTGAGCAAATAGCTGCCGAAGAAAAATTGATTGTACTGGGTTGGCGAGTAGTGCCAGTGCAACCTGATTTACTGGGGGTACAAGCAAAAGAAAATCAACCGCAGATTGAACAAGTTTTGTTAGCTTCTGTTGACAAAAGCGGTGATGAATTGGAACGACAGTTGTACATTACCCGCCGCCGAATGAGTAAAGTTGCAACCAAAATCTCAGAAGAATTTTATATCTGCTCCTTGTCAAATCGTACAATTGTCTATAAAGGCATGGTGCGTTCTGCCGTCTTGGGCAACTTTTATCACGATTTAAAAAATCCAGCTTACAAAAGCGCCTTTGCTGTCTATCACCGTCGCTTTAGTACCAACACGATGCCCAAGTGGCCTCTAGCTCAACCAATGCGGTTTTTAGGCCACAACGGCGAAATCAATACTTTATTGGGTAACATCAACTGGATGATGGCACGAGAAGCTAGCCTGAATCATCCTGTGTGGGGCGATCGCGTCAACGAACTCAAGCCGTTAGTTCATATTGATAACAGCGACTCAGCTACCCTAGACAACGTACTGGAATTGCTGGTGTGTTCTGGACGCAGCCCCTTGGAAGCTTTAATGATTATGGTTCCAGAGGCTTATCAAAATCAGCCTTCTTTACGTGATTTCCCAGAAATTGTTGATTTCTACGAATATTACAGTGGTTTGCAAGAAGCGTGGGACGGTCCTGCACTTTTAGTATTCAGCGATGGCAAAAAAGTTGGTGCAACACTAGATCGTAATGGTTTAAGACCAGCTCGTTACCTGATCACCAAGGATGATTACATTGTCGTAGCTTCGGAAGCTGGTGTAGTAGACTTTCCAGAAGCCAATATTGTCGAGAAAGGTAGACTTGGACCAGGGCAAATGATTGCCGTGGATTTAGAAAATCATGAAGTGCTAAAGAATTGGGAAATTAAGCAACGCATTGCCAAGCAGCACCCTTATGGTGAATGGCTGCAACAGTACCGTCAAGAACTCAAACAAATTATCAGTAGTCAGCCCTCAGATGTTAATGGAAATGGACATCTGGCTGCTGAAAATGGTAACGGGCATAGTACAACTGAGAAAATTGATAAACAAACCTTGCTTGAACTGCAAACTGCCTTTGGCTACACCACAGAAGATGTAGAAATGGTGATTCATCCAATGGCGATCGCAGGTTCAGAGCCGACTTTCTGCATGGGGGATGATATTCCTTTAGCAGTTCTGTCACAAAAGCCGCATCTGCTTTATGACTATTTCAAACAGCGCTTTGCTCAAGTGACAAACCCAGCGATCGATCCCCTGCGGGAAAAGCTTGTGATGTCTCTGAAAGTCGAACTGGGTGAACGGGGTAACTTATTAGAACCCAAACCAGAATATGCGCGGAGATTAAAACTTGAGTCGCCACTGTTGACAGAGGTAGAGTTGGAGGCAATTAAGCTGTCAGGATTTGCCACAGCCGAATTGTCAACCCTATTTGCGATCGCCACTGGCCCAGAAGGATTGAAAGCCGCAGTCGAGTCTTTACAAGCACAAGCAGCTGAATCTGTACGCGCAGGTGCAAAGATTTTAATATTAAGCGATCATGGGGTCAATGACAGTATCAGTACAGAATACACCTACATTCCTCCCCTGTTAGCAGTTGGTGCTGTGCATCACCACCTGATTCGTGAAGGGTTGCGAATGAAAACATCCCTGATCGTCAATACTGCCCAATGCTGGAGTACTCATCACTTTGCTTGTCTGATTGGCTACGGTGCTGGTGCAGTTTGCCCGTATATGGCTTTAGATACGGTGCGCGATTGGTGGTCTGATCCCAAAACTCAAAAGTTAATGGGTGTGAAAAAAATTCCAGCCCTCACCTTAGAAGAAGCTTTAGGAAACTATCGCAAAGCAGTAGAGTCAGGTTTACTAAAAATTCTCTCCAAGATGGGAATTTCTCTGCTCTCCAGCTATCAAGCAGCCCAAATCTTTGAAGCTATTGGCATCGGTGGAGATTTAATCGAACTAGGATTCCGTGGTACGACTTCCCGCATCGGGGGTTTGAGTGTTACTGAACTCGCTGATGAAGTACTTTCCTTCCACAGCAAGGCTTTCCCAGAACTGACGACCAATAAGTTAGAAAACCTGGGCTTTGTGCAATACCGTCCCGGCGGCGAGTACCACATGAATAGCCCCGAAATGGTCAAGGCGCTGCATAAGGCTCTAGATGGTAAGAACTACGACCACTATGAAGTTTACAAAAAGCACCTTCAAGGTAGACCAGTAACTGCTTTACGGGATTTGCTAGACTTCCAAGGCGATTCTGGCCCAATTCCTCTAGAAGAAGTGGAATCTGTATCTGAGATTGTCAAACGCTTTTGCACCGGTGGCATGTCTTTAGGCGCTTTGTCAAGAGAAGCCCATGAAACTTTAGCGATCGCCATGAACCGGATTGGCGGTAAATCAAATTCTGGAGAAGGTGGCGAAGACCCAGTGCGCTATGTACTTCTAGATGATGTAGACGAGTCTGGTCACTCGCCAACCCTACCTCATTTAAAAGGATTGCGAAATGGTGATCAAGCTTATAGTGCCATCAAGCAAGTTGCATCGGGACGCTTTGGGGTCACGCCAGAGTATCTAGTCAACGCCAAACAAATTGAAATCAAAATTGCCCAAGGTGCCAAGCCTGGGGAAGGTGGACAACTACCAGGACCGAAGGTGAGCGAATACATTGCGATGTTAAGGCGCTCAAAGCCAGGTGTCACCCTGATTTCGCCACCACCGCACCACGATATTTATTCTATTGAAGACCTAGCACAACTGATTTTTGATCTCCACCAAATTAACCCCAAAGCAAAGGTATCGGTGAAACTCGTTGCCGAAGTTGGCATTGGGACGATCGCGGCTGGTGTAGCGAAGGCAAACGCTGATATCATCCAGATTTCTGGTCATGATGGTGGTACAGGTGCATCGCCACTAAGTTCGATTAAACACGCTGGTTCCCCCTGGGAATTGGGTTTAAGTGAAGTGCATCGCGTCTTGATGGAAAATAGCCTGCGCGATCGCGTGGTTTTACGCGTAGATGGCGGTCTGAAGAGTGGCTGGGATGTGGTAATAGGTGCATTGATGGGCGGTGAAGAATTCGGTTTCGGTTCCATCGCCATGATTGCTGAAGGCTGTATTATGGCGCGAGTTTGCCACATGAACACCTGCCCTGTAGGTGTTGCTACTCAGAAAGAAGAACTCCGCAAGCGGTTTACAGGAATGCCGGAACAAGTTGTCAACTTCTTCTACTTTATCGCCGAAGAAGTGCGGAGTTTATTAGCCCGACTTGGCTACCGTTCTTTATCAGAAATCATTGGACGTGCAGATTTGTTGAAACTGCGCCCAGAGGTAAAACTTACCAAAACGCAATCATTAAACCTGGACTGTTTACTTCAGCTACCAGATACCAGAGAAAATCGTAGCTGGTTGGTGCATGAAGAAGTCCACAGCAACGGCGTGGTTTTGGATGACAAATTGCTTGCCGATCCCGATATTCAAGCTGCGATTCGCAACCAATCTAGTGTCACCAAGACTTATTCTGTTGTCAATACTGACAGAACAGTAGGTACAAGATTAGCAGGGGCGATCGCTTCTCAATATGGTGATAGCGGCTTTGAAGGACAAATTAATCTCAACTTTACAGGCAGTGTTGGGCAAAGCTTTGGTGCGTTCAACCTTCCTGGTATCATTTTGACCCTGGAAGGAGAGGCAAACGACTACGTAGGTAAAGGGATGCATGGTGGTGAAATCATTATCAAACCTCCAACTGATGCTACTTATAACGCATCACAAAACGTGATAGTTGGCAATACGTGCCTCTATGGTGCGACTGGTGGCGTGTTATTTGCCAACGGACTAGCAGGAGAACGCTTTGCTGTGAGAAACTCCAAAGGCATAGCAGTGATTGAAGGTGCTGGGGATCACTGTTGCGAATATATGACTGGTGGTGTAATTGTCGTCCTCGGCAAAGTAGGCCGTAACGTAGCAGCCGGAATGACTGGTGGACTAGCATACTTCTTGGATGAAGATGACTTATTTGGTGAGTTAGTCAACCCAGAAATTGTCAAAATGCAGCGAGTGATTACAGAAGTAGGTGCAAAGCAGTTGCAAGAGTTAATCCAAACTCATGCAGAACGCACTGGTTCACCAAAGGCGAAGAAAATTCTGCAAAACTGGCAAGAATTCTTGCCGAAATTCTGGCAGTTAGTTCCGCCTTCTGAAGCTGATAGTCCAGAAGCTGATCCTAAAAAAACAACTGAGTTTAGTTTAGTGACTAGTCATTAGGGACTGACAAATAAAAAATACTCAACTACTTCTTGTGGGGTGGGCGCCCGCCTTTGGCTACGGGCGGACGTCCACCCCACAAGATTGGATAATTTATTTGTTAAAAATCTCTAAAAGGGGGCATCTTAACTAACTGATTTAGAAATAATGCGTTTTAACCAAAAAATATAATTTTAGTTTTTAGCAAATACTATTGACCAATTACCCATAATTAATAATTATTACTTTTTTTGACCGAGTAACTTTTGGTCTGCATCTTGCATTTCTAAAAGTTCTGGAATAGTCACAAAGCGATAGCCTTGCTTTTTAAAGTTGCTAATAATTTCTGGTAAAGCTTGTATAGTTCTAGAACGGTTCCCCCCACCATCATGCATTAGCACAATCCCACCAGGTTTGGAATCTTTAATCACGTTATTAATCAACTTTGGTACAGCTGGCAGCTTGTAGTCTGTGGAGTCAGCTGACCAGATCACCACAGCATATTTTTGGCCTTTAGCATAAGCAACTAATCCATTGTGCAGTATACCACCAGGCGGTCGAAAGAGATTTGTTTTAACACCTGTAACTTGATAAATTAGGTCTGCTGTGCGATCTATTTCAAAAGCAGCGGCTTGTTGATTAAAAAAGTGATACCAGTGATGCCAAGTATGGTTGGCAATGACGTGACCTTGAACGACAATCTGCCTTCCTAACTCTGGATAATTTTTCAGGTTCTGTCCGATGACAAAAAACGTCCCTTTGATATTATTTGCTCTGAGAATATCTAGTACTTGCTCTGTGGTCTGAGGCCAAGGACCATCATCAAAGGTGAGAGCAATTACTTTCTTACCTTGAGTAAGTTTTGCAGCATTAATTATTACCCCTTGAGAGCTTGATGGTATAGGGTAGGATAGTCCCTTTACTTGTGCTTCTTGCTGCCAAATTGTAAGCATCGCCGCTTTTAATATCTGAATGCGTTGCTGAGTTCCTACGTTTGCAGCGACATCCTTGATATTTATACTTTGTCTATTCTGAGCCTCCGAAGTATTTGGCCTTAGAAGCGTCATGAAAGCAAGGCTAAAAACACCACCTAAGGCAAGTAGCGCAATTAATATTCCTTCTGGCCACAGAAACGACTTATTGTTTTCCACCTGATAGCTCCTTCAAAGATCGAACCATCAATCACGGTTATGACGGTACGTTATAGCACATTTTTTTAGATATTTAGATCCAGTTGCTTTCTGATAATCCTGAAAATTGGAATAGAAACTCACAATCGACAAGACAAACTATACGGCTTTACCTGAAATCTAGATGCTCTAGATTTCGACGAATGCTTAGACAATACTTGGTAGTGTTTAATGTCAACCCACTCATAAAAGGCCAGGTCTACGCTTCCAGATTCTTACCGCTAGCTCTAAGAAGGAACACAATCAGATAATTAACCACACCCCAAAATCCTCTTAATAGCAGTTTTAAATTAGTTACTGTCTTTCACTTCACCGCTAAGACAGCATTATCCTTTCAAGTTTTATAGCTTTGCAAATAAGATAAGCTAAACTGTCGAACCTACAATTGACATTTTTCGTGGACTGGAGTTTTTATAACAAGACTTTCTGACAGGAAAGTTGTATAATTTACAGCTTAGTGAATTATTTGATTAACATACAAAACTAGTTACAAGGGGCAGAGTATCTTTCAAGAAGGAGTCTAATAAACTATTAGTTTTATTCTTGATAAGATATATTTTACTACGTGCTGCCATTACTTTCTTTTTAAGAAAAAGTTAAATTGCCAACTAAGATAATGTTGCCTTATACTTTCTCTGAAATAGAAAGACGAAAATTTATTCAATATAGTTTCTCATTGCCAAGGGACACTTATTCGTTAATCCAGATACTTTTGAGCCATTTAGTAAAATAATTTTCTCGGCAGTTTAGTTCTATTTTTGATGCTGATACTTTAGCCTAAATTGCTAGTAGCTTTCTGTCTGTTAATGTTTTTCTCAATAATTAAGGAGATTTATATCATATTAATAGTACAATTTAATATGCGTTGTCACCGTGTAATTACGGAAGATAATCGCATATATATAGGCAAGTGGTGAAAATCGCAGCAATAGTATGGTATCTATTAAAGCACTAAATTCTACATTTCAATGTCATATTTTTTACTACTTACACTAAATTAAGCAAGAGTTATGTATTTAAAATTACCTTAAAATTGAGAAGAATTTTCTGTAATATCACTTAATAATATATATAAAAATGTATTTTATTCCAACTGAGCCTCTAGCAAGACTGGCCTCTGCCTTATTTCGGTAAAGTCAAGCAGATATTGTAAGACATTGGGTAAACTGTTTTGCCACTCAACGACCAATTTTCTGCTAAAAAAGCAAAATTGAAGATTATCTCATAACTGGCCTTATAATTGCAGCAATTAGAATTAAAATTTTTAATTATCTATCTAGGAATCCTCTCATTAGCTGATATTGCTTTAGACAAGTGATTGTTTATTTACAGTACTTTTGCTTATGTTTAGTAAATGGAATAACTGTATTATTTAATATCTGTATGAATTCGTACAGAAACCAGCTTGCCTATCAGTATACCTTTTGAGTCAAAATAATCAAGGTATTTGTCCCACTTCTGAAACTGGCTAGAAACTTTTATGATTCCTCACGAAAGTGATGCAAAAGAAGACCGTGCGTCCTTAAAAGTATGGCGTAGTTGGCAAGAAAATCTGATTTTAATTGCGATCGCCTTATGTTTAGCATTCCTGATTCGAACTTTTATCGCCGAACCCCGCTATATACCTTCTGACTCAATGTTACCCACCTTACATACAGGCGATCGCTTGGTAATTGAAAAAATCTCTTACCATTTTCACCCTCCCATAACTGGAGATATTATTGTGTTTCAGCCATCGGCAGAACTACAACGTCGAGGATATCCCAAAGACCAAGCCTTCATCAAGCGGGTTATTGGCAAGCCTGGTGAGGTAATTAGTGTTGCTCATGGCAAAGTCTACCTCAACGGTCAGCCCTTGGCAGAAGACTACATTGCTGAACCCCCAAATCAGCCATATCCACCAGTGAAAGTTCCAGAAGACAAATTTTTTGTCATGGGCGATAACCGCAACGATAGTAATGACTCTCGCTATTGGGGCTTTTTACCCAGAAAAAATATTATCGGTCGGGCAACGTTTCGCTTTTGGCCTCTTGATCGCATCGGGTTTATTTAAATAGTTTGCAGCAGAGACGCGATTAATCGCGTCTGTACAGGAGTTATAGAGACCTAACCCCCAACCCCTTCCCTACTAGCGTTGGGGAGTAAGATTCCATTCCTCTCTCCTTTTAGGAGAGAGGAATGGAAGTGAGGTCAAAGTGTATTGCACACAAACGAGAAGCCATACATACTAATTTAAAACCTTAAATAATACATCATCTGAGCGATCGCATCACCAGTTAACTCTAACCGCCGTTGGAAATCAGCCAGATTACGGTAAGTTCCGGCTGATTGCCGATTTTGAACCACTGCTTGCGCTAAGGACAAATCTATAAATGGAATTTGTGCTAACTTTTCAACTGTTGCTGTGTTCGGGTTGACTAAATTGGTAGGATTTTCTAGAGATTCGTGGTCATAGTAAATAAAATTCAGTAGAGGCTTTAATGGCTCTAGTCGCGGTGCTGGCATACTCAAAGCCGCAGCGATATCTTCAATACAGTAAAATTTAACACCCGATCGCGAAAGTTCCACAAGCGATCGCGCTTGATGAATTGACAAACCCGGTAGGCGTAACCAATCATCCACAGTCGCTTGATTAGCATCAATCCGAATACCTAATTTGGCGGCTATCTGAATTTCTTCCCCAGATTGGAGGCGATAGTAGGGATCGTTGAGGAGCTTGGCGCGGAGTTTTTGCAGCCTGGGGTTCAAAGGTAGCCAGTTATTCATGATTGTTGCTTACGAAATCTGGTCTAGCAATTGGCGGCGCTTTTGCTCAAATTCATACTCTGAGATTAGTCCATCCTGGCGCAGAGCATCTAATTCTCGCATTGCCTCAGCGATCGCTCCTACCTGATTACTCACCCTGAGTGAGTTTCTTGGCCCTGACTTCCCTAGATTAAAATTGCGATCGAAAGCTTCTTCGTCTTGGGTTAAATACCAAACTCCCTCAATGGCACTAGCTATCTTCGGGATAGGCGTCCAGAAAAGCAACAGATACAAAACACCCCACAACGGCTGTCCCAGATAGAATTTATGTAATCCAGAAATTGTCAGTGTGCCAGAAAAAGCTAAAACAGCGGCAACACTTCGGCTTTTACGCTTAGTCAACATATTTCTAACAGATATACCAATACTACAGTTTCTACAATAAGACAGCCAAAAGCCACAGAAACAATTCAAAACTCACTCATTCAAAATTTCAAATGTTCGCGTAGCCTCTCCTAGAGAAGAAAAGTAATTGTAGTAAACATCCTGGCTATATTGCGGAATTTTTAATTACTAGTGTCCATATAAATTCATTTTAGTCTTGCCTCTCAAATTCTTCGTGCTGGCGGCTGGACGGATGTGAATGGTTATTACACGGATTACCACTATTGGTGGTACACCTTTGCCAACCAAAGCTACGCCTGGATCGGTGCTTATCCTCTCTATAACTAAAGTTCAAGCCCAAACAAACCCTAAACGCTTTAGGTGTAAAGCAAATACAGTAAGTTTCACAGACCTATATTGAGTCGGTCTAGCGAGAGGAAGCGTTTTCAAGTCAAGTGTTGAAATTTCGGTAACAAACCGTACCAAAACCGAAGCTTCGTGACTAGATTACTCCCCTAGACTAAAATAAAAATAGAAGTAAAACTATTAAGCTACTGAGTCTGGGCGCTCAGTTTAATATAAGCAATATGGGATTCTTCGATTCTGAAATAATTCAGCAAGAAGCAAAACAGCTGTTTGAGGATTATCAAGCGCTGATTAAGCTTGGCAACGGCTACGGCAAATTTGACCGCGATGGCAAAAAGCTGTTTATCGAGCAAATGGAAGCCATGATGGATCGGTATCGCATCTTTATGAAGCGCTTCGAGCTATCAGAAGATTTCATGGCACAAATGACAGTAGAACAACTTAAAACACAATTAGGTCAGTTCGGTGTCACCCCGCAACAAATGTTTGATCAAATGCACCTCACTTTAGAACGGATGAAAGCCGAGCTAGAAAAACAGCCCTAGTCAACCAATTTTGGATTTTGGATTTGGGATTTTGGATTGGCAATTAATCCAAAATCTAAAATCTAAAATTATTGTGACTTGGGGCGAGAAAACTGCGAAGGGGGCTTGAAGTTTTCTACTGGTACGTTCTTAAGTGCCTTCTGCATAAAATCTTTCCAAATGGGAGCAACCAAAACACCACCTGTGGCATGATCAGCTAATTGTCTGTTGTCGTCTCTCCCTACCCAGACAGCAGTTGTTAACTGTGGCACAGTGCCAACAAACCAAATATCTTTTTCTGATGATGTTGTTCCCGTCTTCCCTGCGGCTGGACGACCGATCGCAGCACCTTTACCTGTACCATCAGAAATTACCGATCGCATCACATCGATAATTGCTGCCGAAGCCCAAGGATCGAGAACTAGCTGGGGTTTCGGGGTGTTATCTAGCAACACGTTACCACTACTATCGGTGACACGGGCAATTACAGTTGGTGGAGATTGCCAGCCATAATTTGCAAAGGTAGCATACGCACTAGCCATTTCCAGAGGGGTAACACCAATTGCCCCAAGTGGCAAAGAAGACACAGGCTCCATCGGACTCATAATCCCCAAGGTACGGCAGGTTTCTATGACTCTATTCATCCCCACAGCCTTACCAATCTTGATCACGGGAATGTTGCGTGATTGGGATATAGCTGTGCGGATTGACATCTCTCCCCTAAAAGTCGCATCATAATTTCTGGGAGAGTACCAACCGTTACCATCTCGATAGCTAACTGGGGCATCTAATACCGTTGAGTCGGCAGTATATTTACCAGTAGCAAAAGCAGTATAATATACAAACGGTTTAAAAGAAGATCCGGGCTGGCGTTGAGATTGAGTTGCACGATTGAATTCACTGGTCTTAGGATCTATACCACCCACCAGTGCTTTGATAAAATGTGTGCGCGGATCAATTGCCACCAAAGCCATTTGATTCTTAGATAATCCCTGCTCTAGTAGTGATTTATGCCACTTACTGACAGTTTCTTCTGCCATGACTTGGAAATCGGCATCAACTGTAGTTTGAACTCGCATCCCACCTTTGAGTAGTGTCTCACGCCCAAACTTCTTAGCTAACTCCTGCGCTACAGTATTGGTTACATAGGGTAGGGCACTACCTTGAAAGGATTTGATTCTACCAAGTTTGATTTCTTGCTTGAGGGCATTGTCATACTCTAACTGGGTAATCCAGTTTAATTCCAGCATCCGTCCCAGCACTTCTTTTTCTTTCTGTTTTGCCAGCTTCATGCTCACAAAGGGGCTGAATTCTTCTGGTGCTTGAATCAAACCCGCCATCATTGCTGACTCACCCAAGGTTAAATATTCTGCTGACTTATTAAAGTAACTGCGTGCCGCCGTTTGTACACCATAATTGTTATGACCCCAATAAACTTGATTGAGGTACATTTCTAAAATTTGGTCTTTATTGAGAATTTGTTCTAAGCGGATTGCCAGCACTGCCTCTGCTAACTTGCGGGTAAAAACACGCTTGCGAGATAAAAACAGGTTTTTTACCAATTGCATGGTGACAGTAGAGCCACCCTCTCGCACTCCATGTGCTGTCGCGTTAACTACTATAGCCCGCCCAACGCCGACGGGGTTAATACCGTGGTGATCGTAAAAGTGGTTATCTTCACTTGCCAATACCGCCCGTTTCAGATTCGGGGAAATTCTATCTAGCGGTACGACTTCGCGGTTGGCTTCTCCGTGGATACTCGTTAAAAGTTTACCCTTTACGTCATAGATATAAGTTGTTTCCGAGGGAAAGAAGTTACGTAGCTGTCTCACATCTGGCAAATTACGGAAACTAATTGCTAAACCAACCAGTCCTCCGGCTACAATGGAACTTGCCAGCATGGTGATTGAAAGCAGAGTACCGCCAGTTACCTGACCGACTCCTTTTATAAACTCAAAACCTGATGAAGCCCGACGTTGTGGCTGCTTATCTTCAAAAGTCCTAGACGACGACACGGCTATTACACTTCCTCACTTGTAAATTTAACTGTAATTGATTCGGCGAAGCAAGGCGGTTAATTTTTTGCAATTATAGTAGTTTGGCAGATGAGAAAGTGGATAAATTGCCAGTGAATATAACCAACTTAACTTCTAGTGTGCAAAACATCGCTAACAGTGAATTTTCTAGTATGACCCCAGATTTTGCTTGGCTGCGTCGTGGTGTAGTAGAAGTTTTCCCACAACCACTTGATGCTAACAGTGAAAGTCTAGAAAAGCGTTTGCTAACTACAAACCAACCTTTGAGGATCAAATTAGGGATTGACCCAACGGGTACTGATATTCATCTCGGTCATAGCATACCAGTACGGAAACTGCGATCGTTTCAAGATGCAGGTCATATAGCAGTTCTAATTATTGGAGATTTTACCGCACGTATTGGCGATCCGACTGGTAAATCTGAAGTGCGTCGTCAGCTTACAGAAGCAGATGTCGCTCAAAATGCTCAGACTTATCTTGATCAAGTACGTCCTATCTTGGATTTTGACACACCAGGAAGGTTAGAGGTGCGCTATAACTCCGAATGGCTATCTGGGCTAAACTTAGAGAAAATTTTGGAGTTACTCTCGACGATGACGGTGGGGCAGATGTTGGCGAAGGAAGGATTTGCCGATCGCTATAAAAAAGAGAATCCGATTTTTATCCATGAGTTCCTCTATCCGTTAATGCAAGGTTTTGATTCGGTTGCTGTTGAGGCAGATGTGGAATTAGGAGGGACTGATCAGAAATTTAACATTGCTGTGGGCAGAGATTTGCAGCGCCATTTTGGTCAAAAGCCCCAATTTGGAATGCTACTGCCGATTTTGATTGGCACAGATGGGGTGCAAAAAATGTCTAAGTCTTTAGATAATTATATTGGGTTGTCGGAACACCCAGGACAAAAGTACCAGAAGTTACAAGGAGTTCCCGATCATCTGCTGTCACAGTATTTTGAACTGTTGACGGATTTACCTTTGGATAAACTACCAGAAAATCCCCGCGATCGCCAAACACTCCTAGCATCGGAAGTTGTCAAACAGTACCACGGCGAAACCGCAGCCCAAGAAGCCAAAGAAGCAGCCCGAAGCGGCGGCAAGGAAGGTGCAGTTCCAGAATTTTCTCTTTCTTCTGGCGTGCAGCAGTTTCCGACTAAGTTAGCCTATATTCTCAATGCCACTGGCTTGTGCAAAAGTACGGGGGAAGGAAAGCGGAAAATTCAAGAGGGTGGAGTGCGCTTAGATGGCGATCGCATTACCGATGTTGATACGACTTTTACTGATCTTTGTGAGTTACAAGGTAAGGTTTTACAAGTTGGGAAAAATAAGTTTGTGCGTTTAGTGCCTTAAATGGGAAATGGGGAATCGCAAATGAACGCAGAACAACGAATTATTGTGCCTTTGGATGTGCCGGATGAACAAAGTGCGATCGCTCTTTTAGATCAACTTCCGCAAGTGGTTTGGTGGAAAGTCGGCTTAGAGTTGTTTACCAGCATTGGCCCGAAAATTCTAGAAGTGTTAAAGTCTCGGCAAAAGCGCATTTTCCTAGATTTAAAGTTTCACGACATCCCGAACACAGTCGCTGGTGCTTGTCGTAGTGCAGCTAGTTACGGGGTGGATTTATTGACAATTCACGCTGCATCTGGTAATGGGGCTCTGAAAGCTGCAACAGAGGCGGCACAGCAAGGCGCTGCCCAAGCGGGTGTAAAACCGCCTAAATTAATTGCGATTACTTTGTTAACCAGCATTTCTGCTAGGCAGTTGGCGTTTGATTTAAAGATTCCCCTAGAGTTACCAGAATACGCTCTAAAAATGGCATTGCTGGCTCAAGAAGCGGGATTAGATGGGGCAGTTTGTTCGCCTCAAGAAGTGGCACAACTACGGCAAACTTGTGGAGATGACTTTTTACTTGTTTGTCCGGGGGTTAGACCAAGTTGGGCAGAAAAAGGTGATCAAAAGCGATCGCTGACCCCAGCCCAAGCAATTATTGCTGGTGCAGATTATCTAGTGATTGGGCGTCCCATTACTACTGCTACTGAGCCTGAGTTAGCCTGGAAGAGGATTTCTGAGGAGTTAAGCACGGTGGCATGAAAGCAGGAGTTAGTCACAAGCACGGGGATAGGGGACAGGGTGTAGGGGAGAACAATTTTATCTCTTCGCTTAGGAAGAAAAATTATAGTTGGCTTTTAGCTTGTGGCTTCTGGGTTTTAGTATCAAATAGCCTTGCTTACCCAGCGTTCTCGACAAACTTCACCGCTAAACTTTCGGCGATCGCAGAAAAGGAAAATGTCAACGGTGGGGCGAGGTCTTTGTGTTCGGAGCAAAATTTAGAAATATTAACTATACAGCTACTGCAAGATTTACCTAGTTATACCAATCGCGTCAGTCAACGCGCCCGCCGCCTCAGTAGAAGCAGTGATGTTTACAGTTATATACTAGTGGCAGGAAGACCTGAGTTTACTCCTCTGCCCCTTAATCTTGAAGAATATAGTGCAGATGCGTCTAAAAGTGCTGCATCGGCAATTGAGCAAGTTTTCTTTACTACCTTGGAACGGCAGTACATCGGAAAAAAAGCCGTAGAATTGCAGGAATTCCACTGGCTGTTGTTGACTAAAACTAAAAGTGGTTGGCAACTAGTGATGATGTTTTCTCAAGTTGGTTCCCATTCAACACCCCAGCCACTATCCCCGCCACGCGATAGTAGTAACGGTACCGTTGCCCAAGGGGTTAAAACTTGGTTACGCGATTGTCAAGCAGGAAGCGTACGTCAAAAAAACCTAATTCCAAATCTTCGTAAATTAGGAGAATATTAAATTATGTCTAAAATACTCACTCAAATTATCTACAAACAAGATTATCACTTGTGGTTAGAAACTACGTTGAAACAATTGCAAGAAAGAGATTTAGAGCATATTGATTGGGATCATTTGATTGAGGAGATTGAAAGATTAGGTAACGAACAGAAACACAAGCTCGAAAGTTATCTCCTGCAACTTCTCAAACATCTGCTGTTGTATCAACATTGGAGTCTTCCTGAATGTAAAAATCATGGGGAAGTGGAAATTGATAATTCCCGGGTGGAACTCAGGAAATTAACCAAATCTAAAAACCTCTACAACTATCTGCTCACAGTGCTTGAAGAAGTTTACATTGATGCGCTACGATAAGCAAAAAAGAAAAGTGGATTAAATTGTTTTCCGCAAACTTGTCCTGATAACATTGAGAAAATTTTAGATGTGGATTATTTACCACCATTTATTTATTGATCAGCTGATGTGCAGCTAAATTGTATAATACGAAAACGTAAAATTATTGTAGTGTGGGCATCTTGCCCGCATCGCATATACAAATATAAATACGCAACAGCTTAAAGTCCATAACTAAGAAAAGTTTTGATGAATAATCTCAACCTAATTCATAATTATTAATTCATAATTCATAATTAAAATCAGTTAAGGCTAAAAACTAAAACTGGTGTAGGTTGGGTTTAGGAAGGTAGCAAGATCCCCACGGTAAACCAACATTATCAACCATTTGTTGGGTTTCGCTATTGCTCAACCCAACCTACTATTTTTCACAAAGCCAAGCGTATGGCTGTATCAGTATGATTTAGCCTATGTCTTTGGGAAGATTTTCAAGAAATATAGCTGATAAACAGCTAAAAAAAGTAGAGATTATTTAAAAACGAAGGCTGGCTTTAATTTAAGCGTTGTAACTCCCGTTTTTTGGCGATAACATGAGGATAAGTTTATTTCAAGCTTCTTAAACCGCGTTTAGCGTCAGTTTTTTTATGGACATTCAGTTAATCAACATCGGCTTTGGTAACATCGTGTCTGCCAACCGAGTAGTTGCCATTGTCAGTCCAGAGTCTGCCCCGATTAAGCGGATTATTACCGATGCACGGGACAGAGGTCAACTGATTGATGCAACTTACGGTCGTCGGACTAGAGCTGTAATTATCACCGATTCCAGCCACGTAATTCTGTCGGCGATTCAGCCAGAAACAGTAGCGAATCGCTTTGTGATTTCCCGCGATCATCAAACTGTAGATAATTGACTAACAGTCGATTAACAATTCCACTTCTATTTGCACCCTATCGGCAGTACTATGTGAATTAAAGGAGTTTTCTGTCACCCTTGCTACAAATTCTTTAGCCATTAGTGGACTAGGCCAGGAACACAAGACTAATGAATAATATTTATTGATTGATTCACAGGTTGAAGGGATAATGCCAGTTTTACCTATCCAGAGTGGTGCTACTACCGAAGAATGCTTACATTTAGGCAGGTTAATTGTTTTAACTGGCCCCAGTGGGGTTGGTAAAGGCACTCTAATGCGATCGCTCCTACAACGTCATCCAGAACTATATTATTCCGTATCCGTGACAACTCGTTCTCCTCGTCCAGGGGAAATCGATGGGAAAAATTATTACTTTATTAGCCGCAGCAAGTTTGAACAATTACTTGCAGAAGGGGAATTTTTAGAATGGGCAGAATTTGCTGGTAATTATTACGGCACTCCCCGTGAAGCTGTGCTTAACCAAATTAATTCCGGTAAGTTGGTAGTGCTGGAAATTGAACTAGAAGGGGCAAGACAAATTCGTGCTTCCTTCCCCAGTGTCCTCAGCATTTTTATTTTACCGCCTTCCTTTGATGAATTGGAAAAACGGATATGCGATCGCGGCCAAGACTCTGAAGAAGCGATCGCCCGTCGTCTACTCCGCGCCCAAGAAGAAATTCAAGCCGCCGATGAATTTGATATTCAAATCGTTAATGACGATTTTGAAACTGCCTTAAATGATATTGAAGCGGTTTTGTTTAAATAAGTTAGGAGTTAAGAGTTAAGAGTTATAGCGCTTTTCAATTGAGTCTAGTACAGACCTAACAATAACAGCCCCTTCCGTACTAGCGTTGGGGAGTCAGATTCAAAGCCTCTCTCCTAAAAGGAGAGAGGAATGGAAGTGAGGTCAGAGTATGTTGCATATAAACGAAAAGCGCTATATGAATTTCAACTCTTAACTTCTAACTCCTAGTAATTAACCAAATAGACCTTGAATTGATGCCAAATTGCTAGTCAAAAAGTAAGCGACTACTGCACCACCAATACCACCAATCAAAAAAGAACTGGCGAAATTGTTCCAGCTTTCTTTAGAGTTAAAAGCATCTGCCGGAAGATTGGGTACGGTAACACTAGGAAGTGCTTTGGGAGGATTGCTACTCGCATACAGAGATAAACCAGCAGTGAGAAAAACAACCAAGCCTATAGCTGCCAGTAATCCAGCTAAGTTAGCATTAGCTGTGTCCCGCAGTGGGCCTAATTTGGCAAAGGGGCCAAATATCCAGTAACCGTGAGCCATGCCTATTTCTAGCGCACGTCTAGCAGGAGAAAGACCTGGGCGATAGGCAGGTAAGTTATTAATGTACCACTTGCTCAAGGGAGAAGCATTAATCGGGGTTTCTAGGTTTCCTATTTGTGGATCGCGGAATGCGGGAAAAACAACTTCCCGATTTCTAGGATCGCTAGGAAGATTCTTTGATGCATCTACTGCTTGTGCCATATTTTATGTTTGCCTCTAAATTTAAAATGGTGGCATTTTTATATTAATAATAATTGAGGATAAAGATGTCTTTTGTCTAGGAAGTTTAGAAAAATTAATTTAGCTAGTTTTCAAGCTCTGAAACTCGCGATCTGTAAACAGAATCACGAGTTTCAAAAAACTATTTTTGCCGCCTATTTTGGTGATAATTCTGCCTAATTAAGCTGAATAGATCAATTACACAATATTAGGCAAAAAGCAAGACATTCAACAGCAATTTTAGATTTTGGGTCGCATCTTTGGTGCGCTTTTAGCGCAACTTGGATTTTGGATTAAAATAATTATTTCGGTTCATGTCCGATCCCTAGTGGGCAATGTCAATCCAAAATTGCAGATCTAAAATCCAAAATTGGTTGGCACTTATGGCAGTGGGTGGAAAAGTAGGTCGGGGAAAAAGAGGTTGAATTCAATCAAAATAAATGCTGTGATCGACAGCCAGATGGTAGCTGCCACAGGCGCTGTGGAAAGGAATTTAATCAAATAGGCTGATTGATCGCCTTTGTCTGCCATGAATTTAGTCTCCAAAACAAATGAATTAGTTGAGCTAATTTAGCGGGGGGAAATGGGAATTTCTGAATCCTTGGCTGTTAATTTTCCAGAGAGAAGTTCTTGGACTGCTGCTACTGGCCAAGTAAAACCTGACAGCATGATCGGTAGTGCCAAACCTAGATCGATTTGGATTTCTTTTAGTTCAGTGTCAGATTCCTTTTTGATCGCTTGCAGATAGGCACGACCTACCCAACCAATCCAACCAGCAATATATAAAAACAGAATGCTAGGGATCAGAAAGTCACCAGCATGATCTAGACGACTATCAACAATCAAGTGGGGATAACCCTCAGGACCACACAGCGCCTGAGAATAACGCTCAAACCGCTTTCTCCCTGATTCGGGGTCACCAGTGGTATTACGGGCATTAGCTGCTAGCTCTTGAAAAGCGGGATTGTCCTTGCACGGTGTCAAATTAGCCCCTAAAGCTTTTGCTGGGGAGGCAAAATTGAACCAAAGACAAATCGCTAAAATCAAAGCAAACAATCGTCGCATAGAGTTGTTTCCTTTTATTACAAAACAAAAAGTTCTTTGTACAAAACGAAGCGGCTTGTACAGTTCGTTTATTTGCATAACTAGGAAGTCATCATACTCTTGGCTGGGAACAGAGTAAAGTTTAAGTAAATAAAAGTTAAAGTTTCTCAACCAAAATAAAGCGCTGAGTCCTGTTAGCGGGGCGTTTAGCCCGTGCCGAATATCAGAATTGTTGTAGTAGGGTAGTAAAGAAGTAAGATTTTCTCTTTACTATTCAGGACTCGAGACTCAGCACTAATTATTCCCAATGGCAACCGTTTTAGCAATAGAAACAAGCTGTGATGAAACTGCCGTCGCAATTGTTAACAATCGTAAAGTTTACAGCAGTATCGTCGCCTCGCAAATTCCAGTCCATCAGCAGTATGGTGGGGTAGTACCAGAAGTAGCCTCTCGCCAGCATTTGGAAACGATCAATCATGCGATCGCTCAAGCCTTAGAGCAAGCCCAACTAGACTGGGGAAAAATTGACGCAATTGCCGCAACTTGCGCCCCTGGACTCGTAGGAGCGCTGTTGGTGGGGTTAACTGCTGCCAAAACTCTGGCAATGGTACATAACAAGCCATTTTTGGGAGTTCATCACCTCGAAGGTCACATTTACGCAACTTACCTGAGCGAATCAACTTTAAATCCCCCTTTCCTTAGCTTACTAGTTTCAGGCGGACATACAAGCTTGATTTATGTCAAAGATTGTGGTAATTACGAAACTCTGGGACAAACTCGTGATGATGCTGCAGGTGAAGCCTTTGATAAAGTGGCGCGATTATTAAAGCTGGGTTATCCGGGTGGCCCAATGATTGACAAGTTGGCACAAGTGGGCAATCCTCAAGCCTTTGCTCTACCAGAAGGAAAAGTTTCTCTACCGGGCGGGGGGTTTCATCGTTATGATACGAGTTTTAGTGGGTTAAAAACGGCTGTATTACGTTTAGTGCAGCAGTTAGAGAAAGATGGTGGACAAGTACCAGTGGCAGATGTAGCAGCTAGCTTTCAGGAAACCGTAGCGCGATCGCTGACCAAAAGAGCGATCGCCTGTGCCTTAGACTATGGTCTAGACACAATTGCTATTGGTGGCGGTGTAGCAGCTAATAGCGGGTTGAGAAAAAACCTCCAAGCTGCCGCCATTGAACATAACCTACGCGTCCTATTCCCCCCTCTGAAATTCTGTACTGATAACGCCGCCATGATCGGCTGTGCCGCCTCTGAACATCTATCTTGTGGTCATACATCCCCCATGACACTCGGCGTTGAGTCGAGGTTAGCGCTTACCCAGGTGATGAAGTTGTATCAAGCTGTTGAGTAGTCATTTGTTGTTTGTCATTTGTCATTTGTAACCCAATACGCTTGGGCTTAACTCTTTGTCAAAGTTAATTTTTTTTACGTAGACGCGGAGCGGCTTGCCGCAGGCTACCGCCAAGGACGCATTCGCGTAGCGTCTCGTAGAGAAGAACGCAAAGGAAGAGAAGAAAAAAATGCTTAACTGAACTGTATTGAGTTGTAATACCAATTTAATATGAAGCTGCATATAATAGAGAAAACAAACTCGATAAATTTCCTAGAGTTAAATTTAACTGCTGAACAGATTTTTCAAGCTGGAAGTCAGCCAACTCCGAAGGAAGATAAAAAACAAGATACTTTTTAAATCCTTAATTTCTAACGTAGACTTACTATAAGCAACTCGTAGCGATCGCTTTTCTCCCAGTTACTGCAAGATAGACTCAAATTCTTCCCAGCTGACATGTTGAATAGACACTGTACTACCAGGTTCTAGCTGCATCTGGCTAACAGGTTTAAAAACAGGTGATACAGCAGTCATAAGCAATTCCAAATAATAGAACTCTTCAATCACCAAAGCGTAGATTAACTTTAGCCTAACCTAAAAAATAGAGTAAATTTTTAGAATACTTAAGTCCCAGCCCCAATTTCAAGCCCCCATATTCCGAAACTCTTTTTATCTACGTACCAGCATTTGATAAGTTAGTACATAATCTGAAACAATAGCAGTTAATACAAAGAGGGGATTACATTGAGTCACAATCCAGATGCCATAGCCCCCCACGGTGGACAGTTGGTTAACCGGATCGCCACACCAGAACAAAGAGCAGAGTTTCTCTCAAAAGCTGACTTTTTGCCGCGAGTGCAACTTGACGATCGCGCCGTTTCTGATGTAGAAATGATTGCGATCGGTGCTTTTAGTCCACTCACGGGTTTTATGAACCAGGAAGACTACGATCGCACTGTTACAGAAATGCGACTAGCTAACGGTCTTGTGTGGTCAATTCCGATTACACTATCGGTCAGCGAAGAAGTAGCTTCCCCCTTGCAGTCAGGCAGCTTAATCCGTTTGGATAACTCCAAAGGTGAATTTATCGGAGTTTTGCAACTGACGCAAAAATATCACTACGACAAAACCCGCGAAGCAATAAAGGTTTACCGCACTGATGATGTCAATCATCCCGGCGTGCAGGTACTCTATAACCAAGGTAATGTACATCTGGCGGGTGATATTTGGCTGTTACAACGCCAACCTCATCCCCAGTTTCCCACTTATCAAATAGATCCAGCTGCCTCACGAGAGTTGTTTAGAGACAAGGGTTGGAAAACTATCGTCGGCTTTCAAACTCGCAACCCCATCCACCGCGCCCATGAATATATTCAAAAGTGCGCTTTAGAAATCGTTGATGGTCTATTTTTGCACCCATTAGTCGGGGCGACAAAAGAAGATGATATTGCCGCCGACGTGCGGATGCGCTGCTATGAAATTTTGCTGGAACACTACTACCCTTTAGACAGGGTGACTTTGGCAATAAATCCAGCCGCAATGCGTTATGCTGGCCCTCGTGAGGCAATATTCCATGCTTTAGTTCGCAAAAACTACGGCTGTACTCACTTTATCGTCGGACGGGATCATGCTGGCGTCGGTGACTATTACGGTACTTATGATGCTCAGTATATCTTTGAAGAGTTTGCGCCAAGTGAATTGGGCATTGTGCCGATGAAATTTGAACACGCTTTTTACTGCATGCGTACTAAGCAAATGGCAACATCTAAAACTAGTCCCAGCAGGCCAGAAGAACGCATTCACCTATCGGGGACAAAAGTTAGAGAAATGCTGCGACGCGGTGAATTACCTCCACCAGAATTTTCCCGTCCAGAGGTGGCGGCAGAATTGGCGCGGGCAATGCGGATACAAGTACCTGTCTAGGGCATTGGGCACTTGTACTGAGCGAACGCGAACAGCGTCTCGTAGAGAAGTGGTTGGTGCAGCCTCTCGTAGAGAAGTATTGGGCATTGGGCATTGAAGTTCCGAGGTGGATGAATCCAGTTCCAAGGTGGATGAATCAGTCTCTAATTTTCCTTGTCCCTACTCCCTACTCCCCACTCCCCACACTTTGATCAAGCAAACACCATCTGTAACTTTACATTACAGAGTTCAGCCCTGTAAGCTTCTAACTGATAGCTGAGAGCTGATAGCTAATTATGAAACGGCGCACGTTTTTACAGAGAATTGGCTCAATACTCGCGGTATTGGGGGTAACTGAAGCTGAGTGGTTGACTTTGGGAAATCACTATTATCAAGCTTTAGCACAACCCAATCCGCGCAAGTTGGCATTGCTAATAGGTATTAACCAATACCCAAAAATTCCAGCCCTCAGTGGTTGTCTCACCGATGTGGAACTGCAAAGAGAACTTTTGATTCATCGCTTTGGCTTCCAAGGGTCAGATATCCTAACCTTAACTGAGGAAGAAGCTAGCAGGGAATTCATTGAGGCGGCTTTTTCGGATCATTTGAGTAAGCAAGCTAAACCCGGTGATCTAGTTGTCTTCCACTTTAGCGGCTATGGCAGTCGTGTAAAATTGGAAACATCGCCAGATACAATGCCAAATGCTCTGGTGCCAGCTAATGTAAGAAAAAAACCACAAGATGAGAAAATAGTCAACTATATATTAGAAGAAACTCTACTGCTATTATTGCGATCGCTCCCCACACACCAGGTAACAGCAGTATTGGATACTAGCTATTATGCTCCTAGTACAGTCTTAGGATTAAAAACTCGCGCCCTTGAAGAGTTAGTAGAAGCAAAGCTAGCAGTAGATGAACTCGACTTGCTCAAACAACTTAAAACTCAAAACTTACCCAGCACTCCTGTTGTCTTAACAGCTACCTCAAATCCAAAGCAGTCGGCGAGAGAAGGACTCTTTTCTGGTTTTAGTGCCGGGTTATTTACCTACGCCTTAACGCAGTATTTGTGGGAATTTACTCCAGCCACCACAATTCAAGTCGCCCTCTCTCAGGTGGAAAATTCTCTATCCAAATTGGGTAGTAAACAGCAACCAGCCTTATTAAGTAATCAGAAAAATCAACATATAACGTCTCTAGTGCCAGACAATCTCATTGGTACAGAAGGCGCGGTGAATGCTATTGAAGACGACGGCAAAACAGTCCATCTGTGGTTGGCAGGATTACCTCCACAAGTGCTGCTATACTACGGAGTGAATTCTCGATTGACCTTAGCAACAGGAGAAGAGTTAATATTGCGATCGCGCACTGGGTTAACAGCAAAAGCGCAAATTTCCAAAATTGATCGTACAACTCCTCTGCAAGTCGGTGAACTTGTCCAAGAAGCAGTCCGAGTTTTACCCCGGAATATTAATTTAACAATTGCTTTGGATACTGGATTAGAAAGAATTGAGCGGGTAGACGCTATCAGTGCCTTTGCTGCATTTTCGCATGTGTCCACCGTAGTAGTAGGGGAAAAACCAGCTGATTATCTATTTGCCAAGCTACAGCAAACGCCTAGTCGTTATGGTCTATTTTCTCTTGGTGGCGAGCTAATTCCCAATAGCACCGGAGAAGTAGGAGAAGCAGTAAAATTAACAGTGCAGAGGTTAGCGCCGAAATTATCAAGCTTGCTAGCGGCCAAGTTATGGCGACTTACAGAAAATCAAGGTTCTTCCCGCTTGCCTCTCAAGGTAACCTTAGAAATAATTACTGAAAGATTGCCGAGTGTCGTCATGCAGCGCGAAACAGTGCGAACTTTCAAAACTGAAACTTCGATTAAAAAATCACTCTCCACTGCGATTGTGCCTATGGGTAGTCGAATGCAATATCGAGTAGAAAACCAGAGCGATCGCCCAGTATATTTAATCTTGCTAGGATTAAACAATAATCATACAGCAATTGCCTTCTACTCTTGGGAAACCCCTCAAGAACCAAACACTGCGGACACTAAGCCCCTCCTCAAACAAGTCGTCATCCCTCCAGGCGAAACCCTCACCCTACCTCAAACTAATACTGCTTCCGAATGGGTGATTTCAGGGCTAGCTTTATTTTACGAACAACAACTGATTCTTAGTACTGCCCCTTTTAGCGAAACTCTCGCCGCTTTGAACACTGAAAAGTATTCCACAGCCGAACAAAGTCCGATTAGCCCATTGTTGAATTCCTTAGACGTTGCCCAAACCTTGCTACAAGACTTACATAACGCCAGCACCCTCAAAACAGGGATGAATGGCACAGCAGCCGACTCATATATCTTAGATGTGAATAATTGGGCAAGTTTTAGCTTTAGTTTTCAAGTAGTGTAAATATAGAATTTAGTAGCTGACTATTGGCAGACTTTGAGATATTTTCAATATCTGCGATCGCCTGTTTAGTTTACTGTGTAATAATATTAGCCAAAATCCTATTTAAGTAATTTAATTTTTTTTTATTGGATGTTTTTAGCATCTCACATTAATTAGATTCTAGTAAAGTATTTTATACCATCGAAATACTGTTTATTATAAATTTAATTGTATTTCTATTGATGATCAACAGTGTTTTACTTGAGTGCTTTCTTCATAAATGATACAAATACGTTGGTAGGGGCACAGCAATGCTCATTGGTGTCAACTTAAGTTAAAAGATGTAATCTAGGAGCATTGAAGCAGATGTT